>NZ_JBICWF010000020.1:0-130357 GCF_043199595.1 Streptomyces sp. NPDC048584
CGCCCCCCCCGCCCCGCGTCTTTTGTAAACCCCCGGGGGGTGGGGGGGGGCGGGCGGGGGGGGGGGGGTGGGGGGGCGCGGGGGGGGGGGCGGCCCCCCCCCCCCCCGGGCCCGCCCCCCTTCCGTCTCCGGCCGAGCGGCTGTCAGGTTCCCGTACGCCGCCTCGAGTCCGGCGGTCGTCGCGCGGTCGGCCGGCTTCAGTGGCGGGCGCACCGGGCCCGCCGGGAGACCCAGCGTGGGGAGGAGCGCCTTCGCTGTGACCGTGCCGGGCAGGCCCTTCGCCATCATCGCCTCGATGAGGGGGGTCAGGCGGTGCTGGAGGCGGGTCGCCCTTCTCGTGTCACCCGCGTCGTAGGCGTCCAGGACCGCGCGGATGTGGGCCGGGGCCACGTTGGCGACCGTGCTGACGCAGCCGGCGGCGCCCACCGAGTAGAGGGCCAGGTTGTGTTCGTCGCAGCCCGCGTAGTACGCGAGGTCCGTCCGGGACATCAGTGTCTGCGCGGCCAGGAAGTCGTACGAGCAGTCCTTGACCGCCTTGACGCGGGGGTGGTCCGCGAGGCGGAGGATCGTCGCCGGTTCGATGCGGACTCCTGTACGGGACGGGATGTCGTACAGGACGAGGGGGAGGTCCGTCGCGTCGGCGACGGTGAGGAAGTGCGCCTCGATCGCGTCCTGCGGGGGGCGGCTGTAGTACGGGGCCACCGCGAGCAGGGCGTCCGCGCCCGACTTCTCCGCCTCCCGGGCGAGGTGCGTGGTGTGCGCGGTGTCGGGGGTGCCGATGCCGGCGACGATCGTGGCGCGCGTGCCGATCGCCTCGCGGACCGCCCGGATCAGGGACGACTTCTCCGCGTCGGTGGTGGTGGGGGACTCGCCCGTGGTTCCCGAGAGGACCAGGCCGTCGCAGCCTTCGGTGACCAGATGGTCGGCGAGACGCTGGGCGCCGTCGAGGTCGAGTGCGCCGGTGGGGGTGAACGGGGTGATCATCGCGCACAGGGTGCGGCCCAAGGGGGCGGAGGGCGGTGGGGTCATGCGGGTAGTGTCGGGCGGATGGTCGGCGTAGGTCTACTTAAATGTTCTGGCCTTTACCAGTAAGCGTTCCTGTATGGATAGCGCCCCTGAGGGAGGGGTACTCGGGGGGCCCGATCCCGAGAGGAGGCGCATCGTGACCGGAACCATCGAGCGACGGCCGGTACGTGACGAGCACAGTGTGGGTGAACTCGTCGGACAGGCCACCGAACAGATCTCGCGGCTGGCACGGCAGGAAGTGACGCTCGCCAAGGAGGAACTGGCGGAGAAGGGGCGCCGCGCGGGGCTCGGCGGCGGGATGCTGGGCGCGGCGGGGGCCTTCGGCTACGCCGGACTGCTCGCGATGGCCGCCACCGGTGTCGTTGCGCTGGATCTCGTACTGCCGCTGTGGGCGGCGGCGCTGATCGTCACCGGGGCGCTGTTCCTCATCGCCGGTGTGCTGGCGCTGGCGGGCCGGGGGCAGTTGCGCCGGGCCACGCCGCCCAAGCCCGAGCGGACCATGGGCAGCGTGAAGGCCGATGTCGAGGAGATCAAGGGAAGGGCGCACCGATGACGCACGACGTGAGGCGCGCGGGGTCCGGGGCCCATCTGGACGCCGCCGCGGAGGCCGAGGCCGCCGGGCGCGGAGCCAAGGGGCCGGACGAGCTGCGCCGGGAGATCGAGCGGACACGTCACGAACTCGGCGACACCGTGGAGGAGTTGGCCGGGAAGATGGACGTGAAGGCGCGTGCTCGGGCGCGGGCCGACGACCTCCGTGACCGGGCCGGGGCGATGACCGTGCAGATGCGGAGCAGTGCGGGGGCGGCGGGGGCGCGGTACCGGAAGCCGGTGCTCATCGGCTCCGCGGTGGTGGGGGTGGTGGTCGCCGGCGTGATGGTGCGGCGCCATCGGTGCTGATGCCCGCGGCGCGACTTCCGGTGCGGTGAGGGTGCGCGCGGCGCCCTCGGCTTCGGGGTGGGGCGGGGCCGGGGTGGGTACCCCGGCCCCGCCCCGGCCCCCACGTCACGGGCGGGTTGAGCTTCCCTACGGGCGGAAGCGGAGCACCTGCGGGTCGTGGTCGCTGACCTGGTCGTGGAACTCCGCGTTGATGTGCACGCTGTCGTAGCTGAAGCGGTGGCCCCGCCTGATCGACGGGCTGATCAGGATCTGGTCCAGGGCCTGGCTGTTGCCCTGGTACACGTACGAGTAACGCTCCGAGCGGGGGAGGGACTTGATCGCCGACCAGAGGGTGTTCCCGCCTTCGAGGAGTTCCGTGGTCCTGGAGAACTCGAAATCGTTGATGTCGCCCAGGGCCACCACGGCGGCGTTCTTCTGTGCCTCGAGGATCTTCGCCGTGAAGTCGTGTACCGCCTTCGCCTGGAGGTGACGCTGGGTCTCCGAGCTGCGGGACGGGGGCTGGTACTGCGATGTCAGGCCCTGGTCGCCGCCCTTGGAGGCGAAGTGGTTGGCGATGACGACCACCGTGCGGCCCCGGAAGGTGAACTCGCCGGCCAGGGGCTTGCGGCTGTCGGTGAAGGCCTCGGAGCCCGGGTCGATACGGCCGGGGGAGAGGGTCAGGGCCGCCCTGCCCCGGATCTTCGTGATGTCGGTGGGCGTGGTGGCGTCGCCGCCCGCGCGGTCGGTGAAGGAGACCCTCGCGGGGTTGAAGAGGAAGGCCTGGCGGATGTTGCCGCCCGGTTCGCCGCCGTCCTGCTTGTCGGCGGGGTCGATGGAGCGCCAGTCGTAGCGGGGTCCGCCCGCCGCCTCGATGGCGTCGATCAGCCCGGCCATCGTCCGATCGGCCGCGACCGTGCCGTCGTCCGTGGCGCCGTTGTTGTCCTGGATCTCCTCCAGGGACACGATGTCGGGGGACTTGAGGTTGTTCACGATCGCGGCGGCGTGGGCGGCGAAGGTGCCGTCGGAGGGGTCCAGGTTCTCGACGTTGTACGTCGCGATGGCCAGTTCGGCGGTGTGCTGGGTTCGCGTCGACTCACGGTGCAGGTTCCCGGGCCTCAGGGTGCCCAGTTCGCCGGCCACCAGGGTGTAGCCGCCGAACTGGTTGTAGTCCAGGGGGCCCGTGGTCCTTCCGGCGAGGGTGTCGCCGACGTTCGCGTCGGGGAAGTCGGCCGCCTGGCCCAGCGACTGGATCTGGAGGCGGCCGGTGTTCTGGGCGTCGTAGGAGCCGTAGACCGTGCCGCCGCGCTGGTTGCGGTGCTCGTGCGGCTTCACCGTGACCCAGAGTTCGGTGTACGGGTCGGTGGCGCCCACGACGCGGGTGTCCGCCACCTGTACGGTCATGCCCTCCAGGGACTCGTAGAGGTCCAGGGCGTACCTGTCGGGGCGCAGGGGGAGCGCGTTGACCGAGCCGTTCGGTTCGGCGGTGTAGGCGGCCGGGACCGAGCGTGCGTCGAGCCGGGTGGGGGCGGGGAGGGGGTTGCCGCTGGAGACGACCGTGAAGGTGGGGCGGGTGATCTCCGTCAGGGACTGGTTCCCGGAGGACGTGCCGCCGGGGACGTACTCCGAGACCGTGCCGGAGACCGTCACGGCGTCGCCCACCGCGACACCCTTCGGCGTGGAGCTCGTGAAGACGAAGACACCCTCGCTGGTGGCCGGGTCGGCGTCGGGGGCGGGATCCTGGATCCAGAAGCCGCGGGACGAGCCGTAGGCGCGGACACCGGTGACGATCCCGGTCACGTCGGTGACCTGCCGGCCCGCCAGCGGCGAGGTGCGGGTGCCGCCCTGGATGTCATGGACGCGCACCGTGTCGGCGTGCGCGGGAGTCGTGAGGACGACGGCGGACGCCGCGCAGCACACGGCGGCGACGGTGAGCGCGGCGAGGCGCGCGGACGACTTGCTCGGCAACGGAATTCCTCCGGGAATCGTGTGACCCGCCATTTCTACGCGCGTCAATCTCCAGCCGGGCCAGGCCACTTGTCAAGGTTTCGGCCATGTACGCACTCCGAGGAGGAGAGGAAGCGGGCGGCATGGGTGGAAATCCGTCTAGGCTGAGTTGTTGAGACGTGAGAGGTCCTAGGAGAAACAGCCGATGTCAGACAGCTCCATCCTGCCGCCCGCGCGGCTGCGTCCCGAGGCGGAGCTGGCGCGCGACGCCCTGTCCACCCCGCTGCTGTCCCGGGCCGCCCGGCTCGCCCGCTGGGCCGGGGCGGACACCCGGGTCGACGCCGGGGGCGGCCTCGTCGACGAGCAACTGCCCGCGGCCGCCGCCGAACTGGGGCTCACCGGGGACGACGCCGCGGCGGACGCCAGCGAGGCCTGGCGTGTCGCCGTGGACGCCGGGCTCGTCGAGGTGATCGACGAGGAGGAGGGGACGGTCACGGCGGGAGGCGCCCTCGCCGCGCTCACCGGGGGTGCGCCGCAGGACGTGCTCGAGGTGTGGCTCGCGGCTCTGGAGACCGTGCTCGCGGACGCGAGCGTGCCCGATCTGGGCGGGCTGGTCGACGCCCTCGCCGACGGCGAGGGCTCGGGGGAGGTCGACCTCGGCGCCCTGGACTGGGATCCCGACGCCGAGGCCGACTTCCTGGACGGGGTGCTCGGAAACCTGTACCTGCTGACCGTGGGGGACGAGACCGGGACCGCGGCGCCGGTGCCGCTGCCCGCGCTGGCCGCGTCCGTGATCGTGCCCGATGACATGGCCGAACCCACCAACGACGTCCTGGAGCAGGTCTCCGACGCCATGATGCGGCTGGACGACCAGTTCCGCATGCTGGAGCCGGCCGGGCTCGTCGCCTACACGCCCGTGGACGAGGCGCTGATGGCCGACGCCGGCGAGGAACCCGCCGCGCCGGTGGACGAGACCGACGTCTCCCGTTACGGCATGGTGCGGCTGACCCCCCTCGGGTTGTACGGGCTGCGCGCCCGGCTGCTGGAGGCCGGGTTCGGGGCACCGGCGGTGGGCGACCTGGTGGACAAGGGCGCGGACGCCCTCCTCGACGGCACCGCGGTCTTCCCGCCCGCCGCCGCCCACGCGGAGACCGTGCAGTGGCTGGAGCGGCGTGATCCGCTCGCCGCCGCCCGCGAGCTGCTGGCCGCGGCACGGGGCGTGGACGAGGGGGCGCCGCTGCGGCGGCTGCGCTGCCAGCAGGCGCTGTCGCTGGTCGGCGCCTCGGCGCAGCCCGCGCTGCGGGAGGTGCTCGACGACCCCGAGCTCGGCGGGCTGGCCCGGGTGTGGCTGGCCGAACACGGGGCCGCCGATGTGCCGGCGCCGTCCCAGAGCCTGATCTTCTGGCTGACCATCGACACGGTCGCCGCCCAGCTCGCCGCCGAGGGCAACTCCGAGGAACTGCGCTCCCTGGTGGAAGGGCTGGCACGGCAGCACAGCGGCTTCTTCGACACGGCCTGGCGCGTGGAGCACCCGGCCACCGCCGACGTACTGGAGGCCATGGGACGGCTGCACCCCGACAAGCGGATCGCCAAGGAGGCGCGGAAGGCCGCGTTCAAGGCCCGGTCGCAGCACGGGGGCTGAGCCCGCGCGGTTCACGGAAGCGAGAAGTCCCGTGACCGCCGGTGTTCAACCGGCGTTCAGGCAGGGGCGGGAGCGTGACGGGCGCACGGGTTCGTCACGCCCGCACGGCCCACGTCACAGGAGACAGCATGTCGCTCACCCGCAGGGACTTCACCAGGACGTCCGCGGTCGCCGGTGCCGGTGTCGCGCTGGCGGGCAGTGTGGCCGCCCTCGCCTCCGCACCCCACGCCCTCGCCACCACCGGCACCGCCGGCGCGGACGAGGAGACCGGGCGGCACGGCGGGGTCGGGTACGGGCCGCTCCTCGCCGATCCCGCCGGACTGCTGGCCCTGCCCGCCGGGTTCTCGTACCGTGTGCTCACCCGGAGCGGCAGAACCCGCCTGGAGTCGGGGGAGTTCACCCCGGCCGACCACGACGGCACCGCCGCCTTCCCCGGACCGCGGGGCAGCACCCTCCTGGTCAACAACCACGAGATCGACGGCCCCCGCGACGAGGTCGAGTTCCCGGTCCCGCTCGCCGAGGGCCTGGTGTACGACCCGGCCGCGCCCGGCGGCTGCACCGTCGTCGAGGTCCGCCCCGACGGCGGTGTCGCCGAATGGGTCGGCATCGCCGGCACCGCCCAGAACTGCGCCGGCGGCACCACCCCGTGGGGCACCTGGCTCACCTGCGAGGAGAACTCCGACCGGGCCGGCGAGAACGGCATGACCAAGGACCACGGCTATGTCTTCGAGGTCGACCCCGCCGACCGGCGCGCCAACCGCGACCCCAAGCCGCTGAAGTTCTTCGGCCGTTACGAGCACGAGGCCGTCGTCATCGACGCCGGGCGCGGCCACGCCTACCTCACCGAGGACGCCGACGAACCCAACGGCCTGTTCTACCGCTGGACCCCGCCCGAGGGCTTCCGCCACGGCCCCCGCGCCCTGCGCACCCTCGCCGGCGACGCCGGCCTCCTCCAGGCGCCCAAGTGCTACGACTCCGGCGGCCGTTACGTCGACGACCTCTCCCGCGCCACGAGAACGGGCACCGTGTACGGCGTCGACTGGGTGGACGTACCCGACCGCGACGCCCGGACCACCGACGTGCGCGAGCAGTTCGAGGACGGCGAGGTCACCCGCGCCCGCAAACTGGAGGGCATGTGGTGGGGCGACGGCGGGGCGTACATCGTCTCCTCCTACGCCCGTGAGGAGAGCCCCGTGCGGCACGACGGGCAGGTCTGGTTCTACGACCCCCGGCACCGCACCCTCACCCTCAAGGTGCTGCTCGGCGTCAACCGGGACCCGGCGAAGGACGGCGCCCTCGACGGCCCCGACAACATCACCGTCTCGCCGTACGGCGGCCTGATCATCGCCGAGGACGGGGAAGGCGTGCAGCATCTGTTCGGGGCCACCGACAGCGGACGCACCTATCCCCTCGCCCGGAACGAACTGAACATCGGCACCGAGGAGGAACCCGAGTTCAGCGAATTCACCGGCGTCACCTTCTCGCCCGACGGGAAGACCCTGTTTGCCAACATCCAGGAACCGGGCATCATGCTCGCCATCACCGGTCCCTGGAAGCGGCAGAAGCGCCGCTGATTAATTCGCTCGCCCGGTCGAGGGCCGCCCTCCTAGAGTGATGCACGTCCAGGTGCGAAGGCAGGACCTACTTCCACTCATTATGGGGCGGTCACGGGTTCGAGTCCCGTCGCCGGCACAACTTGCCGGTGTAGCTCAGGGGCTAGAGCACCACTGTCGGTTCCGCCGGCCTCGATCTCTGGACACCTACAACTTCATGCACCTCCCGGTGCGCGGGCGACGGCTCCTTCGTTGCGATCGAATCCAGGCCGCCGCCGAATTGATCTCGGGACGTGCGGCATTCGGTGGGTGCCCGGTGCGCAGGCAGCGGATACTTCTCGGATCGGGTTCACTGCGGGTTCGAATCCCGTCATCGGCTTCGGGCCGGTGTGGCGGAATGGGAAGACGCGCCTGACTTGTCTCCGCCGCCGACTCGTTTCTCGGGCACCCTCCTTTGTCGCGCCTCCCTCCACAACGGACAGGAATTCGGGGGAATTTCACCATGGCGCGATTCAACACCCGGGCCGCCAAGGCGCAGCCGGCGTCGCGAGTGACGTCGACCGGCCGTGTGCTGCGCACCTACGAGGGCGGCCGGGGCCGCGAGCGGGAGCCGCGCGGCGAACTCTTCCTGCTCGCCCTCTCCAATTTCGTGACGCAGCAGACCTATTACGAGACCGGCGACGACCGTGACGACCGGTTCGCGGCACTCGTGCGCGAACTCGCCGTGAGCGACCCGTCCTGGACGGCCGGGCTGCTGGGCTGGCTGCGTGGCGAGGGCAACCTGCGCACCGCGTCGATCGTGGGCGCCGCCGAGTACGTCAAGGCCCGTCTCGACGCCGGCGCGACCGACGGCCCGTCGAACCGTCAGGTCGTCGACTCCGTACTGCGCAGGCCCGACGAGCCCGGTGAACTCCTCGCCTACTGGACGGCCCGGTACGGGCGGAGCATCCCGAAGCCGGTCAAGCGCGGTGTCGCCGACGCCGTACGACGGCTGTACGGGGGCCGGTCCCTGCTGAAGTACGACACCGCGTCCAAGGGCTACCGCTTCGGCGACATCCTCAACCTGGTGCACGCGGCGCCCGACCCGGACAAGCCGTGGCAGGGCGAGCTGTTCCGGTACGCCCTCGACCGCCGGCACAACCCGGACACCGCGGTGCCGCCCGCCTCGAACCATGTCCTCACCGCGCACCGCGAGCTGATGGCGCTGCCCGTCGAGGAGCGGCGCGCGGTCGTCACCGCACCCGACGGGGCCGAGCGGCTCGCCGCCGCGGGCCTCACCTGGGAGGCGCTGGCGGGCTGGCTCCAGGGGCCGATGGACAAGGCGGCCTGGGAATCGGTGATCCCGTCCATGGGAACCATGGCTCTCGTCCGTAACCTGCGCAACTTCGACGAGGCCGGGGTCTCGGACGAGGCGGCGGCGCGGGTCGCCGCCCGGATCGCCGACCCCGCGGAGGTCGCGCGGTCGCGGCAGTTCCCCTTCCGGTTCCTCGCCGCGTACCGGCACGCGCCGTCGCTGCGCTGGTCGTACCCGCTGGAGCGGGCGCTCGGTCACTCGCTGGCCAACGTGCCCGCGCTGCCGGGCCGCACCCTGGTCCTCGTCGACCGGTCGGGCTCGATGTTCTACTCGCGGATGTCGGACCGCTCCGAACTCACCCGCGCGGACGCCGCGGCGGTCTTCGGTACGGCGCTGGCGCTGCGGGCCGACAAGGCGGACCTGGTCGAGTTCGGCTCGACCAGCAAGCCGGTGCCGTTCCGCCGGGGCGAGTCGGTGCTGAAGATCCTCGGCCGGTTCGGGGACCTCGGCGGCACCGACACCACCGAGGCGGTGCGCCGGCACTACGCACGGCACGACCGGGTGCTGATCGTCACCGACGAGCAGTACGCCTACAGCCGGCACGGCGACCCGACCGAGCAGGTCCCGGCCGATGTGCCGGTCTACACCTGGAACCTGGCCGGGTACCGGGCGGGTCAGGGCCCGTCGGGCACGGCGAACCGGCACACCTTCGGGGGGCTGTCGGACGCGGCCTTCCGGATGGTGCCGCTGCTGGAGGCCGGCCGGGACGCGGACTGGCCGTGGGCCGCGTGAGGGCCCGACCCGGTCTTGGGCCCTCCCCGTACCCCGCTCGGTAGGGTACGGGGAGGGGTCCCGGGTCCGAGGAGTGGCTGATGACGCAGGTCAGGTCCATGCGTGCGGACGCCCGCCGCAACCGTGAACTGCTGCTGCGGGCCGCGGTGGAGGCGTTCGCCGCGCACGGCGAGGGTGCCTCGCTCGACGACATCGCCAAGCGGGCGGGCGTCGGCTCCGGCACCCTCTACCGGCACTTCCCGACCCGCCAGGCGCTGCTGGAGGCCGCCTACGTCGACCGCATCGACTCGATCGCGGCGCGGGCCGGTGAACTGGCCGGCCGGCTGCCGCCGGGCGAGGCGCTGGTGGAGTGGCTGAACGAACTCGGCGCCGGGATGCTCCGGATCCGGGGACTGTGCGCGCTGCTGGGCTCCGCCGTCGGGGGCGGTGACACGGAGTGCTGCGACCCGCTGAAGAGCGCCATGTCCCGGCTGGTGGGGTCGGCGCGCGAGGCGGGGGTGCTGCGCCGGGACGTCGAGCCGGACGATGTACTGCGGCTGGCCCACGGCGTGGCGACGGCCGCCGGGCCGGCGGGCGGGGAGGCCGAGCAGATCCGGCGGATCCGCCGGTATCTGGAACTGCTGATGACCGGGCTGCGGGCCCCGGGCGCCCCCTGAGCGGGGACGCCCCGCGGCTCGCGGCAGCGGTCGCCGTCACAGCGCCTGGGCGGCCGGCTTCACCATCCCGCGTACCGTGCGCGACTTCACGAAGTCGCCCATCGCGGTCATCTCCCACTCGCCGGAGAACTGGCGGATCAGCTTCGCCATGATGACGCCCGTCTGGGCCTCGGCGCCGGTGAGGTCGAAGCGGACCAGCTCCTCGCCCGTCGTGGCGTCCAGCAGACGGCAGTACGCCTTGGCGACCTCGGTGAACTTCTGGCCGGAGAACGAGTTGACCGTGAACACCAGGCCGGTGACGTCCGTCGGGAGCCGGCCCAGGTCGACGGTGATCACCTCGTCGTCCCCGCCGCCCTCACCGGTGAGGTTGTCGCCGGAGTGACGGATCGCGCCGTTCACGATCTGCAGCTTGCCGAAGTAGCAGCTGTCGATGTGGTTGCGCTGCGGGCCGTAGGCGATGACCGAGGCGTCCAGGTCGATGTCCTTGCCGCGGTAGGCCGGCTCCCAGCCGAGGCCCATCTTGACCTGGGACAGCAGGGGCTGGCCGCCCTTGATCAGGGAGACGGTCTGGTTCTTCTGGAGGCTGACGCGGCCCTTGTCGAGGTTGATCTTCCCCGTGCCGGGGGCGGGGGCGGGGGCCGCGGGGGGTGTGGCCGGCATCGGGGGTGCCTGCGGGGCGGCCGCCGGCTGGGCGGGAGCCGCCGGCTGGGCGGGGGCCGCCGGTTCCTCGACCGTGACGCCGAAGTCGGTGGCGATGCCGGCCAGGCCGTTGGCGTATCCCTGGCCGACGGCCCGGGCCTTCCAGGCGCCGTTGCGCAGATAGACCTCGACGATCACCAGCGCCGTCTCGGTGCCGAGGCGCGGGGGAGTGAAGGTGGCCAGGACCGAGTTGTCGTCCGTGTTGCGGATGGTGGCGGTGGGTTCGATGCCCTGGAAGGACTGGCCGGCGGCGTCGGGGCTGGCGGTGACGACGATCTTCTCGATGCCGGGGGGTACGGCCGTGGTGTCGACCGTGATGCCGTCGGGACGGTAGGTCACGCCGGGGCCGCTCGGCTGGTTGTAGAAGATGAAGTCGGCGTCGGAGCGGACCTTGCCGTCGGCGGTGAGGAGGAGGCCCGAAACGTCGAGGCGCACGGGGGCGGCGACGTCCACCGCGATGTGGGCGGTGGGGAGAGGGATGTTCGAGCCGGGGGTCATAGCGGTCATGCCGGGTGAACGAGCGAGGTTGTTTTACCGTTCCCTTACCTGTGCCCCGATCGGGTCAGAGGTTTCGTGCTCGCCCCCGCCGCCCCTTCCCGTCCCGAACCTGGGGCTCCGCCCCAGACCCCGCTCCTCAAACGCCGGAGGGGCTGAGTCAGCCCCTCCGGCGTTACCCCTACGGCACCACCACGATCTTCCGGCCCACGCCCGACGCGAACTGGTCCAGGGCCGCGGGGTACTGGTCCAGCGGGACCCGGTCGCTGATGAAGACGTCCGGGTCCAGCACACCCCCGGCGAACAGCTCCGCCGCCCGCTCATAGCTGTGCAGCACGGCCATGGACCCCGTGATCGTGATCTCCTGGTTGTAGATCCGGTACGGATCGATCTGCACACGTGTCGCATAGTCGGCGACACCGAACTGCAGGAACGTTCCCGCCTTGGCCACCCGCTCCAGCCCGTCCTGGATCGCCGCCGCGTTCCCCGTCGCGTCGATGACGAGGTCCCAGCCCTGCGGACGGTCGAGCTCGTCCGGGGTCGCCGCCGACCCGGAGACCCCCAGCGACCGCGCCGTCTCCAGCCGCGCCGGGTTCAGGTCCACCATGTCGACGCTCGCCGCGCCCGTCCGCTTGGCCAGCTCCAGCATCATCAGGCCCATGGTCCCGGACCCGTAGATCAGGACGTGGGCGCCGAGGCGCGACTGGAGCACGTCGTAGCCGCGCACCGCGCAGGAGAGGGGCTCGATCAGCGCCGCGTCCTGGGTGCGGACATGCTCGGGGAGCTTCACGCAGTTCGCCACGGGCGCCACCGCGTACTGGGCGGCGCCGCCCGCCGTGGTGACGCCGATCGCGGCCCAGCGCTCGCACATGTTGTTGTGGCCGACGCGGCAGTAGCGGCACTCGTGGCAGTACAGGGAGGGGTCCACCGCCACCTGATCGCCGAGCGACACCTCGGTGACCTGGGAGCCGATCCCGACGACCTCGCCGGCGAACTCGTGCCCGGGCACGATCGGCAGCTTGGGCGCGAACTCGCCCTGGAGGATGTGCAGATCCGTGCCGCACAGCCCGCACGCGGCGACCTCGACGACGACGTCGCGCGGCCCTGGCGTCGGGTCCGGGACCTCGGTGACGACGGCCTTGCCCACGGACTCGATGACGGCGGCCTTCATTTCACGGCTCCCAACGACAGGCCCTGGACGAGTTTGTCCTGGGCGGCGAACCCCGCGGCGAGCACCGGCAGGGAGATGACGAGCGACGCGGCGCACACCTTGGCCAGGAAGAGGCCCTGGCTGGTGATGAAGCCGGTCAGGAAGACGGGGGCGGTCTCGGCCACCACACCCGTCAGGACCCGGGCGAACAGCAGTTCGTTCCAGCTGAAGATGAAGCAGATCAGGGCGGTCGCCGCGATGCCGGGCAGGGCGATGGGGGCGACGACGCGGCCGAGGACGGTGGGCAGTTTCGCCCCGTCGATCTGGGCCGCCTCGATGATCGCGACCGGCACCTCCGCGAGGAAGGACTGCATCATCCAGACCGCGATCGGCAGATTCATCGCCGTATAGAGGATGACGAGCGCCCAGATGTTGTCGAGCAGGCCCGTGTTCTTGGCGAACAGGTAGATGGGGAGCAGGCCGGCCACCAGCGGCAGCATCTTGGTGGACAGGAAGAAGAAGAGGACGTCGGTCCACTTCTTCACCGGCCGGATGGACAGGGCGTACGCGGCGGGCACGGCCAGGAGCAGGGTCAGCAGCGTGGAGACCACCGAGGCGGTCATGGAGTTGATCATCGCGGGCCAGGGGCTGGCGCCGCCGGTCAGGCCGAAGAACTCCCGGTAGCTGTCCAGTGTCAGCGGGGCGGTCACCGAGGGCGGGTTGGTCGCCGCGTCGGCCTCGGAGTGGAAGGACGTGAGGACCATCCACAACAGGGGTGCCACGAAGGCGAGTCCGGCCAGCCAGGCCAGGATGCCCAGGGCGCTCGCCCGGAGCCTGCCCGGCCGTCCCGGCCGGGTGGACACGGTCTTTGTGGCGGTGGCGACGGTGGTCATCAGCGGGACACCTCCTCGCGGAACAGCGACGACACGACGCGCAGCGCGAAGGTCGCCAGGATGATCGACCCGATGACGACGATGACGCCCGCCGCGGAGGCGAGACCGTTCTCGTGCGCCTGGTAGAAGGTCTGGTAGATCGTGTAGGGCAGGTTGGCGGTGCCCAGGCCTCCGGAGGTGATGGTGAACACCGCGTCGAAGTTCTGCACGATGTAGATCGAGCCGAGCAGGACGCCCAGTTCGAGGTAGCGGCGCAGATGCGGCAGCGTGATGTGGACGAACACCTGCCAGTCGCTCGCGCCGTCCATCCGGGCGGCCTCGATCAGCTGGGAGTCCCGGCTCTGCAGTCCGGCGAGCAGGATCAGCATCATGAACGGCGTCCACTGCCAGACCAGCGAGGCCTCCACCGCCATCAGCGGCATCTCGGAGATCCAGTCCGGCTGTGCGGCACCTTCGCCGCCGATCGCGTTCAGGATGCCGTTGAACAGGCCGTACTCCGGGTTGAAGAGCACGTGCTTCCACAGCAGCGCGGCGGCCACCGGGACCAGCAGGAACGGCGCGATGAGCATGGTGCGCACCGCCGCCCGGCCGCGGAAGCGGCGGTCGAGGAGCAGCGCGAGCAGCAGCCCGAGGAGCAGGCTCACCAGCACCACGGTGACCGTGAGAAGGATGGTCGTCCAGATCGACTTCCGCAGGGCGGGGTCGCTCAGCACATCGCCGTAGTTGGAGAATCCGGCGAACTGGCGGTCGTCCGGGTAGAGCGCGTTCCAGTCGAAGAACGAGATCACCAGGGTGGCCACGAAGGGCAGCTGCGTCACGACGATCATGAAGATCAGCGCGGGCAGCAGGGGCGCCCGGGTGGCCCAGGCGCGGATACGGTTCGGCGGCGGGGCCGCCGCTCCCCCAGGAGCGGCGGCGACCCGGTCGGTCTTCGTCAGCGTCATGACGCCTCGTACTTCTCGGCGACGGCCTCGGCGAGCTTCTGGGCCTTGGCCAGCGCGTCCTCCACCGACTGGCGGCCGGCGATGGCGGAGCTGATCTCCTGGGAGAACTTGGTACCGAGGTCGGTGAACTCGGGGATGCCGACGAACTGGATGCCGGGCGCGGGCCGGGGCTGCACGCCCGGGTCCTCCGGCTTGGCGCTCGCGATGGCGTCACGGGTGACGTCGGCGAAGGCGCCGGCCTGCTCGCGGTACTCCGGGATGTCGTAGGTCGAGGCGCGCTTGCCGGCCGGCACGTTCGACCAGCCGATCTTCTCGCCGACGAGCTTCTCGTACTCCTTGCCGGACGCCCACGAGATGAACTTCCAGGCGTCCTCGGCGTTGTCGGACGACTTCTGGATGCCCCACGCCCAGGTGTAGAGCCAGCCGGAGCTGTCGGTCTTCTCGACCGGCGCGGGCACGTAGCCGATCTTGCCCTTGACCGGGGAGCCCTCGGCCTCCAGCGAGCCGGCGCCGGCCGTGGCGTCGTACCACATGGCGGTCTTGCCCTGGGTCATGTTGTTGAGGCACTCGGCGTAGCCGGACTGGGCGGCGCCGGCCTCGCCGTGCTCACGGACCAGGTCGACGTAGAACTTCGTGGCCTCCTTGAACTCCTTGGAGTCCAGGCGGGCGGTCCAGTCCTCGTCGAACCAGGTGCCGCCGAAGGTGTTGACGACCGTGGTGAGCGGGGCCGTCACCTCGCCCCAGCCGGGCAGGCCGCGCAGGCAGATGCCCTTCATTCCGGCGCCTGAGCCGTCCACCTTCGCGGCCAGGTCGGCGACCTGGGTCCAGGTGGGCTTCTCGGGCATCTTCAGCCCCTCCTTCTCCAGGACGTCCTTGCGGAACATCAGGAAGGAGGACTCGCCGTAGAAGGGCTCGCCGTAGAGCTTGCCGTCCTCGGCGGTGAGCGCCTCGGTCATCGGGGGCAGGATGTCGTCCTGGTCGAAGGCCTTGTCGCCCTTGACGTAGGAGTCCAGGGAGTGGAGCCAGCCGTTCTTGGCGTAGATCGGGATCTCGTAGTTGCTGAGGGTCGCGATGTCGTACTGACCCGCCTGGTTCGCGAAGTCCTGGCTGATCTTGTCTCTGACGTCGTTCTCCGGCAGCACCGTGAAGTTCACCTTGATGCCGGTGTCCTTGGTGAAGTTGTCCGCGGTGAGCTTCTGCAGCTCGACCATCTGCGGGTTGTTCACCATGAGGACGTTGATCGAGCGGCCGTCCGACGATCCGGACCCGCCGGCGCCGGAGCACGCGGCGAGCGGGGTGATCAGCGCCGCCGAGGCGGCCACGGCGTAGAGGCTGCGGGATATGCGTCGACTCTCGGTTCGCATGCGGTACTCCTGGTCGTATCTGAACAAAACGGGAGCTGTGGGGTCGTACGGGCTCACCCGGGGAGGTGTGCCCGGTGGTTCGGGGACGTGCTGGTGCGGCGGGGCGGCTCGGCCGTCAGACGCGGATGACCTGCGGGCCGAGCAGGGAGTGGCGGTGTGCCTCGGCGGCGGGGAGGAGGTTGCTGGTGACGATCGCCTCGAGCGCGCCGACCTCGGCGAAGCGGCAGAAGCTGACCGCGCCGAACTTGGTGTGCACCCCGGCGAAGATCGAGCGCCGGGCCGAGCGGATGGCCTGTGCCTTGACCTCGCTGACGGCGGGGTCGGGGGTGGTCAGGCCGTGTTCACGGGAGATGCCGTTGGCGCCGATGTACGCCAGGTCGACGACGAATCCGGCGAGCATCCTGGTGGTCCAGTGGTCGACGGTGGCCAGGGTGCCGGAGCGGACCCGGCCGCCGAGGAGCAGGACGGAGACGTTCTCGGTCTCGGCGAGGGCGCCGGCGGTGGGCAGGGACGCGGTGACCACGGTCAGCGGCCGGTCCCGGGGCAGGGCCTCGGCGATGAGCTGCGGGGTGAAGCCCTCGTCGACGAAGACCGTCTCGGCGTCGCCGAGGAGTTCGGCGGCGGCCGCCGCGATCCTGCGCTTCTCGGGTACGTGGCTGGTGGCGCGGAAGGCGAGGGTCGTCTCGAATCCGGCGCTCTCCACCGGGCAGGCGCCGCCGTGGGTGCGGCGGAGCAGGCCGTGGTCCTCCAGTACCCGAAGGTCCCGCCGTACGGTCTCCCGGGCGACGCCCAGATCGGTGGCGAGGGCGGTGACCTCGACGGAGCCGGTGGCCCGTGCCAGGCGAACGATCTCGCGCTGGCGTTCCTCGGCGCTCTGCGCCGCTCTGGTCGTCGTCATCGGCGACACCCGCTTCCGTACGTTCTTCCGCGCCTCGATCGCCTCCGTCCGGTGCTACGGACGTGCCCGTTCGGGCTCGGTGGCGTCCATGGGGCAAGTTGTACAGCGGTCCCCGCAGCCTGAACAGGCCTGTTACTGATCCGATGCTGCCCGGTTGTGCCCGTTTGATTCGCCGCGTGCCCGTCTTCGACCTGCATGCCCGTGCGCGGCCACGTGGGTTCGGGCATTGCCGATGCCCGAATGCGGGAGCGGACGGGCCCGTTCGGTGCCCGTCCGCTCCTGTGAGGGTCGTGTTTCCGCCGTGGTGGCCGGTCTCAGTACGGCCAGATCGGCGGGTCGGTGAGGAAGGGGCCGCCCAGGCTGGAGTGGGCCGGATTGTCCGGATCCAGCTCGCCCTGCTCGGCGATCAGCTTCTCGGCGTACTGCTCGGAGTCGTCCTGCGGCTCGTAGCCGAGCGCCCGCGCGGAGGTGAGGTCCAGCCACTGGCGGGTGTTCCGGGAGGAGCCGTTGACGACGGTGTGCCCGACGTTCTCGGCGGTGAGGGCCGCGTGGAAGAGGCGGGCGCCGTCCGCCGGGCTCATCCAGATCGACAGCATGCGCACGCTGGTCGGCTCGGGGAAGCAGGAGCCGATGCGCACGGAGACGGTCTCGATCCCGTGTTTCTCCCAGTAGAGCTGGGCGAGGTCCTCGCCGAAGCACTTGGACAGGCCGTAGTAGGTGTCCGGGCGGCGCGGCGTCCCGGCCGGGATGAGCGGGTCGCCGTCCCGCGGGCGGGGGGTGTAGCCGACGGCGTGGTTGGAGGAGGCGAAGACGATACGGCGGACCCCCTCCTCGCGGGCGGCCTCGTACAGGTTGTACGTGCCCTCGATATTGGCCCTGAGGATCTTCTCGAACGAGGACTCCAGGGAGATGCCCGCGAGATGGACGATCGCGTCGACGCCGCGGACCGCCTCG
This sequence comes from Streptomyces sp. NPDC048584, assembly GCF_043199595.1. Lineage (NCBI taxonomy): Bacteria > Bacillati > Actinomycetota > Actinomycetes > Kitasatosporales > Streptomycetaceae > Streptomyces > Streptomyces sp. NPDC048584. The sequence continues at coordinate 17,181 of NZ_JBICWF010000020.1, forward strand.
CGCAGGGCGTCCCTGTCGGCGAGATCGGCGACGACCGTGTCCGGTTCGCCGTCGATCGGGCGCATGTCGAGCAGGCGCAGCTCATGGCCGTGTGCCGGGAGCAGTCCCCGCATCAGGGTGCCGAGGCCGCCGGCGGCGCCGGTGAGCAGAACGGTGCGGGGAGCGGGCATCCTCGGGTCTCCTTGCATCGCCGGCCGCGACACCGTACATATGTGCGCACGGCATTCATATTCTTGGACACGCTAAGGAGGCGGGGCGCGGCGCGTCAAGTATTCCGCGACTTCCTGGGGAAGGGAAGAATCCGCTGGTGTGTGACGGAGAGGGGTGCTTGACCGGGGTCCTCGGGGCGTCTTAGCGTGAACATGTTCAGGAATATGGACGTGAATCAGGAATATGGACCCGGGAGAGCTTGTGACGCCAGCCCCTCTCACCACCCGACTCGGTGTCCCCAGCGGGCCGCTGTTCTTCCCGGTCACCGCCTACGGACCCGACGGCACCCTCGACCTCGACACCTACCGGCTCCATGTACGGCGCGGGGTGGAGACCGGGGCCGCCGCCGTGTTCGCCTGCTGCGGCACCGGTGAGTTCCACGCGCTGACGCCCGAGGAGTTCGAGCTGTGCGTGGGCGCCGCGGTCGAGGCCGCCGGCGGTCGTGTCCCGGTCGTCGCGGGCGCCGGCTACGGCACCGCGCTCGCGGTCCGCTACGCCCGCCTCGCCGAGCGTGCGGGCGCCGACGGGCTGCTCGCGATGCCGCCGTATCTGGTGCGGGCCGCGCAGGAGGGGCTGTTGCGGCACTACCGGCAGCTGGCCGCCGCGACGTCCCTGCCGGTCGTCGTCTACCAGCGCGACAACGCCGTCTTCACCCCGGCGACCGTCGTCGAACTGGCCCGCACGGAGGGGATCATCGGCCTCAAGGACGGCCTCGGTGACCTCGACCTGATGCAGCGGATCGTCAGCACCGTACGCGCCGAAGGGCCCGCGGACTTCCTGTACTTCAACGGGCTGCCCACCGCCGAACTGACCCAGCCCGCGTACGGCGCCCTCGGTATCACCCTCTACTCGTCGGCGGCGTTCTGCTTCGCGCCCGAGATCGCGCTCGCTTGTCACAAGGCGTTCCGTACCGGCGACACGGTCACCGTGAACCGGCTGGTCGACGGCTTCTACCGGCCGTTCGTCGAACTGCGCGCCAAGGGGAGCGGTTACGCCGTCTCCCTGGTCAAGGCGGGGGTGCGCCTGCGCGGCCTCGACGTGGGAGAGGTGCGGCCGCCACTGCACGAACCGGCCGGGGATCATGTGAAGCAGCTCGCTCAGCTGATCGAGCGGGGACACGCGCTGCTCGAGGAGGGCAAGTGAAGGCGTCGGCGTTCGTCTATCCCTGGGATGTCAACGGGGATCCGGAGGCGGCCGGGCGGATCGCCGGGCTGGGGGTGGGGCAGGTGACGCTGGCGTCGGCGTATCACTCGACGCGGGCGCTGACTCCTCGGCATCCCCGGCATCGGGTGGTGACCGCGGAGCACGCGGCGGTGCTGTACCCGCCGGGGGAGCGGTGGGCGGGGCGCGTCCCGCGGCCCTACGCGGCCGGCGACTGGGCGCCCGGCGACGCCTTCGGTGCGGCCGCCGCCGCGCTCGCGGACGCGGGTCTCGAGGTGCACACGTGGGTGGTGCTCGCGCACAACTCCCGGCTGGGGGCGGAGCATCCGGACACCTCGGTGGTCAACGCCTACGGTGACCGTTATCCGTGGGCGCCGTGTATCGCGCAGGCCGGTACGCGTGCGTATCTGGTCGATCTCGCCGCCGAGGCGGCGGTGCGGCCCGGCGCGCGCGGTACCGAACTGGAGTCCCTCGGCTGGTACGGACTGGCCCATCTGCACGCCCACGACAAGACCGCGGGGGTGGGGCTGGGGGATGCCGGCCAGTACCTGATGTCCCTGTGCTTCTGTCCCGCCTGCCGTGACGGCTACGGGGCCCGGGGACTGGACGGTGATGAGCTCGCCGCCTCCGTACGCACCGCACTGGAACCGGTGTGGCGGGGGGCGCCCTCCGACGGGGGGTGGGCGGGGGTTTCGACACTCCTCGGTGAGGCCACGGCGAACGCCACGCGTGCGTGGCGGGACGATACGGCCCGGACGTTGCAGGAGGCGGCGGTCGGGGCTGTACGCCGGGCCGCTCCCGAAGGCTTTCAGGTGCTGCTGCACGCGGATCCGGTGTCCTATCACTGCGGGGCCAACGCGGGTGTGGATCCCGCGCACATCCTGGGTGTCGCCGATGGCGTGGTCGTACCGTGCACGGGGGGTGCCGGTCTGCTGAGTCCGTTCGCCCGGGAGGCCCGCGGGGGCGCTGTCCTCGCCGCCAACTTCACCGTGGTCTCCGGCATGGGTGGCAGCCCTGCGGGCTTGGCGGCGGACGTGGTGGAGGCGCGGCGCCTCGGGGCGACGGAACTGCGGCTGTATCACGCGGGGTTGGCCGCGGATGCGGATCTGGAGGCGGTGCGGGGGGTGTTGGCGGGGCTCTGAGCCGCCGGTGCGGGCCGGGGCCGGGGCGTGTTTGCGCAGCCCGGTGCTCGCGGGGTGCCGTCGCGCCCACCCGTGCCGCCCCAGCGGCACGATTGCCCGCGGGAACGGGGGGTGGGTGTTCGCGGTTGGGGTGTGTCAGGCCGGGGTGGGGTTTCGGGGGGTGAGGAGGGGTGTGGCCGTCGCTGCGAGGGCGCAGGCGACGGCGGCCAGGAGCAGGCGGTGGTCGGTGTGGTCGGCCAGGGCCGCCGCTGTGGCCAGGCCCAGGACGTTTGGGGTGTAGATCAGGGTGTTGGCGGTGGCCGTGGCTCTGCCCAGGAGGGTGGGCGGGGTTTCGCGTTGGAGTGCCGTCAGGGCGGCGATCAGTACCGCCGGCAGGGCCGCGCCCACGGCCGCGCTGCAGACCCATGCCAGGGGTTCGTTGGGGATCGCGCGCAGTCCCACCGCCGCGGCCAGCAGGGCGATGCCGTACGCCGCGAAGCGCCGTTCGCCCAGGCGCCGCAGGGCCGGGCCGGAGAGCAGGCCGACGAGTACCGAACCCGCGCCCTGGACGGCGTACAGCACGCCGGCGTACGCCGGGGAGTGGCCGAGGGCCTCGACCACGGCGTAGATCAGCGCCCCGTTCAGGCCCGCGCACAGCATCGTGGCGCCGGCCGCCAGTACCAGCGGGCGCAGGACCGGATGCGCCCACAGATGGCGGGCGCCCTCGGCCGTACCCCCGCCGGGCGCGCGTACCGGCCGGTCCTCCCGTACCCGCAGCGACGCGTACACGACCGTGGCGAGCAGGAAGGTGACCGAGTCCAGTACGGCGACGCCCGCCCCGCCGTACGCCGCGTACAGGCCCGCGCCCGCCAGCGGGGCCAGCAGTTTCATGCCCTCGTTGGCGGTCATCCGCAGTCCGTTGAAGTCGCCGAGCAGGGAGCGGTCCACGGCGGTGGCGATCAGCGCCGACTCGGCCGCGTCATGGACGACGCCCGTCGCGCCGTACACGAACAGCACCGCGTACAGCAGCCACAGCCCCCGCGGGGAATCGACGACGCACAGGGCGGGCAGGAGCGCCGCCATCAGCAGGCTCGCGGCGATCAGCAGCGGCCGGCGGCGGAACCGGTCGGCCAGGGTGCCGAGGAGCGGGCCGGCCAGGGTGGGCGCCCACATCGCCAGCATGCACAGGGCCGCGAGACCGTCCGAGCCGGTGAGGTCCTTGACCCACACCCCCGAGGCCAGCCACAGCGCGGAGGTGCCGAAGCCGGAGATCACCACGCCGGTGAGGTAGAGGCGGGCGTTGCGGTCGCGCAGTACGCGGGCCGGCGTCCATGTCGTCGTCATGACGGGTCATCGTGGATCTAAGGCACCCGCCGGGGGATCGGGCAGGTGCCTCAGACCGGCGATGAGTTTCGCCGCCGGGCCCGGTCCACCTCTCAGGAACACCGTGCGATGAGGAGCACTCCGATGACCGACACCACGCTCGACCTAGGACCGCAGACCCGGATCGTGGCCCGTCTCGCCGAGGGCGTCACCGACGGGCAGCTGGCGGACGGGACACCCTGTCCGCAGTACGCGGTACGCAACATGCTGGGCCACCTTCTCGGGCTGGCCGTCGCCTTCCGGGACGCCGGCCGCAAGAGCCTGGGGGCCACCACCGACACCAGCCCGGAGGCCGCCCTGCCGGACATCGGGCCGGGCTGGCGGGAGCAACTGCCCAAGGTGCTCGACGAGCTCGCGGAGGTCTGGCGGGACCCGGAGGCATGGACCGGCATGACCCGCGCGGGCGGTCTGGATCTGCCGGGCGGGGTCGCCGGTGCCGTCACCGCCGACGAGCTGGTGATCCACGGCTGGGACCTGGCCCGCGCGACAGGGCAGCCGTACGAGCCGGACCCGGCCGCGCTCCAGGCGGCGCACGACTTCCTGCTGGCCGCAGCCGCGGAGTCCGACGGAGGCGGCGGCATCTTCGGCCCCGTCGTTCCCGTACCGCCCACCGCCTCCCTCCTCGACCGGACGATCGGCCTCAGCGGCCGCGACCCGGACTGGACGGGTCACGCCTGACCGCGGAGGTTCAGGACGTTCGCCGAGTTGCGATGGCGCACGGCCCGGCCCGGCCGGTCCCCCGTCCCGGTCCCCGCCCGTCCAGGAGGCGGCGGACCGTGTGCACACCCCGACGGGCCGTGCGCGTCACCACCCCCGCCCGGCCGCGCGCCCGGCCGTTCCCCACCACACGCACGGCGCGGGACATCGCGAAAGCGAACCCGGGCCACCCCGCCCGGCGCTCGTCTCCCGGCCTCCGGCCGCCCGCCGCGGCCGCGCACGCTCCCCGTCGGGCAACTCCAAGTTCCTTTGTCAGAAGCATTGACGAACACTCTCGGTCACTCCTACGGTCATCCGCGTCGTACTTCGTACGTCATATATGAGACGCAATACGCGAGATCAGATACGCGAGATCCGAGAGGCGCGCATGACCTCTGTGCCCACGCCGATCCCCTCCCGCACGCAGTACGTGCTGGAGGAGATCAAACGCCGCATCCTCACCGGCCGGTTCACACCGGGCCAGGCCCTGGTCGAGACCGACCTCGCCGCACAGTTCGGGGTGTCCAAGACCCCGGTGCGCGAGGCGCTCAAGACCCTGGCCGGGACCGGACTGGTCGTGATGAGCCAGTACAAGGGCGTCACGGTGCGCATGGTCGACGCGGACATGGCGCGCGAGGTCTACGACGTGCGGCTGCTCCTCGAACCCGAGGCGCTGAAGCGCGCCGTGCGGCGCGGTGCCTCCCTGGACGCCGCGCGAGACGCGCTGACGCGGGCCGACCAGGCCGGCGACACCGCCGAACGCTCGCTCGCCAACCGGGAGTTCCACCGCGCCCTCTACGTGCCCTGCGGCAACCCGCTGCTCGGCCGGATGCTCGACGAGGTCCGCGACCAGGCGGCGCTCGTCTCGGCCGTCGCCTGGGCCACCGACCCCTCCTGGGACCGGGAGGCCAGCGAGCACCGCGAGATCCTGCGGCTCGCCCTCGACGGCGACGCCGACGGCGCGGCGCGCGCCCTGCACTCGCACATCGCGTCGTTCGTACGACGGGCCTTCCCCGAAGCGGAGTTCGACGGGGAATTCGTGGCCCCGGAAGCCCAGAAAGAGGACGGTCAGGCATGACAACGACGTTCGAGACCCAGCGGGCGGCCCTGGCCGACGTGGTGGCGATCCCGGTGACCCCGTTCGCCGAGGACGGCTCCCTCGATTCAGGCACCTACCGGGCTTTGCTGCGTCGTCTCCTCGACGGTGGCATCACGACCCTCACCCCCAACGGCAACACCGGCGAGTTCTACGCCCTGACCCCCGACGAGCGCCGGCTGGTCACCGAGCTGACCGTGGAGGAGGCCGGGGACCGCGCGGTGATCCTGGTCGGGGTGGGCCACGACGTGCCCACCGCCGTCGCCTCCGCGCGGCACGCCCGTGAACTCGGCGCGCAGATGGTGATGGTGCACCAGCCCGTCCACCCCTACGTCGCCCAGAGCGGCTGGGTCGACTACCACCGCGCCATCGCCGAGGCCGTGCCCGAACTGGGCGTCGTCCCCTACCTCCGCAACCCCCAGCTGACCGGCGCCCGGCTCGCCGAACTCGCCGACGCCTGCCCCAACGTCATCGGCGTGAAGTACGCCGTGCCGGACGCGTCGAAGTTCGCCGCCTTCGCCCGCGACGCGGGACTCGAACGGTTCGTATGGGTGGCGGGGCTCGCGGAGCCGTACGCGCCCTCCTACTTCTCGGCCGGCGCCACCGGCTTCACCTCCGGCCTGGTCAACGTCGCCCCGTCCGTCTCGCTGAACATGATCGAGGCGCTGCGCTCCGGCGACTACCCGGCCGCGATGAAGGTGTGGGAGCAGATCCGCCGCTTCGAGGAACTGCGCGCCGCAGGCGGCTCCGCCGACAACGTCACCGTCGTCAAGGAGGCCCTCGCCTCCCTCGGCCTGTGCCGCCGCGAGGTCCGCCCGCCGAGCAGACTGCTGCCGGAGAGCGAGCGCGCCGAGGTCGCCGCCATCGCCGCGGGGTGGTCGATATGAACGCCAGGAAGCCCCCGGAGCAGCTGCGCAGCCACCAGTGGTACGGCACCGACGGCCTGCGCTCCTTCAGTCACCGCGCCCGCACCCGCCAGCTCGGCTACCTCCCCGAGGAGCACCTGGGCAAGCCGGTCATCGCGATCCTCAACACCTGGTCCGACATCAACCCCTGCCACGTCCATCTGCGCGACCGCGCGCAGGCCGTCAAACGGGGCGTGTGGCAGGCGGGTGGCTTCCCGCTCGAGTTCCCGGTCTCCACCCTCAGCGAGACCTTCCAGAAGCCGACCCCCATGCTCTACCGCAACCTCCTCGCCCTGGAGACGGAGGAGCTGCTGCGGTCGTACCCGGTCGACGGCGCCGTGCTGATGGGCGGCTGCGACAAGTCCACGCCCGCCCTGCTGATGGGCGCCGCCAGCGCCGACCTGCCCGCCGTGTTCGTGCCCGCCGGGCCCATGCTGCCCGGACACTGGCGAGGCGAGGTCCTGGGCTCCGGCACCGACATGTGGAAGTACTGGGACGACAAGCGGGCCGGCCTCATCGGCGACTGCGACATGCTGGAACTGGAGAACGGCCTGGCCCGCTCGCCCGGCCACTGCATGACCATGGGGACGGCGTCCACGCTGACCGCCGCCGCCGAGGCCCTCGGCGTCACCGTCCCGGGCGCCTCCAGCATCCCGGCCGTCGACTCCGGACACGACCGGATGGCCGCCCGGGCGGGCCTGACGATCGTCGACCTGGTCCACAAGGACCGCAAACTCGGCGACATCCTCACCGCGGAGGCATTCCAGGACGCCGTCACGACGGTCCTGGGGCTCGGCGGCTCCACCAACGCCGTCATCCATCTGATCGCCATGGCCGGCCGCGCGGGCGTCAAGCTCACCCTCGACGACTTCGACCGCGTCGCCCGCACCGTCCCGGTGCTCGCGAACGTGCGGCCCGGCGGACAGACGTACCTGATGGAGGACTTCCACTTCGCGGGCGGACTGCCCGGGTTCCTCTCCCGGATCCCGGACCTGCTCCACCTGGACCGTCCCACCGTCTCCCACGACACCCTGCGCGAGCAGATCGCCGGCGCGCAGGTGCACGACGACGACGTCATCCGCACCCGGGACAACCCGGTGGCGGACGAGGGCGGGGTCGCCGTACTGCGTGGCAACCTCTGCCCGGACGGCGCCGTCATCAAGCACATCGCCGCCGAACCGCATCTGCTCAAGCACACCGGCCGAGCCGTCGTCTTCGACGACTACAAGCAGATGCAGCGCACCATCAACGACCCGGCGCTGGACATCACCGCCGACAGCGTGCTGGTTCTGCGGAACGCCGGACCCAAGGGCGGCCCCGGCATGCCCGAGTACGGGATGCTGCCCCTGCCCGACCACCTGCTCAAGCAGGGCATACGGGACATGGTGCGGATCTCCGACGCCCGGATGAGCGGGACGAGTTACGGCACGTGCGTCCTGCACATCGCCCCCGAGTCGTACGTCGGCGGCCCGCTCGCCCTCGTCCGCACCGGGGACTCGATCACCCTGGACGTCGAGAACCGCCTGCTCCGACTCGACGTCGACGACGCGGAGTTGGAGCGCCGCCGGGCGGACTGGACACCGCCGCCCGTGCGTTACGAGCGCGGCTACGGCGCGCTCTACAACGAGCAGATCACGCAGGCCGACACCGGCTGCGACTTCGAGTTCCTCGCCCGACCGGGCACGGTCCAGGACCCGTACGCCGGCTGACCGGCCGCAGGTCCGGCCCTCGCACACCTATGAAGAAAGCGCTTCACCCGCACACGCACCACACAGCACGACGTACCGAGAAACGGAGAACAGTCATGGCCCATGCCGCAGCCGTGGCGAAACCGCCCAGGCCACCCCGGCGGCGCCGTGCCTCCGCCACGCCCCGCAGGCTTCCCTATCTGCTGATCGCGCCGGCCGCCCTGCTCATGCTGGGCTTCATCGCCTACCCGGTCCTCAGCGTCTTCTACTACAGCCTGCAGAACTACAACCCCACCAAGCCCTGGCGCAACGGCTTCGCGGGCTTCGACAACTTCACCCACATCTTCACCGAGGACCCGCTGTTCTGGGACACCCTCGTCTTCAGCGCCAAGTGGGTCTTCGTCGAGGTCGGACTGCAACTGCTGTTCGGCCTGGCGCTCGCCCTCATCGTCAACCAGACCTTCGTCGGCCGCGCCCTCGGCCGCGCCATGGTCTTCTCACCGTGGGCCGTCTCCGGCGTGCTGACCTCCGCGATCTGGGTGCTGCTCTACAACTCCCAGACGGGCATCACCCGTTACCTCGCCGACATGGGCATCGGCGACTACGGCGTCAGCTGGCTGTCGGACACCTCCACCGTGTTCCCGGCGGCCGTCGTCGCCGATCTGTGGCGCGGAGTCCCCTTCTTCGCGATCCTCATACTCGCCGACCTCCAGTCCGTCTCGAAGGACCTCTACGAGGCCGCCGAGGTCGACGGGGCCAGCCGCATCAAGCAGTTCCTGCACATCACGCTGCCGCATCTGAAGGACGCCATCATCCTGTCCACGCTGCTGCGCGCCGTGTGGGAGTTCAACAACGTCGACCTGCTCTACACCCTGACCGGCGGCGGACCCGCGGGCGAGACCACCACACTCCCGCTGTACATCGCCAACACCTCGGTCGACGCCCACAACTTCGGCTACGCGTCGGCACTGACCACGGTCGCGTTCGTCATCCTGCTCTTCTGCTCGATGGTCTATCTGCGGCTGAGCAAGTTCGGAGGCGAGAAGTGATCACCAAGGAGGCCACCGTGGCCGCCCCCGCCCCCGCGCGCACCGCCCCCGCGCCACCCCGGCCGAACAAGAAGCGCCGGGCCTGGGACGAGGCACCCCGCTGGCAGATCTATCTGCCGCTCGGCATCTACCTCGTCTTCACCCTCATCCCCTTCTACTGGATCCTGCTCTTCGCGCTCCGCCCGGCCGGCTCCACCTCGCTCGTGCCCTGGCCGATGACCACCGTCCACTTCGAGAAGGTGTGGACGGACCGGTCCTTCGGCGTCTTCTTCCAGAACAGCGTGCTCGTCGGCGTCGCCACCCTGGTCATGACGACCCTGGTCGCCCTGGCCGGCGGCTACGCCCTCGCCCGGTTCGACTTCAAGATCAAGCGGGCGTTCATGCTGGCCCTGCTCTGCTCCCAGTTCGTGCCCGGCGCGCTGCTGCTCGTCCCGCTGTTCGAGATCTTCGCCGAACTGCAGATGATCAACTCCCTCGGCAGTGTCATCCTCGCCGAGACGGTCTTCCAGCTCCCCCTGTCGATCATTCTGATCAGCAACTTCATCAAGAACGTGCCGTACTCCCTGGAGGAGGCCGCCTGGGTCGACGGCTGCAACCGGTTCAAGGCGTTCCGGGTGGTCGTCCTGCCCCTGCTGCGGCCCGGTCTGATCGCCGTCGGCTCCTTCGCCTTCGTCCACTCCTGGAACCACTTCCTGTTCGCCCTGATGTTCCTCAACAACCAGGAGAAGCAGACCATCCCGGTCGGCCTCAACACCCTGATGAGCGCGGACAGCGTCGACCTCGGCGCGCTCGCCGCGGGCGGCATCATCGCGGCGGTCCCCGTCGTGCTCGTCTTCGCCTTCATCCAGAAGTGGCTGATCACCGGCTTCAGCGCGGGGGCGGTGAAGGGATGACAGCCGGTACGCCCGTTCCCGTAGTCCTCGCCGGCGCCCGCGGCCACGGCCGCTGGCACGTGGCGAACATCCGCCGCCTCCAGGATCAGGGGCTCGTACGGCTCGCCGGCATCTGCGAGCTCACCCCGCTCACCGAGGACGAGTTCGGCGGTGAACTCCCCGAGCAGTCAGCCGACTTCGGCGCGCTCCTGGAGTCCACCGGTGCCCGGATCGCGGTCATCTGCACCCCGATCCCGACCCACACCGACCTCGCCCTCGCGGCGGCCGGACGAGGCGTGCACATCCTGCTGGAGAAGCCGCCGGCGCCGTCGTACGCCGAGTACCGGCGGATGGCCGACGGGGTCGCCGCGGCCGGGGTCGCCTGCCAGGTCGGCTTCCAGTCGCTCGGCTCGCACGCCGTGCCCGCCATCCGCGCCATGGTCGAGGAGGGCGCCGTCGGCCGGGTGGTCGGCATCGGCGGAGCCGGCGCCTGGGTGCGGCCCGAGGAGTACTTCCGCCGGGCCCCCTGGGCGGGCCGGCGCCGGCTGAACGGCGTCGACGTGGTCGACGGCGCGCTCACCAACCCGCTCGCCCACGCCGTCGCCACCGCCCTCGCGCTCGGCGACAGCACCCGCGCCGAGGACGTCGCCGGCATCGAGACCGAACTGCTGCGCGCCAACGACATCGAGTCCGACGACACCTCCTGCGTACGGATCACCACCGCACGCGGCGGCTCCGTCACCGTCGCCGCGACCCTGTGCGCGGAGCGGGCCGACGAGCCGTACGTGCTGGTGCACGGCACCACCGGACGCATCACCTTCTGGTACAAGCAGGACCGCGTCCTGCTCCAGCGCGCCGACCACGGCCCCGAGGAGACCCGGTTCGACCGTACCGACCTGCTGGAGAACCTCGTCGCCCACCTCACCGACGGCACCCCGCTGCTGGTCCCCCCGGACGAGACGGGCGCCTTCATGCAGGTCGTCGAGGCGATCCGCACGGCACCCGACCCGGCACCGCTCCCCGACGGCGCCTGGCGGCACGTCCCCGGTGAGAACCGCCGGGTCGTGCCCGGCGTCGACGGACTCGTCGCGGCCGCCGCCGACACCCTGTCCCTCTACTCCGAGCTGGGCGCCTCCTGGGCCCTGCCCGCCCACCACCTGCCGAAAGAGGTGAGCACCCGATGACCGGCAACGACTCCGTGGTGCTGCGCGTCGCCGGCCGGCCCGTCGGCCGGTACGTCACCCGGCCCGAACTGCAGGCCCGGCTCTCCCCACGGCCCTATCTGCACCCCGTCACCACCCTGGCCGGCACGGCGGTCACCGAACTCAGCCCCGCCGACCACACCCACCACCTCGGCGTCGGTGTCGCCGTTCCCGACGTCGAGGGGTTCAACTTCTGGGGCGGACGCACCTACGTCCGGGGCCGGGGCCCGACCGAACTGGACAACCACGGCTCCCAGCGGCACGCCGCCTACCAGCTGCGCGACCCCGACGGCTTCGTCGAGGAACTGCGCTGGGTGGCCGCGCCCGGCGAGCTGCTGCGCGAACGCCGTACGGTCGGCGCCACCGGACTCACCGACACGGCCTGGGCGCTGGACTTCACCTTCTCCCTCACCAACGTCACCAGTGCGCCGCTCTCCCTCGGCAGCCCCGCCACCAACGGCCGCCCCGGAGCCGCCTACGGGGGCTTCTTCTGGCGGGCCCGCAAGGAGGAGACGGCACCGGACGTCCTCACCGCCGCCGCCGAGGGCGAGAGCGAGGTCCACGGCCGGACGGCCGACTGGATCGCCCTCATCGGCTCCACCTGGACCCTCGTCCTCGCCGGGGCCACCGCACAGACGCGCCAGGACCCCTGGTTCGTGCGCACCGCCGCATACCCGGGCGTCGGCTCCTCCCTCGCCCCTACGGACCGGCTGCCCGTCCCGCCCGGCGAGACCGTGGTCCGCCGGATCGTCACCGTCGTCGCCGACGGCCGGCTCGACCGCACCGAGGCCGCCGCCCTGGTCCGCAAGGCGGTGAGCCCGTGACCGCCGCGCAGACCGACACCACCTACCGCAACCCGGTCCTGGACGCCGACTGGTCCGACCCGGACGTGATCCGCGTCGGCGACGACTTCTACCTCACCGCCTCCAGCTTCGGCCGCGCCCCCGGACTGCCGCTGCTGCACTCCCGCGACCTGGTCAACTGGACCCTCGTCGGCCACGCCCTCGAACGCCTCGGACCCGAGAGCGAGTTCACCACCCCCCGGCACGACTGCGGCGTCTGGGCACCCGCCCTGCGCCACCACGACGACCGTTTCTGGATCTTCTGGGGCGACCCCGACCAGGGCATCTTCCAGGTCAACGCCCCCGAGATCCGCGGCCCTTGGAACAGCCCGCTGCTGGTCAAGGCCGGCAAGGGCCTGATCGACCCGTGCCCCCTGTGGGACGACGAGACGGGCGAGGCGTACCTGGTGCACGCCTGGGCCAGGTCACGCTCCGGCGTCAAGAACCGGCTCACCGGCCACCGGATGCACCCCCACGGCACCGAACTCCTCGACGAGGGCAAGGTGATCGTCGACGGTGACCGCATCCCCGGCTGGTTCACCCTGGAAGGGCCCAAGCTCTACCGGCACGACGGCTGGTTCTGGATCCTCGCCCCCGCCGGGGGAGTGGAGACCGGCTGGCAGGGCGCCCTCCGCTCCCGCGCCTTCTTCGGACCGTACGAGGAGAAGGTGGTCCTGGAGCAGAAGGACACCGACGTCAACGGCCCCCACCAGGGCGGCTGGGTGCGCACCCCGTCCGGCGAGGACTGGTTCCTGCACTTCCAGCAGCGCGGTGCGTACGGCCGTGTCGTCCACCTCCAGCCCATGAGCTGGAGCCCCGACGGCTGGCCGGTGCTCGGGGACGACGGTGCCCCCGTCGCCGTACACCGCCGGCCGGACCTGCCCCCGCAGCCGCCCGCCGCGCCCGCCACCGACGACGACTTCCCCGGCGGACGCCACGGCCGCCAGTGGACCTGGACCGCCAACCCCAAGGAGGGCTGGGCCACCCAGCACTCCGCCGACGGGCTGCGGCTGACCTGTGTCCGCTCCGCCGACGCGCACGACCTGCGCCGGCTGCCCCACGTCCTCACCCAGCGGCTGCCCGCCACCCCGTGCACCGTCGAGGTGGAACTGCGGCTCGACAGCGGGGAACCCGGGGCACGCGCCGGGCTCGCCGTCCTCGGCGACGCCTACCGCTGGATCGGACTCCAGCGCGGCGCCGACGGTGCCGTACACCTGGTGCACCGGTTCGCCGAGACGGTCGCCATGGGGGCACCTCCCACGCCTTCGGGGCAGTGGGGGAAGGAACGCGACGCCGACCACCCACGGCCCGCCCCCGACGGCACCGCCCTGCTGCGGATCGAGATCGGCGCCGGGGCGCGCTGCCGTTTCCTTGCCGACACCGGGGACGGCTTCCGCCCCACCGGCCAGGTCTTCGCGGCCACCCCCTGGCGCTGGGTCGGGGCCCTGCTCGGCCTGGCCGCCGTGGCACCGACCGGTCAGGGACACGCCGGCACCGCCACGTTCACCCGGTTCCGGATCAGTACCCCCGCGCGGGGCTGAGCGGCGCCGGCCACGCCAGACCCCCCACAACTTCATAGTCCGTTGGATCCAGAAGAAGAGAGCCGACCAATGAAGATCAGCAATCTCAGAAACAGCACAAGGCGCCGTGCATCGGCCGCCGTCGCCCTGGGGGCCGTGCTCGCCCTGACCGCCACCGCCTGCGGCGACGACGGCAGCGGCGGGGGCGGCGACGAGGGCGCCGAGGGCAGCGGCAAGGGCAAGATCGTCTTCTGGGACAACAACGGCGGTGTCCGCACCGAGATCTGGAAGGAGGTCATCGCGGACTTCGAGAAGGCGAACCCGGACATCGACGTCCAGTACGTCGGTATCGCCTCCACCGAGTACCAGTCCAAGGTCGACACCGCCATCCAGGGCGGCGGCCTCCCGGACGTCGGCGGCATCTCCGCCTCGATGCTCGCGGGATTCGCCGCCCAGGACGCGCTCGAGACGCTGGACTTCCGGCTGGCCAAGTCCCCGTTGAACGGCAAGCTCAACAAGGACATGATCGAGTCGATGCGCGCCGCGGGCGGCGGCGACGACAAGCTGTACTCGATCCCCACCTCCGCGAACAACGGCGTGCTGTACTACCGCACCGACCTGTTCGAGAAGGCGGGCCTGGAGGAGCCGACCACCTGGGACCTGTTCTACAAGGCCGCCGAGAAGCTGACGAACAAGGGCAAGAACGAGTTCGGCTACACCATCCGCGGCGGCGCCGGCTCCATCGCCCAGGCCCTGGACGCGGCGTACGGCCAGTCCGGCATCACCTCGTTCTGGGACTCCTCCGGCAAGAAGACCACGGTCAACGACCCGAAGAACGTCAAGGCCCTGGAGAAGTACGCGGCCCTGTTCAAGAAGGTCACTCCCGCGGCCGACCTGAACAACGACTTCACCAAGATGGTCGCGCAGTGGGACTCCGGCACCATCGGCATGCTGAACCACAACCTCGGTTCGTACCAGGACCACGTCAAGGCGCTCACCACCGACAAGTTCCGGGGCATCCCGCAGCCGATCGGTCCCGGCGGCAAGCGCGTCCAGGTGTCCAACCCGGTCGACGGCGTCGGTATGTTCAAGAGCTCCAAGAACAAGGAAGCCGCCTGGAAGTTCATCGAGTTCGCCACGTCGGCGGAGTCCAGCTCGAAGTTCAACGAGTCGGCCGGTCAGGTACCGGCGCACGCGGACGCGGCGAAGGACGACTGGATCAGCAAGGCGGAGCCGACGAAGCTGGCGGCGGACGCGTTGAGTGACGGTTCCACCAGTATCGTGCAGCTGCCCTACTATCTGCCGGACTGGAACACGATCTCCAAGGCCGACAATGAGCCGAATTTCCAGAAGGTGCTTCTGGGGGACATGAGTTCCAAGGAATTCCTGGATGGGATGGCCGAGCAGTTGAACGAGGCTCAGGCCGAGTGGCAGGAACAGAAGGGCTGACCTGCGGTCCCTTTTCGCCGGGGGCGGCCTGTGGTTTTCGGGCTGCGGGCCGTTCCTGGCTGGTCGCGCAGTTCCCCGCGCCCCTTTGGGGCGCTCCCCGCCTCCGCTGTCGAAAGGCACCGCTGTGTCCATCTCGCGTAGACAGGTTGCCGTCGTCGGGATCGGCGTTCCTCTTGCCCTTGCTGTGGGCGGGACCGCTCAGGCCGGTTCGCGGCGTCAGCGCGCTCTCTTCATCGCCGGGGATTCCACCGCCGCCCGGAAATACGCCGATGCCGCGCCCGAGACCGGGTGGGGGATGGCGTTGCCCTTTCTGCTCCACCGGCATCTCACCGTCTCCAATCATGCCGTGAACGGGCGGAGTTCCAAGAGTTTTGTCGATGAGGGGCTGCTCGAGGGGATCTTCTCCTCCATTCGGCCCGGCGATCTCCTCCTCGTGCAGTTCGCGCACAACGACGAGAAGAGTGCCGATCCCACCCGCTACACCGAGCCCTGGTCGACGTATCAGGAGTATCTGCGGATGTACGTCGACGGGGCGCGGGCCCGTGGAGCGCGGCCCGTGCTGGCGACCGCCGTGGAGCGGCGGCGGTTCGACGCCGACGGGCGGGCCCTGCCGAGCCACGGGGAGTACCCGGCGGCGATGCGGGCGCTGGCCGCCGAGGAACGGGTCGCGCTGCTCGACGTGCAGGCGCTGTCGCTGGCCCTGTGGCAGGAGCTCGGGGCCGAGGAGACCAAGAAGTACTTCAACTGGACGGCGACCGAGCAGGACAACACGCACTTCAACCCGCCGGGCGCGATCGCCGTCGCGCGGCTGGTGGCCCGGGAGCTGCTGCGCACCCGGGTGCTCGGCCCGCGCGATGTGCGGCCGGACGCCGGGATCCCGGAGTCGTGGATCACCTGGCCGGAGCCCGTCGCGTAACACCCCCTGGACCATGAGAAGGAGAGCCGCACCATGAGCACATCGAGATGGCATGGGCATGCCACGGTGAGAGCCGCCTCGCTGGCCGGCTGCACCGCCCTGGTACTGGCCCTGACCGGGACCGGCGCCCAGGCGCACTCGCCGTCGCACCACCACCGTGACGCCTCCCGGCAGACCCTGGGCGCCCACGACGGCTGGGGTTCCTACGGCACCGGCACCACCGGAGGCGCCGGCGCCGACCGCGCGCATGTGTACACCGTGCGCACCTGGGCCCAGTTCAAGGCGGCCCTCGCGGCCGGCGGGGACGCGCCGAAGATCATCGAGGTGAAGGGGACCATCGACGCCGTCTCCGAGGGCTGCGACGCGTTCGCCGCGCCCGGCTACGACTTCGACGACTACCTGGAGAGGTACGCGCCGGAGACCTGGGGCCTGGAGCAGGACCTCGCCGCGGAGCCCGACGACAGCCCGGAGGGCCTGCGCAGGGCCTCCGCCGCCGCCCAGGACACGGCCATCAAGGCGAACGTCCCCTCCAACACCACGATCATCGGGGTCGGCCGCGACGCAGGCATCAGGGGTGCCAGCCTGCAGATCAAGAACGTGGACAACGTCATCGTCCGCAACCTCACCCTCGAGAGCCCCCTCGACTGCTTCCCGCAGTGGGACCCGACCGACGGCGACCAGGGCAACTGGAACTCCGAGTACGACACCGCCGTCGTCTACGGCTCCACCCATGTCTGGCTGGACCACAACACCTTCACCGACGGCGAGCACCCCGACAGCGAGGCCCCCACCCACTTCGGGATGCTGTACCAGCAGCACGACGGCGAGCTGGACATCGTCCGGGGCGCCAACTACGTCACCGCGTCCTGGAACGTCTTCACCGAGCACGACAAGACGATCCTCATCGGCAACAGCGACAGCGAGTCCACCGCCGTCGGCGACCGGGGCAAGCTGAAGGCCACCTTCCACCACAACCTGTTCGACGGCCTGGTGGAGCGCGCGCCGCGCGTCCGCTTCGGACAGGTCGACGTGTACAACAACCACTTCGTGGCGAAGGCCGGCTACGCCTACAGCCTCGGCATCGGCAAGGAGTCCCAACTCGTCGCCGAACACAACGCGTTCACGCTCGCCAGGGGCGTCAGCCCGGCGACGATCCTCAAGAAGTGGAGCGAGGCGCCGCTCACCGCCGCCCACAACGTGGTCAACGGCAAGCGGACCGACCTGATCGCCGTGCACAACGCGGAGATCCCCGCCGAGACCCTCCGGTCCGGCGCGGGCTGGACGCCCACCCTGCGGACGGCCGTCCACCCGGCCCGGGCGATCCCGTTCCTGGTCGAGCACGGCGCGGGCGCCGGCCGTATCCGCTGACCCTCCCCGACGGCCGGCCGGTGCGGACCGCCCCCACTGCGGCCCGCGCCGGCCGGCCTCCATCACCCAAGGAGCACCCGCGATGCCCTCGCCCCTGTCCCGAAGGAACGTCCTCCTCGCCGGCGCCACGGCCGGCACCGCGCTCGCCCTCGCCGCCGCCCCGGCCCACGCCGGCCACCAGCGGCCCCGCGGCCCCTTCGGCCGGTACGGCTCACCGTCCGCCCGCCTCACCCCCGGCACCCTGTACGTCCACCCGCGCGGCGCCGGTGACTTCACCTCCGTCCAGGCCGCCGTCACCGCCGCGACCGGCACCGGACGCACCCTCGTCATCGCCCCCGGCACCTACCGCGGGACGGTCTCCGTCGACGCCGACCGCACCGGTATGACCTGGCTCGGCGCCTCCGAGGACCCCCGCGACGTGGTGATCGTCCACGACAACGCGGCCGGCACCCCCAAGCCCGACGGCTCCGGCACCCACGGCACCTCCGGCTCCGCCACCACCACCCTGCGCCCCGACGGCTTCACCGCCCGCTGGATCACCTTCGCCAACGACTGGCTGCGCACCGACCTCCCCGGCACCAGCGGAACCCAGGCCGTCGCCCTCAAGGTCCAGGGCGACCGCAGCGCCTTCACCCACTGCCGCTTCCTCGGCCACCAGGACACCCTGTACGCCGACACACTCTCCCTGAACACCTTCGCCCGCCAGTACTTCGCCCACTGCTACGCCGAAGGCGACGTCGACTTCGTCTTCGGCCGGGCCACCGCCGTCTTCGAGCACTGCCACTTCCGCACCCTGATCCGCCCCGACCTCGCGCAGGCGCCGTACGGTTTCGTCTTCGCGCCCTCCACGGCCGGCCCCAACC
The DNA here is from genome assembly GCF_043199595.1 of Streptomyces sp. NPDC048584. Lineage (NCBI taxonomy): Bacteria > Bacillati > Actinomycetota > Actinomycetes > Kitasatosporales > Streptomycetaceae > Streptomyces > Streptomyces sp. NPDC048584. The sequence continues at coordinate 35,522 of NZ_JBICWF010000020.1, forward strand.
CGCGCGGCTACCTCGTCACCCGGAGCAGGATCAGCAGCGAGGCCCCCGACGGCTACTACAAGCTGGCCCGCCCCTGGGTGCCCAGCTCCGACGTCACCGCCCGCCCCATGCTCACCGTGCGCGAGACCCGGCTCGGCGCCGGCCTCGACGCGGTCGCGCCCTACACCAACATGGCGAGCGGCTACCCGTGGCAGGACCAGCGGTTCGCCGAGTACCGCAACACCGGCCCCGGCGCGGCGATCACCGTGCCCGAGAACCGGCCGCAGCTCACCCGCGCCCAGGCGGCGACGCAGACGCGCGAGGCGTACCTCGGGGACTGGCGGCCGTATGACCGGCACCGCTGACCTGCCCGGCTACCTCACGGCGCTCAAGGACGAGCTGGCCTTCCCGCTCGCCTGGGGCACCTCGCCGGTCCGGGACTTCGACCAGTGGCGGCGCACCGCCCGCGCCGTGGTCGAGGAGCACCTCATCGTCGGCCGGCAGGACGGGACACCGTACGACCCCGAGTTCACCGCCCGTTCGGACGGCGACGGATACACGCGGGAGCTGGTCACCCTCTCCCTCACCCGCCACGGACGGGTGCGCGGCGCCCTGCTCACCCCGCACGGCACCGGCCCGTTCCCGGCGGTCCTGCTGCTGCACGACCACGGGTCCCGGTTCGACATCGGCAAGGAGAAGAACGTCCGGCCCTGGTACGACGACGCCCGGCTCGCCTCCGCCGAGGAGTGGGCCGGCCGGTACTTCGGCGGACGCTTCACCGGCGACGAACTGGCCCGCCGCGGGTACGTGGTGTTCTGCGCCGACGCCCTCGGCTGGGGCGAACGCGGCCCGCTGGCCTACGAACAGCAGCAGGCGCTGGCCAGCAACCTCTACCACCTCGGCTCCTCCCTCGCGGGACTGCACGCCCGCGAGGACCAGCGCGCCGCCGCCTTCCTGGCCGGGCTCGGCCGCGTGGACGCCCGGCGGATCACCGCGCTCGGCTTCTCCATGGGCGGCTACCGCGCCTGGCAGGCCGCCGCGCTCAGCGACGACGTCACCGCCGCGGCCAGCGTGTGCTGGATGACCGGCCTCAGGGAGATGATGGTGCCGGGCAACAACACCCTGCGCGGCCAGTCCGCGTTCCACATGCTCCACCCGGGGCTCTCCCGGCACCTCGACATCCCCGATGTGGCGGGCATCGCCGCGCCGAAGCCGATGCTGTTCTTCCACGGCGGGCGCGACGCCCTGTTCCCCGCCGACGGGGTGCGGGCCGCGTACGACAGGCTGCGGGCCGTCTGGCGTGCGTGCGGTGCCGAGGAACGGCTGCGGCTGAGGACGTGGCCGGAGCGCGGCCACGCCTTCGACGCCGAGATGCAGGACGAGGCCTACGCCTGGCTGGAGTCGGTCACCGCCACCGCACCGGGCTGACCGACTCGCCGTCCGCCAGCTCGAGGACCGGGTCCCGGCCCCCGTCCTGGCCGTCGCCGCCCAGGTCGCCGGTGCCGTAGAACTTCTTCATGCCGCCGTCGTACGTGCCGGAGACCGGGACGGTCTCGGACACCGTCCTGCTGCCGGTGTCGGAGGGCCAGGAGGAGGTGGCGGCGCCCGCCGTGGAGGGCATCGGCGTGGTGACGATCGCGGCGCCGGTGAGGCCGAGCGCGGAGAGGCCGGCGGTCGTGGCCCGCCGCTTGGCGCTCCCGCACCGGTGGGAGACGCGCTGTCCGGGTCGTGCGGTCATGCGCAGCGTTCCCCGCGTGGTGAGGGTCTTCGCGTCTTTCGGTCGCCGCCGCCGCAAGAAGGGTTGCCGTCCCCGACGATCTATTCTCTACGCGTCCCCGTCGCCCCGCGCCGCGAAGTCGCCGCCGACCGAGAAGTCCCCCGAGCCGGTGACCGCCGTAGCCTCGTAGGTGTCGTTCCGGGCGTCCCGGCCGCCGCGTTCGTGGTCGTACTGACCGGCGAAGACCCACTCGCCGGGCTCGACCGCACGGCCCTCCTCGAGGGTCCAGGTGTAGACGAGGAAGCCGTCCCGCTCATCCACCGTGAGGTCGAAGTCGCCCTCGGGCAGCGAGCGCCAGGCGCCCGTGGAGGTCACCCCGCCGGTCTGCGCGATCCGCAGTTCCACGGTGAGCGCGGTCAGACGGGCGCTCGTCCTCACGGTGACGTTGCTCTGCGCCCAGAACTCGTTGCTGTGCGGGTCCACCGAGCCGTCCGACCACAGCGGCCCGTCCTCGATCCCGGCCGGTGGCCGGGCGGGCCGGTCGGGCGGACTCGGCGTCCCCGACGGCGGTATGACGGAGTTCCGGGGCGTGTCCGGGGTGTCCGGCGGCGCGGACGGCACCGGCGGCGGCCCGGGTGCCCGGCTCGTCGTCTCCGGGGACGGCGTGGACGTCGGCGAGACCGCCACCTGCCGCCGCGGCGAGGGCTCCTCGCTCTTCACCGCGGACGCGACCGCGTACCCGGCCACCGCCAGCACCCCGGCCACCGCGGCCGTGGCGCCCGCCACCCGGACCCAGCCGAACAGCGGCGGACGCGTGGCCCGGTGCTCCGGGCGGGCCGGTCCGGCCATGCCGCGTTCCACCCGGGCCAGCATGCGCTCCCGGTCGGGCTCGTGCGCCCCGGCCGCCCCGTGCAGCCGGGCGCGCAGCTCCTCGTCCACGTCCCGCCGCGTCGTCACCGGTTTCCTCCCGTGGCCCCGCCGGGACGTCTCCGCCCACCGTCGGCCGTCTCCTCGCGCGTGGCCGCCGCCACCGCCGCGTGCACCCGGTGCGGTACCTCCCGTGTGCCCAGCAGCCGCTGCAGTTCGGTCATCCCCTTCGAGGTCTGGCTCTTCACCGTACCCACCGAGATCCCCAGGGCCAGCGCGGTGTCCTTCTCCGACAGATCGAAGGCGTGCCGCAGCACCACACACGCCCGCTTGCGGAACGGCAGCCGGCGCAGCGCCTCCCGCACATCCACCACGCCCGGCACGTCCGGGTTCTCGGCGCGTTCCTCGCGCGGCGACCAGAACAGCGCGATCCGCCGCCGCTCCCGTACCGCGCTGCGGATCCGGGTACGGGCCAGATTGGCCACCACACCCCGGGCGTACGCGGCCGGACGGTCCGCCGCGCGCACCCGGTCCCAGCGGTGCCACAGCGCGAGCAGCGCGTCCGCCGCCAGATCGTCGGCGATGTCCGGCTCACCCGTCAGCAGATGGGCCAGCCGGGACAGTTCGGCGTAGTGGCGTTCGAAGAACGCGTGGAACTCCGCGGAGGCGGCGTCGTCGGCGACGGTGCCCACGGGCGACCTCCCCTCGCGGCCTCGGGCGCCCGGGGGCACCGGTGACGGTGTCGGTGTGTGTCATGTAGACGACATATGCATGTCCGGAGCCGACCGGCGCGAGTTCCGGAGCGTAGCAGTGATCATTCACAGGGCCGTGCGGTGGGTCGAACAGCGTCTGGCCAGTCGGCAGGTGAATCCGTAACACGAACCACACCTGAACGAGGTTCGGCGCGGGCACAATCCAGCCAGCATCCGCCAGACCAACTCACCGGAATCGAGGAGCAGTCGTATGTCCGAGGCGCAGAAGACGGCCGGCCGACGGGACGCCGGGCCACCCGCGGCGAACAGCCTCGACCGGTACTTCCGGATATCCGAGCGGGGGTCGACCCTCGGCCGGGAGATACGCGGCGGCTTCGCCACGTTCTTCACCATGGCGTACATCCTTGTCCTGAATCCCCTCGTCCTCGGCAGCGCCAAGGACAGGTTCGGCGCGCAGCTCGACGCCGTCCAGCTCACCACCGCCACCGCCCTGGTGGCCGCCGTGATGACGGTCATCATGGGCGTCGCCGGCAATCTGCCGCTCGCGCTCGCCGCCGGACTCGGCCTGAACGCCGTCGTCGCCTTCCAGATCGCCCCGTTGATGAGCTGGGACGACGCGATGGGACTGATCGTCCTCGAGGGCCTGCTCCTGTGCGTGCTGGTGCTGACCGGGCTGCGCGAGGCCGTCATGCACGCCATCCCGCGGCCGCTCAAACAGGCGATCAGCGTCGGCATCGGCCTGTTCATCGCCTTCATCGGCTTCGTCGACGCCGGATTCGTCACCCGCATCCCGGACGCGGCCGGCACCACCGTGCCCGTCCAGCTCGGCGGCACCGGCACCCTCTCCGGCTGGCCGATGCTGGTGTTCTGCCTCGGCGTGCTGCTCACCGTGGCGCTGCTCGCCCGCAAGGTACGCGGTGCCATCCTCATCAGCATCGTCGCCATGACCCTGGTGGCGCTCGTCGTCGACGCCGTCGCCGACGTCCCCAGCTGGGGACTGACCACACCCGAGTGGCCCGACCGGATCGTCGACACCCCCGACTTCGGACTCCTCGGCGACTTCAGCCTGTTCGGAGCCTTCGGGCAGGTGAGCGCGGTCACCGTGATCCTGCTGGTGTTCACCCTGCTGCTGTCCGACTTCTTCGACACCATGGGCACCGTCGTCGGCGTCAGCGCCGAGGCCGGGCTGCTCGACGAACAGGGCAAGGTGCCGCACCTCGGCCGGGTGCTGTTCATCGACAGCGCCGCGGCCGTCGCGGGCGGCGCCGCCTCCGCGTCCTCGGCGACCTCGTACATCGAGTCGGCGGCCGGTGTCGGCGAGGGCGCCCGTACCGGCTTCGCCAACCTGGTCACCGGCGGACTCTTCGGCCTGGCCCTCTTCCTGACCCCGCTGCTCACCATCGTCCCGCTGCAGGCGGCCGCGCCCGCCCTCGTCGCGGTCGGCTTCCTGATGATGACCCAGGTCAAGCACATCGAGTGGGACCGCTACGAGATCGCCATCCCGGCGTTCCTGACCATCGCCGTGATGCCGTTCACGTACTCCATCACCAACGGCATCGGCGCCGGCTTCCTCGCCTACGTCGTCATCAAGACGGTCCTCGGCCGGGCGAAGGAGGTCCACTGGCTGCTGTGGGGCGCGTCGGCGCTGTTCCTGGTGTACTTCGCGATCGACCCGATCGAGCAGCTGCTCGGCGTCAAGTAGCCGCGCGCGCACGGTGGAAGGGCCGCCCCCGGGGGGAGGGGGGCGGCCCGACCGTGAAGACGGTCACGCGGCCCGCGGGGTTCATCGGCCGGCCGCGCCGGCAGTCAGTGGTCCAGTGTGAGGACGAGTTCGCCGATCTTCTCGCCCCGTGCGGGCGCGTAGCCCGAATCGCGTCCGGAGACCTCGAAACCGCACCGCTCCAGCACCCGCCGCGACGCCACGTTGTCCGCGGCCACCCGCGCGTGCACCGGGCGCTCGGGGACCTCCGCCAGCAGGCCGCGCAGCGCGGCCGTGGCGATGCCCCTGCCCCAGTAGGCGCGGTCCACCCAGTACGTCACCTCGCGCTCGCCCGGCTCCCCGTACACCGACACATGGCCCAGCACGTCGCCGTCGACCAGGACCGTGCGGACGACGATCTCCGGCGCGCTGCGGATCTTCGCCCAGTGGGCGTCGAAGCGGTCCCGGTCGGCCGGGTCCTCGGGGGTGAAGGCCGCCATGTGCAGCGACTCCGGGTCGTTCGACTGCCGGTAGAACACCGGCAGATCGCTGTCGTGCACCGGGCGCAGGGCGATGTCCACGGGTCAGAGCCTCCGAGTGGCGAGGGTCAGTCGGTCACGTGCGTCGAACAGGGCGTCCTTGACCATCTGCTCGTGCGCGGGCGTCAGCCGCGCCACCGGCACCGAGCAGCTGATCGCGTCCCGCGAGGGGGTGCGGTAGGGGATCGCCACACCGAAGCAGCGCAGCCCCAGCGTGTTCTCCTCACGGTCCACCGCGAAGCCCTGCTCCCGCACCAGGTGCAGCTCCTCGATGAGCTTCTCCCGGTCCGTGATGGTGTGCTCGGTCAGCGCGGGCAGCGTCTCCGGGAGCATCTTGCGCACCTGCTCGTCCGGGTACGTGCTGAGCAGCGCCTTGCCGAGGGACGTCGAGTGCGCGGGCAGCCGGCGGCCGACGCGGGTGAACGGCCGCAGGTAGTGCTGCGACTGGCGGGTGGCGAGATAGACCACGTTGGTGCCGTCGAGCCGGGCGAGGTGGATCGTCTCCGTGGTGTCGTCCGAGAGCCGGTCCAGCGTGGGACGGGCCGCCGTGACGACCTCGTCGCCGTCGATGTACGACGTGCCCACCAGCAGCGCCCGCACGCCGATGCCGTACCGCGTGCCCGTGGCGTCCGTCTCCACCCAGCCGAGGTCCACCAGCGTGCGCAGCAGCATGTAGAGGCTCGACTTCGGGTAGCCGACGGCCTCCTGCACCGCGGCCAGGGAGTGCATGCCGGGGCGCCCGGCGAAGTATTCGAGCAGTTCAACGGTCCGCACCGCGGACTTGACCTGCGCCCCGCCGCCCGTCTCGCCAGCCGACATCGCCCTTGACCCCTTCGTTCGCCTGGAAATAGTCTCCGAAGTGCATTCATCAACAGAGACAGCGTTCAGTATATCGAACACCCCTGTTGGATGACGTACATACTGCGGCATTGCATGCGGCAATCAAGTGGAGGTACCCGCGGTGGCAGCAGCACCAGTCTGGAGTGTCGACCCCCGAACCGGGAAGCAGCGTGAACAGGTTGCGGTGGAGGCCACAGCCCAGGAGGTCGACGCCGCCGTCCGCGCCGCGCACGACGCGCGCGGCGCGCTGACGGACCGCACCGTCCGCGCGGCCTTCCTGCGCACGGCCGCCGACGAGCTCGAGGCCGCCAAGGACCAGCTCGTCGAGGCCGCCGACGCCGAGACCGCGCTCGGCCCCGTCCGGCTCACCGGCGAACTCGCCCGCACCTGCTACCAGCTGCGCGCCTTCGCCGGCATCGTCGACGAGGGCGCCTTCCTCGACGTCGTCGTCAACCACCCCGACGACACCGCGACCCCGCCCATCCCGGACCTGCGCCGCTACAAGCTGCCGCTGGGCGTCGTCGCCGTCTACTCGGCGTCCAACTTCCCCTTCGCCTTCTCCGTGGCCGGCGGCGACACCGCCAGCGCGCTCGCGGCCGGCTGCCCGGTCGTCGTCAAGGCCCACCCCGACCACCCCGGACTGTCCGAGCTGGTCGCCAAGGTGCTGCGCCGGGCCGCCGCCCGCCACGACCTCCCCGAGGGCGTGCTCGGCCTGGTGCACGGCTTCGAGGCCGGTATCGAGCTGATCAAGCACCCGCAGGTCGCCGCGGCCGGCTTCACCGGATCCATCCGCGGCGGCCGCGCCCTGTTCGACGCGGCCGCCGCCCGGCCGGTCCCGATCCCCTTCCACGGCGAACTGGGCTCGCTGAACCCGGTCGTCGTCACCGAGGCCGCAGCCGCCGAGCGCGGCGAGGCGATCGGCGCCGGACTCGCCGGTTCGATGACGCTGGGCGTCGGCCAGTTCTGCGTCAAGCCCGGCCTGGTCCTCGCCCCGGCCGGCGCGGCCGGTGACACGCTCGTCAAGTCCCTCACGGACGCCGTCAGCAACACCGACGCGGGCGTGCTGCTCGACCACCGTATGCGTGACAACTTCGTCGCCGGGGTCGCCGAGCGCACCGGGCTGCCCGACGTGGAGTCCCCGGTGACGCCGGGAGCGGGCGGCGAGCACACCGTCAGCGCGGGCTTCCTCACCGTTCCGGCGAGCCGGCTGGCCCAGGAGGGCGAGCACGACCTGCTGCTCGAGGAGTGCTTCGGGCCGGTCACCGTCGTGGCCCGCTACGAGGACGAGGCCGAGGTGCGGGGGGTGCTGTCGCGGCTGCCGGGCAACCTCACGGCGACGGTCCAGCTGTCCGCCGGCGAGGCCGCGGGGGAGGGGCGCGGGGCGGAGCTGGTGCGGGAGCTCACGCCGCTGGCGGGGCGTGTGCTGGTGAACGGATGGCCTACCGGGGTCGCCGTCGCGGCGGCTCAGCATCACGGGGGGCCCTACCCGGCGACCACCTCGACGTCCACGTCGGTGGGCGGGACGGCCATCGAGCGGTGGATGCGGCCGGTCGCTTATCAGGCTGTGCCCGAAGCCCTGTTGCCGGAGGAGCTGCGGGACTCCAACCCGCTGGGGCTGCCCCGGAGGTTCAACGGCCGACTGGAGCGCTGAGGCTCACCCCGCGCTCGGCTCCAGGCCCGCGTCGCGGGCCAGGAGCGCCGCCTGCACCCGGTTGTCGCAGTCGAGCTTGGTCAGGATACGGCTGACGTACGTCTTCACCGTGGCCTCGCTCATGTGCAGGCGGGCGCCGGCGTCCGCGTTGGAGAGGCCCTCGCCGAGCAGGGCCAGTACCTCGCGTTCGCGTCCGGTCAGCCCGGCCAGCCGGCGGCGTGCCTCCTCGCCGCGCACGGTGGCGGCCGGGGAGGTGAGGGTGTCCACCACGTGCCGGGTGGCGGCCGGGGACAGATAGGCGTTGCCGGCCGCCGCCGCGCGGACCGCGTGGATCAGCTCCTGCGGCGCCGAGTCCTTCAGCAGGAAGCCCGCGCTGCCGTGCCCGAGCGCCCGCAGGACGTTGTCGCGTTCCCCGAACGTCGTCAGGATCAGCACGCGCACCCCCGGCGCGGCGCGGCCCATCTCGGCCAGCGCGGTCAGCCCGTCCATCACGGGCATCTGGATGTCCAGCAGGGCCACGTCGACCGCGGTGCTCCGGGCGGTCTCCACCGCCTCCCGGCCGTCCCGCGCCTCGGCGACGACATCGATGTCGTCGGCCGAGGTGAGGATCATCCTGATGCCGGCCCTGATGAGCGGCTCGTCATCGGCGACGAGGACCCGGATCACACGGCCTCCTGCGCGGTGTCGGTAGGACAAGCGGATGGTGGAGCCCGCCCATCATGCCCGATCCGGTCGCGGGTGCGGCCACGGACCGTGTCATATCTCGTGCTTGTAGGACTCCTTGGAGGACAGCTTCCCGTCGCGGAAGCAGAACCGGTAGACGATGTCCTCCTCGTCGTCCACGAAGTGCTCGCAGACGGCGTCCTCGGGCAGCGGCGGGCCGTCCTTCTCCACGCCATCGGTGATCAGCGAGCCGCCTTCCGGGAACTTCTTCCGGAGGTCCGCCTCGGCGTCGCCGACCTGGGCCGACTCGTACACGCTCGCCGGGATGACGCCCTTCTCCACCTCGTCCAGCATCTCCGACACCCCCCACACCAGGAGGGCGCCGAGGCCCACGACGAGGACCCCGGCGGTGAGGGCGCATCCCAGGACGACGTTCTTCTTGCTGCTCATGATGGCGGCGAACTCCTTCTGCGGATCGGTGCGTCCGATGACGTCACCACCGTCGCCCGCGGAGCCCCCGCCGCTCTGCCCCCGGAAGTCGTCGTCCACGGAGACGAAAGTCGCGTCGTCCGGACGGGACCGCCGCTCGCCGTCGCCGTCGCCGTACGGCAGTACACCGGCGAGCCGGAACCCCCCGTCGGGGGCGGGGCCGGTGTGCACCATGCCGCCGACCAGCCGGGCCCGCTCCCGCAGACCCGTCAGCCCCTGGCCGCCGCTGATCGCGGGCGGACCGGCCGGCACCCCGGCCGGCACCGGACCGTTGGCCACCTCGACCACCAGGCTGTCCGGTTCGTAGCGCAGCGCCACGGTGATCGGGGCGCCCGGCGCGTGCTTGTGCGCGTTGGTCAGGCCCTCCTGGGCGATGCGGTACACCGCGCGGTCGGCGGCGGGTGCGAGGGCCCGTTCGGTGCCGGACCGGTGCAGCTCCACCGCCGCGCCCGCGGCCCGCGACGACGCGACCAGCCTGTCGACGGCGGCCGCCGCGCGGTCCGTCGCGGGCTCGGCGTCCGGCGGGCCGGGCACGGACGTCTCCACGTCGTCCCGCAGGATGCCCACGGCCTCGCGCAGCTCCCGCATCGCCGACCTGGAGGCCTCCCGGAGGATGCCCACCCCCTCCCGCTGACGGCCGTTCAGCTGCGGGTCCACCTCCAGCGCCCCGGTGTGCACGGCGATCAGGGCGAGCTGGTGGCCGAGGCTGTCGTGCATGTCCTGGGCGATGCGCTGCCGTTCCAGCAGCCGGGCCTGCCGCGCCACCATCGCCTGTTCGCGCACCAGTTGGGCGTTGTGCCGGCGCAGGGCGTCGAGCAGGGCGCGGCGCTGGGCGCGGTACCGGGAGGCGAGTCCCGGTACGACCGCCATCACCAGGAACGGGCTCCCGAGCAGCACGACCGTCACCAGCGGCGACATCCAGAGCCCTTCGTCGGCCGCGACGGTGAGGGTGAGGACGAGGTAGAGCGCGAGCCCCGCCGCGTACGCGGCCAGCGCGCGCGCCGGACGCTCGATGCGGCTGCCCGCCGACCAACTGGCGTAGATCAGCAGCGCGAACGTACCGACGATCGTTCCGGCCAGGGCCGACGAGACCATCAGCACCGTCGCCGGCAGGGCGCGGCGGGCCAGGGACAGTCCGGCGACGACCCCGGCCAGGGCACCGCCCCGCACCACGGATCCGGTCTCCGTCGTGTAGAGGAGGCCCGCGATCCCGGAGAGCGTCACGGCGAGTACGGCCTCCCCGACGATCCGCTTGCGGGGCCAGGGGGAGGCGGCGGCGAGCCGGCGACGGAGCGGCAGGCCGGTGCGGGGTGTTTCGGCTACGTCCACGCGCAGACGATAGGGGTCCGCCCCCGGCCGCCCGCATCCCCCCTTCGGCGCGGCCCCGGACGACGAAAGTGGACTTCCGGCCGTCAAGGGGCCTGTCATCTTTGGTCGTTGCCGGTGACGACTTACGGAGACTGCTCGGAGGCGGGGCGCACGGTGACGATGGCTCCGCCGGACGCGCACGGGCGACGGCGTGGGAACCGACGGCTTCGGGAGCGGAACAGTGGACAGTACGGGACAGTGGACCGGCGGACGTTTCACCGTCCGGCGGGAGACCGCCCTCAAGGCCGGCCGGCACACCGTGAGCGCGTCACTGCCGGACGGTTCCGACGGCGGGGTCCTGGCCTTCGCCGAGCTGAAGCGGTCCTCGCTCGGGGAGACGACGACCTTCTACGCCGACGCGTCCCGGACACGGGTCCTGTTCACCGTGGAGGAACGCGGCCGCCGCGGCGCCGGCGGCGGTCATGACGTGTGGGACGTGGAGGGCGACCTCATCGGCGGGTTCGAGGAGAAGGCCGTCGCCTCCCTGCGGCGCCCGACGTGGGTTCTGGACCAGCCGGGCTCGCCCGAGGCCGTCGGGCGGGAGCGCAACCGGTTCGTGGCCGTGCTCCGCCGCGTCCGGGCCTTCCTGCCGCTGGACCTGGTGCCGTTCCTGTGGCCGTACCACTTCGACTTCGAGACGGACGGCAGGCCGGTGATGACGGTCGGCAAGGAGTTCGGGCGGCGCGACCGCTCTGTGGTGGACATGACCGCGCCCGGTCTGGATCCGCGCCTCGCCATCGCCCAGGCCGTGGCCCTGGACACGCTCCAGGACCGCTGAGCGGGGCCGCCCCACCGTCGCCGGGTCCGGCCTGGAAGAATCCCGGCATGGACCTGAAGATCCCCGAACTGCCCTTCCCCTTGCGCACCTACGGCCCCGACGGGCACTGGTCCCATGAGGACGGCGTCCTCACCGGGTGGGCCGGGGCCCGGCAGGATCGGTTCGTGCCGCCCACCGGGGAGGGGCTGGAGCCCGCCACCGACGCTCCCCGGCTGTTGGGCGCGCCCGAGGGGGACTTCCAGCTGATCGCGCGGGTCACCGTCGGGTTCGCCGGGGCCTTCGACGCCGGGGTGCTCTACGTCCATGTGGGCGAGCGGGCCTGGGCCAAGCTCTGCCTGGAGTACTCGCCGGACGTGCCCACCGTCTGCACCGTGGTCACCCGCGGGCACTCCGACGACGCCAACTCCTTCACCGTCGACGGCAGTTCCGTATGGCTCCGGATGAGCCGCACCGGACGTGCCTTCGCCTTCCACGCCTCCCGCGACGGCGAGCGCTGGACCTTCGTACGGCTCTTCACCCTCGGTGAGGAGAAGGAGACCGGTGCCGCCCTGGTCGGCTTCATGACCCAGTCGCCGATGGGGGAGGGCTGTGTCGTGACGTACGACCACATCGAGTACCGGCCCCACTGGCCGAGTGATCTGCGCGACGGCAGCTGAGGGAATGCGCGCGGCTCGTTGAACGTTCACGCAGTCGCCGGAGAGAGTCTCCGTACCCGCACGATCTGGAGTGCCGATCACGATGCGCGTCGACATCTGGTCCGATATCGCTTGCCCCTGGTGCTATGTCGGTAAAGCCCGCTTCGAGAAGGCGCTGGCCGCGTTCCCGCACCGTGAGCAGGTCGAGGTGGTGCACCGCTCCTTCGAGCTGGACCCGGGCCGCGCCAAGGGCGACATCCAGCCAGTGATCTCGATGCTCACCAAGAAGTACGGCATGAGCGAGGCGCAGGCCGAGGCCGGCGAGGACAACCTGGGCACCCAGGCCGCCGGCGAGGGTCTGCCCTACCGCACCCGGGGCCGCGACCACGGCAGCACCTTCGACATGCACCGGCTGCTGCACCTCGCCCGCGAGCAGGGCTGCCAGGTGGAGCTGCTCGACCTGCTGTACCGGGCGAACTTCGCCGAGGAACGGTCCGTCTTCGACGACGACGACCGGCTCACCGAGCTCGCCGTCGCCGCAGGTCTGGACGCCGGCGCCGTGCGCGAGGTGCTGGCCGACCCGAAGGCGTACGCCGACGAGGTCCGCGCCGACGAGCGGGAGGCCGCCGAGCTCGGCGCGAACGGCGTGCCGTTCTTCGTCCTCGACCGCAAGTACGGCGTCTCCGGCGCCCAGCCCGCCGAGGTGTTCACCCAGGCGCTGACCCAGGCCTGGGGCGAGCGCCCGCCGCTGCGGATGGTCGACGGCGACGCGGAGGTATGCGGCCCGGACGGATGCGCGGTGCCGCAGAAGTAGAACGCGCAGGTCAGCGCGTACTCATAAGGGTTCCTTCTCGGTATCGCGCAGAATCCGGCAATGGACGGGGAGGTCCCGGGGCCACAGAGTGGTCCCATGGAGACCTTCGAGCATCTCGTCCGTGCCGAGTTCACCCCGAAGAACACCTATCTGAACACCGCGAGCAACGCCCTTCTGCCCGCCCGTACCGTGACCGCGCTCCAGGACGCCGTACGGCTGCGCGCGGAGGGCCGTGCGCTGGATCCGCTGCACGCCGACGTAGAGACCGCCCGTGCCGCGTACGCCCGGCTGGCCGGCGTCCCGGCCGAGCGGGTGGCGGCCGGGGCCACGGTCGCCCTGTACACCTCGCTGGTCGCCGCCGCACTGCCGCCGGGCGCCGAAGTCCTCACCGTCGAGGGCGACTTCGCCTCGGTGATGAACCCCTTTCACGCCCGCGGCGACCTCAAGGTGCGGGCGGTGCCGCTGGAGCGGCTCGCCGACTCCGTCCGGCCCGGCACGGCGCTCGTCGCGGTGAGTGCCGTACAGTCCGCCGACGGCCGGATCGCCGACCTCGCCGCGCTGCGCGAGGCGGCCCGCGGCCACGGCGCCCGCACCTACGTCGACCTCTCGCAGGCGGTGGGCTGGCTCCCGGTGGAGGCCGACGCGTACGACTACAGCGTCACCATCACCCACAAGTGGCTGCTCGGCACGCACGGCGCGGCCTTCCTCGTCGTACCGGAGGACTTCGGGGACCTGACACCGGTGCAGGCGAGCTGGGTCGCGGCGGAGAACCCCTGGGACAGCTGCTACGGCCCCGTCGCCGAACTCGCCCACTCGGCACAGCGGTTCGACTCCAGCCCGGCCCTGTTCGAGTACGCGGCGCTGCGGGCCTCCCTCGAACTCGTCGAGGAACTCGGCGTGGACGCGGTCCGCGCCCACGACCTGGCCCTCGCCGACCGCTTCCGCGCCGGGCTCGCGACCCTGGGCCACGCGCCGCTGCCCGCACCCGGCTCACCGATCGTGTCCGTGCCCGGACTCGGCGGACTCCAGCGGGAGTTGGCGCGGGCGGGTGTCTCGGTGTCCGCCCGCGCGGGCAATCTGCGGGCGTCCTTCCACGTCTACAACACGGCCGCCGACGTGGACCGCCTGCTGGACGTACTGTCCCGCTGACCACGCACACGGCAGCGGGCCGGTGCCTCCTTGTCCCACACGAGGAGGCCCGGCCCGCGGTCTGTGACGACGCCGCTACTTCACGGGCGTGAAGTCCCGGGCGCCGATGAACTCCGGTCGCCGGATCGGCGCCGCGAACGGCTCGACCGCCGCGTTCTCGACGCTGTTGAAGACGATGAACACATTGCTGCGCGGGAACGGCGTGATGTTGTCCCCGGAGCCGTGCATGGCGTTGCAGTCGAACCACGTCGCCGAGCCGGCCTTGCCGGTGAACAGCTTGATGCCGTACTCCGACGCCATCCTCGTCAGCGCCTCGTCGGACGGCGTCCCCGCGTCCTGCATCTGCAGGGACTTCTTGTAGTTGTCCTTCGGCGTGGCCCCCGCGCATCCGAGGAACGTCTTGTGCGACCCCGGCATGATCATGAGACCGCCGTTGGTGTCGTAGTTCTCGGTGAGCGCGATCGAGACCGAGATCGTGCGCATGTTCGGCAGACCGTCCTCGGCGTGCCAGGTCTCGAAGTCCGAGTGCCAGTAGAAACCGCGGGCGCCGAAGCCCGGCTTGACGTTGATCCGCGACTGGTGGACATAGACGTCCGAGCCGAGGATCTGCCGGGCGCGCCCGACCACCCGCTCGTCGCGCACCAGCCTCGCGAACACCTCGCTGATCCGGTGGACCTCGAAGACCGACCGGATCTCCTTGGACTGCGGCTCGACGATCGACCGTTCGTCCGCGCGGATCGCCGGGTCCGTGGTCAGCCGCTCCAGCTCGCGCTGGTACTCGCCCACCTCGTCCGCCCCGATGAGCTGGTCGATGGCGAGGAAGCCGTCGCGCTCCAGAGCCTGGAGGTCACCGGACGGGACGGGACCGGGCGTGTCCGGGGAGCCCCAGACGACCGGGTCCTGCCGGGGAGTCGCCACCTCGGTGGCGCCGCGGGTGGGATAGAGATCGGTGACGTTCGTGGTCGTGGTCACGATGACTCACACCTCCTCGGTGAGCAGCGGATAGACGCCGTTCTCGTCGTGGTCCTCCCGTCCGGTCACGGGCGGGTTGAACACGCAGATGCAGTGGAAGTCCTCCTTGACCTTGAGCGTGTGCCGCTCATGGCCGTTCAGGAGGTACATGGTGCCGGGCGTGATGTGGTACGTCTGCCCGGTCTCGCGGTCGGTCAGCTCGGCGTCGCCCTTGGTGCAGACGACGGCCTCGATGTGGTTCGCGTACCACATGTTCGTCTCGGTACCCGCGTACAGGATCGTCTCGTGCACGGAGAAGCCGACCTTCTCCTTGGCGAGGACGATGCGCTTGCTCTCCCAGGTGCCGGACGCCGATTTCACGTGCCGGTCGGTGCCTTCGAGCTCCTTGAACGAACGGACGATCACGGTGTTGCGATGCCTCCTCGGCTCGGTTACGGGTTTCAGGCGGTTTCCCGGACGGCGCGGGCGAGGGTGGTGAGACCCTCGTCCAGCTCGTCCGGGGTGATGGTCAGGGCCGGCAGCAGCTTGACGACCTCGCTCTCGGGACCGGACGTCTCGATCAGCAGCCCCAGCTCGAAGGCCCGCTTGGCGATACGGCCCGCGCGCTCCTTGTCGTGGAACTCCATGCCCCACACCAGGCCGCGGCCGCGGTACTCCTTGACGTCGGCGAGGTTCTCCTCGGTGATGGCGATCAGCGCCTGCTCTACCTGCTCGCCGCGCGAACGGGTCTGCTTCTCCATCGCCGAGCCGTCGGCCCAGTACGCCTCCAGCGTCGCGGTGGCGGTGACGAAGGCCGGGTTGTTGCCGCGGAAGGTGCCGTTGTGCTCGCCCGGCTCCCAGACGTCCAGCTCGGGCTTGAACAGGGTCAGTGCCATGGGCAGCCCGTAGCCGCTGATCGACTTGGAGACGGTGACGATGTCCGGCGTGATGCCGGCCTCCTCGAAGGAGAAGAAGGCGCCGGTACGGCCGCAGCCCATCTGGATGTCGTCGACGATCAGCAGCATGTCCTGGCGTTCGCACAGCTCGGCCAGGGCGCGCAGCCACTCGGGCCGGGCGACGTTGATGCCGCCCTCGCCCTGCACCGTCTCGACGATCACGGCGGCGGGCTTGTTGAGTCCGGACCCCTGGTCCTCGAGCAGCCGCTCGAACCAGAGGAAGTCCGGGACCTGGCCGTCGAAGTAGTTGTCGAACGGCATCGGTGTGCCGTGCACCAGCGGGATGCCGGCGCCGGCCCGCTTGAACGCGTTGCCGGTGACGGCGAGCGAGCCCAGCGACATGCCGTGGAAGGCGTTGGTGAACGACACGATCGCCTCGCGCCCCTTCACCTTCCGCGCCAGCTTCAACGCGGACTCCACGGCGTTGGTGCCGGTCGGGCCCGGGAACATGACCTTGTACGGCAGGTCGCGCGGGCGCAGGATCCAGTTCTGGAAGGACTCCAGGAAGGCGCGTTTGGCCGTCGTCGACATGTCGAGGCCGTGGGTGACGCCGTCCCGCTCCAGGTAGTCGATGAGCGCGCGTTTCAGCACGGGGTTGTTGTGCCCGTAGTTGAGTGAGCCCGCTCCGGCGAAGAAGTCGAGGTACTCGTGGCCGTCCTCGTCGTACATGCGGCTGCCGTGCGCACGGTCGAAGACGGCGGGCCAGCCGCGGCAGTAGCTGCGTACCTCGGACTCGAGGGTCTCGAAGACACTGAGGTCGGGCTGGGTGATGGTCACGACGAATCGCTCCTCGGTGGCGTGGGAGGTCAGAGGAAGTCGGAGGAAGTCGGGAAGGTCGGGGGCGGGCCGCGCGGTCAGCGCGTGAGCGGCCCGATGCGGTACAGCACCTCGGGCTCGTGCGGTCCGTCGGGGAACTGGCCGGCGTCGAACAGCACCTCGCGCTCCAGCAGGGCGCCGTGACGCTCCGCGAACGCGGTGAACAGACGCTCGGACGCGGTGTTGCCGGGGGCGATGGTGGTCTCCACGGTGTCCACCGCGTGCTCCTCCGCGGTCCTGGCGGCGAGTCCGTCGAGCATCGCGGCGGCGAGACCGCGGCCGCGGTGCGACGCGTCGACCGCGACCTGCCAGACGAGCAGGGTGCGGGGGCTGTCGGGCCGCAGATATCCGCTGACGAACCCGACCGGTTCCCCGCGTTCGTCGCGGGCCACGGCCGAGGTGGCGGCGAAGTCGCGGCACCACAGCAGATAGCTGTACGACGAGTTCAGGTCGAGGACCTTCGAGTCCCTTGCTATCCGCCACAGCACGGCTCCGTCCGCCACGGTGGGGCGGTCGATTTGCAGGTCTGCTTGTGCGGCAGTCATGCGAATTGAACTTACCGAGGTAAATTCAAAATTGCATCGTCTGTCGGGGTTACGTGCGGGCTTGATCTGTGTTATCGCGCGGGCGGGTGGGTCCGCGCGGAAACTCGGCGAGATGCCCTGTTTGTCACGGTGTATAAGCCGTAAAACGGGCGCGATGTGGAACCGGTCACAAGTGTGTAACTCACGTGACGGCGTCCGGAATGCTCGCGAGATCGGGTCGTTTAGGTCCGGGGAAACCGGGCAGAAGAAGACGGGAAGCTGCTCGGAAAGCTAATCGTGAAATAGGTCTGGTAATGCCTGGGGAGGGATTTCGATAATCCCGGGGAATTCATGGGCCGGCCATGTCGTGGATACGCCCCCGCCGGGGCGAAGAAGGGATCAGACCCAGGCCGTGTCCGCGGCTCGCAGGGCGGCCTCCACGTCCACGCCCAGCCCCTGCTCGCCGAGCGCCGCCCCCAGCGCCGCCAGACTCGCCCGCACCGCCCCCGGAGCCGCCTCGGAGCCATAGTGGTTGACCCGGATCATCTCCTTGGCGAGAGCACCCCCACCCGCGGCCAGCGGAAGCGCCGGATCGGCGGCCAGCGCGCGGGCCACCAACTCCGCCGCCACCGTGCCGGACGGCACCCGCAGAGTCGTGGCGACCGGCGCCGCATCCGCCGCGTCACGCACATACGGCTCCAGGCCCCCGCCCAGTGCGACCGCCCCCGCCCGCGTAGCAGCCGCGGCGGCCGCGTGCCGCGCCATCACCGCGTCGAGCCCCACCGCCGAGATCCGCTCCACACACGCCTGAAGCGCCAGCATCTCCAACTGCGCCGGAGCGTGGAGCAGCACCTTTCGCCCGCCGTCGATCCAGCGCTCCTTCCAGTCCAGCAGCGACAGATACGACCGCCGCGGCGCCAGCGGGTTCGCCGCCATCCGCGCCCACGCCCGCTCGCTCACCGACACCGCCGACACCCCGGCCGGACCGCCCATCGCCTTCTGCGCCCCGATCACGCACAGGTCCACACCCCACGCGTCCGGCAGCACCGGTTCCGCCCCGATCGACGCCACCGCGTCCAGATAGAACAGCGCCCCGTGCGCCCGCACCACCTCGCCGATCTCCGCGACCGGGTTGGTGTTCCCGGTCGCCGCCTCCGCGTGGACCAGCGACACGAAGTCGATCTCCGGATGCTCGGCGAACGCCTCCCGGATCTGCCCGGCCGTCACCGCCGTACGGAACGGAACCGCCAGATCGATCACGGTGGCACCGCAGTCCCGCAGCCAGTCGCCGAAGGTCTGTCCGTAGGGGCCGGTGATGACGTTCAGCGCGGTCGTGCCGGGGCCCGCCGTCGCGCGGATCGCGCCCTCCAGCGGCAGCAGCGCCTCACCCTGCATGATCACGACGTCCTGCTCCGTACGCAGCAGCCGTGCCACCCCGTCCTCGATCGAGGCGAAGTGCGCGGCGCTCAGCGGGGACAGATCGAGAAAGGGATGGGTCACGGCGGTGCTCTCTTCACTTCGCGGCGGTGCGGGTACGTACGACGTGATCGAGGGTAGACCTTCGCCCGTGACGCGGTCCGACCGCAGGTTTCTCAGGCCGGACCGCTCCGCGACCATCGGATTGGTTTGAGAGCCTCAAACCTCTCCTTATAATCGGAACGCAAAGTTCCCTGACAGGAGGCTCCCGTGACAACGCTCCTCGGCCGCCGGACCCGTGTTCTGGCCGCCACCACCGCGACGGCCGGGCTGGTCCTCCTGACCGCCTGCACCTCCAGCGACGACGGAGGCAGCGGCTCCAAGACCGCCGCCGGCGGAGTCGAGCTCGTCAAGGCGGGACAGCTCACCACCTGCACCCACCTTCCGTACCCGCCGTTCCAGTCGGAGATCGACGGCAAGGTGCAGGGCTTCGACGTCGCGCTCATCGACCTGGTCGCCGACGAACTGGACGTGAAGCAGGAGATCCTCGACACCCCGTTCGAGAACTTCAAGACCGGCGCCTTCCTCAACTCCGGCGAGTGCGACCTGGCCGCGGCCGGTATGACCATCACCGACGAGCGGAAGAAGAACGTCGACTTCTCCGACCCCTACTTCAACGCCACCCAGGCCGTCCTCGTCGCGAAGGGCAGCGGCGTCGGCTCCCTTGCCGACGTGAAGTCGAAGAACGTCAAGCTCGGCGCGCAGGCGCAGACCACCGGCGAGGACTACGTCAAGGGCCAGGGCTTCGACCCGGTCTCCTTCGAGTCCTCCGACGCCGTTCTCAACGGACTGCGCACCGGCCAGGTCAAGGCCGTCGTCATCGACTACCCGGTCGTCCAGGGCTGGCTGAAGGACAAGGCCAACGCCGACGCCTTCGAGGTCGCCGAGCAGATCGACACCGGCGAGGAGTACGGCTTCACGGTGAAGAAGGGCAACACCAAGCTGCGCGAGGCCGTCGACAAGGCCCTCGCGGACGCCAAGGCCGACGGCACGTACAAGGAGCTCTACGAGAAGTGGATCGGCCCGTACGACGAGTCCGCCGCCTCGCCGGCCGCGTCCTGATCCCATGGCCGACACGGAGAAGCTCGACCTCCAGCCGAAGAAGAAGGGCCTGACCCGGCGGCAGAAGCGCGGTCTGTCGCGCGGCGTCCAGTACGTCGTCTTCGTCGGGGCCGTGATCGCCTTCGCGGTCGCGGCCGACTGGGGCAGGCTGAAGAACCAGTTCGCGCAGGCCGACATCGCCGAGCGGATGTTCCCGGACGTCATCACGCTGGCGCTGAAGAACACCGTGCTCTACACGGTCACCGGCTTCGCCGTCGGGCTCGCCCTCGGCATGCTGATCGCTCTGATGCGGCTGTCGTCGGTCGGCCCCTACCGCTGGCTGGCCGGTGTCTACATCGAGATCTTCCGCGGCCTGCCGGCCCTGCTGATCTTCATCTTCATCGGCGTCGCCGTGCCCCTCGCCTTCCCCGGCACGGAGATCGTCGGCGGTACCTACGGCAAGGTCGCCCTCGCGCTCGGCCTGGTGGCGGCCGCCTACATGGCGGAGACGATCCGGGCCGGCATCCAGGCCGTACCGAAGGGACAGATGGAGGCGGCCCGTTCGCTGGGCTTCTCGCCCGCCCGCGCCATGGTCTCCATCATCATCCCGCAGGCGTTCCGCATCATCCTCCCCCCGCTCACCAACGAACTCGTCCTGCTCTTCAAGGACTCCTCGCTGGTGCTGTTCCTCGGCGTCACCCTGGAGGAGCGCGAACTGTCCAAGTACGGCCGTGACCTGGCCAGCCAGACCGCCAACTCCACGCCCATCCTGGTGGCCGGCCTGTGCTACCTGCTGATCACCATTCCGCTCGGCCTCGTCGTGCGCCGGATGGAGGCCAAGGCCCAGGAGGCCGTGAAATGAGCCCGAGCCGATCCGAGATCCACGTCAGCGGACTGCACAAGTCCTTCGGCGACAACCATGTGCTGCGCGGCATCGACCTGGAGATCGGCCAGGGCGAGGTCGTCTGCGTCATCGGCCCCTCCGGCTCCGGCAAGTCGACCCTGCTGCGGTGCGTGAACCTGCTGGAGGAACCCACGAAGGGGCAGGTGTACGTCGGCGGTACGGAACTCACCGACCCGGACGTCGACATCGACGCCGTACGCCGCCGTATCGGCATGGTCTTCCAGCAGTTCAACCTGTTCCCGCACCTCACCGTGACCGAGAACCTCACCCTGCCGCAGCGCAGGGTGCTGCGCCGGGGCAAGTCCGAGGCGGCGAAGGTGGCCGCCGAGAACCTCCGGCGCGTGGGCCTCGCCGAGAAGGCGGACGCCTACCCGTCCTCCCTCTCCGGCGGCCAGCAGCAGCGCGTCGCCATCGCCCGCGCGCTGGCCATGGGCCCCGAGGTGATGCTGTTCGACGAGCCGACCTCGGCGCTCGACCCCGAACTGGTCGGTGACGTCCTGGCCGTCATGCGCATGCTGGCCGACGAGGGCATGACGATGATGGTCGTCACCCACGAGATGACGTTCGCCCGCGAGGTCGCCGACCGGGTCGTCTTCATGGACGGCGGGGTCGTCGTCGAGGACGGCACCCCCGCACAGGTCATCGGCGACCCCCGCCACGACCGCACCCGCCACTTCCTCTCCCGCCTCCTCGACCCCGCCATGGCGAACGTGGAGGAGGAGACCTCGGACCAGGTGGGCAGGTCCGAGTAGCGGGTCATTAGGGTGCCGGGTATGAGCGAACGCGCGGTGCTGCACGTGAAGGGGCGGATTCTCGTCGGCCCGGACGAGGTCCGCGACGAACTGTGGGTGGTCGACGGCCGGATCGCCTACGACCGTCCCGCCGGCGCCCGCGACATCCGTACCGTCGACGGCTGGGCGCTGCCCGGTCTGGTCGACGCCCACTGCCATGTGGGCCTCGACCGGCACGGCGCCGTCCCCGAGGACGTCGCCGAGAAGCAGGCGCTCGCCGACCGGGAGGCCGGCGCCCTGCTGCTGCGTGACGCCGGCTCGCCCTCCGACACCCGCTGGATCGACTCCCGCGACGACCTCCCGAAGATCATCCGGGCGGGCCGGCACATCGCCCGCACCCGCCGCTACATCCGCGGCTACGCCTGGGAGGTCGAGCCCGACGACCTCGTCGCGTACGTCGCCCAGGAGGCCCGGCGCGGCGACGGCTGGGTGAAACTGGTGGGCGACTGGATCGACCGCGATCTGGGCGATCTGTCGGCCTGCTGGCCGCGCGGCGCCGTGCAGGCCGCGATCGCCGAGGCGCACCGGCTGGGCGCCCGCGTCACCGCGCACTGCTTCGCCGAGGACTCGCTGCGGGACCTGGTGGAGGCCGGCATCGACTGCGTCGAGCACGCCACGGGTCTCACCGACGACACCATCCCGCTGTTCGCCGAACGGGGCGTCGCGATCGTCCCCACCCTCGTCAACATCGCCACCTTCCCCGCCCTCGCCGACGGCGGTGAGTCCAGGTTCCCGCGCTGGTCGGCCCATATGCGCCGGCTCCACGAACGCCGCTACGACACCGTGCGCTCCGCCTACGACGCCGGCATCCCCGTCTTCGTCGGCACGGACGCCGGGGGGACGCTTCCGCACGGCCTGGCGGGCGAGGAGGTGGCCGAACTGGCCAAGGCCGGCATCCCGGCCGTCGAGGCGCTGGCCGCCGGTACCTGGGCCGCCAGGAAGTGGCTCGGCCGCCCGGGCCTGGAGGAGGGGGCCCCGGCCGACCTGGTGGTCTACGGCTCCGACCCGCGCGCGGACCTCCGCGTACTCGCCGATCCGCGCCGGGTGGTACTGAACGGGCGCGTGGTCGGGTGACGGCGGGGAACAGCCGTACCTCCTGATTCGAACGCATCCGCGATATCGACTCGAAGGAGTGAAGAGCCGGCGGATCGCTGACGGTTCGTCGTACATACGGACATTCTTTGCGGGTCCCAGTCATGTCCCATGGGGGTCCCACCACCGTGAACTCCAACTTCCGTACGCCCGCACGCTGTTGGTCCGCCGTCGCCGCGGCCGCCGTCCTCGCCGCCCTGTCCGGCACGGGCTCCACCGCCGCCCATGCCACCGAGGGCGACCCCGGCAGCGCGAGCGCCGCCGTCCTGCGTACCGGGCTGGACGTGTCCCTGCTCAACAGAACCGTCCACGCGCCGCTCACCGTCTCCCTCGACGACGTCTCCGCCCCGCAGAGCGCACGCGAGACGGCGCTGACCGCCACCCTCGACGGCGTCGACGGCGGCAGGCCGTTCAGCGTGCTGCGGGCGGAGGCGGCCGGCGCGGCCTCGACGGTGCGGGACGGGCGGGCGGAGGCGTCCGCCCACCTGGCCGCCGCCCGGCTCCATGTCCCGGGGCTGCCGTTGCTGTCGGTCGTCGAGCTCGAGACCGTGAGCTCGAAGGCGGTGTGCGAGGCGGGGGAGACGCCGAAAGCCTCGGTGACGCTGCCGGCGTCGGTGACGGTGCTGGGGAAGCGGGTGCGGCTGACGTCCGGGGGGCCGACGGATGTCGAGGTGCCGGGGGTGGGGTCCGTCCGGCTGAACCTGTCCGGGACGAGGACGACGTCGGGGTCGGCCGCGGCGACGGCGCTGCGTCTTGACGTGTCCGTCAATCCGTTGAAGCTGAACGTCGCCGAGGTCGAGGGCACGCTCACCCTCGCCGAGGCGCGGTGCGAGACGCCTGCCGCCGTTCCGGCGGTTCAGCCGCAGGGGGCGCGGAAGGAGGCGGACCTGGCGGAGACCGGGGGGTCGTCGACGACGCCGTATGTGGCGGCCGGGGCGGTCGCCCTCCTGGCGGCGGGCGGCGGAGCGGTGGCGCTGGCGCGGCGGCGGGTGGGGTAGGGGATCTCTTTCGCGGGCGAGATCACACTCTGCCCAGCGCACGGCCCAGCGCCTCCAGAAAACTCCCCACCGTCCCCCGATCCCGTACCGCGACCCGCAACCACTCCTCACCCAGCCCCGGAAACGTGTCCCCACGCCGCACCGCGTAACCGAGCGCCCGCAACCGCCCCCGCACCACCCCCGCCCCCGGCAACCGGACCAGGACGAAGGGCCCGTCGGCGGGTTCCACGACCCGCAGCCCGTGCCCGGCGAAGTCCCTCAGCCCCGCGACCAGATACGAACGGTCCGCAGCGATACGCCGCGCCGCGTCGGCCGCCTCCGAAACCCCCCGCGCCCCCACACACGCCTCCGCCGCCACCAGCGCCGGCGTCGACACCGCCCACAACGGCTGCGCCCGCTCCAGCAGCGACACGGTCTCCGGCGCCGCCAGCACGTACCCGATCCGCAGCCCCGCCAGCCCCCACGTCTTCGTGAGACTCCGCAGCACCACGAGCCCCGGCACATCCGTCCGCCCCGCCAGCGCCTCGCGCTCGCCCGGCACCGCGTCCATGAACGCCTCGTCCACCACCAGCGTCCGCCCCGGCCGGGCGATCCCGGCGACCGTACCGGCCGGATGCAGTACCGACGTCGGATTCGTCGGGTTCCCGATCACCACCAGATCCGCGTCCGGCGGCACCGCCGACGGGTCCAGCCGGAAACCGTCCGCCTCCCGCAGCAGCACCCGGTCCACCGTGTGCCCGGCGTCCCGCAGCGCCGCCTCCGGCTCCGTGAACTGCGGGTGCACCACCACCGGCCGGCGCACCTTCAGCGCCCGCGCCAGCAGCACGAACGCCTCTGCCGCACCGGCCGTCAGCAGCACCCGCTCCACCGGCAGCCCGTGCCGCGCCGCCACCGCCGCCCGCGCCGCCCGCCCGTCCGGGTAGGCGGCGAGCCCGGACAGCGACCCGGCGATGTGCTCCCGCAGCCACTCGGGAGGCGTGTCCGCGCGGACGTTCACCGCGAGGTCGACCAGCGCGGACCCGTCGTCGCGCACCTCCGCGTCCCCGTGATGCCGCAGATCGTGCCCGCCGCCCCCGGACTCAGTGTGCATGGGAGTGCGCGTGGCCGTGCCCGTGATGATGGTGACCGTCGTCGTCGGGGTGGAAGTGCGGCTGCTGCGCCAGCCCCACCTTGTCCTCGAACCCCGGCAGCGCGATCCGGTACACGCATGTGTCGCAGTTCATCCGGAGATCACCCCGCACGGCCTCCT
This sequence comes from Streptomyces sp. NPDC048584, assembly GCF_043199595.1. Lineage (NCBI taxonomy): Bacteria > Bacillati > Actinomycetota > Actinomycetes > Kitasatosporales > Streptomycetaceae > Streptomyces > Streptomyces sp. NPDC048584. The sequence continues at coordinate 60,221 of NZ_JBICWF010000020.1, forward strand.
CGTACCGCTCCCACACCAGATCCAGCAGCTCCGGCTCCGGGCCGATGACGTCCGCCGACCGCACCTCGGTCTCCGGATGAGCCGCCGCCCACTCCTCCGTCTGCCGCCGCACCCGGTCCGGCAGGATCCCGGTGAACAGGAAGTACGGCAGCACCACGACCCGGCGCGCACCCAGCCGCGCGCACCGCTCCAGCCCGGCCGGCACGTCCGGCGCGGCCAGCGACACGAACGCCGTCTCCACGCCCGCGTAGCCGCGCCCCTCCCACAGCAGCCGGGCCGCCTTGAACACCTCGGCGTTGGCGTCCGGGTCCGTCGACCCGCGCCCCACCAGGAGCACCGTCACCCCGGCCGGATCCCAGGACGGGTCGACCGCCTGGGCCAGCCGCCGCTCCAGCACGCTCAGCAGGGCGGGGTGCGGGCCCAGCGGACGGCCGTACGTGTACGTGATCCCGGGGTGGCGTTCCTTCTCGCGGGCCAGCGCCGCCGGGATGTCGCCCTTGGCGTGACCGGCGGACACCAGCATCAGCGGTACGGCGGCGAACCGTCGTGCCCCCCGCTCCACCAGTTCGGCGACGGCCTCACCCAGGGGCGGCGGGGACAGCTCGATGAACCCTCCGGCGACGGGCAGTCCGGGATGGCGGCGCCCCAGCTCCCGCACGAAGTCACGGAACGCCTCCGCTCCGGCGTCGTCACGGGTGCCATGGCCGGCGATGAGCAGCGCGGGCGGGGTGGTCACAGGTTCTCCTCGGGTGACATCGGGTGGTACAGCAGGGCGTTGAGCGCGGCGGCCGCGACCGCCGACCCGCCCTTCTCGGACACGTTGCTGACGGCGGGCAGTCCGCTCTCCCGCAACGCGGCCTTGGACTCGGCCGCGCCGACGAAACCGACGGGCAGCCCGATGACGAGCGCGGGGGAGGCGTCCAGGGTCAGCAGCTCCTCCAGGGCGGTCGGCGCACAGCCGATCACCCACAGGGCGCCGGGCCCGGCCTCCTCGTACGCCAGCCGCACGGCGTGCGCCGAACGGGTCAGGCCGTCACCGGCGACGGCGTCCCTCAGCCGGCACACGGTGGGCCGGCGGGTGATCCCGGCCGCGACCATCTCCACGTCCACCACGACCGGCGCACCGGCGTGCAGCGCGGCGTGCGCCTTCGTCAACTCGCCCTCGTCCATGACGAGGTCCGACGCGTACTCCAGGTCGGCGGCGGAGTGGATGACCCGCTCCACGACCGCCCGGGTCAGCGGCGGGAAGCGCGAGGTGTCGAGGCGGGCCCGCAGCCGCCGGAAGGACTCCCGCTCGATGGGGTGCACCACACGGTTCACCGGGTCTCCTCCTGCCAGCGGTAGCCGCGCGGGGTGACCATGCGCCCCGCGATCTCACGGGTCGCCGTGTTGCCCACGGTCACGACCGTCATCATGTCGACCGTCGCCGGGTCCAGCCCGGCCAGCGTGGTCAGCCGGCTCGACTCGTCCGCGCGGGACGCGTTGCGCACCACCCCGAGCGGCGTGGCCGGCTCCCGGTGCTCCGCGAGGATCGCGAGGGCCTTCGGCAACTGCCAGTCACGGCCCCGGCTGCGCGGGTTGTAGAACGTCACCACGATGTCCGCCTCGGCCGCCGCCCGTACCCGCCGCTCGATCACCTCCCACGGCGTGTGCAGGTCGGACAGGCTGATCGACACATGGTCGTGGCCCAGCGGCGCCCCCAGGATCGCCCCGGCCGCCAGCGCCGCCGTCACCCCCGGCACCCCGACCACGTCGATGTCGTCGGACGCCTCCGCGAGCGCCGGGGACGCCATCGCGTACACCCCGGCGTCCCCGCTGCCGATGAGCGCGACCGCCTGCCCACGCCGGGCCTCGGCGACGGCGGTGCGCGCCCGCTCCTCCTCGGCGCCGAGACCGGACTCCAGCACACGCGTGCCGGGCCGCAGCAGATCGCGGATCTGGTCGACGTACTGGTCGAGCCCCACCAGCACCGAGGCGCGCCGCAGTTCGTCCCTCGCGCGCGGGGTGAGCAGGTCCCGGGCACCGGGCCCCAGTCCGACCACCGCGAGCCGCCCGCGCCCCGGCCGCCGTACGACCGCACAGGTCGCCATCGCGGGCCGCGCCGCCGACTTCCGCTTGGGCACGAGCAGTTCGCCCCCGCCCACCAACGCCGCGGCTTCCGCGACCGACGGGGTGCCGACGGCGGCGAGCGGCGCGGCGGACGGGTTGGGCACGTCGACCCGCGCCAACTCCTCGGCGGAGTACGTCACCAGCGGTACGCCCAGCCGCCGCGCCGCCTCCACGATGCCGGGCTCCCCGGCCTTGGCGTCCACGGTGGCGAGTTCGGCGACCGACGCCGCCGACAGTCCGGCCTCGCGCAGGGCGCCCTCGACCAGAGCGAGCACCTCGTCCGCCGGGGCGCCCTTCGAGGCGCCGACACCGACGACGAGGGCCGGCGGCCGGAGCACCGCCTCCCGCTCGCCGGGATCGACCAGCCGGTCCGTGACCCGGATCGTGTACGCGCCCTCGTCCGCCACCGGCAACGGCGGCAGCGGCCAGGCCACTTCGGCGCGCAACGCGACCGCCTCGCCGTCCAGCAGCGCCCGCGACACGGCGGCGACGTTCCCCTCCACCGGCAGTCCGAGGGTGTCCAGACCCGGCAGGCCGGCCGCGTCGGTCGCCGTCGTCACCACCGGCTCGGCGCCCAGCACCTCGCCCACCGCGCGGGCCAGCTCGTTCGCCCCGCCGCCGTGCCCGCCGACCAGCGACACGGCGAACCGCCCGCCCTCGTCGACGCAGACGACACCCGGATCGCCCGCCTTGTCACCGAGCAGCGGTGCCACCAGCCGCACCACGGCCCCCGTGGCGAGGAAACAGACAAGCTGACCGCACTCGGCGAACGCGGTCCGTACGGCGTCCGGCACGGGACCCTCGTACACGCGCGTACGACCCGGCCACGCGGCGGCCAGCCGGTCCCGCGCGACCGCGCCCGCCGCGGTGGCGGAGATGAGGCCGATCACTGGGCGACTCCTTCGATACGGCGGCGGGGCCGGACGCCCCGCGGCGGAGAAACGGGTTGGGCGACCGTGAGCCGCGCGGCTCGCGGCCGCGCGCGGTCGTGGGGGAGGCCGGTCACCGGGCGGCTCCCTCCGTGTGTGCCGGGAGCCGGACGCCCCACAGCAGGAAGACGGGATTGGTGGCCGCCAGCCGGGTCACGTCCCCGGGCAGCGGTGCGAGGCGTGACGACTGCAGCAGCACGCCGTCGGTGGTGAGGCCCGCGGCGGTGAGCGCCTCGCGCACGGCCGGTACCCGGTCGAGGGCGGCGACGGCGACCACCACGGTCCGCCGGGCCCGCCGCGCGCACGCCGTGACGACGGCGGGCAGCTCCCGCCCGCCACCGCCGACGAACACGGCGTCCGGATCGTCCAGCCCGGACAGCACCCCCGGCGCCGCCCCCTGCACCACCCGTACGTCCACACCGTGCGCGGCCGCGTTGGCGCGCACCCGGGCCACCCCGTCCGGCGTCTTCTCCACGGCGACGACCGCCGCCCCCAGCCGCGCGCACTCCACGGCCACCGACCCCGACCCCGCGCCCACGTCCCACACCAGCTCACCGGGGCGCGGCCCCAGCCGGGCCAGGGCCAGCGCCCGCACCTCGAACTTCGTGATCATCGAGTCGCGGTGCTCGAACTCCGCCTCGTCCAGCGCCCACCCCGCGGGCCGGACGACGCCGCCCGCGACGGTCCCCACCGGCCCGAGCGCCCGCGCCTCGTCCAGGCACAGCACCACACTCACCGCCGCCCCCCAGTCCCGTGCGGCGGCCTCGGCGGGCGTCACCCGCTCCACCCGCTCCCCGGCGGACCCGAGCGCGGAGGCGACGACCAGCACCCGCGCGGTGTCCCGCAACGCGGCTCCCAGCTCGGCCGGACCGGCCCCCGGCCCCGTCAGCACGGCGACCTTCGGCCGGGACAGGCACAGATTCACCGCCGTACGCGGATCGCGCCCGTGCGCGCTGACCACCACGGCGTCGTCCCACGGCAGCCCGACCCGCGCGAACGCGGCGGCCACGGAGGACACACCGGGCCGCACATCGAGCCGCTCCGCACCGAACCGCTCGGCCAGCGCACGCACGATCCCGAAGAACCCCGGGTCCCCGGACGCCAGCACCACGACCGGCCGCTCCTCGGCGACGTACTTCTCCACGGTGTCGAGCGCCGGCGCCAGTGGCCCCAGCACGACCCGCTCGGCCCCCGGCGGCAGCCGCACGGCGTCCAGATGCCGCCGCCCGCCGACCACCAGCTCCGCCCCCGCCGCCACCTCGGGGCCGGCCGGGGCGCCGGTCCCCATCCCGACCACGGTGATCATGTGCTCGCCCCCCGCGAACGCAACGCCCGGCGCGCCTCCGGATCGGCCTTGCGGAAACCGTGGAAGTGACCCGGGTGGTACAGATGCGAGCGGGTGCCGTGCGCGTCGAGCGCCGGACCGACCAGGAACAGCGTGTGCTTCCACAGCTTGTGCTCCTTGACCGTCTCCTCCAGCGTCCCGATCGTGCACTTCACGACCAGCTCCTCCGGCCAGGTCACCTGGTGGGCGACGACGACCGGCGTGGACGTCGGATAGCCGCCCTCCAGCAGCTCCCGCACCAGCTGACCGCTGCGCGCGGCCGACAGGAAGATCGCCATGGTGGTGCCGTGCCGCGCGAACTCCCGGACCTCCTCACCGGGCGGCATCGGCGTCTTGCCGCCCCCGAGCCGGGTCAGCACGACCGACTGCGCCACCTCCGGAATGGTCAGCTCCCGCCGCGCGAGCGCCGCGACGGCGGAGAACGACGACACCCCGGGCACGATCTCGGTCGCGATACCGAGCTCCGCACACCGGTCGACCTGCTCCTGCGTCCCGCCCCACAGCGCGGGGTCACCCGAATGGATCCGTGCGACCCTCAGCCCCTCCGCGCGGGCCCGCCCGTACACGGCGACGACGTCCTCCAGGGACATCGTCGCCGAGTCGAGGATCTCGGCGCCCTCACGCGCGTGCCGCAGGACCTCCTCCTGCACCAGGCTGGCGGCCCAGATCACGACATCGGCCTCGGCGATCGCGCGCGCGGCACGGAACGTCAGCAGATCGGCGGCGCCGGGACCGGCCCCGACGAAGGTCACCTTGCCGGTGGGGGCGTCGGCCATGGAAGTGGTCCTCTCCAACGAGTCACGGGATCAAGAAGTGGGGGGTGAGCGGCTGTCACGCGTGCGCGACCGGCCGCCGATCGGATACGAAGAACACATGGCGGTCCTCGTCGCGCTCGGCGCGTTCCTGATGACGCTGGCCGGCGGCTGGTCGGCGCACCGCGTGACCGACCGCCGTCATCTGGTGCTGGGCCTGGCCGGCGGACTGATGCTCGGCGTCGTCGGCCTCGAACTCCTCCCGGAGTCCCTGGAGACGGCCGGCACCGAGGTCTACGGCGTGCCCGCGGCCCTGCTGCTCTTCGTCGCCGGTTTCCTCCTCGCCCACCTGGTGGAACGCCTGCTGGCCCACCGACAGGCCGCCCACGGCGCCGAGGAGAGCAACGGCCGCACCCTCGAGGTGGGCCTCACCGCGGCCGCCGCGATGGTCGGCCACAGCGCCATGGACGGCGTCGCCATCGGCGCCGCCTTCCAGGTGGACGACGGTATGGGCGCCGCCGTCGCGGTCGCCGTCATCGCCCACGACTTCGCGGACGGCTTCAACACGTACACACTCACCCACGCGTACGGAAACGCCCGCCGCCGCGCACTCATGATGCTGTTCGCGGACGCGGCGGCACCGGTCGCCGGCGCGGCGTCGACCCTGTTCTTCACCATCCCGGGGCCGCTGCTCGGCGGCTACCTCGGCCTGTTCGGCGGCGCCCTGCTCTACCTCGCCGCGGCCGAGATCCTCCCCGAGGCCCACCACGAACATCCCGCCCGCTCCACCCTGCTGTGCACGATCGCGGGCGCGCTGTTCATCTGGCTCGTGGTGGGCACCGCGCACGGCTGACCTCCCGGCGGCCCGGCTCACAGTTTCCCGCCCCGTCCGCCGTCCCGCCGCGGCGGCGCGATGAGCGTCGACAGATACGGCAGCGGCTCCCCGTCCAGCTCGTCGGCCGGCCGCACCGACTCCTCCGGCAGCCCCAGCGCCGACCCCCACACCGCGTCCCCGATCCGCCCGGTCTCCCGCAGCGCCTCGGCGACCTCACCGGCCTGCCGCCCGAACTTGTACGCCACGACCGTCCCCGGCCCGGCCAGCGCGTCCTTCAGCACGGCCGCCCCGGCCGTCACCGGCACCAGCGTCAGCGGCTCCGTCCCCTCCGTCAGCACCGCCCCGGAACGCGCCGCGAGATCCTGCATGGCGGTGATCCCCGGAACGGTCTCGACGACGAGATCGGGCACCGAAACGGCGACGGTCTGCGCGAGATAGGTGAACGTCGAGTACACATTGGGATCCCCGATGGTCGCGAAGGCGACGGCCCCGTGCTCCCGCAACAGCCCGGCGACCCGCTCACCGGCGGCATCCCAGGCCGCCTCGCGCCGCGCCCGTTCGGTCCGCTCGTTCAGCGCGAACACCACCCGGACGACCTTCTCGGCGGGCACGTAGTGCAGCACGGTCGCCTCGGCGCGCCCGCGCTCGAGGGTGTCCATGACGGGTACGACGACGACATTGGCGGCCCGCAGCGCGTTGACCCCCTTCACGGTCACCAGCTCCGGATCCCCGGGCCCGACCCCGACCCCGATCAGCCTGCTGCTCATGACGTCCGGCACCTCTCCACGAACCGACGGGCTACACCGGGCTCGGACGCCCAGTGCGTGTGCAGATAGCTCGCGTGCACACCGCGCTCCACAAATCCCTCGACCCGCCGCTTCGGCGTCCGCATCCCCCAGGCGGGAGCGGCCCCGGCGCCGGGCTCGACCACGGTCCGGTGGAACTCGTGCCCCCGCATCCGGGTACCGGCCCCGGCCAGCGCGCTGTCACTCACGGCCACGGCGTCCCGGTACCCCAGCGTCAACCGCTCCGACATCCGGGCGGAGGCATCCAGCACCCCGCACATGGGCAGCCCGTCGAGTTCCCGGCACAGGTACAGCAACCCGGCGCACTCGGCCGCGACGGGAGCACCGCTCAGCGCCAGCTCGGCGACGGCCTTCCGCAACGACCCGTTGGCGGACAGCTCGGAGGCGTACACCTCGGGAAACCCGCCCCCGATGACCAGCCCGGCGGTCCCCTCGGGCAGCTCCTCGTCCCGCAGGGGATCGAAGGTGACGACCTCGGCCCCGGCGGCGGAGAGCAACTCGGCATGCTCGGCGTAGGAGAACGTGAACGCGCTCCCGCCCGCAACGGCAACCCTCACAGCCCGGCCGGAATCTCCCAGCCCGTCCGGCGTTTGAGGACGAGGCCCGTCCAGGGCCGAACGGGGGTCCGGGGGCAGAGCCCCCGGGGTCGGGAAGGGAAGGGGCGGCGGGGGCGAGGAAACCAAAGCCTCACCCGCACCCCACGCCGCACCCGCCAAGGGCCCCGCACTCCGCGCCAGCGCGACCAACGCCGACACATCACACCCGGCGGCCACCTGCGCGGCCATCGCCGAAACGGCCTCGACCGCGGCGTCCCGCCGCTCAGCCACAGGCACCAGTCCCAAGTGCCGCGACGGCGTCTCCACCCCCGCGGCCCGCCGCAGAACCCCCATCACGGGAACCCCGACGGAGTCCAACGCCTCCCGCAACAACCCCTCATGCCGATCCGAGGCAACCTTGTTCAGGATCACCCCCCCGACCCGCACCTCCGGATCCCAGCTCACGAACCCGTGCACCAACGCCGCCACCGACCGGGACTGCGACGACGCGTCGACGACCAGCACCACCGGCGCCCGCAACAACTTCGCCACCTGCGCGGTGGACGCCAACTCCCCTTCCCCCGCAGCCCCGTCGTACAGCCCCATCACCCCCTCGACGACGGCGACGTCACACCCCCGCGCCCCGTGCGCGAACAACGGCGCGACCAACTCAGGACCGCACAGATACGCGTCGAGGTTCCGCCCCACCCGCCCGGTGGCCAGCGAGTGATACCCGGGATCGATGTAGTCGGGCCCCACCTTGTGCGGAGACACGGCGAACCCCCGCGCGGACAGCGCGGCCATCAACCCCGTGGCGACGGTGGTCTTGCCGCTCCCCGACGAGGGCGCGGCGATCACCAACCGTGGGACGGAGCTCACCACTCGATGCCCCTCTGCCCCTTCTGCCCGGCATCCATGGGGTGTCTCACCTTGGACATGTCGGTCACGAGGTCGGCGACCTCGACCAACTTCTCCGGCGCGTTCCGCCCCGTGATCACCACATGCTGGGTCCCCGGCCGCCCCCGCAGCACGGACACCACCTCGTCGGTGTCCACCCACCCCCAGTGCATCGGATAGGCGAACTCGTCCAGCACGTACAGCTTGTACGTCTCGGCGGCGAGGTCCCGCTTGACCTGCTCCCAGCCCTCGCGGGCCTTCTCCTCGTTGTCCATCTGCGAGTCCCGCTGGACCCACGACCAGCCCTCGCCCATCTTGTGCCAGTCGACGGTCCCGCCCTCACCGGAGGCACCGAGCACCCGCAGCGCGTTCTCCTCACCGACCTTCCACTTCGCCGACTTGACGAACTGGAACACCCCGATCGGCCACCCCTGGTTCCAGGCCCGCAGGGCGAGCCCGAAAGCAGCGGTCGACTTCCCCTTCCCGACGCCCGTGTGCACGACGACCAGCGGACGGTTACGCCGCTGCCGGGTCGTCAGCCCGTCGTCCGGTACGACACTCGGCTGTCCCTTCGGCATTACGCGGCCCTCCTCTGTACGTCCTTCACCAGCCCGGCGATGCTGTCCGCCCGCAGCTCGTCCAGCGTCACCGCCGTACCACCCAGCTCACCGGCCAACCGCCCGGCGAGCCCCAGCCGCACCGGCCCCGACTCGCAGTCCACGACCACCGACGCGATCCCCTCGGCCGCGAACAGCCGCGCCGCCCGCGAGGCCAGCGCGACCGGCTCAGGACCGCCGGTGGCCCGCCCGTCGGTCACCACGACGACCAGCGCCCGCCGCGCCGGGTCCCGCAACCGCTCCACCCGCAGCACGTCGTGCGCCTTGAGCAGCCCCGCCGCCAGCGGCGTACGCCCACCCGTGGGCAGCGACTCCAGCCGCGCGGCGGCCGCGTCCACCGACGACGTGGGCGGCAGCGCCACCTCGGCCGCCGACCCCCGGAAGGTCACCAGCCCCACCTTGTCCCGCCGCTGATAGGCGTCGAGCAACAGCGACACCACGGCGCCTTTCACGGCGCCCATCCGCTGCCGCGCGGCCATGGACCCGGAGGCGTCCACGACGAACAGCACGAGATTGGACTCACGTCCCTCACGCCGCGCCTGCCGCAGATCGTCCCGCCGCACCACCAGCCCCGGCCCGGACCGCCCCCGCGCCCGCTGATGCGGCGCCGCAGCCTGGACAGTGGCCGCCAGGTGCAGCTTGGTCAGCGCGCCCTGCGGCCGTCGCGCCCCGGTGGTCCGCCCGTGCTCGGTCCGCGCCCGCGACCGCCGTCCGGCAGCGCCCGCTCCGATGCCGGGCACGCTCAGCACCTTCGTCCGGAACGGCTCGGCGGCACCCACGGGGGAGCGCTCACCGGAGCCGGCCCCCGAGGGCTGCCCCGCCTCCCCGGCCTCCGCCGGCACCTCCGCGTCACCACCGCCCTCCGGGCTCTCCGGACCCTCCGCGGGAGGCTGCCCGCCACCCCCGTCGGGCCCGTCCGGATCGGTGTCGGGATCGTCGTCGCCCCCGAACTCCTCCAGCGTCTCGTCGAGCTTGTCCTCGTCGAGACCCGGCGCGTCGAAGGGATTCCGCCTCCGCCGGTGGGGGAGGGCCAGCAGCGCCGCCTGCCGCACATCCTCGGCCAGCACGTCCGTCCGCCCGGCCCAGGCGGCCAGCGCGGTCGCCGTACGCGCCATCACGATGTCGGCCCGCATGCCGTCCACCTCGAACGCCGCGCAGGTCGCCGCGATCTGCCGCAGCGCCCCGTCTCCGAGCCGCACCGACGGCAACAACTTCCGCGCCGCCACGATCCGCGCCCTTACGGCGGCCTCCTCGTCGGCCCACCGCGCGGCGAAGGCTGCGGGGTCGTCGTCGTACGCGAGCCGCCGCCGTACGACCTCGACCCGCTGGTCGGGCTCGCGCGAGGCGGCGACCTCGACGGTGAGGCCGAACCGGTCGAGGAGCTGCGGCCGCAGCTCGCCCTCCTCGGGGTTCATGGTCCCGACGAGCAGGAACCGCGCCGCGTGCCGTACGGAGACACCCTCGCGCTCGACGTACGAGGCACCCATCGCCGCCGCGTCCAGCAGCAGGTCGACCAGGTGGTCATGGAGGAGATTGACCTCGTCGACGTACAGGATCCCCCGGTGCGCGTCGGCCAGCAGCCCCGGCTCGAACGCCTTCACGCCCTCCGCCAGCGCCCGTTCGATGTCGAGCGCGCCGACCAGCCGGTCCTCGGAGGCGCCGACGGGCAGTTCGACCATGCGGGCGGGCCGCGAGGCACCGCCGCCGCTCTCGTGCGGCCCGTCCGGGCAGCCGGGGTCCGGGGCCGAGGGGTCACAGGAGAACCGGCAGCCGGGCACCACGGCGACCTCCGGCAGCAGCGCCGAAAGGGCGCGTACCGCGGTCGACTTGGCCGTGCCCTTCTCACCGCGCACCAGTACCCCGCCGACCGCCGGGGAGACGGCGTTCAGCAGCAGCGCGAGCCGCAGGTCGTCCTGGCCGACGACGGCCGTGAACGGAAAGGGGACACTCACGCCGGGATCACTCCTTCGAGTGGCTGGTGCGATGGAAGAGCGCCGTAAGCAGGACTAGCTGACACGCTGTGGGTGTGCTCCCCGCCGACGCGGGGGTGGTCCGAACGTCGACACTCGGGAACACGACCTTGTCGACTGCTCCCCGCCGACGCGGGGCTACCGGGGAGAGTCATCCCTCTCCCTCCAGATCTCCCTCAAGATCGAGGTAGGTCTGCCGGAGCCGGTCCAGGGTCTCCTGGTCCGGCTCCGTCCAGAGGCCTCGGTCCGCCGCTTCCAACAAGCGTTCGGTGATGCCCCTCAAGGCCCATGGATTGGACTTCTTCATGAAGTCCTGGTTCTCCGCTGAGAACACGTACTCCGCCGCAAGACGTTCGTACATCCAGTCGTCCACGACACCGGCCGTGGCGTCGTAACCGAAGAGGTAGTCGACGGTCGCCGCCATCTCGAAGGCTCCCTTGTAGCCATGCCTGCGCATGGCCGACATCCACCGCGGATTTACGACGCGGGCGCGGAAGACCCTGTGTGTCTCCTCGCCCAGCGTTCGTGTTTTCACCTGATCAGGAGTGGCGGAGTCACCGACGTAGGCTTCGGGTGAGGTGCCCGTCAGATGCCGCACCATCGCGACCATGCCGCCGTGGTACTGGAAGTAGTCGTCCGCATCCGCGATGTCATGCTCACGCGTGTCGACATTTTTCGCCGCCACCGCGATCCGCCGGAACGCCGTCTCCATGTCGCCGCGTGCCGCCCGCCCGTCGAGCCCGCGCCCGTAGGCGTAGCCGCCCCAGACCGCGTACACCTCGGCGAGGTCCGCGTCGGAGCGCCAGTTGCGGGCGTCGATCAGCGGCAGCAGCCCGGCCCCGTACGCCCCCGGCTTCGAGCCGAAGATGCGGGCCGTGGCCCGGCGCCGGTCGCCGTGCTCGGCGGTGTCCTCGTCGGCATGGGCGCGGACGTAGTTCCGCGAGGCCGGCTCGTCCAGCTCCGCCACCGCCCGCACCGCGTCGTCGATCAGCCCCACCACATGCGGGAACGCGTCCCGGAAGAAACCGGAGATGCGGACCGTGACGTCGATGCGCGGCCGGCCCAGCTCCTCGAGCCCGACCACCTCGACCCCGGTCACCCGGCGCGACGCGTCGTCCCATACCGGGCGGCAGCCCAGCAGCGCCAGGATCTCGGCGATGTCGTCGCCCTGGGTGCGCATCGCCGACGTACCCCACACCGTGAGGCCCACGGACCGCGGATACTCGCCCGTGTCCTGCAGATACCGTTGCACCAGCGAGTCGGCGAGCGACTGCCCGACCTCCCAGCTCAGCCGCGACGGGATCGCCTTGGGGTCGACGGAGTAGAAGTTCCGCCCGGTCGGGAGCACGTTGACCAGCCCGCGTGTGGGCGACCCCGAAGGACCGGCCGGGACGTAACCCCCGTCCAGCGCACGCAGGATGTGCCCGATCTCGTCCGTCGTACGGGCCAGCCGGGGTACGACCTCGTCGCACGCGAACCGCAACACGGCCACCGCGTCGCGCAGTTCGGTGCCCAGCACGTCCCGCACCAGCGAGGGGACCGTGCCGGCCGCCCAGCCGCGCTCCTCCATGCCCTCCGCGAACCGCCGGCACAGCTGCTCCAGCAGGTCGATCGCGTCGGAGGCCGACCGCGCGGGACCGTCCACCAGATCCGTCAGCTCCGCCGGCACCTTCAGCGGGGCGCCCGGCTCGGCCAGCAACTCCTTCTCCACCAGCCCGAAGTGCTCGGCCAGCGCCGCCCGCAGACCCGGCAGGGCGTTCGCCTGCCCGCCCCACACCTGTGAGGCGCGCAGCACCGCCAGCACCAGGTTCACACGCGGTTCGCCGACCGGGCCGCCGCCGAGGACGTGCAGGCCGTCGCGGATCTGCACGTCCTTGATCTCGCACAGATAGCCGTCGATGTGCATGACGAACGAGTCGAAGTCGTCGTCGTCCGGCTGGTCGTCCACATGCAGGTCGTGGTGGAGTTCGGCCGCCTTCACCAGCGTCCAGATCTGCGCCCGCACCGCCGGCGCCTTCTCCGGGTCCAGGTCGGAGACCAGCGCGTACTCGTCGAGCAGCTGCTCCAGCTTCGCCAGATCGCCGTACGTGTCGGCCCGCGCCATCGGCGGCACCAGATGGTCGACCACGGTCGCGTGTCCGCGCCGCTTGGCCTGCGTGCCCTCGCCGGGGTCGTTGACGATGAACGGGTAGATCAGCGGCAGGTCGCCCAGCACCGCGTCCGGCGCGCACCCGGCGCTCAGCCCGAGGCCCTTGCCCGGCAGCCACTCCATCGTGCCGTGCTTGCCCATGTGCACGATCGCGTCGGCGCCGAAACTGCTGTCCAGCCAGCGGTAGGCCGCCATGTAGTGGTGGGAGGGCGGCATGTCGGGGTCGTGGTAGATCGCGATCGGGTTCTCCCCGAAGCCGCGCGGCGGCTGGATCATCACGACGACGTTCCCGAACCGCAGCGACGCCAGCACGATGTCGTCCCCGTCGACGTACAGCGAGCCCGGCGGTTCGCCCCACGCCTCCCGCATGCCGTCCCGCAGCTGTGGGTCCAGCTGCTCGAACCACGCCCGGTAGTCCGCCAGCGGCACCCGCGCGGGCGCGGCGGCCAGCTGCTCCTCGGTCAGCCATTCCACGTCGTGTCCGCCGGCCGCGATCAGCCGGTGGATCAACTCGTCGCCCTCGGACGGGTATCCGCCGACGGCGTAACCCGCGTCCCGGAGCGCGTCCAGCACCCGTACCGCCGAGGCGGGGGTGTCCAGGCCCACCGCGTTGCCGACCCGCGAGTGCTTCGTCGGGTAGGCGGTGAAGACGATCGCGATCTTCTTCTCCGCGTTCGGCGTGTGCCCCAGCCGGGCGTGGCGTACGGCGATCCCGGCCACCCGCGCCGCCCGCTCGGGGTCGGCGACGTACACCGGGACGTCGTCGGGGCCCTGCTCCTTGAAGGAGAACGGAACGGTGACGATCCGGCCGTCGAACTCGGGGATGGCGACCTGCATCGCCGCGTCCATGGGGGACAGGGCGGCGTCGGACGCCTCCCACGCGGCACGCGAGGACGTGAGGCACAACCCTTGCAGCACCGGCACGTTCAGGTCGGCGAGCGCGCCGATGTCCCAGGCCTCCTCGTCGCCGCCCGCCGATGCCTGCGAGGCGTGTGTGCCGCCGGCAGCGAGCACGGTGGCGACGAGGGTGTCGGTCCTCGACAGCAGGGCGTACAGCCCGGGATCGGCGCCGCGCAGCGAACCGCAGTACACGGGGAGGGCGTTGGCGCCCCGCGCCTCGATGGCGTCGCACAGGGTGTCGATGAAGGCGGTGTTGCCGCTCAGTTCGTGCGCGCGGTAGAAGAGCACGCCGACCGTCGGGCGGCCGTCCACCGCCTCCCGGGTGCCGTGGACGCCGAACTCCGGCATCCCGCGCGGCGGTTCGAAGCCCTCGCCGGTCAGCAGCACGGTGTCCGACAGGAACCGGGCCAGCTCGGTGAGGTTCTCGGGGCCGCCCTCGACGAGGTACCGCAGCGCCTCGGCCACCACACCGGCCGGCACCGTCGACTCGGCCATCAGCTCAGCGTCCGGCACGGTCTCCCCGCCGAGCAGCACCGTCGGGACACCGGACGCCTTCAGCGCCGCGAGCCCTTCCTCCCAGGCACGCCTGCCGCCCAGCAGCCGTACGACGGCCAGGTCCGCCCCGTCCAGCAGCGCGGGCAGTTCGGCCGCCACGTCCACGCGGGTCGGGTTGCCGATCCGGTAGGAGACGCCGGTGGCGGCTCGGGCCGCCAGCAGGTCCGTGTCGGCGGTCGACAACAACAACACAGTGCTCATGCGGGCGCTCCCGGTGGAATGAAAGGCAGTCCTTGTGGCACGCCGGACTCGATGAGCCGCCACAGCGCGTCCGTGTCCGCGTGCTGTTCGATCAGGTCGCCGAGCCGGTCGAGCTGCTCCTCGCGCAGCGTGGCGAACGAGGTGTCGGGGGCGGGCACGAAGCGGCGGCCCGCCGCCCGCGCGACCTCGCGCAGGAAGGCCCGCCGGAAACCGTCCGACTCCAGCGAGCCGTGCCAGTGCGTGCCCCAGGTCCGGCCGACCCGGCAGCCGTCCAGACTGTGTCCGTGGTCATCGGAGATGAACGCCTCCCCGCCGAGGACCTCGGCGACGCCGTGATGGATCTCGTACCCCTCGACGGGCTCCCCGAGGGCTTCCCCGACGGGCCGGGTGAGCGTCTTCTCGCGGGCGAACCGGACCCGCACGGGCAGGACGCCGAGCCCGTCCACGTGTCCCGCGCGGCTCTCGACGTCGTCCTCGATGTGCTCCCCGAGGAGCTGGAAGCCGCCGCAGATCCCGAGCACCGGGCGCCCCTCGGCCGCCCGTCGCCGCAGCGCGTCCGCCAGCCCGCGCTCCCGGAGCCACTCCAGCGCCCGTACGGTGCCGCGCGTGCCCGGCACCACCACGAGGTCGGCGTCGGCCAGCTCCTCGGGCCGGTCCACGAACCGCACCACGACACCGGGTTCGGCGGCGAGGGCGTCCACGTCGGTGAAGTTCGACATCAGCGGCAGCGCGCACACCGCGACCCGCAGCACGTCCTCGCCCACCGGCGCGGCGACCACGGACTCCCGCACGGCGCCCCGCAGGGACACCCTCAGTCCGTCCTCCTCGTCGATGCCCAGCCCGTGCCGGAACGGCAGCACGCCGTACGTCCGCCGCCCGGTGAGGCCGTGCAGCATGTCCAGGCCCGGTTCCAGCAGCGACACATCGCCCCGGAACTTGTTCACCAGGAACCCGGCGACCAGGTCCTGGTCCTCGCGCGACAGCAGGGCGACGGTGCCGAAGAAGGACGCGAAGACGCCGCCCCGGTCGATGTCGCCGACCACCAGGACCGGCAGCCGGGCGCCCCGGGCGATCCCCATGTTCACGATGTCGGTGCGCCGCAGATTGATCTCGGCCGGGCTGCCGGCCCCCTCACAGATCACCGCGTCATACGTGCCCCGCAACTGCTCCAGACAGTCCAGCACCGTGCCCAGCAGCCGCTGTTGGCGTCCGCCGTGGTAGCCGCGGGCGCTCATCTCGCCGACCGCCCTGCCCAGCAGCACCACCTGGCTCGACTGCTCGCCGCCCGGCTTGAGCAGCACCGGGTTCATCAGCGCCGTCGGCTCGACGCGGCAGGCCTGGGCCTGCATGGCCTGCGCCCGGCCGATCTCGGCGCCCTCCCGGGTGACGAACGAGTTCAGCGACATGTTCTGCGCCTTGAACGGCGCGACCTTGACGCCCTGCCGCACCAGCCACCGGCAGATCCCGGCGGTCACCACGCTCTTGCCGGCGTCCGAGGTGGTCCCGGCGACCAGCAGCCCCCCACCGCTCACGCTGCACGTCCCTTCATCAGGCTCCGCACGGCGGCACCGGCCCCGAGCGCGAGCCAGCCGATCCGCCGCGAGAGCCGTACCGCCCGGTCGATGTCGGCCACGGCCACGGCACGCCCGCCGCCGTTCAGGACGGGCCGGTGCTCGACCCGTCCGCCGTAGGAGAGGGTCCCGCCGAGCCGTACGCCCAGGGCGCCCGCGAAGGAGGCCTCCACGGGCCCGGCGTTGGGGCTCGGATGCTTCGCCGCGTCCGCGCGCCACGCCCGTACGGCTCCGCGCGGATCGGGTCCGGTGAGCGCGGCCAGTACGGCGGTCAGCCGTGCCCCCGGCCAGCCGGCCACGTCGTCGAGACGGGCGGAGGCCCAGCCGTAGCGGCGGTGGCGGGGAGACTTGTGGCCGACCATCGCGTC
Organism: Streptomyces sp. NPDC048584; assembly: GCF_043199595.1. NCBI lineage: Bacteria > Bacillati > Actinomycetota > Actinomycetes > Kitasatosporales > Streptomycetaceae > Streptomyces > Streptomyces sp. NPDC048584. The sequence goes on from NZ_JBICWF010000020.1 coordinate 76,761, forward strand.
CAGCGTGTTGACGGCCCGGAACCCGAGCAGGCCCGGCACCCCGGCGACGGCACCCCACACCAGCGCGCCCACGACGGCGTCGGAGGTGTTCTCGGCGACGGACTCGACCACCGCGCGGGCGATCCCGTCGGCGTCCAGGGACTGCGGGTCCCGGCCGCACAGATGCGGCAGCCGTGTCCGGGCCGCCTCGACGTCCCCCGCCTCCAGCGCCTGTGCGACGGCGCGGGCCTCACGGGCCAGCGAGGTGCCGCCGACGACGGCCCAGGTGGCGACACCGGTCAGGACGGTGGAGGCGGCGGGGGAGGAGCGTACGAGACGGGCGGCGAGGCCCCCCAGCGCGACGGTCCCGCCGACGCACACGGCGGTGTGCACGGCGCCCCGGCCCCGGTCGTCCCGCCACAGCACCCGCTCGACGGCGGCCGCGGCCCGCCCGAAAGCGGCGACCGGATGCCCCCGGCGGGGATCGCCGAGCAGCAGGTCGCCGAGAAGGCCGGCGGCGGCGCCGTACGCGAACACGCGATCGGCACCCATGGGTTCAGCCGGTGACGGGTCCGGAAGGGGTGGCCCCGAAGCGGGGTGGGGTGTCGCTGGTCGACCTCGGCAGGCAGCCGCGCATGGCGATATGTCCTCACTCAGGGTGTCCACGCCCTGGTTCGACGAGACCGGCGGTGAGAGTTCCTGGCTCCCGGGGTGTGCACCCCGGTGACAGTGGCGGGACCGCGCCGGAATCGCACCGGCTTCCTCTTCTGCCGCCGTAATGGCTGAGGCAGTCCACCACGGCCCTCGAAGAGCCGTCAACTTGCCGTTGACCTGCGAGGCTGAAGTGTGCTGAGGCCCACAGAGGGGTTCCGGAGGGTGATTCGCGGGAAGGGGCGCGCACACGTGAGCGGACGGTGCGGGTGCCGAAGCTCCCGCACCGCCCGCTCGTACGCGTGGGGACCGCGGTCAGGCCGCGGTCGGTGCGCTGTCCGTGTGCTGTGAGGCCGGTGTCAGGCCATGATCAGGTAGATGCCGTAGCCCACCGCCGCCACGCACGCCGCGAAGCAGGCGTAGGCGCCGGTGACCGCCAGGGCCGCGGACCGGCCCTGCGCGGCGGCCCGCTCCTGGCGGGACAGGCCGTTGATGCCGAGGGTGAACAGGGCCACCAGGGCCACGGTGACCACGAGGCTGACGCCGAAGACGGAACCGAGGGCCGCCCAGTCGATCTTCATGGTGCTCTTCTTCCTTCGTACCGGGTCTCGCGGGGCGCGGTCAGACGGTGGTCGCGGCCGGCGGGGCCGCCGGGTCGGCGGGGACCGGCGCGGGGATGGTGGCCGACAGGTCGTCGGTCACGGTGCCCGTGGGGGGCGGGGTGACCGCGGCCATCGCGGTGGTCACCACACCGGCGGGCTCCTCGTCGGCCGCCTCGGTGCCGTTGACATTGGTGTGGTCGACGATCTCGCGGCGGGAGATCTTCCAGATGGCGGCGCTGGAGGCGACCAGGAAGACGGCCACGACGGCGGTGCCCCAGTCGCCGGCCCGGCAGACCCATTCGGCGAGCGCCGCGACGAGGGCCGCCGCGGGCAGCGTCAGCCCCCAGGCGATGAACATCCGGGTGGCCGTCGACCAGCGGACGACACCGCCCTTGCGGCCCAGGCCCGCACCCATCACGGAACCGGAAACGGAATGCGTGGTGGAGAGCGAGAAACCGAGGTGCGAGGAGGCCAGGATGACCGTCGCGGCACTGGTCTGGGCGGCGAAGCCCTGCTGCGGCTGGAGGTCGGTCAGGCCCTTGCCCATGGTGCGGATGATGCGCCAGCCGCCGAGGTAGGTGCCGAGCGCGATGGCGAGGCCCGCGGAGAGGATGACCCACAACGGCGGGTCGGAGTCGGGGGAGACGGCGCCGCCGGCGACCAGGGCGAGGGTGATGATGCCCATCGTCTTCTGGGCGTCGTTGGTGCCGTGGGCCAGGGAGACCAGGCCGGCGGAGGCGATCTGGCCGGCGCGGTAGCCCTTCTCGGAGGCCTTGCCGTCGGCGTTCCGGCCCAGACGGTAGGTGAGCCGGGTGGCGAACATCGCCGCGACGCCGGCCACCAGCGGGGCGGCGACGGCCGGGAGCAGGACCTTGGTGACGAGGACGTCGCCGTGGACCGCGCCGAAGCCGGCCGAGGCGACCGCGGCGCCGATCAGGCCGCCCATGAGGGCGTGCGAGGAGCTGGACGGCAGGCCGACCAGCCAGGTCAGGAGGTTCCAGAGGATCGCGCCCACCAACGCGGCGAAGATGACCTCGGGACGGATGCCGGCCTCGTCGACGAGGCCCTTGGAGATCGTGTTGGCGACCTCCACCGAGAGAAATGCGCCGACAAGGTTCAGCACGGCGGACATGGCCACCGCGACCTTGGGCTTGAGCGCACCGGTCGAAATGGTCGTTGCCATCGCGTTCGCGGTGTCGTGGAAACCGTTCGTGAAATCGAACGCGAGTGCGGTTACCACCACAATCGCGAGGATCAGCGAGAAGCTTTCCATTTACCCAGGCAATCGTTCGAGGTCATTGGCTGGACGAACGTAGGTAACCAGGGTGAACGGAAGATGAACTGGAATGGGCATCGTGGTGACCGTAAGAGGGGGCGGGTGCTCCGCCGGACGGGGGAGACCGCCTGGGAGGATCACGGCATGACGGAGCAGCGGGCGAGCGGGCGGGAAACAGGGGGCGGACGAGTGCGCGAGGAGGAGGCGGACGCCTGGGCGGAACTCGTCGGCACCGCGCGCCGGACCGTCACCGACGGTCTCGTCGTCGGCACGTCCGGCAACGTCTCCGTACGGGTCGGCGACGTCGTCCTCGTCACACCGTCGGGCGTGCCGTACGACCGGCTGACGCCGGACGACGTGACGGGTGTCGACCTCACCGGCCGGCAGGTCCTCGGCACGCTCGTCCCCACCAGCGAGCTGCCCATGCACCTGGCCGTCTACCGTACGACCGGCGCGCGCGCCGTGGTGCACACGCACGCCGTGCACGCCACGGCCGTCTCCACGCTCGTCGACGAACTGCCACTGATCCACTACATGGCCGCGGCCCTGGGCGGCCCCGTGCGGGTCGCCCCCTACGCCACGTACGGCACCGCCGAACTGGCCGAGAACATGCTCCGCGCCCTCGACGGCCGCACCGCCTGCCTCCTCCGGAACCACGGCACGATCACCCACGCCCCCACCCTCACCCAGGCCTACGGCCACACGGCCCAACTGGAATGGATGTGCCGCCTCTGGCTGACAGCCTCCTCGGTCCCGGGCCTGACCCCGCACCTGCTGACCCCGGACCAGGTGACCGAGGTCGGCGAACGCCTGCGGAGTTACGGCCAATCAAGCCCGTCCGGCGTTTGAGGGCGGGGCCCGGAGGGCCGAATAGGGGGTCCGGGGCGCAGCCCCGGGGACGGGACGGGAAGGGGCGGCGGGGGCGAAATCCCGGATCCCCCGGCCGCACGCCCCACTGGCCGGGTACCCGTTCCCCCATGACACTGAAGAACGTGCGCACTGCCAGAGCGACGGCCGCTGCCGTCACCGCCGTGATAGGCGCCGGCGCCGCCGCCGTGGCCGCCGGCCGCCTCGCCAGCGACGCCGCCCTCAGAACACCCTCGGACGGCCCCCTCCCCGGCGACCCCAGGCTCACCGTCCACGCCACCGCCGCAGGCCGCATCGCCCTCACCCGCGACCTCGCCGCCCTCCGCCCCGGCCGCCACGGCCTGACCGGCGACGACTTCCACGCGGTCGTGGGCCCCGTACTGGCCGGCCCCCCGGACTCCGCGGACACCGTCGTACGCCGCCTCGAACACGTCACCCGCGGCACCCCGGAACCCGGCGACCGCGCCTGGCTCACCCCGAACCTGTACGTCGGCGACCCGGGCAGCGCCCTCGGCCTGGACCACACCGCCCTCGACCTCCCGGGCGAACTCGGCCCGCTGCCCGCATGGTTCGTGCCGGGCGCCCGCGACACCTGGGTGATCGCCGTCCACGGCCTCGGCACCACGCGGGAACACACCATGAACGTCATGGAGTTCCTGCACCGCCACCGCTTCCCGGTGCTCGCGCCCGCCTACCGGGGCGACCCCGGCGCACCGCGCTCCCCGGACGGTCTCCACCACCTGGGCGAGACCGAATGGCGCGATCTCGACGCGGCGCTCCACCACGCCGTGGACGCCGGCGCCCGGCAGGTCGTCCTGTACGGCTGGTCCACCGGCGCGACCATGGCGCTGCGCGCCGCCGCCCGCTCCGAGGTCCGCGCCCGCGTCGCCGGCCTCGTCCTGGACTCCCCGGTGCTCAACTGGGAGGCGACCCTGCGCGCCCTCGCCTCGGCCCGGCACACCCCCGGCGTGCTGCTGCCGCTCGCGGTCCGCGCCGCCCAGGGACGCACGGGCCTGTACGGCGACCGCAGGCCCGGCGCCGTCCATCTGGACCGGATCTCGGTACCCACCCAGATCTTCCACGGCCCCGACGACCGGGTGGCACCCTGGAGGTTCTCCCGGCGCCTCGCCGCCGGCCATCCCCACACCATCACCCTGCACACCGTCAGGGGCGCCCCGCACGCCGCGATGTGGAACGCCGACCCGCACGCCTACGAGGAGGCACTGCGGCGCTTCCTCACCCCCCTGATGTGACCGCGGCGAGCACGGGCCGGGCAGCCGGTGCGGAGGATTCCGTTTGGCGCCGTGCCACTGGCCCAAATCCCTCCCTCCGACGGCATCCGGGACCGGGGCGCACCCTGCCCGGTGGGCCCCGTCGGCATTCCGTTTGGGTTTTCGGACCGTCACCCGCGAGACTGCACCCGTGACGTCCCGTATCCCGCGCGACTCCAGGCTTCGAATCGTCCGCCCCCGACCCCTGGCCGCCGCCCCCACAGCGATCAACCAGCGGCGCTCACGCCGCCCCGCGCCCCGACCTCCGGAGGGCACGCCGGCACCGGCGGAGCTGGCCAGAATGGCGCGCTCCGGACTGGCGGCCGCGGCCCGCGTCGCCCGCTGGGCCGACACCGCCCTCGGCCCCGGCGGGGACAGCGCCACCGCCGACGGCAAGGCCACCCTCTCCGACGCGACCGCCGAACGTGCGGCACTCGCTCTGGGCCTGACCCCCGCTCAGGTCCGCGCCGACTGGGACACCGCCCGCCTGGCCGGTCTCATCGAGGTGCACGGCGACAGCGCCCGGCCGGGCTGGCGGCTGCGCGCCTGGAACCGCGACGACAGCGCCGTGCTGCGCGGCTGGGTCGCCCTCTGCGACGCGTGGTCGCTGGCCTACCCGGAACCCGAGGAGTACGAGGCCGCGGCCGTCGCCGAGGTCGTCACGGCCATGCCGCAGGTCCTCTCCTTCCTCCAGCTCTCGGCCGGCCCGGTCCCCGTACCCCAGCTCCTCGACCTCCTCGGGCAGCGCGTCACCGAACTCCGCACGGAACGCTGCGAAGTCGACTACACCCCGCACCCCGAAGCACCCGGCCCCGGCGCAGGGCACCCCGCGGCACCCGAAGCCGGTGCGCCGCGGCAGCGCGCCGCCGCGCCCGGCAACGGCACCGCGACCCCGGCTTCGCAGTCCGAGGCGGCCGGGCCCGAGGTGTCCGAATCGGAGGCAGGGCTCCGACCCGACGTGCCGGTTCAGCGGGCCCGGCCCGCCGAACCGCCGGTCACCGACGCCCCGCTCGACGCGCTGCTCGACTGGGCCCTGCGCGCCCTCGCCTCCGTGGGGGCCCTCACCTACGGCGACGGACAGGCCACGCTCACCCCGCTCGGCAGCTGGGCGGTGTGGGTCAAGCTGGAGCAGATCTGCGTCGCCGCGCAGAGCCCGGCCGGGAACATCGAGCAGGGCGCCGAGGACATGCTGCGCGGCTGCGGCCGGCTCCGCCCCAACGCGGCCCGCGCCGAATACCGCGCCTGGCTCGCCGCACGGCCCGTCGGCAGCGCCGTCACGGAGCTGATCGGCGCCGCCCGCGGCGAGGACGCCCTGCTGCGCGGGCTCGCCTTCGAGGCCCTGCGCGTCGTCGGAGCCCCCGCCGAACCCGAGGTCCGTGCCGTGCTCGACGAGCCGACGCTACGGCCGTACGCCCTCCTGTGGCTCGCGGAACACGACGGCGCCGACCCCGAGGACGCCCACGGGATCCTCACCCGCGAGGAGGCCACCTGGCTGTGGGTGGACACCGCGGCCGCCGTCGCCGACCACGGTGAGGCCCCGCTGCTGGTCCGCCACCTGGAGTCCGCGGTCCAGCCGACCGTCCCCGCGCTGCTCACCGAGGTACGCGCCGTCGGTCACCCGCGCACCGTGCAGGTCCTGGTCGCCCTCGCCGCCGCCCACCCCGACCCGGCCCTGGCCAAGGCGGTCCGCCGGGCCGCCTTCCAGGTGCACACCGGCGGCTGACCGGGGCCCGGCGCCCGCTTCAGGCCCCCGTCTCCGTCTCCGGGGCGTAGGTGCCGAAGCTCCAGACGTTGCCCTCGAGGTCGCGGGCCATGTAGTCCCGCGACCCGTAGTCCTGGTCCGTCGGGGGCATCAGGATCTCCGCCCCCTGCTCCACCGCCCGCCGGTGGTGTGCGTCGGCGTCGTCCACGACCACGTACACCCCGGCGGGGCCCGCACCCCTCATCGCCGCGTCGAACGCCCCGCCGCGGCCCTTGGTGCCCAGCATCACCACACCGTCGCCGTGCACCAGCTCGGCGTGCATCACCGTGCCGTCCTCGCCCTCGTACACCGACCGCTCCATGAAGCCGAACGCCTCCGTGAGCTGCCGGATCGCCCCCTTCGCGTCCGCGTACAACAACGTCGGGACGACGCTCGGACGTCCGCCGGCCGTACCTGCCATGGCGATCACTTCCCTGTGTCTCGCACACACCGATTGTCCGGATGTGGCCCAGTGTGGCACCGGCCACCGACAACCGCCGGGCGCTCCCGTACGGGGCCCATAGGCAGAAAAAAGCGCTTGCACGGCCCCGTTAGAATGGCTCCCATGGCCATTCTCCTCGCGCATTAGACGGCGGGAACGTCCTCAGCCGCCCACCGCCACCCCATACCTGCCCAGGAGTCTGTCCGTGATCTCCGCCTCCGGCATCGAGCTGCGCGCCGGTGCCCGTGTCCTCATCGAGAGCGCCACCTTCCGCATCGCCAAGGGCGACCGCATCGGCCTCGTCGGCCGTAACGGCGCAGGCAAGACCACCCTCACCAAGGTCCTCGCCGGCCAGGGCATCCCCGCCGGCGGCACCGTCACCCGCTCCGGCGAGGTCGGCTACCTGCCCCAGGACCCCCGCACCGGCGACCTCGACGTGCTCGCCCGCGACCGCATCCTCTCCGCGCGCGGTCTCGACCTGCTGCTCCGCAAGATGCGCGAGAACGAGCAGCGGATCGCCAATGGCCAGGGCGCCACGCGCGAGAAGGCGCTCAAGCAGTACGAGCGTCAGGAGACCGAGTTCCTCACCAAGGGCGGCTACGCCGCCGAGGCCGAGGCCGCCACCATCGCCGCCGCGCTGAACCTGCCCGACCGGGTGCTCGGCCAGCCCCTGCACACCCTCTCCGGCGGTCAGCGCCGTCGCGTCGAGCTCGCCCGCATCCTGTTCTCCGACGCCGACACCCTGCTCCTCGACGAGCCGACGAACCACCTCGACGCCGACTCGATCGTCTGGCTGCGCGACTACCTCAAGACCTACCGCGGCGGCTTCATCGTGATCTCCCACGACGTCGACCTGGTCGAGACGGTCGTCAACAAGGTGTTCTACCTGGACGCCAACCGCGCCCAGATCGACGTCTACAACATGGGCTGGAAGCTCTACCAGCAGCAGCGCGAGGCCGACGAGAAGCGCCGCAAGCGCGAGCGGCAGAACGCCGAGAAGAAGGCGTCCGCGCTGCACTCGCAGGCCGACAAGATGCGTGCCAAGGCCACCAAGACCGTCGCCGCGCAGAACATGGCCCGCAGGGCGGACAAGCTGCTGGCCGGCCTGGAGGCCGAGCGGAAGTCCGACAAGGTCGCCAAGCTGCGCTTCCCCGAGCCGTCCCCGTGCGGCAAGACCCCGCTCATGGCGGAGGGGCTGTCGAAGTCCTACGGCTCCCTGGAGATCTTCACCGACGTCGACCTGGCCATCGACAAGGGCTCCCGAGTCGTCATCCTCGGCCTCAACGGCGCGGGCAAGACCACCCTGCTCCGCCTCCTCGGCGGCGCGGAGAAACCCGACACCGGCCAGGTCATCGAGGGCCACGGCCTCAAGCTCGGCTACTACGCGCAGGAGCACGAGACCCTCGACCCGGAGCGCACGGTCCTGGAGAACATGCGCTCCGCCGCCCCCGACCTGGACCTCGTCGACGTCCGCAAGACGCTCGGCTCGTTCCTGTTCTCCGGCGACGACGTGGACAAGCCCGCCGGTGTCCTCTCCGGCGGCGAGAAGACGCGGCTGGCGCTGGCGACCCTCGTGGTCTCCTCCGCCAACGTGCTGCTCCTCGACGAGCCCACCAACAACCTCGACCCGGCCAGCCGCGAGGAGATCCTCGGCGCGCTGCGCACGTACAAGGGCGCCGTCGTCCTCGTCACCCACGACGAGGGCGCCGTCGAGGCGCTCCAGCCGGAGCGGATCATCCTGCTGCCGGACGGCGTCGAGGACCTGTGGGGCGCCGACTACGCGGACCTGGTGGCCCTCGCCTGAGGGACGTCGGCGTGGGTTGATCGAAGGCGTGATCCACTGCGTATGGATCATTCGGCCCATCGGTGATCCATCATTCGTGTGAGATCTCCTCATCCCGAGGTGTGTCCTACACGGAAAGAGCGGCCGAGCTCCCGGCGAACCGGGGCTCGGCCGTCGCGCGTCTGTGACCAGGCACTTCACGGAAGAACCCGATCGGAGGTACCGCGCGCGCACCTCGGAATCTCTCATTCCGTATGTGGGGACGCGCTCCCGTCGTCACAACCTTGTCTCATCGACCTTGCCGAATGGGTGGCCATGAGGGCCGGGAGGGGTGATCATGAGGAGACCAGAGCGCACTTCCCATGAGGAGGCACGGGTGGCCGAGACTCTGAAGAAGGGCAGCCGGGTGACCGGCGCCGCGCGCGACAAGCTCGCGGCAGACCTGAAGAAGAAGTACGACGCCGGTGCGAGCATCCGGGCCTTGGCCGAGGAGACCGGCCGCTCGTATGGCTTTGTGCACCGCATGCTCAGCGAGTCGGGCGTCACGCTGCGAGGGCGTGGCGGGGCGACGCGGGGCAAGAAGGCCCCTTCGACCTGACCCCGGGCGCGCCACTGTTCCGATGGTGGCCACCCGGTCGGCCGGATGACCGACCGGGTGGTTACTGTGCAGTCACTTGACTGACCGCACCCATCGGAGGCGCCCCATGGCTTTGTCCGCCCAGGACCTCGGTCCGGTACTCGACAAGGACGGCGTACGGCTCACCGTCGACGACGCGATCGCCACGGTGACGCTGACCAACCCGGCCAAGCGCAACGCGCAGAGCCCCGCTCTGTGGCGGGCGCTGACCGAGGCGGGTCGGCTGCTGCCCGGCTCCGTCCGGGTCGTGGTGCTGCGCGGGGAGGGCAAGTCCTTCTCCGCCGGACTCGACCGGCAGATGTTCACGCCCGAGGGAATCGAGGGCGAGCCCTCGTTCATCGACCTGGCGCGCCGCGACGACGCCGCGCTGGACGCGACCATCGCCGCATACCAGGAGGCGTTCACCTGGTGGCGGCGCAGCGACATCGTGTCCATCGCGGCCGTCCAGGGGCATGCCATCGGGGCGGGCTTCCAACTGGCCCTCGCCTGTGACCTGCGCGTCGTCGCGGACGACGTGCAGTTCGCGATGCGTGAGACCAGCCTGGGCCTCGTCCCCGACCTGGCCGGCACCCACCCTCTGGTCGCCCTCGTCGGTTACGCCCGCGCCCTGGAGATCTGCGCGACCGGCCGCTTCGTCACGGCGGAGGAGTCGGTGGCGACCGGCCTGGCCAACGTGGCGGTCCCGGCCTCGGATCTGGACGCGGCGACGCAGGATCTGGCGGCGGCCCTCCTTTCGGCCCCCCGCGACGCGGTGATCGAGACCAAGGCCCTGCTTCGGTCCGCGACCACTCAGCCCTACGACACCCAGCGAGCCGCCGAACGAGCCGCCCAGTCCCGCCGCCTGCGAGACCTGGCCAACCTCGACGACTGACCCCGCCACGGCCCCCTGCCGCGCGGCCGCGTGCGGCCGAGCCGCGTAGCCGGCCGCGGTCGGCCGCGCCGCCGCAGCCCGCGCCGCTGCGGGCGGCTCTGCCGCGTAGCTGCGGGCAGTCGTGCCGCTGGGGCGGCACGGGTGGGCGCAGCGGCACCCCCTCCAGCGGGGCGAGCGCTTACTCACCCCCGTCCAGCAGCCACCCGGGGTGACGGCTGAGCGGGGGGAGTCGCGCGGCCCGGCACTGGCGGGGTGCCGTCGCGCCCACCCGTGCCGCCCTGCGGCACGCCTGCCCGCGGAGGGGCGTGTAGTGCGGCACGCCTGCCCGCGGACGGGCGGAGTGTGGGGTGTGGCGCGCCTGCGTGCGGAACGTGCTCCCTGGAAGCGGTCACCCCTGGCCACGTTCAGTCGATCGTCGTGACCAGTACGGCCACCGTCGCCCCGCCGGCGACCACGGACGCCACCACCCCCCGAACCTCCCGCGCCACATCCAGCGGCCGCGCCCCCGCCCCCACCGCAAGATCCACCCGCACATGGCGCCGAGGCAACGCGGCGGCACCGCCCTCTCCCGACTCCTCGGTGATATGAACCGCGCGCCCCAACACCCCCGTCAGCCGGCTCACCCCCGACACCCCCAGCACCGCCGCCCCCACCCGCCCCACCTCGGACTCACCGGAGACCACCGGCCCACCGGCCGACTCACGCACCCCCGGCTCCACAACCGGCTCCGCGTCCAGCAACTCCGTCACCCGCAGATCCACCTCCACGACAGCCAGCCCCACCCCCTCCACCGCCGCTTCCCCCAGCACCTCCCGCAGCACCGACGAGGTCTCCGGCAACGGCCGCCCCCCGGTCGCCGCGAACTCGACGACCAGCCGCAACGCCCCCACCCCCAACGCCCCCACCGGCGGCGGCACGACCGGCTGTTCCCCCACCCCCTCCGGATCGACCAGCCCCACCCGCACACCATCCACCCGCACCCCCGGCACCCCCCGCGCAACCGCCCGCCGCAGCACCGCCCCCACCGCCCGCTCCGTGATCCACGCGCCGTCCCGCGCTCCACCCAGGGGCACGATCCTGCCGAGCCCCACCTGCTCCCGCACCACCCGGGTCCACCGATCCGCCGTCATGCCACCAGACTGCCGCATCTCGGGCGCGAGACCGGGCCACCGCGCATACGGTGGTTGAAGGAGGATGACCGAAGGGACGTACGGCGATGACCGATATGACAGAGGGCGGCTCGGTACGGGCCCCCGACCCGGAGAAGAACCTCTCGGACACCGGCCCCCGCAAGGGCCAGGGAGCCCGGCGCGGCGGCGGCGATGCCGCGACCCGTGGCCGTACCACCATCGCCGACGGCGTCGTGGAGAAGATCGCCGGACTGGCCGCACGGGACGTGCTCGGCGTACACACCATGGGCAGCGGCCTGTCCCGCACCTTCGGCGCCGTACGGGACAGGGTGCCAGGCGGCTCGAAGTCCGCGACGCGCGGCGTGAAGGCCGAGGTCGGCGAGGTGCAGACCGCGCTCGACCTGGAGATCGTCGTCGACTACGGCGTCTCCATCGCCGACGTCGCCAGGGACGTACGGGAGAACGTCATCGCGGCGGTCGAGCGGATGACCGGACTCGAGGTGGTCGAGGTCAATATCGCGGTGAGCGATGTGAAGCTGCCCGAGGAGGAGGACGAGGAACCGGAGACCCGCCTTCAGTGAGTCTCGGTGAGCGGAGGAGCGCACCATGAACATGGCCGTCGTCGGCATGATCGCCGGTATGGCGTTGGGCTTCGCCGGATACTTCGGCGGATTCGGGGCATTTCTGCTGGTGGCGGCGTTGGGTGCCGTCGGTTTCGTCGCCGGGCGGTTCCTCGAGGGGGACCTGGAGCTCGGCGACTTCTTCCGGCGCCGTGACGAACGGCGGCGGTGACGGCATTGGGCACGATCGCGGAGCCCCGCCGGGGACCGGACGCCGTCGCGCCGGGCGAGCGCGGGGCGACCAGGATCGCCGACCGGGTGATCGCGAAGATCGCCTCGCAGGCGGCCCGCGAGGCGGCCGGCCCCCTCCCGCCGGACGCCGCGCCACCGCACGCGACCGTGATCGTCAGCCAGGAGGCGGCCCGGGTCCGGGTGCACATCGAACTGGACTACCCCGGCGACATCGGCGGCCGCTGCGCGCGGGTGCGGCGCCGGGTGGTCGACCGGGTACGCGATCTGGCGGGCATGCATGTGCCGGAGGTCGTCGTCCTGGTGGAACGGCTGCATATGGCGGCGGCCCGGGGGAGGACATGATGAGCGAACCCCGGCGCTTCTGGTCCTCGCGCGCGGTCCCCGCGGGCCTGGTCGCCCTGCTGATCCTGCTGATCGCGGGCGCCTTCCTGTACGACGTCGTCGCCGTACGGGCCCACCGTACGGGACTGAGCTGGCGCCGGGACCTGGCGCGGCAGCTCGGCGAACGGCCCCTGGACGACCCCTGGGTACTGACCGGAGCCGGAGTCGCCGCCGCGCTCGGACTCTGGCTGCTGCTGATCGCGATGACACCCGGCCTGCGCGCCCTGCTGCCGATGCGCCCCACCGACCCCGACGTCCGGGCGGGACTGCACCGGGACGCCGCCGCGACGGTGCTGCGCGACCGGGCCCTGGACGTGGCCGGTGTGCGGTCGGTTCGGGTCAGGATGAAACGCGCCCGCGTGCATGTCGACGCGGTGTCGCACTTTCGTGAACTCGACGACGTACGGGCCGACTTGACCGGGGTGCTCGACGACGCGGTGAAGGGGCTGGGTCTGACCCGGCCGCCCTCGCTGTCGCTGCGCGTACGGCGGCCCGGCCGGAAGGGGCGGTAGAGGTGCTCAGAGCCGTCAACCGGGTGCTGCTCGGAATCGTGGGGCTGGTGCTGGTCGCCCTCGGCGGGTCGATGCTGGCGATCGGACTGGGGGCGCCGGCGCCGTCCTGGTGGCTGCACGACGGACGCGACGACGTGCTGTTGAACGAGGCCGAGCGGACCCGGTGGCGGGACGAGGGCTGGTGGTGGCCGGTGGTCATCGCGGTGCTCGCCGTCCTGGTCCTGCTCTCCTTGTGGTGGCTGGTCGCGGTACTGCGTCGGCGACGGCTCACGGAGGTGGTGATCGACACGGGCGACGACGAGGAGGCGTCACTGCGCGGCCGTGCGCTGGAACAGGCCCTGGCCGAGGAGGCAGGTCAGCTGGACGGGGTGGAACAGGCCCATGTCGTTCTGACGGGCCGCCGAGGCACCCCGAGAGCCCGCATCCTCCTGCTCCTCCACCCCCGCGTCGACCCGTCGACAGCCCTGACCACCCTCACCGAGGGCCCCCTGACCCACGCCCGAACCTCCGCGGGCCTCCCCGCCCTCCCCACGGAAACCCACCTGAAAACCCAAAAACACCCCCCAGAACGAGTCACCTAACCCGACTGCCGCCCGTCCGCGGGCAGTCGTGCCTCCCCCAGTGCCTTAAGGGCCTGGGAGGTACCCCCAGGGCGGCACGGGTGGGCGCGACGGCACCTCGCCGGCGCCGGGCTGCGCGACTCCCCCCGCTCAGCCACCACACCGGGGCGCGGCCCGACTCCGCCGCACGGGTGGGCGCGACGGCACCCCGCCGGCGCCGGGCCGCGCGACTCCCCCCGCTCAGCCACCACACCGGTACAGCCCCCGCACCCCCGTCAGAACCCGTGCCGCACGCCCCCGTCCACCGGCACCATCACCCCCGTCAGATAGGACCCCGCCGGCGACAGCAAAAACGCCGCCGCCCGCCCGAATTCCCCCGGCGTCCCATACCGCCGCAACGGAATCCGTGACTCCGCAGCCCGCCGAGTAGCCTCCGGATCCGCCGACAACGCGTCCAGCTCCCGCACCCGGTCCGTGTCGATCCGCCCCGGCAGCAGCCCCACCACGCGAATCCCCCGCGGCCCCAACTCGTCCGCCAGCGACTTCGCGAACCCGGCCAGCCCCGGCCGCAGGCCGTTGGAGATCGTCAACCCCGGAATCGGCTCATGCACCGACCCCGACAGCACGAACCCGATCACCCCGCCCTCACCCAGCTCCGCCGCGGCCGCCCGCGCCATCCGCACCGCACCGAGGAACACCGACTCGAACGCCGTCTGCCACTGCTCGTCCGTCGTGTCGGCCACGAACCCCGGCGGCGGCCCGCCCACGCTCACGAGAATGCCGTCGAAACGCCCGAACCGCTCCCGCGCGGTCGCGATCAGCCGTGCCGGCGCCCCGGGGTCCGCGTTGTCGACGGCCACCCCCACCACGTCCGGCCCCAGCGCGGCGGCCGCCTCCGCGACGGACTCCTCCTCCCGCCCGGTGATCACCACCTTCGCGCCGTCCGCGACGAGCTCCCGCGCGGAGGCGTTGCCCAGCCCCCGGGTCGCCCCGGTGACGACGTACACCCGGTCCTTCAGTCCAAGATCCATGGCCCTATCCTGCCTTCTCGTCCCCGAACAGGGCGAGAGCGGTGTTCACCAGCCCGATGTGGCTGAACGCCTGCGGAAAGTTCCCCAGCAGCCGCCCGTCCACCGGGTCGTACTCCTCCGCGAGCAGCCCCACGTCGTTGGCGAGCCCCAGCAGCCGCTCGAACAGCGCGCGCGCCTCCTCCGTCCTCCCGGTCATGTGCAGGGCGTCCGCCAGCCAGAACGAGCACACCAGGAACGTGCCCTCCCCGCCGGGCAGCCCGTCGACCGCCGTCGCCTCCGGTGTGTACCGGCGCAGGAACCCGTTCTGCCCCAGCTCCGCACGGACCGCGTCGATGGTGCCCAGCACCCGCGGATCTTCGGGCGGCAGAAACCCCACCCGGGGGATCAGCAGCAGCGCCGCGTCGAGTTCGCGCGAGCCGTACGATTGCGTGAACGTGTTCCGCGCGGGGTCGTACCCCTTCTCGCACACCTCCCGGTGCACCTCGTCACGCAACTCCCGCCAGCCGTCCAGGTCCCCGTCCAGCCCCGGGTTCTCCTCCAGCGTGCGCACCGCACGGTCGGCGGCCACCCACACCATCACCTTGGAGTGCACGAAGTGGCGCCGGCCGCCGCGCACCTCCCACAGCCCCTCGTCCGGCTGCCGCCACGCCGTACGCAGGAAGTCCATCAGCACCGACTGCAGCGCCCACACGTCCGGCCGCGCCGACAGCCCCGAACTCCGCGCCAGCGAGAGGGAGTCCATGACCTCGCCGTACACATCCAGCTGAAGCTGGTTCACGGCCTCGTTGCCGGTCCGTACGGGTGTGGCGCCGCCGAAACCGGACAGCCACGACAGTTCGAACTCGGGCAGCCGCCGCTCGCCCGCCAGCCCGTACATGATCTGCAGGTCCGCCGGATCGCCCGCCACCGCACGGAGCAGCCAGTCGCGCCAGGCCTCCGCCTCGTCCTGGTACCCGGCGGCCAGCAGCGTGTTCAGGGTCAGGGTGGAATCGCGCAGCCAGCAGAAGCGGTAGTCCCAGTTGCGCACCCCGCCCGGCTCCTCCGGCAGCGAGGTGGTGGGCGCGGCGACGATCCCGCCGGTGGGACGGTAGGTGAGTGCCTTGAGCGTGATCAGCGACCGGACGACGGCGTCCCGGTGCGGGCCCTCGTAACGGCACTGTCCGGCCCACGCGCGCCAGTCCGTGACGCTGTGCCGCAGCGAGGAGTACGGGTCGACCAGCGGGGGCCGCGGCTCGTGGGAGGGGTGCCAGGTGAGCACGAACGCGACCTGCTCGCCCTCGCGTACCGTGAACTCCGAGACGGTGCTCTGGTTCTCGCCCCAGGTCTCCACGTCCGGGACGCTGCGCAGCCACGCCGAGTCCGGCCCGGCCACCGCCACCCGGTGGCCGTCCTCCTTGCGCACCCACGGCACCACGGAGCCGTAGTCGAAGCGCAGCCGCAGCGTGCTGCGCACCCTCACCTCACCCCGTACGCCCTGCACGATCCGCACCACGTCCGGCGCGCGGTGGCGTTGCGGCATCAGGTCGGTGACGCGTACGGCGCCCTCGGGGGTCTCCCACTCGGTGTCCAGGACCAGGGTGTCCTCGCGGTAGGCGCGGCTGACGCAGCGTTCCGCGCCGTCAGGGGCGATCCGCCAGTGCCCGTTGTCCTCGTCCCCGAGCAGCCGGGCGAAGCAGGCCGCCGAGTCGAAGCGGGGCAGGCAGAGCCAGTCGACCGAGCCGTCCGCGCCCACCAGGGCAGCGGTCTGTTCGTCGCCGATGAGCGCGTAGTCCTCGATACGGTGCACGGGGTGCGGGTTCCCGGCAGTCGGGGGCCGCAATCAGGGGTGGAGCCGGGGGAGTGACGGACCGTCGGCCGCCGCGGCACCGTTGCCGGAGAAGATGACACCGGGGTCCGAGGGGGCCTGGTTGAGCACCCACAGGCCGATCAGTGTGGCCAGCGCGAAGACGACGGCGACGAGCACGGCGAGGACGAGCCGCCGCCGGCGTTCCCGGCGCAGCCACTCCCCGCGTGCGGTGCGATAGGCGTCCGGGTCGGGCAGCACCCCGCCGGCCAGCGCCTCCAGCGCGTCGCGCAGTTCCCGTTCGGTGCGGTCCGCGCCCGGCGGACGCGGCGGGGCCGGATCGTGGCCGGTGCGGTCCGGTCCGCTGCCACGCGACGGAGTCGCATCTCGATGCGTCATCGCCGGGCCTCCATCGCCTGGGTCAGCGCGGCGATGCCGCGTGAGGTGTGCGTCTTCACGGAACCACGGGTGATGCCCATCGCGGCGGCGATCTCGCTCTCCTTCAGGCCGAGCCAGTGCCGCAGCACCAGCGCCTCGCGCTGCCGGGCCGGAAGGTGCTGGAGCGCGTCGATCAGCACCCGCTGGTCGTCACGGAGCAGCGCGGTGTTCTCGGCGGACGCCACGGTCTCGTCCGACGGGCCGGGCGGCTGCTCCCGACGGGCCGCCAGACGCGTCCGTACGCGGCTCAGATCACAGACCGTGGAGCGCAGGAACGCCTCCGCCGCGACCACGTCCCTCAGCCGCCGCCATCTGCGGTAGATCTGGTAGTACGCCTCCGCCACCACGTTCTCCGGATCGTCCGCGCCGAGCAGCACGGCGAGCCGCAGCATCGACGAGTAGTGCAGCTCGAAGAGGCGGGCGACACCGGCCTCCCGCTCCAGGCCGGCCGGGTCGAGCGGCTGGGCCGCGACCGGTGGCGGTGAGGGCGCCGGGGCCGGGGACAGGGTGGCCCGAGGATGCTCCTGGCGTCTCACGGGTTGTTCGCTCCCGTCTGTGGACGCCGTCCCACCGGCAGGCGGGACGGCAGGTCGGTGGCGTCGGCGCCGCGCGGCACACCGAGCCGGGCGAGGACGGCGGTGCCGGCCATCGCGACGATCAGATTGAGCAGCAGGGCGGCGACACCGGCGTAGATCTCCAGTGATCCGTCGCCGGTGCCGAGCGGAACGATCGAGGAGAACCCCTCCCGCACCACCAGAAACGTTCCGGCGGCCATGCCCACGGCCCACCCGGCGAGCAGCGCCCGCGGATGCAGCCACCGGGTGTACAGCCCCACCGCCACGGCCGGGAAGATCTGCAGGATCCACACCCCGCCCAGCAGCTGGAGGTTGATGGCGTCCTGGTCGCGCAGCCCGAACACGAACGCCACCGCCCCGACCTTCGCGGTCAGTGACACCGCCTTGGCGACCCGGACCTGCCGTTTCGGAGTGGCCGTCGGATGCACGTACTCGACGTACACGTTCCGTACGAAACTCGTCGCCGCCGCGATCGACATCACCGCCGCCGGCACCAGCGCGCCCACCACGATCGAACCGAACACCAGCCCGGCGAGCGGGCCCGGCATCAGCCGGTCGACGAGCATCGGCACGGCCGCCTCGGCGGTGCCCGCCGGCGCCCGCACCCCGGCCGCCAGGGCCGCGATGCCGAGGAACCCGAACAGCGCGAGCAGCGCCGTCCACGCGGGCAGGCCGGCGGACACCTTGCGCAGAGTGCGCGTCCCGTCGGCGGCGAACCCGGCGGTGAGCACATGCGGATACATCAGCAGGGCCAGCGCGGAGCCGAGCGCCAGCGTGGCGTACGCCGGCTGCTGGCCCGGCGTCAGCAGCAGCGGGGAGTGCGCCGTGTCCGTGCCGCCGAGCGCGCGGGCCGCCCCGTCGAAGACCGCGCCCGGTCCGCCGAAATGCCGCAGCACCAGCCAGCACACGGCGGTGAGCGAGACGAACACCGCCACCGCCTTCAGCGCCGAGATCACCGTGGGCGCCCGCAGCCCGTGCCGGTAGGTGGCCACCGCGAGCCCCGCGAACACCGCCACCATCACCAGGTCGCCCGTCGCCCCGTGGGGATACAGCCCGCCCGCGGTGAGCACCGCGCGGATGCCCAGCAGTTGCAGCGCCAGATACGGCATCGTCGCCAGGATCCCGGTCAGCGCGACCACCAGCGCCAGCGGCGGCGACCCGTACCGGCCGCGCACGAAGTCGGCGACGGTGATGTAGCCGTGCCGCCGCGCGACACTCCACAACCGGCTGAGCAGCACGAACGCCAGCGGGCAGACGATCACCGTGTACGGCACCGCGAAGAAGGCGGGCGCGCCGTTGCCGTACGCCAGACCCGGTACGGCGGTGAAGGTGTACGCCGTGTAGACCGTCCCGCCGAGCAGCAGCCAGGTCCAGCCGGGGCCGAGGCTCCGGTCGGCCAGTGCCCAGCCCTCCAGCGACGGCAGCCGGTCGCTCGGCCGCAGCCGCCGCGCGGTGACGGCGAGCAGCGACGCCCCGCCGATCACGGCGAGGAACGTCGCGGTCATGCCGCCACCGGCCATGCGTCACGTCCTTCGCTGTGCTGTGTCCCGGGGAGCGTCGGGGACGACCGCCGACCGGCTGGGGGCACCCGTCCGGCACGCCGCGTCACTCTCGCACAGACCTCCGTGAACCGGGAGAGGAGCGCAGGTCACAGCACGGACCGGTCATTACCGGCTACGGGGAGTGTCCCCGAGGGCGGCCGACCGCACCGCCGCCGGTTCACTCTTCTCGGCGTCCGCCTTCTCCGCGGCCGCGCGGGTCCGCTCCCTGGACTCGCGGCGCACCAGCACGAACCAGCCGACCGGCACGGCCGCCGCGAACAGCCACCACTGGATGGCGTACGCGTAGTTCAGCGCCGCGTTCTCCTTGCCGGGGTTCCCGAGCCGCTGCGGGGTGCCGTCCTTCGGTTCGGGGGCCGTCTGCGCCACATAGCCGCCGAGCACCCGGGCGCCGAGCCGCTCCGCCTCCCGCTCGCTGTCGACCAGCATGATCTGCCGGTCCGGCAGACCCTCCAGATCCTTGATGCCGCTCGCCTCGGTCGTCTCGTCGGGCATCAGCCGGCCCGTGACCGTGACCTCGCCGCGCGGTGGCGCGGGAACCTCCGGGAACGCGGTCTGGCTCGGCCCGTCCGCGGGGATCCAGCCCCGGTTGACCAGCAGGACCTGCCCGCCGTCGAGGACGAACGGGGTCAGGATGTGGAAGCCGATCTCGTCGTCGCCGTTGGTGCGGCGGCGGACGACGACCTCGTCATCGGTGTCGAAGTGCCCCTTGGCGGTCACGGTCCGGTACCGCTCGGCACGCGTCACGGCCTCTCCCGGGGCGGCCAGCCGCTCCACGGGCACCGGATCGGCGGCCAGAGCGTCGGCCACCAGCTGGTTCCGGGCGGCGCGCTCGTCGTGGCGGTCCATCTGCCAGATGCCCAGCCTGATCATCGTAGGGATGAGAAGCAGGGCGACCAAGGTGATGATCACCCATTGCCGGGACAACAGAAAGCGGTACACCCCACGACCGTACAACTCGGCCAGGGGGTGCATTGAGCCGGGTACGTCCCCGAGACGAAGGACCCGGCCGCCCTGCCCTCGTCGTCCCGGGTGGCACCTGACCGCCCGGCTCCACGCCGACCCCGCGCGGGCGACGGCCTTCCCCGCCCGGATCCCGACAGCCGGCCGCCGTTGCGGGCAGCACCCAGGACGCCGCATCCGGACAGGACGCCTACGCCGACCAGGTGCCGTGTCTCGCCGATGTGGAGCAGTCGGCTTGCGGGCGCTTTCCCGGCGGCCGACCATGCCGCTTATGACACGTTGTGAAGTGTGCGGCAACGACTACGCGCTGGCGTTCACCGTAGAGACCCGGGACGGTGCCCGCCACGTCTTCGATTCGTTCGCCTGCGCGATCCATCGCATGGCCCCCATCTGCGAGCACTGCCGGGTGCAGATCATCGGCCAGGGCGTCGAGGCCGACGGACACTGGTTCTGCGGCGCCCACTGCGCTCGTGCGGAGGGCAAGGTGGGCATTGTCGACAAGGTCGGATCACTGGCGTAGAAGGCGGCGGCCTGTTCCGTGAGGAAGGGGCCGCCTCTCCTTCCTCACCGCCGGTCACCCGTCCGTACGGTCAGGCCTTCGCCGCCGGTTCCACGTTTCCGAGGAGCTGGCCGAACGCGGCCTCGTCGACCACCGGGGTGCCGTACTGCCGGGCCTTGAGCACCTTGGACGTGCCCGAGTCCGGGTCGTTGGTGACGAGGAGGCTGGTGAGCCGGGACAGGCTGCCGGCGACATGCAGGCCCGCCTCCGTCGCGCGGTCCTCCAGCAGGTCCCGCTCGGTCGAGGTGTCACCGGAGAACGCCACCCGCATGCCCTGCTTGAGCCGCCTGCCCGGTTCGAACCGCCCCGGATTGGGATAGGGGCACGCGGGCCGCTTGCGGGACGGTCGCCAACTCGTCGGCCGGTAGCCGCCCTGCTGCCCGATGCGGGGCCGGTCCGTCCACTCGGTCAGCGGCAGGCACTCGTGCAGCGGCAGCCGTACGCCTCCCGCCGCCGCGGCCCGCAGACTGGGCCGGAACGCCTCCGCGAGCACCCGCGCGTCGTCCAGCGCGTGGTGCGCACGCTGCTGGACGACACCGTAGTGCGCGGCGAGCGACTCCAGCTTGTGGTTGGGCAGCGGAAGCTTCAGCTCCTTGGAGAGGGCGATGGTGCACAGCCGCTGCTTCACCGGCGCCTCGCCGCGCGCGCGGGCGTACTCCCGGGCGATCATCTGCCAGTCGAAGACCGCGTTGTGCGCCACCAGCACCCGGCCCTCCAGCCGGGACGCGAACTCCGCGGCGACGTCCTGGAAGAGGGGCGCCCCCTCCAGCACGTCACTCGTCAGACCGTGTATCCACACGGGGCCCGGGTCCCGCTCCGGATTGACCACCGTGTACCAGTGGTCCTCGACCTCGCCGCGCGCGTCCAGCCGGTAGACGGCCGCGGAGATGATGCGGTCGTCCCGGGCCAGCCCCGTGGTCTCCACGTCGACGACCGCGTATCCCCGCGGATAGGCGGCCGGCCACGCGGTGGGGGAGGACACTGCGGTCGTGAGGTCATCGAGCATGGTTCACGAGGATACGGCCCCCCGCCGACACCCCGGTCCGTCAGGTCCCCCGTGCGGCCCGGACGTTGAGATGCCGGGAATGTCCGTACGCATCCCGAAGACCCGTTCACCAGCGGATCGGCACCGGAAGCGCCGTCAGCAGCCCCGACACCGCGACCACCGCACCCAGCGCGTACACCTCCGCCCGCGCGGGGACGCAGGCGGTCAGCGGGTCCTCCGCGCGGGCCAGCCGGACCCGCGCCCACAGGGCGAGCACGGCGACACCGGCCATCAGGATCACCTTGGCCAGCAGGACCCGCCCGTACGCCGTGTCCGTGAGCTGTTCCAGGACCGTCTCCGGCGGCATCCGGCGCAGTGAACTCCACACGCCCGTCGCGGTGATGGCGACGAGCAGCACGGCCGCCGCGCGCGCGTAGCGCCCCAGCAGTACGGCGCCCGCCTCCGCCCGCCTCCACAGCCGCAGGGTGCGCAGCACGTGCACCAGACCGCCCACCCAGACCGATGCGCAGACCAGGTGCACCAGGGTCAGTCCGGAGCCGGTCAGCGGGCCGTACTCGGTCGTCGGATGCGCGCGCAACGCCTCCGCGACCATCACGGCGGCCAGCGGCCACACCTGCGTACCGGGCCGGCCGGAGGCCGCGCACAGGGCGGCCGCGAGGAAGGCGTTGACCTCCAGGAGCGCAAGCTTCCCGTCCCGGGAGTCGTACAACCCGCCGACGTCGATGTCACCGAGCCCGCCGGGCACCAGATTCCCGGTGGCCACCACGGACGCAAGCCCCAGAGCGGCGACGAACCCGACCGAGTTCGCCACGACGGCCCAACTCCGCGGCGCGGCAGGGGGAGCACCCGGCACGCCACGCACCAGCCGCCGCACGAACAGTTCACCGACGGGCACGGCCAGCACCGCGAACACCACCGTCCGCAGCAGCCCGATCCCCCCGCTGCCGGGCACATCGGCTTCCCCGGTCCCCCGCAACGCGGCCTCCGGCCCCCACACGGGTATCAGCGCCCCGAGAGCGACCAACACGAGCACGGCGACACCCCGCCGCTCCCCACCCACCTCAACTCCGGATCTCACGCCACCAACCGTATCCGCGCCCCCACCCCCACCAACCGCGGGCAGCGGCGCGCCTACCCGCGGGCCCCCCGCAACTGCGGGCAGTCGTGCCTCCCCCAGTGCCTTAAGGGCCTGGGAGGTACCCCCAGGGCGGCACGGGTGGGCGCGGCGGCACCCCGCGGACGCCGGGCCGCGCGCCCCCCGCCCCCAGCTCAGACCCACCGCGCCGAATCCGCACCCCAACGCCCCGGCGCCCGCCCCCAGTCACGCGGCCCACCCTCGAACACCACCGGCGACAACGCGTACCGCAACCGCCCCAGCGGACTGTCCCGCTCCGCGAGCCACCGCCCGACGGGCACGTCACCAGGAACGCCGACGTCTCCAGACCCCGCCAGCAGCCACCCCGCCGTCCGCGCCAAAGCGACCCGCACCACCCTGCTCCCCCCGACCGACACCTGCTCACCCACCGCCCGCAACACCCCCGCGGCCAGCAAGTACCCCGACCCATGGTCAAGCGCCTGCGCCGGCAGCACCCCGGGCCGCGCCGACGAAGAGGCCGAACCCGACCCCCCTTCGACCACGGCGATCCCCGTACCCACCTGCACCAGACTGTCGAACCCCCGCCGCCCGCCCCACGGCCCGTCCGCCCCCCACGCCGACAACTGCGCCACCACCACCCCCGGCCGCCGAGCGGCCAACGCCTGCGCGGACAGCCCGAACCGCTCCAGCGCCCCCGGCCGATACCCCGTCACCACCACATCCGCAGCAGCCAGCAGCTCCTCGAACCCGTTCCGCCCACCCGCCTCCAGATCCAGCAACGCGGACCGCTTCCCGAACCCCGTGTCCGCGTGCTGGTCCACAAGCTCCGGCAGCCCCGGCGCGTCCAGGCGCAACACATCCGCCCCCAGCAGCGCGAGCGTGCGTGTGGCGACCGGCCCCGCGATCACCCGCGTGAGATCCAGCACCCGCAGCCCCGCAGCGGGCAACAGCGGATCCCGGCCCACCGGAGCGAGCACCCGCGCGGGCGCCGAATCCAGCCGCGCGCGCTCCACCAGGGGCCGCGAGGCCACCGCCACGCCCTGCGGATGCGCCGCCCACTCCGAGGGTGTCCGCAACGCCACGGCCAGCCCCCCGGCCTCGTACACCGCCTCCTCGACCTCATGCGCACAAGCCCGGGCGAGTAGCGCCGCCACCGCGTCCGGATCGTCCGGCGCCCCCAGCGCGGCGAGCAGCCGGGCCCGGTGGTGCGGATAGTTCGCGTGCGTCCGCACCCACCCGTCGGCGGTGCGCCAGAACCGGGACAGCGGCGCGAAGTTCTCCGGCGCCCGCCCGTCCACCAGCAGATGCCGTTCGCTGACGAACGCCGTGGCCACCGCCCCGTCGTCCACCCGCACCGCCGGCACCTCGCCCCCGCCCGTCCGCAGCGCCGCCAGTTCGGCGGCGGCCAGCGCGCACGCGCCCACACAGGCGCGCGCCAGCCCCCGTACCGGAAGCCGGGCATCCAGCACACCGGGCCGTTCGACGGCCGACACACGTGACAGAAGGGCGGGATCGCCGCCCAGAGCGGACCATACGGACGCGAGATCGGTCATGCCCGCACTATGCCGCCCCAGCCGGAGCGCAAACGAAAGGGGCCGGGCATGACAGCCCGGCCCCTCCCACGGAGAACTACCGCGTCACCGCGTCCAGCGCGTCCGCGGTACCCCAGCCGTAGAACCCGTTGCGGTTCTTCGGCCCCTCGCACACCGCGTCGACCTTGCCGTCACCGTTGATGTCGTACGGGTCCGTGCACGCGGTCGCGTCGGCCTCCGCGTACAGCAGCGCCTTCACCAGCGCCGGCGAGGCGTGCGGATGCGTCGACTTGATGAGCGCGGCGACGCCCGCGACGTGCGGGGACGCCATCGACGTACCCGCCATGTAGCCCCACGACCCGCCGGGCAGCGTGCCCAGGATCAGACCGCTGGTGGCGGGCGGTGCCGGCGTCTGGTAGGCCGTCGAGTCGCCGCCGGGCGCGGCGATGTCGATGAAGCCCCGGCCGTAGTTGGAGAACGACGACTTCAGACCCTTCGCGCCGGTCGCCGCGACCGTGACGACACCGGGCAGCTGGGTCGGGATGTCGAAGCACTCGTCGGGGTCGATCACCCGGTCCGACGGGGTGCCGTCGTTGGGGGAGACCGGGTCGGTGATCTCGTCGGCGGCGAGGTCGTAGTTCTCGTTGCCCGCCGCGGCCACGTTCACCGCGCCCTTGCGCTCCGCGTACTTCGACGCCCGGGTGACGGCCTCGACGAGCGCCTTCTGGTCCGGGTCGTCCGAGCAGTTGAAGTACCAGGGGTCGGTGTAATAGCTGTTGTTGGTGACGTCGACCCCGTGCTCGGCCGCCCACACGAAGCCGCACACCACGGCCTCGGTGTAGAAGTAGCCGTCCGGGTTGGACACCTTGATGCCCGACACCTTCACGCCCGGCGCGACACCGGTCATACCGACGCCGTTCTTCGCGGCGGCGATCTCACCGGCGACATGCGTCCCGTGCGGGCTCTCCTGCGCGCCCGGCCGCCAGGCGCCGTCGCTGGTGTCCGGCTTGCCCGACACACAGTTGACCGACGCGGCCCGGTCGAAGTTGGGCGCGATGTCCGGGTGGGTGTCGTCGACTCCGGTGTCGATGACGGCGACGGTCACCTTGGAGCTGCCCAGCGACTTCTCGTGCGCCTTGTCCGCCTTGATGGCGGGCAGGTCCCACTGCAGGCCCTGGAGCGGGTCCTGCCCCTCGGCCGCCGCGGACTGCGCGCGCGCGATCTCGGCGGCACTGAGCGCCTTCGGGGTGACCGTGTCCGCGGTGGCCGCCGACGGCAGCGGCGCGTTGCGGGTGGCACCGGCCGACTGCACCCCGCGCACCTTACGGATGGTCTTCGCGAAGTCGGCGTTCGAGGAGTGGACGACGATGACGCCGATCCTGTCGTACGACGTCACGACGGTGCCGCCGGCCCTGCCGATCGCCTTCCTCACATGCGCCGACGTGCCGGGTCCGCCCTTGACGTTGACCACGTAGCTGAGCGACGCCGCGTCGGTGGAGACCGAAGCCGCCTGCTCGGGGGCCGGGGCGGCCGAGGCGGCGGTGTTCGGCAGGAACGCCAGTGCCGTCGCCATGGCCATCCCGGCGGGGATGACGAGCGCGCGGCGGTGACGCGGGTGGGACGCTGTCATGAAGTCTCCAGTTCGTTCACGCGTACGGAGCGGGAGGAAGGGAAGTGCGGTGCCGCGCCGGTCACTTGACCGCGCGGAGCGCGTCGACGACGCCGAAGCCGTAGAAGCCGTTGACCCGGCTGCCGCCCTCGCAGGTCGCGTCCTGCACGCCGTCGCCGTCCTGGTCGTACGACTCGGGGCAGCCCGGGTTGTCCGCCTGGGCCTTCAGCAGCGCCTGCAACTGGGCGGGGGAGGCCCACGGGTGCTTGGACTTCAGCAGGGCGGCGACACCGGCGGCGTGCGGGGAGGCCATCGAGGTGCCCTGCAGCCAGGCGTACTCGCCGTTCGGCATGGTCGACAGGATGCGGCCGTCCTTCGACGGCGTGTCCGGCAGCTGGTAGCGGCGGTCGCCGCCCGGCGCCGCGACGTCGATGACACCCTTGCCGTACGTGGAGTAGTACGACTTGAGGTTCTGGACGCCCGTCGCGCTGACCGTGACGACACCGGGCAGCTGGGTCGGCACGTCGAAGCACTCGCTCGGGTCGATGGTGCGCGTCCCCGGCGTGGTGTCGTTCGGGCTGGAGTCGTCCACGATGGCGTCGGAGGCCAGGTCGTGGTTGGAGTTCCCGGCCGAGGCCAGGTGCAGCGTGCCCTTCCGCTGCGCGTACAGCTGGGCGCGGTTGACCGCGTCGACGATCGCCCTCTGGTCCGGGTCGTCCATGCAGTTGTAGAGCCACGGGTCGACGTAGTAGCTGTTGTTCGTGATCTCCACGCCGTGGTCGGCGGCGAACACGAACGCGCAGACGACGTTCTCCGGGTAGAACAGCCCGTTGTCCGGGTCGCTCACCTTGATGCCGGCCACCTTCACGCCGGGTGCCACACCGGCGACGCCGATTCCGTTGCGGGCCGCGGCGATCTCACCGGCCACATGGGTGCCGTGGTAGTCGTCGGCCGTGTACGGACGCCAGGCGCCCTCACTGGTGTCCGCCTTGCCACCGACGCAGTTGGCCGACTGGGCGGCGGAGAAGTTCGGGGCGAGGTCCGGGTGGGTGTCGTCGACGCCGGTGTCGATGACGGCGACGGTCACCTTGCGGCTGCCGTCGTTGATCTTCGCGGCCTTGTCGGCGCCGATCGCCCGCAGGTCCCACTGGTCGGCCTCGAGCGGCTCGCTGTCCGGCGTCTTCGCGGAGACGGCCCCGGTCCGCGCGGCCTCGGCGGCCGTGACGAAGTCGGCGGCGCCCTCGTCCGTCGTCCCGGCCGCGGTCAGCGGCGCGGTGCGGGTGGCGCCGGCGGACTGGACCCCGCGCACCTTACGGATGGTCTTCGCGAAGTCGGCGTTCGAGGAGTGGACGACGATCACGCCGATCCTGTCGTGCGTCACGACGACCTTGCCGCCGGCCGCGGCGATCGCCCGCTCGACCGACGCGATCGTGCGACGGTCCGCCCTGGTGTTGACGACATACGCCAGGGCGGGCGCGTCCGTCGCCTGCTCGGCCGACACCGTCCGCGGGGCCGCCGAGGCCGCCGCCGGCAGGAAGCCGAGCGAGGCGGTCAGCGACAGCACGACGGGCACGGCGAGAGCGAGCCGGCGTCTGGAACGCAGATGAGCCATGGGGTCTCCACATCATCCGGAAACGAAACCGCCCGAGGCACAAGGGTGGTGCTCGGGCAGGTACATGACGGGGTGGTGCAGGGTGAAGTTATCCCGCGCTCTCGCTGGCCAGCAATGTTTTGCCGGGAACGTCTTCGGAAATCGGCAGGGGAAAAGAATGGGCCGACCGGTTGAACCGGTCCTCGCGTGGCGCCGTGCCCTTGGGCAGGAAGCGCGAGGACACTCGCCTTTCGTCCCCGCCCGTACCAACCGCACCGCGAGGAGACTCCGTGGCCGCCGAAGCACCGCCCCCCTCGACAGAACAACACAAACTCCCCACTCCCGAGGAGTTCACCGAGGTGCAGGAGAGCGCGGAGTTCGGTGAACTGCGCCGCGCCCACCGTTCCTTCGCCTTCCCGCTGACGATCGCCTTCACGGCCTGGTACCTGCTGTACGTCCTGCTCTCCAACTACGCGGGCGACTTCATGGGCACCAAGCTGTTCGGCAACATCAACGTCGCCTTCGTCTTCGGCGTCCTGCAGTTCGTCACCACGTTCCTCATCGCGTGGTGGTACTCCCGGCACGCCGCCACCAAGCTCGACCCCAAGGCCGAGGCCATCAAGACCCGTATGGAGGGCGGCGCATGAGCCCCGCGATCACCCATGTCACGCTCGCGGCGAACGAGGCCAGCGAACACCGCACGCTGATCATCACCCTGTTCGCGCTGTTCGTCCTCGCCACCCTCGGCATCACCGTCTGGGCCGGACGGCAGACCAAGGACGCCGCCGACTTCTACGCGGGCGGACGGCAGTTCAGCGCCTTCCAGAACGGACTCGCGGTCTCCGGCGACTACATGTCGGCCGCGTCCTTCCTCGGCATCGCCGGCGCCATCGCCCTCTTCGGCTACGACGGCTTCCTGTACTCCATCGGCTTCCTGGTCGCCTGGCTGGTCGCCCTGCTGCTGGTCGCCGAACCGCTGCGGAACTCCGGCCGCTACACGATGGGCGACGTCCTCGCCTACCGCATGCGCCAGCGCCCCGTGCGCACCGCCGCCGGCACCTCCACCATCGTCGTGTCGATCTTCTACCTGCTGGCCCAGATGGCGGGCGCGGGCGTCCTCGTCTCACTGCTGCTCGGCATCACCTCCGACGCCGGCAAGATCCTCATCGTCGCCCTCGTCGGCGTCCTGATGATCGTGTACGTCTCCATCGGCGGCATGAAGGGCACCACCTGGGTCCAGATGGTCAAGGCCGTCCTGCTGATCGGCGGCACCATCCTGATCACCTTCCTGGTGCTGCTGAAGTTCAACTTCAACATCTCCGACCTGCTGGGCAGCGCCGCGGAGAACAGCGGCAAGGGCGACGCCTTCCTCGAGCCCGGCCTCCAGTACGGCGCCGACGGGACCACCAAGCTGGACTTCATCTCCCTCGGCATCGCCCTGGTGCTCGGCACCGCCGGCCTGCCGCACATCCTGATCCGCTTCTACACCGTGCCCAACGCCAAGGCCGCCCGTAAGTCCGTGAACTGGGCCATCGGCATCATCGGCGGCTTCTACCTGATGACCATCGCCCTCGGCTTCGGCGCGGCGGCACTGATCTCCCAGGACGAGATCATCGCGTCCAACCCGTCCGGCAACACGGCCGCCCCGCTGCTCGCCCTGCATCTGGGCGGTGTCGACTCCGCCTGGGGCGCGATCCTGCTGGCCACCATCTCGGCGGTCGCCTTCGCGACGATCCTCGCCGTGGTCGCGGGTCTCACCCTGGCCTCGTCGTCCTCCTTCGCGCACGACATCTACGCCAACGTCATCCGCAAGGGGCAGGCCACCGAGAAGGAGGAGATGCGGGCGGCCCGCTGGGCGACCGTCGCCATCGGCGTCGTCTCCATCGCGCTCGGCGCCCTCGCCCGGGACCTGAACGTGGCCGGTTTGGTCGCGCTGGCCTTCGCGGTCGCCGCCTCCGCCAACCTGCCCACCATCCTCTACAGCCTGTTCTGGAAGCGGTTCACCACCCAGGGCGCGCTGTGGTCGATCTACGGCGGTCTGATCGTCGCCGTCGGCCTGGTGCTGTTCTCGCCCGTCGTCTCCGGCGACCCCAAGGCGATGTTCCCGGACGTCGACTTCGCCTGGTTCCCGCTGAAGAACCCGGGCATCATCTCCATCCCGTTCGGCTTCGCGATGGGCTGGCTCGGCACCGTCCTGTCGAAGGAGGAGCCCGACGCCAAGAAGTTCGCGGAACTGGAGGTCCGCTCCCTGACCGGCACCGGCGCCCACTGACCCACACCCGCGCACGGCCGCGTCGTACGACTCTCTCCGGGTCGTACGACGCGGCCGTCCCGCATCCCGGGGCCTGGGCCCTGTCGTCACTCCCCGGCTGCCGCGCGAGGCCATGCACGCGCCTCCGCGGCCCCTGGGCGCGGGAGGTGACCCCACCCGCCGCACGGCCTGCCCCTCCGGGCGGACGAGGGAATACGACGAGAGGGCCAAGGCTCCCTGGGGGTTGTCGGTGGCGTCACGTAGGCTCGGAGGCAGCCGGGCACGAGTGATCCGCGTCGAGGGAGGGGGCCCACGTGCTCATCGACACCTACGGCCGAGTGGCCACTGATCTGAGGGTCTCGCTCACCGACCGCTGCAATCTGCGCTGTACCTACTGCATGCCCGAGGAAGGCCTGCAGTGGCTGGCCAAGCCCGACCTGCTCACCGACGACGAGATCGTCCGCCTCGTCGGCATCGCCGTCACCTCCCTCGGTATCGAGGAGGTCCGCTTCACCGGCGGTGAACCGCTGCTCCGCCCCGGGCTGGTCGGCATCGTCGAGCGGGTCGCCGCGCTGGAACCCCGCCCGCAGATGTCCCTCACCACCAACGGCATCGGCCTGCGGCGCACCGCGGCCGCCCTGAAGGCGGCGGGCCTGGACCGGGTCAACGTCTCGCTGGACACGCTCCGCCCGGACGTCTTCAAGACCCTCACCCGCCGCAACCGCCACCAGGACGTCCTCGACGGCCTGTACGCGGCCCGCGAGGCCGGACTGACCCCGGTGAAGGTCAACTCGGTCCTGATGCCGGGGCTCAACGACGACGAGGCGCCCGACCTCCTCGCCTGGGCCGTGGAGCACGACTACGAGCTGCGCTTCATCGAGCAGATGCCCCTGGACGCCCAGCACGGCTGGAAGCGCGACGGCATGATCACCGCCGGGGACATCCTGACGTCCCTGCGCACCCGCTTCGAACTGACCCCCGAGGGTGACGAGGCCCGCGGCTCCGCCCCGGCCGAGCGCTGGCTGGTCGACGGCGGCCCGCACCGCGTAGGCGTCATCGCCTCCGTCACCCGCCCGTTCTGCGCGGCCTGCGACCGCACCCGCCTGACGGCCGACGGCCAGATCCGCACCTGCCTCTTCGCCACCGAGGAGACCGACCTCCGCGCCGCCCTCCGCTCGGACGCCCCCGACGAGGAGATAGCCCGCATCTGGAAACTGGCGATGTGGGGCAAGAAGGCAGGAGCAGGCCTGGACGACCCGACCTTCGTCCAGCCGGACAGGCCCATGTCAGCAATCGGAGGCTAGGTGGTCCGACATCGTGGGGCCGACGGTCCGGCAGAGGCCGACGGCAACCCCCGGGGGCGCGGGGAACCGCGCGACCGGCCACGGCGGACCCGTGGCGCTCAAACCCCCCGCGCTTCCCACTCCTGCAGGGGAACGACGTCCTTCAAGAACCCCCGAACCCCCAGGAACTGGGACAGATGCTCCCGATGCTCCTCGCAGGCGATCCACGTCTTCCGCCGCTCAGGCGTATGAACCTTGGGGTTGTTCCACGCAAGCACCCACACGGCCGCGGCGCGGCACCCCTTCGCGGAACAGACAGGCGTCTCGGAATCAGAAAGCGTCACGCCAGTGACCCTAACCCGCCCCGAAATGGCGACGCCGAGCAGCCACGGGGGGAGCTGCCCGGCGTCGGTCCGTCGCTCCGACGGGGGATGCGGAGCGCGTACGAAGTATGTCACGGGTCACCCCGCCCCCGGCACCGGAACAACATGATTGATCTGAGGTTTTATTGAGCTTGGCGGGGAAGTGTCTTCCGCTTGAGGCCGCCGGCCCACACCCCCCGATCCTCACGCCCGTTCGGAACGCTCCGTTCCTGTGCCCCGCGCCGCCTGTGACGCGACATCTTCCGCATCGGATTCCGTCGAACCGTCATTCGTCCGCGGCGGCGTGATCATCGGCTTCATCGGCGCCGTCACGAACGTCGACGGCAGAGACGGCGCGTTCTCGCGCCCGGCGTTGGCGATCACCACCGCGATGTACGGCAGTACCGCCCCGAGCACCAGCGCCACGATCGCGACGTGCCTCTCCACGTTCCAGAGCGTCGCCGCGAGGATGACCGAGATCGTACGGACGGCCATCGAGATCACATACCGGCGCTGCCGCGCCCGCACATCGTCATGGAGACCCGCCCGGGCGCCGGTGATCCGGAACACCTGGACGCTGCCGCCGCCATGCTGCTTCCGCATCACATTCCACCATCCGCCCGCTCGGACCTTCCCCGTACCTGACCGGCCGGGGCGCCGTTCCGTGACACCGGTTCCGGACATGTCCACGTTACGCCGCACCCGGGTGCGCGACGAGAGCGGGTCACCCCGGCCGGGCGCCGCCCCGGCTGCGCCGTAGCGCGTACGGCATGCCCGACATGCGGCGTACGGCGTACCGGCCGACACTGTCCGTAATGCTCGCGTCAAGCCGTACGAGGAGGCAGCCATGGGCTGGTTGTGGGCGATCATCGTGGGATTCGTGCTCGGTCTGATCGCCAAGGCGGTGATCCCCGGCAAGCAGCACATCCCACTGTGGCTGGCCACCATCTGCGGCATGATCGGCGCCGTCGTGGGCAACGCCATCGCGCGGGGCTTCGGTATCGAGGAGACCCGGGGCATCGACTGGGGCCGGCACATCTTCCAGCTGGGCGCGGCCATCGTCGTCGTCCTGCTCGCGGAGATGCTGTACACCGCGATGAAGCGCAGGAAGCACGAGGGACAGCGGGTCTGACCCGCCGCCGTACGGTGACGGAGGGGCGGTCCCCGGCATGCGCCGGAAACCGCCCCCGGGTCCGTACGGGCCGTCGGCTCAGCCGGCCGTGACCTCCACCGCCGCCAGGTTCTTCTTGCCCCGGCGCAGCACCAGCCAGCGCCCGTGCAGCAGGTCCTCCTTCGCGGGGACGGCGTCCTCGGCGGTGACCTTGACGTTGTTCACGTAGGCGCCGCCCTCCTTCACCGTGCGCCGCGCGGCGGATTTGCTCGGCACCAGGCCGACCTCGGCGAGCAGGTCGACCACCGGACCCAGCTCGGTCACCGTGGCGTGCGGCAGCTCGGAGAGCGCCGCCGCCAGCGTGCGGTCGTCCAGCTCGCCCAGCTCGCCCTGCCCGAAGAGTGCCTTGGACGCGGCGATCACGGCGGCCGTCTGCCCGGCGCCGTGCACCAGCGTCGTCAGCTCCTCCGCCAGCGCGCGCTGCGCGGCCCGGGCCTGCGGGCGCTCCTCGGTCTGCCGCTCCAGCTCCTCCAGCTCCGCACGGGACCTGAAGGACAGGATCCGCAGGTAACCCGAGACGTCCCGGTCATCCGTGTTCAGCCAGAACTGGTAGAACGCGTACGGCGTCGTCATCTCCGGGTCGAGCCAGACGGCCCCGCCCTCGGTCTTGCCGAACTTGGTGCCGTCCGCCTTCGTCATCAGCGGCGTGGCGTAGGCGTGGGCCGTGGCGTCCGGCTCCAGCCGGTGCAGCAGGTCGAGACCCGCCGTGAGGTTGCCCCACTGGTCGCTGCCGCCCTGCTGCATCGTGCAGCCGTAGCGCCGGTACAGCTGGAGGAAGTCCATCGCCTGCAGCAGCTGGTAGCTGAACTCCGTGTAGCTGATGCCCTCGGAGGACTCGAGGCGCCGGGCGACGGAGTCCTTCGTCAGCATCTTGTTGACGCGGAAGTGCTTGCCGATGTCCCGCAGGAACTCGATCGCGGAGAGGTTCTGCGTCCAGTCGAGGTTGTTGACCATCGTGGCCGCGTTCTCGCCCTCGAAGGCCAGGAACGGCTCGATCTGGCCACGCAGCCGCCCGACCCAGCCCGCGACGGTCTCCGGCGGGTTCAGCGTGCGCTCCGCGGTCGGGCGGGGGTCGCCGATCTGGCCCGTGGCCCCGCCGACCAGCGCCAGCGGCCGGTGACCGGCCTGCTGGAGCCGGCGCAGGGTGAGCACCTGCACCAGATGCCCCACGTGCAGTGACGGCGCGGTCGGGTCGAAGCCGCAATAGAACGTGACGGGACCGTCCGCGAGCGCCTTGCGCAAAGCGTCCTCGTCGGTGGACTGGGCGAACAGCCCGCGCCACTTCAGCTCGTCGACGATGTCCGTCACGGTTCTCGTGTCTCCTCGATGATCTTCGGCCGGTCGGGTGACGGCCGGTTGCGAACGCCTACGAGGTTATACGCCCTGGCTGACAGAGCTCATATTGAAATCGGGGACGCGCAGCGCGGGCATCGCCGCCCTGGTGAACCAGTCGCCCCACTCCCTGGGCAGCGTCTTCTCCGTACGGCCCGCCTCCGCCGCGCGGCCGAGCAGGTCCACCGGCGACTCGTTGAACCGGAAGTTGTTCACCTCACCGGTCACCTCCCCGTTCTCCACCAGGTAGACGCCGTCCCGGGTCAGGCCCGTGAGCAGCAGCGTCGCCGGATCGACCTCGCGGATGTACCACAGGCAGGTCAGCAGCAGGCCACGACCGGTGGCCGCGACCATCTCCTCCAGCGAGCGGTCGTCACCCCCGTCGAGGATCAGATTGTCGATCGCGGGCGCCGTCGGCAGTCCGGTCAGCCCGGCACCGTGCCGG
This sequence comes from Streptomyces sp. NPDC048584, assembly GCF_043199595.1. Taxonomy (NCBI): domain Bacteria; kingdom Bacillati; phylum Actinomycetota; class Actinomycetes; order Kitasatosporales; family Streptomycetaceae; genus Streptomyces; species Streptomyces sp. NPDC048584. Next base: position 110,862 of record NZ_JBICWF010000020.1, read on the forward strand.
CTGGTGGTCAGGTGCGTCAGCTCACCCGCGCGGATCCAGTCCGTCGCCGTCAGCGGCAGCCCGTTGTCGAACACCGACTGGTCCCCGCCGGAGGAGTGCGCGAGCACGAACGGCGCCGACTCCAGGCCCGGCTCGCTTGGGTCGCTGCGCAGGGTCAGCGGCAGCTCGGACAGCCTCTCGCCGACCCGGGTGCCGCCGCCCGGCTTGGAGAACACCGTGCGGCCCTCCGCCGCGTCCCGCCCCGACGCCGACCACAGCTGGTAGATCAGCAGGTCCGCCACCGCCGTCGGCGGCAGCAGCGTCTCGTACCGGCCCGCGGGCAACTCGAGCCGCCGCTCGGCCCAGCCCAGACGTACGGCCAGCTCCGCGTCGAGCGCCGCCGGGTCCACGTCCTTGAAGTCCCGCGTGGAACGCCCCGCCCACGCCGAGCGCGTACGGTCCGGCGACTTGGCGTTCAGCTCCAGCGTGCCGTTCGGCTGGTCGTGCCGGAGCCGAAGCCCCGCCGACGTACCGAGGTAGCTGGAGACCATCTCGTGGCTGGCGAAGCCGTACAGCTCCCGGCCACCGGCCCGCGCGCGGGCGAACGCCTCACCCAGCGCCGGCGCGAAGTCGGCGAACACGGCCGACGACGTCTCGGCCGGCGCCTGCGTGAACTCCGGCGACGGGGCCACCCCCGTGACCAGCGGCTGCGCGTCCTCCGCGGGACCCGCACCCCGCGCGGCGGCCTCGGCGGCCCGCACCAGCGGCTCCAGCTCGTCCACGGTCACCGCGGACCGGGACACCACCCCGGACGCCGTGCCCCGCGCCCCGTCCACCGTCGCGATCACGGTGAGCGTGCGCCCGCGCGTGACACCGTTCGTGGTGAGCGCGTTGCCCGCCCAGCGCAGATTGGCGCTGGACTCCTCGTCGGCGATCACGACACACCCGTCGGCCCGCGACAGCTCGAGCGCACGCTCGACGATCTCGTACGGCTTGCTGCTACGCGCGCTCATCGCCCGGCCTCCTGCGTCGTATTGAGACTGTGCTTGCCCGGGGGGCGACCCCCGGACCCCCGGCCGGTTCCGGTGCTGAGGCTCATCGCCCGGCCTCCTGCGTCGTATTCAGGATGTTGACGCCCTTGAAGAGGGCCGACGGGCAGCCGTGCGAGACCGCGGCGACCTGTCCCGGCTGGGCCTTGCCGCAGTTGAAGGCGCCGCCCAGGACATACGTCTGCGGGCCGCCGACCGCCGCCATGGAACCCCAGAAGTCCGTGGTCGTGGCCTGGTAGGCGACGTCCCGCAGCTGCCCCGCCAGCCGCCCGTTCTCGATCCGGTAGAAGCGCTGCCCGGTGAACTGGAAGTTGTACCGCTGCATGTCGATCGACCACGACCGGTCCCCGACGACATAGATGCCCCGGTCCACGCCCCCGATCAGGTCCTCCGTCGACATCCCCGCCGGATCCGGCGCCAGCGACACATTCGCCATCCGCTGCACCGGCACATGGCCGGGGGAGTCCGCGAACGCGCATCCGTTGGACCGCTCGAACCCGGTCAGCCTCGCGATCCGCCGGTCCAGCTGGTAGCCGACCAGCGTGCCGTCCTTCACCAGGTCCCACGACTGTGCCTCGACGCCCTCGTCGTCGTAGCCCACCGTGGCCAGCCCGTGCTCGGCGGTGCGGTCACCGGTGACGTTCATCAGCTCGGAGCCGTACCTCAGCTTGCCCAGCCGGTCGAAGGTGGCGAACGACGTCCCCGCGTACGCCGCCTCGTAGCCCAGCGCACGGTCCAGCTCGGTGGCGTGCCCGATCGACTCGTGGATCGTCAGCCACAGGTTGGACGGGTCCACCACCAGGTCGTACAGCCCCGCCTCGACGCTCGGCGCCCGCATCTTCTCGGCGAGCAGCTCCGGGATCCGCGCCAGCTCGTCGTCCCAGTCCCAGCCGGTGCCCGTCAGATACTCCCAGCCCCGGCCGACGGGCGGCGCGATGGTGCGCATGGAGTCGAACTCACCGCTGGAGCCGTCGACCGACACGGCCGTGAACGCCGGGTGCAGCCGCACCCGCTGCTGGGTGGTCACGGTCCCGGCCGTATCGGCGTAGAACTTGTTCTCGTGCACGGTGAGCAGCGAGGCGTCGACATGGTCCACCCCGCTCGCCGTCAGCAGCCGCGCGCTCCACTCGGCCAGCAGCCCGGCCTTCTCCTCGTGGGGCACGGCGAACGGATCGATGTCGTACGACGACACCCAGGTCTTCTCGGAGTGCACCGGCTCACCGGCCAGCTCCACCCTCTCGTCCGACCCGGCCGCCCGGATCACCTGCGCGGACAGCTTCGCCATCGCCACGGCCTGCGAGGCGACCTTGGCGGCGGCGTCGAGGGTCAGGTCCACCCCGGACGCGAACCCCCAGGTCCCGCCGTGCACCACCCGCACCGCGTACCCGAGGTCGGTGGTGTCCGACGACCCGGCCGGCTTGGCGTCACGGAACCGCCAGGACGCACTGCGCACCCGCTCCAGACGGAAATCCGCGTGCTCGGCCCCGAGCGCCCGCGCGCGGGCCAGCGCGGCGTCGGCGAGGGGGCGCAGGGGGAGTGCCAGGAATGACTGATCGATGTCATGGGGCACGGGTGGACATCCCTTCGGGGCTTGCCTGTGGTGACCATCGGAGGCAGTGAACCATGTCCCACCCCTCGGGCTCCCCTGGAAAAGCACGGCGAGGACGGCAAACCGGCGGGCGGGTACGGGAGCCGCTCCCGTACCCGCCCGCCGGCGTCACGTACTACGTGACCTCAGTCGTCCAGAGAGACGTCGGCCGAGTGGGCCGCGAAGGCCGCCCAGGTGGCCGGCGTGACGACGAGAGGACGGACGCGCTTGTCCTTGGAGTCACGAATGTGGACGGCCTCGGGGCGCACGGCGACCTCGACACAGTTGTCACCCTCGCCGCCGCTGTAGCTGCTCTTGAACCAGCGCAGCTGATCAGTGGTGCTCATAGTGCTCCTCGCATCCGTTCCAACAGGCTTACGGTAGCCCGGCAGTCCAATGCCTGGGAACGCAGTTTGCCATAGCGCTGGAGGAGGACACTCAGGTCGTTCGGGGCAGTGATCAGGTTGCTGGATCGCTGTCCCTCGGTGTAGCCGATCCACTGGTGCGTTGGCGTCTCGGCCAAGTACATGTGCCCCTCGATGCCACAGTGATCTTCTTGCTGAAGCGGCATGATCTGGATCTCGATGTTGTGCTGTTGCCCAACGCGGAGGAGGCGGTCGATGACTTCTCCGGCCACGGTGGTTCCCCCGACGCGTCGCTCCAGAACGCCCTGCTCGATGACGAAGCTGAAGGCGGTATTCGGCTGCGACGCCAAGAGATCCTGCCGCTCCAGCCTCGCGCATACTTGCCGTTCGATCTGCTCCTGCGTGAGGGGCGGCAAGTTGCGCTCAAACACCGCCCGCGCGTATCCCTCCGGCTGCAACAACCCAGGGACCGCCCGGCACTCGTACGCATACAAGGAGATCGCCTCCTCCTCGATCCCCGCCCAGTGACGGAACCACGACGCCAGTCCCGCCCTCCGTGTCAGACTCTTCGCCGCTGCCGTGAGGACCTTGACCGCGACCGGCCCCAGGACCTCCTCCGCCCGCGCGGGCAGGTCCGTCGGCGGGAACCGTTTCCCCTGCTCGATTTTGGCGACGTACGCGGCCGAGTACCGTACCCGCACCGCGAACTCCTCCTGCGTCAGGCCGGATTCCTCGCGCAATGCCTTGAGAACCGCGCCGAAGGTCTTCAGACTGTCGGAGAGTTCCGCCTCCGTGCCGTTCGTGCCGCCGTTCCCGCCTCCGCTGTGGTCCGCCCTCATCGTTGCCTGCCTCCCGTGTCCGCGTCCTCACGCCTCGCTCAACCCCGCCCGACCCCCCCGAGGTCACGGGAGTTACCCACCCAGTCCAGAGTGTGGACCGATACAGCCACGCCTGTATGGGTGTTGTCCCTGTTGGGGGCCGGGAGCGGCCCGGAAACCCCCGTGGTTGCTAGAAGTGGTCGGGCAGCCAGGGCTCGAACTGTGTCGTGGTGCGGACGAGGATTGCGAGCGTCCTCTCCGATACGGCGTGGACCCCGGCCATGCGGGCCGAGGTGGTGGACCGGTAGCCGCCGGCGTACCAGACCGCGAGCTGCTGCTGTGTGAAGGTCACCTGGCCCTGGACGTGGGTGGGGACGATCTCGGCCGTTCCGGCCTTGATCTGAAGCATCCACCTGCCCCGGTCGCCGTTCTCGTTGCTGATCTCGACCGGTACGTCGGTGGTGACATCGTCCGGCCAGCCGCGGAGCCGGATGGCCTCGGGGATGTCGAGGATGCGGAGCATCCAGGGGTGCCAGGCTTCGGCGGTGGTGCGGTGGTGGCGGAGTCCGTGGAGGAGGGTCGGGTAAGGGGGGAGGGCACCGCGCCGGAAGGTGATGGTGCGGGCGCGGGTGTTGTGGCGGCCGAGGAAGGAGAGCATGGCGGCGGCCGTGGCCTGGCCGACGGCCCAGAAGTCGTGGACGGTCAGGCTCGTGCCGTGGCGCTCGTGCCGTTTGGTGGTGAGGCTGAGCAGGCCGGTGGTGGGGTGGCCGGGCCGGGCGAAGCGGTAGGTGGTGAGGTTGCTCTTGTCCTGCTTCCACCGGGTCCACCAGGTGGGCCGGTGGACGGGGCCGTTCCACTGGCGGGCGAGGTCGCGTTGGAGGCTTTCGGCTTCGTCGGTCAGTCCGTGCTCGGCTTCGAAGTCCTCAGTGGTGAAGGAGCGCTTGAGGTCGTCGGTGGCCACCGCCCAGGCGAGAACGTTGGTGGGGGCTTCCCATCCGAGGCGGCGGGCGTAACCGGTGGAGGAGGTGCTGATCGTGGAGATCACGGCTCCGCGCTCGATCAGGGGACGCAGTCGTTCGGCCGTCATGTCGGTGGCCAGGTGGTCGCCGCGTTCCTCGGGGGCCACGCAGCCGTCACCGAGGCAGGCGCTGGGGACGGGAGCGCCGCCGAAGTACTGGTCGACGAGGAGGCCGAGGCCGCCGGCGACGACCCGGCCGCCGCGGACGGCGACCCGGAGGTCGGCGTGTTCGCGCAGGTGGGTGATGTCGCCGACCGGGTGGCCGTAGGCGCGGGTGGCGAGTTGGTCGTATTGCTCCCACTGGCCGTCATCGGCTGGGGCGAAGGTCAGCTGCTGGTTCATGGTCCGCTCTCAGTAGTGGGTGGCGTCGCGGGCGGCGTCGGCGTCGAGGGGGACGAGGAAGGCGCGGCTGAAGGTCAGGACGCTGGTGCCCGCCTGGTTGTGGGCGGTGGTGCGGCAGGTGATGACCCCGGTGTCGGGGCGGCTTTCGCAGGCCCGGCGGGTGAGGATCTCCGTTTCGGCGTACAGGGTGTCGCCGATGTGGACGGGCGCGGTGAAGCGCACCTGGTCGACGGCGAGGTTGGCGGTGGTCAGGCCGCTGATGCTGCGGACGGTCATGCCGGCCACGAGGTTGAGGGTGACGCCGGAGCAGACCAGGATGCGGCCCCACAAGGTCTGGCTGCTGTAGTGAGCATCGGTGTGGATGGGGGCGACGTTGCCGCTCAGGGCGGCGCCGAGGAGGTTGTCGAGTTCGGTGACGGTCCGGCCGGGCCGGTGTTCGATGACCAGGCCGGGGGCGAGTTCGGGGTAGGAGAGGCCGACGCTCTCGCGGACCCGGTCCTCGCCGGTCCGGCGGTAGCCGTGGGGCAGGCCGGTGCTCATGACGTGCGGTCCGCTTCGGCCACAAGCGCGCGGGCGGCGTTGAAGAAGGGGGTGCCGCGCATCTGTCCGTCCACGCTGGTCACCGTTCCGCCGCTGGCGTCGGCGGCTGCGACGATGGCGCGGGCCTGGGCGACCTCCTCGGTGGTGGGCGTGAAGACGTCGTTGATCACCTTCACGTGGCGGGGGTGGACGCAGCCCTTGCCGTGGAAGCCGAGTTCCTTGGCCCGCTCGGCGTCGCGGCGCAGGATGCCGGGGTCGTCGAGTTCCCAGGTGGGGGCGTCGATCGCGGGGATGTTGGCGGCGGTGGCGGCGTTGATGAGGGCTGAACGGGCGTAGTGGAGGGTGTCCCAGCCCAGGCCGCAGCGGACGGAGGCGGCGTAGTCGGCGGAGCCGAAGATGACGCCGCCGAGCCGGGACGCGCGCATGATCGCGGGGAGGGTGTCGAAGGCACGGGGGCTTTCGATCAGGGCCCAGATGTCGGGGGTGTAGCCGTCGGTGTCGAGCGCGGCGGCGACGAGTTCGATGTCGCGGGGGGATTCCGCCTTGGGGACCACGACGAGGTCGGGCCGGGCGGTGTAGGTGGTGAGGGCGACGAGGTCCTTGATGCCGTCGATCGTCGTGAGGCTGTTCATCCGGATGCCGAGGGTGCACGGCGGGTCGGGGAGGGCGAAGAACGCTTCCGAGGCGGTGCGGGCGGTCTGCTTGTCGGTGCGGGCGACGGAGTCCTCGATGTCGACGACGGCGACCGCGGCGCCGGACTTCTGTGCGCCGAGGAAGCGGTCCCTGTGCAGGCCGGGGGTGATGATCCAGGCCGGTCCGGGCCGGAGGCCGGTGCTGGGCATAGGGGTGGTCACCTTCCGTTGCGCTTGCTGGTGATGAGGAGGTCGAGTCGGCCGAGGGTGGCGGCGTCCCTGATGTCGCTGTCGCTGATGTCGATGCCGTAGCGGTCGGTCAGGAGGACGGACAGTTCGACGACGGCCAGGGAGTCGAATCCGGCGTGGTCGAGGCTGGCGTCGTCGGTGAGCCGTTCGGCGGGCAGCTTGAGGTCGTCGGTCAGGATGCGGACGAGATCACCGGTCATGCCCGGCTCCTTCCGGAAGGCGGGTGAGGGAGAGGTCGGGCCAGGTGAGGGTGGTGGCACCCCAGGTCAGTCCGGCGCCGAAGGCGGTGAGCAGGGCCCGGTGTCCGGGCTCCAGGCGGCCGTCGGCGGCGGAGTGGGCCAGGAGCAGGGGGATGGACGCGGCGCCGGTGTTGCCGACGTCGCTCACGTTGCCGAGCCGGTGGTCGGCGGGGACACCGAGCTGTCGGGCGACGAACGAGGTGATCCGGCTGTTGGCCTGGTGCGGGATCAGACGGTCGATGTCCGTGACGTCCCACCCGGCGGCGGTGGCGGCTTGGCGGGAGGCGGTGCACATGCGGTCGACCGCATGCCGGAAGACGTCGGCTCCGTCCATGTGCAGGGTGCCGGGCCGGGAGGCCCGGATCAGGTCGGCGCCGGTTCCGTCGCTGCCCAGCACCACCGACCCGAGTGCCCCGGGTTCGTCCGCGCTGCCGCGGCGCAGCATCACGGCTCCGGCGCCGTCACCGAACAGCGGGACGGTCGTGCGGTCCTGGGGGTCGGGAAGGGTGGAGAGGCGGTCGGCGCCGACGACCAGGACGGTCCGCGCGGTGTCAGTGGCGATGAGCCCGGCCGCGGTGGCGAGGGCGTAGAGGAAACCGGTGCAGCCGGCCGCGAGATCGTAGGCGGGAACTCCGGTCAGCCCGAGCCGGGTTGCCAGGGCAGGTGCGGTGGCCGGACAACAGCGGTCCGGCGTGGTCGTGGCCACCACCACGGCCTCCACCGTGACCGGTTCACCGTCGGCGAGGGCCTGGGCCGCCGCATGGACGGCGAGGTCGGTCGTGGACAGGTCCACCCCGGCGACATGCCGCTGGGCGATGCCGGTCCGCGAGCGGATCCACTCGTCCGTGGTGTCCAGACGTGCGGTCAGGTCGGCGTTCGTGACGATGTGCGGGGGCAGAGCCGCGCCGACTCCGCAGACCACGGCCACCTTTCCGGCGACTCCGGATGCGGCGGTCATCGGGTGGCCGCCTTCAGCTGCCGGGCGACGTCACCGATCAGGTCCTCCTGCCCGGCGACGACCTGCCGCTCGCCGAGGGCGAGGAACAGGTCTACGGGGTCGACGCCTTCGGCGCGGGCGATCTGCTGGACGGGCCGCCTGAAGCCGGAGAACACCCCGGCGAGCCCGCTGGCCACGGCGGTGGAGTCGATGGACGGCGGGGCCTTCATCAGACGGTCGGCGGCGATGTCGGCGGCGGCCAGGACCTCGCGCAGGCCGATACCGGTTGCGATGCCACGGCGTTCGAGAACGGCCACGAGGACTTCGAGCTGGGTGTTGCCCGCCCCGGCGCCGAACCCGCGGGCGGTCGCGTCGATGACGGACGCCCCGGCGTCCACGGCGGCAAGACTGTTCGCCACGGCCAGGCCCAGGTTGTTGTGGCCGTGGAAGATGACCGGCACGTCGACGGCGTCGGCGATGGCGTGCACCCGCTCGGTGACGTCGGCCGGGAGGTAGTGGCCGGCGGAGTCCATGATGCCGACGGCCTGGGCACCGAGCGTCGCCATCAGGGCGCACTGTTCGGCGAGTTCGCCGGGGCCGGTCATGTGGCTCATGAGCAGGACGCCCTGGGCTTCGGCGCCGAGGTCGCGGGCAACGCCGAGGTGGCGTTCGGTGACGTCGGCCTCGGTGCAGTGCGCGGCGATCCGTACGACGTCGGCGCCGTGGCGGACGGCGGCCACCAGGTCGTGGGAGGTGCCCCAGCCGGGGGCCATGAAGACGCCCATCCTTGATGAGGTGAGGGCCTCGCGGACGGTGGTGAGCATCGTGGCGTCGTCGAGAGCGGCGCGGCCGATCTGGAGGCTGGAGGCGCCCAGGCCGTTGCCGTGGCCGACCTCCACCACCGGCACCTTGGCGGCGTTCGCGGCGGTGGCGTAGGCGTGGAGCTGGTCGGCACCGAGCTGGTGGCCGACCGCGTGGTGGCCGTCGCGCAGGGTCGGGTCGTGCAGGAGGATTTGGGGCCGCTTGCGCGGGTGTGTGTCCATGGACGGGGTTCCCTTCATCGGGAGGAGGCGGCCGCCTGCTCGGCGAGCAGGACGGCGGCGGCGTTGATGATGTCGACGCTTCCGGCGTGGCGGGGCAGGCGGCTGCCGGAGGCGGTCACCTCCACCGCGACCGAGATCCGGCCCGGGGTCACGGCGAGGGAGGTCACCCTGTATCCGGGTGTGTAGGCGCGCACGGCCTGGGCGGCGGTCGCGATGCCCGTGCGGACCGGTGCGGCACGGATGTCTTCTGCGAGGACGGTCATGGCCACCCGGAACGGCGGGGCGGGCCGGGCGGGGCTGAGGTTGACCATCACCTTTGCGTCCCGGGCGCCGGTGAAGGTCCGGATCGCGGCGGAGGTGGTGGCGATGTACTGGTCGAGGTTCAGGCGGGTGGCCCGGCCGGCGCTCGCGCTCGCCCCGGTGGAGACCACTTCGATGTAGGTGGGGGTACAGCGCTGGGCGATGGCGTGCAGGACCGGGAGGGCCGCCTGCCCGCCGCAGCTGACGAGGTTCAGGTGCCGATGGGCCGCCGCCCGGTGACCGTTGACGCCCGGGACGATGACCGTGCCGAGTCCCGTGGGGGTCAGGTCGATCAGCGTGGTGCCGGTAGGTTGCAGTGCGGCCCAGTGCTCGGCGTGGCTGTCGGCGTTGGTGGCGTCGAAGACCGCGTCGAAGGGGCCGCCCTCCGCCACGGCGTGAATCCCGCCATCGGTGGTCGGATGGCCCATGTCGGCCGCCCGGCGCAGTCCCAGGCTGTCCCGGCCGCGGCCTGCCACCAAGGCCAGCTCCAGCTTCTTTGACCGGCGGATCTTGTCGGCGAGGTCGATCCCGATCAGGCCCGCGCCGAGTACGGCGACACGCAGCCGCTGTTCATCCGCAGCCATCGGCCGCTCCTTCGTCCAAGGGGAGGGGTGGTGCATGAGGGGTGCGGCGCCGGGGCCGGCGCCGGGCTCCGAGGGTCAGCGCACGTGCAGCTCGACCGGCGGCAGATGTGGCGAGCGGGCGCGTACCGTGCTCCGGGCTTCCAGAGGGAGGCTGGCGTGCACGGCCCCGGCCAGGACCAGTTGCCCGGCGCGCAGGCCGTCGCCGCAGCGGTGGAGCCGTCCGGCGAGCCAGACCAGGGCACGGAGCGGGTCCCCGAGGACGGCACGGCCCGCTCCGGTGACCATCGCGGTGCCGTCGACGCTGACGACCAGCGGCTCGGCGGCCAGGTCCATCTCCGCGCTCAGCGGCACCATGGACCCGGTGACGACCCGAGCGCACGAGGCGTTGTCGGCGATGCTGTCCGCGACCGTGATCCGCCAACTGGTGAACCGGGTGTCGATCACCTCCAGGGCGAGGAACACCTCCTTCACCGCCGCCCGTGCCTCGTCCTCGCTCACGTCCGGGCCTGCCAGATCGCAGCCGAGCCGGAACGCGATCTCGGCCTCCACCCGCGGCTGCATCAGCACCGACCGGGCCATGGTGCTGCCGGTAGGCAACACCATGTCGTCCAGCAGAACGCCCGAGTCAGGGTCGTCGACGCCCATCTGCTCCTGCATGGCCCTGGAGGTCACCCCGGCCTTGTGGCCGACGACGCGGGCGCCACCCGCGATCCGCCGGGCGACCACCGCCTTCTGCACCCGGTAGGCCGTCGCCAAGGGCAGTCCGGGCCGCCGGGCGGTCAGCGCCTCGATCGGCACCTGCTCGTACTCCGCCGCCAGCAGAGCCGACGCCGAAGCGGCGATCCAGCGATCCTCCTGGTCGTCCATGGCAATCCTTCCTCGGGGCATGGGGCATCACATGCGGTTCGCGGATGTGGGCGCAGGAGCAGATCCGGGGGCGGGCACTGGTACCGGCCGCCGGGATCTGGCCTGATGAAGAGTCAACCGGCGCTCGCCGCACAGCGGTACGGTGACGGGCAGCCCAAGCGGTATATCGCGTATATCCGGACAGGTGCTCATGACCACCCGCATGCCGAACGTCCAGCTCAGCGCCCTTGTCGCCGAATCCGGCCTCACCTACGAGGCGCTGGCCAAGGCGGTCTGCGCCGTCGCCGCCGAATGCGGCACACGCTTACGCACGAACAAGTCCAACGTCGAGCACTGGCTCAGCGGATCCGTGCCTCGCGGCGATACACCCGGCTACCTCGCGGTCGCGCTCTCACGGCGTCTCGGCCGCCTCCTGACCCCCGCCGAGCTCGGCCTGCCCTCCCCGCCAGAGGTCGAAAATGACACCATCGGGCTGTCCCTCGGGAGCGACCCGCTGGGCATCCTGTTGCCGATGTGGAGGTACGAGTTGGACCGCCGCCGCTTCCTGACGGCTTCCGCCTACTCCGTGGCAGCCGCAGCCCTGCCCCTCAGCCACCTCCAGGACATCGCCTCCCGCACCCAGGCCGCCCGCACCGGCCACACCGTCGGCATGGCCGAAGTCACCGCCGTCCGCGACATGATCCACGCCTTCTCCGAGATGGACGAACGCCACGGCGGACAGCACGGCCGCAGCGCCCTGGTCACCTACCTCCGCGATGACGTCGCTCCGCTGTGCCGGGCCCGGTTCCGCACCGACGAAGCCCATCGGCAGATGCTCTCCGCTGCCGGCCGAGGCGTCCACCTGCTGGGCTGGAAAAGCTACGACGCAGGCCAGCAGGGACTCGCCCAGCGCTACTACCTCCAGTCCTACGCCCTGGCCGCCGAATCCGGCCTGCGCGGGCACGACGGATTCGTGATGCGCACCATGGCCATGCAGGGCCTCAAGCTCCACCGCCCCGAGCACTGCCTGGGCCTGGCCGAGACCGGCCTGAACCGCGCCAAGGGACGGGTCGACGCCCAGACCGAAGCCCTCTTCCGCATCGTCCACGCCCACACCCTGGCCAAGAGTGGCAAGCGCCGCGCGGCCCTCGCCGAGGCCGAACACGCCCGCACCCTGCTGACCGCCGCTCCCGGCGACGAGGTGCCGTTCTGGGCGCTGGCCTGGGGCCCACCGGCCGCGTCGGTGTACTCCCGCACCGCCAAGGTCCACGAGACCCTGGGAGACCACCGGGCCGCCGCCGAGCAGTACGCGCTGGCCGCCACGGCCCGCCCGGCCGACACCTACGCGCGGATCGTCGCCCTGGACCTGGTCGCGGGCGCCGAGATGCACCTCAAGCGCGGCAGCATCGAGCAGGCGTGCGCCACCTGGCACCGGGCCATCGACCACATGGGCGGTGTCCGCTCCGTCCGTACCCGCAAGGCGATCTCCCGTATGCGCGGCGACCTCGCACGCTTTCGGGCCCGTGGCCTGCGGTGTGTGGCCGAGCTCGACGAACGGGGGCGCGACTTCCTCTCCGGCGTCTGACCTCAGCGGCGTCCGAAGAAGCGGCGGACGATCGGCTCCAGGTAGTCCGCGTGCGGACCGGACAGACCGGCCGGTTCGTCCGGTGAGCGCAGCAGGGCGATGTCGGCGAGTTCAGGTTCGCGGTCCTGGGCCCGCTCGGCTGCCGCGGCAGCGGCGAAGTCCGCGCGCAGCGTCGCCTCGGGAAGGGCCGGGGCGAGGTAGGTCAGGCCGACACTGCCGTTCTCGCCGCGGGTGACGACCCATAGCTTCAGGTCCTCGGGGGCCGCGCCGATCCCCAACTCCTCGACCAGTTCCCGCGCGGCCTGGCCGGCCAGTGCCGACCCGTCCAGCACCGCCCCGGCCTGGGGAGGCTCCAGGGACCCCCCGGGCAGCTGCCAGCGGCCCGGGGCGGCCGTAGAGGGCGACATCCTCGCCACCAGCACACGGCCGTCGTCGGTCGGCTGGACGACGTTCACGAACAACGAGGGCAGTGCGGTGGCGCCGGGAACGCGACGCAAGGCGTAGTGCCGGTAGGTCACACGCACCCACGACAGACGCAGGACGCGCGGGTCCGTCCACTCCAGTCCCCCACACGCCACCACAGGCCCGTCGAAGAGGGTGGGGTTGGCCCGCACCGCCATGTCCCACACCCGGTCCCGGGCCTCAGCGTGCCGGGGCGGCAGCGGTGGCTCCGCAGCTTCGGCCAACAGGAGCCGTTCCACCTCGAAGAGGTCAACGTCCACGGGGGGTAGCGTCTCGGTCACCGGCCCATCGTAGAACCCGCTCCGACCCGCATCCCTCGCCCTCCGACGCGACCGGCCGGCCAACTGGGCGGAAGCGGACCGGCCACATGGCCGACGCATGACCGGCAGCGGCGCCGCCGTGACAGGTCGGCGGGCGGGTACGGGAGCTACCCGTGAAGCTCCGCGACGATCTGTTCGGCAATGCGGCGTGAGGGCCCCAGCCGAGGGTCCTCCGGGTGCGCGCCCGGTCCGAAGAGATTCGAGCACACGAACAGTGTCATCAGCTTGCCGTCCCGGCTCGCGAAGTCACGGCGCCGCTCTTGCCGTACGCGATCGGCCAGAGACGGGACGGCAAGCGAGCTCCCCCACACCGAAGCGGAGTCCAGCCCGCGCGGCGCGTTCCCCCAGTCGAAGCACCGACCGAGCGGCGTTTCCGTACTGCCGTATCCCGGTCCAGTGCGTGCGCCGATACAGCCGTGCCTGTATGGATGCCGTCCCTGGCGGGGCCCGGAGCTGCCCGCGACGCTGGCTGCATGTCAGCGTCACGGGCCCAAGAGGCCGCAATCGTAAGTGTGTTCGCCCAGCGCTTCTCCGCCACGCGCCGGGGCGCCCGACTCGCCCGCAGGCTCGCCACGCACCGACTCGACCTGTGGCACCTGCCCTACGGCAGCCCCGCCTCCGACACCGTCACCCTCGTCGTGGCCGAACTCGCCTCCAACGCGGCCCTCCACGGCCACGTGCCGGGACGCGACTTCGAGTTGCGGCTCACATACGACCGGTCCGCGGGGCTCGTCCGTGTCGAGGTGTCCGACACCCACCCGGAGCTTCCCAAGCCGATGGGCCGGCCCACCGCGGACGCCGACAGCGGGCGCGGCCTGCTCCTCGTGGAAGCTGTCGCCGCCCGCTGGGGCGTGGACGGACGAACAGGGCCGGGCAAGACCGTGTGGGCCGAGTGTGCGGTCCGCACCCCTGACAACCCGTGTCCCGTTCAGCCGTAATAGACGATCATCAGTCCAGGCCGACCGGGGTGACCGGGGTGCCCAGCATCACGACCGTCGTCGCCCAGGCCCTGCGGACCGATGCGACCGCCCTGCGGCGAGACGCTCCCCAGGGCGACATGATCTTCCTGGACCCTGTGGGAACGGTTCCTCGCCCGGAAACCGGGACTGGAGGCGGACTCAGTGCGGAGCCGGTCGACACCGCACGCGGCAGGCGGGTCACGTGAAGAGCGAGGGTGAGGCGATCGAGGTCACCCGGCACGGCAACATCATCGCGATACGGCCACCGGTCGGCAGTCCTATGGAGCGGTACGCGCACCTGGTGGCGCAAGGGAGGATCACGCCGAAGCCCTTCACCGCGGCCGAGCGCCACGGCATGCCGCACTACGAGGTACCGGAAGACGTCGACCCCGTGGCGCTCCTGCTCGCCGAGCGTGAGGAGGACGACCGTTGATCTACAGAGACACTTCCGTGCTCGCCATCTTGGCGGACCGACGGCGGACGAACTGTAGGAACCCGACAGGACGCCACGAGAGCCACTGTCGATGCCCCAGTGCCCCGGGCGGGACCGGGACCGATAGGTTTTCGGTGTAGCCGCCTGTCATCCAGGTGTCCGGGCGGTGCACCAGACCGCTATCGAAAGGGTGATCCGTTGAGCCGCTCGGTTCTCGTCACCGGAGGCAACCGGGGCATCGGCCTCGCCATCGCCCGCGCGTTCGCCGACGCCGGCGACAAGGTCGCCATCACATACCGCTCGGGTGAGCCGCCGCAGGGCCTCCTCGCCGTCAAGTGCGACATCACCGACACCGAGCAGGTGGAGCAGGCCTACAAGGAGATCGAGGAGGCCCACGGCCCCGTCGAGGTCCTGATCGCCAACGCCGGCATCAACAAGGACCAGTTGTTGATGCGGATGTCCGAGGAGGACTTCACCTCGGTCGTCGAGACCAACCTCACCGGCACCTTCCGGGTCGTCAAGCGTGCCAACCGCGCCATGCTGCGCGCGAAGAAGGGCCGCGTCGTCCTGATCTCCTCGGTGGTCGGACTGCTCGGCTCCGCGGGGCAGGCGAACTACGCCGCCTCCAAGGCCGCGATGGTCGGCTTCGCCCGCTCCCTCGCCCGTGAGCTGGGATCGCGCAACATCACCTTCAACGTCGTCGCGCCCGGTTTCGTCGACACCGACATGACCCGGGAGCTCAGCGAGGAACAGCAGACGAAGATCCTCGCGCAGGTACCGCTCGCCCGGTACGCGCGGCCCGAGGAGATCGCCGCGACCGTGCGGTTCCTCGCCTCGGACGACGCCTCGTACATCACTGGAGCCGTCATCCCCGTTGACGGCGGACTGGGAATGGGTCACTGATCACCATGAGCGGAATCCTCGAGGGCAAGCGCGTCCTGATCACCGGTGTGCTGACGGAGGCGTCCATCGCCTTCCACGCCGCCAAGCTGGCCCAGGAGCAGGGCGCCGAGGTCATCCTGACCGCCTTCCCGCGGCCCACGCTGACCGAGCGCATCGCCAAGAAGCTCCCCAAGCCTGCCAAGGTCATCGAGCTGGACGTCACCAACGACGAGCACCTCGGCCGCCTGGCCGACGTCGTCGGCGAGGAGCTGGGCGGCCTCGACGGCGTCGTGCACTCCATCGGCTTCGCGCCGCAGGACGCGCTCGGCGGCAACTTCCTCAACACGCCGTTCGAGTCCGTGGCCACGGCCATGCACGTCTCCGCGTTCTCCCTGAAGTCGCTGACCATGGCCTGCCTGCCGCTGATGCAGAACGGCGGCTCCGTCGTCGGCCTCACCTTCGACGCGCAGTACGCCTGGCCGCAGTACGACTGGATGGGCCCCGCGAAGGCCGCCCTGGAGGCCACCAGCCGCTACATGGCCCGTGACCTCGGCAAGCAGAACATCCGCTGCAACCTGGTCTCGGCGGGCCCCCTCGGTTCCATGGCCGCCAAGTCCATCCCGGGCTTCGGCGAGCTGGCCTCCGTGTGGGACACCCGTGCGCCGCTGGAGTGGGACCTGAAGGACCCGGAGCCGGCCGGCCGCGGCATCGTCGCGCTGCTCAGCGACTGGTTCCCGAAGACCACGGGCGAGATCGTCCACGTCGACGGCGGTCTGCACGCCATCGGCGCCTGACGAACGTACGGCCGAAGGCCCGCGTCCCCTCCGGGACGCGGGCCTTCGCGCGTGTCAGCCGTCGGAGGGCGGACCGAACAGCCCCGGACGGCACATGAACGGATAGGCGCCGGCCTCCTCGGCCGCCTTCGCCGCGTCACCCGCGCGGATCGCGTCCACCAGCCGGCCGTGGTCCATGTGCGCCTCGGGGGACATGCCCCGGTCCATGTCACCGCGCAGCCAGTCCCGCAGCACCTCACTCAGATCCGCGTACATCGCGGTCATCACGTCGTTGTGCGAGGCGGCCACGACCGCCAGATGGAACGTCGCGTCCGCCGCCACGAACGCCTCCGCCTCACCCGACTCCCAGGCCTCCTCCCGGCGCAGCAGCAGGGTGTCGATCTGTTTGAGGTCCTTCTCCGTCCGCCGCTCGGCGGCCAGCCGCGCGGCCGCCGACTCCAGCGTCGAGCGCAGCTCGGCGATGTGCCGGGGGTCGGCGCCCGCGAAGCGGCGCTGCATCACACCGGCCAGCTCGCTCGTGGCCACGACATACGTGCCCGAGCCCTGGCGGATGTCCAGCAGCCCGTTGTGCGCCAGCGCGCGGACGGCCTCGCGGACCGTGTTACGCGCCACACCCAGCTGCTCGACCAGCTCCGGCTCGGTGGGGATACGCGCGCCGACCGGCCACTCACCCGAGGTGATCTCGGCCCGCAGCGCGGCGATGACCTGCTCGGACAGGGCCGAACGGCGGGGATGGCTCAATGACATGGCACACCTTCGCACGACAGCGGCGCCGTGGCACGGCGACCTCGGCATGGACAACCAATCATCCCATGATTCTATGATGGGTGGCATGGCTAGCCAGGAAACCCGGACGCTCACGTCCACGACCGTACGTACGCCGGCCGCGCCCGAAGTCCGGACCACCCCCGGCACCGGCCCCACGCGCGCGTGGCGGACACGGCTGCTGGTCCTCGGTATCGTGCTGGCCGCGCTCAACCTCCGCCCCGCCATCACCAGCCTGGGCGCGCTGCTCGAGGAGGTCCGCTACGGGCTCGGCATGAGCGGCAGCGTGGCCGGGCTGCTCACCTCCGTGCCCCCGCTGTGCTTCGCCGTCTTCGGCGTCACCGCTCCGCGGCTGGCCCGCCGGTTCGGCGCGGGCGCGGTGGTCTGCGCCGGCCTGGTCGCCATCGGCACCGGTCTGCTGATACGGCCGTACGTGGGCGGCACCGCGGCGTTCCTGGCGGCCACCGCGCTCACGCTGATGGGCATCGCCGTCAGCAACGTACTGATGCCGGTCATCGTCAAGCGCTGGTTCCCCGACCGGGTCGGCTCCATGACAGGCCTGTACTCCATGGCCCTCGCCCTGGGCACCGCCTCGGCGGCGGCCGTGACCGTGCCGCTGACCGGCGCGCTGGGCGGGAACTGGCGGTCGGGCCTCGCCGTGTGGGCGGCCCTGGCGGCCGTCGCCGTACTGCCGTGGCTGACCTTCGTGCGGGCCCGGGAGGGGGAGCAGGAGCGGGACACCCGCGCCGAGACGCCGGTACGGCTGCGGATCACCCGGAGCCGTACCGCCTGGGCGCTGGCCGTGTTCTTCGGGCTCCAGGCCACCGCCGCGTACATCACCATGGGCTGGATGGCGCAGATCTTCCGCGACTCGGGCGTCCCCGCCGGCAAGGCCGGACTGCTTCTCGCGGTCACCATGGTGATGGGCGTCCCGCTGGCCTTCGTCATCCCGCGTCTCGCCACCCGGCTGCCCCACCAGGGTCCGATCGTGCTCGCGCTGGGCTTCAGCGGCCTCGTCGGCTACGCGGGCCTCTACCTCGCCCCGGCCGAGGGCGCCTGGGCCTGGGCCGTGCTGCTCGGCATAGCGAACTGCGCCTTCCCGCTCGCGCTCACCATGGTCGGCATGCGCGCCAGGACCGGCGCGGGCGTGGCCCAGCTCTCGGCCTTCGCCCAGAGCACCGGCTACCTGATCTCCATCCCCGGCCCCCTCCTGGTAGGCGTTCTCTACCAGCACAGCGGCGGCTGGGGCCTCCCGATCGCCCTGATGGCAGCACTGATGATCCCGCAAACGGCAGTGGGCATCCTGGCCGGCCGCCCGCGCACGGTAGAGGACGAGGCAGCCGCTTAAGGGGCGCGGGGCTGTGTCGACCGGCGGCTCCGCCGCGTGGGCGCGAAGGGGGCGAAGGGGGCCTGGGGGCGAAGCCCCCAGGGACGAGAAGGGGCGGCGGGAGCGAAAGACCCCCTGTGCCACCCCGCCCCCACCCCCGGTGAACCCCCGAAAGTCCGCCACAGGCGCAGATGCGAGACTGACCCCATGCCAGTCCTAGACCCCACCCCCCAGAACGGCCAGAAGAAGCTGCTCCTGGTCTTCGGCACCTTCTTCGCCATCTTCATCGTCATCGGCGTGGTCGCCACGATCCTCGCCCCCTGAGAACCCCCATGGTGGTGCCAGCACCCCCATCCCCTAGGGGGCCAGGCTCAGGGTCAAGTGGGTGGATCACCGGATGGGTTGAGCCCCGAACAATCCGTACCTTCGAGATGTGGCCGCGAGACGTGACCCACGCACCATCCAGAAGAGCGGAGGCCCCCATGTCGGCGCACACGCACACCCGGCCCCACCCGGCCCCCCGGGGCGGCGTCGACACCCGGCTGCCGTGGTGGGCCCTGGCCCTCCCCACCCTCGCGTTCGTCGCCCTGCTCACCCTGATCCTCAACCCCTCCGAGGCCCACGCGGCCGGGGGCGATCCCGGCCTCACGCACCTCGTCGAGCGCGCACAGCGGCTCATAGCCCGCTGAACCCCCGAAAGCGCCGGTCAACTCCCTGCGCCCCGTGGCCTGTTTCATGCGAAGCTGGGTCACATGAGCGTCGCAGAACCCCGCAGGATTGTCCTTTTCCGGCATGCGAAAGCCGACTGGCCCCCGGTGACCGACCATGAACGCCCGCTCGCAGAGCGTGGCCGTATGGAGGCCGCCGTCGCCGGACGCAAGCTCGCGGACACCGGTATCGCCTTCGACCTGGCCGTGTGCTCGACCTCGGTGAGGACCCGCGAGACCTGGAAGCTCGCGGTCCACGAGTTCCCGGAGCGGCCGAAGACCGTCTACGAGGAGCGGGTCTACGAGGCCTCGCCCGGCGAGCTCATCGCCCTGCTCAACGAAACCCCCGACGACGCGCAGAACGTCCTCCTGGTCGGCCACAACCCCGGCGTCCAGGGACTGGCCGACATCCTGGCCGGCGCGGCGGAGGGCGACGCCCGTGAGCGCATGAACCGCCTCGGCTACCCGGCCGCCGCCTTCGCCGTCCTGTCGTTCACCGGCTCCTGGAAGACCCTCGAGCCCGGCGTCGGCACGCTCGTCGACTACTGGGCGCCCACGGAGTGACACCCGGTGCGACGGGGGCCCGGCACCGACGTCCATCGGCGCCGGGCCCACCCGTCTCCGTGCTCCGGCGACCGGACAGGCCCTAGGCCGTTTCTTTCAGATCATCGGATCGTTGGTCTGGGTGTGTCGTTGACTGACGCCCAGTGGGCCCGCATCGAGCCGTTGCTGC
>NZ_JBICWF010000021.1:0-60772 GCF_043199595.1 Streptomyces sp. NPDC048584
CGCTACGACAAGACGGCCACCATTTACCTGGCCGGACTGCACCTCGCCGCCATCTTCATCTGGTCGGCGAGGTGATCCGAAAGAAACGGCCTAGGCCCGCCGTCCCGCCCCCGGCCGGTCGGCCTGGAGGTCGGCGAGCAGTTCGGCCTGGCCTGTGAGGACGCCGGAGAGGATGGTGCGGGCCACCGTGAGGAGTTCGGCGATGTGGGGGCTGGTCAGGGAGTAGTAGACGGTCGAGCCCTCTTTGCGGGTCACGACCAGGTTGGCCCGGCGCAGCACCGCCAGTTGCTGGGAGAGGTGCGCGGGCTCGATGCCGACCTCGGGGAGCATCTCGGAGACCGCGTGCTCGCGCTCGCTCAGCAGCTCCAGGACCCGGATGCGCGCCGGGTGGCCGAGCGTCTTGAAGAACTCGGCCTTCAGTTGGTACAGCGGCGTACTCATCGTGCCGTCGCCTCACTCGTCGCGGACATGGGGACCATCCTCCCCGGCCCGCAGCGCGGGCAGGAGACCGGCTCCCTCCAGGTGGCCGCGCGCGGCCCGGATCGCCTCGGGCGTGGTGGCGTACTCCCGGCCCTCGTGCCGCAGCAGTTCCAGTGCTCCCACGGAGTCCAGAACCTGGCGCTGGCCGGGCCGGATCCCGGAGGCGAGGACGAGGACGCCCCGTCGCGTCAGCTTCTCCACGGCGTCCTTGAGCACGAGGGCGCCGGTGGCGTCCATCGTCGACACCCGGGACATGCGCAGAATGACCACCCGTACGTCGGCGACCTCGGTCAGGTCCAGCAGGAAGCGGTGGGCGGCGGCGAAGAACAGCGGACCGTCGATGCGGTACGCCACGATGTGCTCGGCCAGCAGCGCGTGCTCCTCGTCGCAGTGGTCGCCGCGGTCGAGCGGCACCTGGTCGAAGCGGACCTGTCCGGCGACGTCCCGCAGCGCGAGCGCGCCCGCCACGGCCAGTCCGATGATCACCGCGTAGACCAGGTCCAGGGCCAGGGTGGCCACGGCGGTCAGGACGAGGATCAGCGCGTCCGAGCGGGTGGCCTTCATCAGCGCCCTGAGCGAGCCGACCTCGACCATGCGGACCGCGGTGGCCAGCAGCACTCCGGCGAGCGCGGCCAGCGGGATCTCCGAGACGAGCGGCGCGGCCGCGAACACGATCACGGCGAGGACGGCGGCGTGCGCGAGGGCGGCGAGCCGCGAGCTCGCGCCGGTGCGGACGTTGACGGCCGTACGGGCGATGGCGCCGGTCGCCGGTACGCCGCCGAACAGGGGCGAGGCGATGTTGGCGAGTCCTTGGCCGAACAGCTCCCGGTCCGGGTCGTGCTTCTGGCCGACCGTCATGCCGTCGGCGACGGACGCGGACAGCAGGGACTCCAGCGCGGCGAGGGCGGCGACCGCCACGGCGGGCGCGAGCAGGGCGCCCAGTGCGCCGGGTTCGAGGAAGGAGAGGGAGGGAGCGAGCAGCCCGGAGGGCAGGTCGCCGATCGGCTTCGCCCCGTCGAGCCCGGCGACCTGAACGACGACGGTCGCGGCGATCACCGCGACGATGGAGAACGGCACGGTGGGCCGCAGCCGGGCACCGGCCAGCATGACCACGGCCACCGCGACCGCGAGACCGACCGCCGTCCAGTTCGGGGCTCCGGCGAACTCGGCGACCGCCCGCCAGGCGACCACGAGCACCCGGTCTCCCTCCGGCGCGGGCACACCGAGGGCGTTCGGCACCTGCTGGAGACCGATCACGCAGGCGATGCCGAGCGTGAACCCCTCGACGACGGGCGCGGGCACGTACCGCATGTACTTCCCGGCCCGCAGCGCGGCGAGGGCGATCAGCATCAGGCCGGCCAGCAGACCGACCGTGAGGACGCCGCCCGGCCCGTGCTGGGCGACGATCGGGACGAGTACGACGGTCATGGCGCCGGTCGGCCCGGAGACCTGGAGGTTCGAGCCGCCGAAGAGCGCGGCGAGCGCGCCCGCGACCACGGCGGTCGCGAGCCCGGCCGCCGCCCCCAGCCCGGAGGACACCCCGAAGCCGAGCGCGAGCGGGAGGGCCACGATCGCCACGGTCAGCCCGGCGAGCAGGTCCCGACGGGGAGCGCGGCCCATCTCCGCCAGGTCGGCGCGGGTGGGCAGCAGTGACACGATCCGGGCCCCGGCCCGGCTGATCAGCGAACTCATCCCGCCGCACGACCTCCGCTTCCCACGACGCCGACAGCCCGCCCCGCAGGGGACGGGCACGCATGGCTGTGCCCGCGGCTACCGGACGGCGGGCACAGCAACTTAAGCATCTGCTCAATTGCTAATTTTTGCAAGTCCGCATCCGTCCGCCGCCCGCGGGCCCCGAGGCCCGTGGGGCCCGGCTCACGCGAGGCCCCACGACGGCATCAGACGGTGAGGACGAGCTTGCCCTGGAGGTGACCGCCCTCGAGCAGCCGGTGCGCGTCGGCGACGCGCTCGAACGGGAACGTCTCCTGCACGTGGACCCGGAGCTTCCCCTGTTCGACAAGGTCGACGAGACCGCGGAGGGCGACCCGGTCGGGGTCGACGGCGATACCGCTGAAGCGCATGCCCGCCGCCTCGTACGTGGCGATGAGTTCCGGATCGTCCTCGGAGGTCGCCGTCACCAGGTGACCGCCGGGGCGGAGCACTCCGAGGGACCGCTCGACGGTGTCGCCGCCGATCGTGTCGAGCACGACGTCGATGTCATGGACCGCGTCGGTGAAGTCGACCGCCGTGTAGTCGATCACTTCATCGGCGCCCAACCCCTCGACGAACTCCCGCTTGCTCCCGCCGGCGGTCGCGATCACGTGCGCGCCCAGGGCTTTCGCGATCTGGATCGCGACGTGGCCGACCCCGCCGCCACCGCCGTGGACCAGGACGCGATCGCCCTCGCTGACGCCGGCGAGGTCGACGAGCCCCTGCCACGCCGTCAGCCCGACGATCGGAAGCGCAGCGGCCTCGACGTGCGAGAGCGAGGCCGGCTTGCGTACCAGGTGCAACGCCGGCGCCGACACGACCTCGGCGTACGCGTTCGCCGCCCGCGGGAACAGCGGCATCCCGAACACCTCGGCGCCGGGCCTGAACCGCCACGTCTGCGGGGCCTCCTCGACCACGCCGCTGATGTCCCAGCCGAGGATGAACGGCGGCCGGCCGAGCAGCGGGAACTCGCCGGCGCGCAGACGCGCCTCCAGCGGGTTCAGCCCGATCGCCTTGACGCGGACGAGCACCTCGCCCGGGACGGGCCGGGGCTCGGGCGCGTCCACGATGGTGAGCACCTCGGGACCGCCGAGCGCCTGCTGGTTGATGACTCGCATGACTCTCCTGTGCTTTGGAAGGGGGGAGAGAACCCAGGCTATGTTTCCGATAGGAACCCGCAGGTGCCTCAAGGAGCCGACAGGTACCGTTGGCGCCATGAGCGGTTTCCGTCCCGGTGACTTCTTCCTCGCCGACTGCCCGGCGCGTCTGGCGGTCGAGCTGATCGCCGACAAGTGGACGGTGGTCGTGCTCTACGGCCTCAGCGAGGGCCCGGTGCGCCATGGCGAGTTGGTCGAGCTGATCGGCGGCGTCTCCCGCAAGATGCTCACCCAGACGCTCCGACGGCTCGAGGCGCACGGACTCATCCGCCGCCACGCCTACGCCGAGGTGCCGCCCCGCGTCGAGTACGAGCTCACCCCGCTCGGGGCGACGCTGATCGATCCGATCCACGTGCTGACCGAGTGGGCGAGGGCGAACGGCGACGCAGTGCTCGATGCGCTCGAAGCCGATCCCGAGCCGGTCGCCCAGAGCGACTGAGGCCCCCGCCGGGACACGGCGGACGCGACATTCCGGCCGGCGGGGTCCGCGTACCCAACTCGCCCTTCACACCGGACCCGTGACCTGCGACTTCACAACGCACACCGCGGATGGAGCGTGGGCAGGGCGATGCGCGGCAGCGGCGAGTCGATCAGCCCGCGCTTCAGCCGCATCCGGCCGGGCCTCGCCGATGTCCTCCGCCTCCGAGGACCGCCGATCACGGGCCGCACGCCCTCGTGCAGTAGTCGGTACGTGACGCATCGCATGTGCGCCCGGTTACTCGATCAGGTGAACCGGGGTCGTTCACCGGTTCCCTTGTGCGTCGGCTCCTAGCGTGGGTCGTGGGTGACCGACCGGAGGCGTTGTACGCGTTCCGGCGGCGCGTGTACGAGCGGTGCGCCGTTTCCTCCGGTCGGGCGGGGGAGTTGGGCGGACCGGCCGGATGGGTGGCGGAGGTGAGCGGGCGATGAGCGAGACAGTGGCGGCGGCGGCCGGGGAGGCGGGTTCCCCGGAGCCGGGAGTGGGGTCGGGGATCCTGCGGGTGTTCGGGCGGCAGATGAAGCGGTTCCGTCTCCGGGCGGGACTTGATCGGACCCAGTTCGGTGGGCAGACGGGGTACTCGGCGGCAACGATCGCGTCGTACGAGCAGGGACGGCGCGTACCGCCTCCGAGGTTCATCGACCAGGCGGACGAATTGCTCGACGCGGGCGGGGTCCTCCAGGAGATGAAGGACGAGGTCGCACGGGCGCAGTTCCCGGCGTTCTTCCGGGATGCGGCCCGGTTGGAGGCGGAGGCGGTTGAGCTGCATGCCTACGACACACATGTGGTGAAGGGGCTGTTGCAGACCGAGGAGTATGCGCGGGCTGTGTTCACCATGCGGCGACCTCTCCTGGACGAGGAGACGATCGAGCAGCGGGTCACGGCTCGTCTGGCCAGGCAGGAGATCTTTTCCGCCGGGCCCGCACCATTGATGAGCTTCGTCATCGAGGAAGCAGCGCTGCGGCGGCCCATCGGCGGTGCTGAGGTCCTGCGTGGACAACTGGAACAGATCCTGCTGATCGGGCACAAGCGCAACGTCGAGATCCAAGTCATGCCCTTGGCGCGTGAGGATCACGCGGGGCTTTCAGGGCCGTTCACCCTGATCGAGACGAAGAGCGGGCAGCGCATCGCTTACGCGGAGGTCCAGAAGAGCAGCCACCTCTACACGGAGCGGACGCCTGTTCGGGAGCTTGAGGCGCAGTATGGGATCATCCGGGCCCAGGCTCTCACTCCGCGGGAGTCGATGGCCTTCGTCGAGAGGTTGCTGGGAGAGTCATGAAGGCTGCAACGGAACTGGCTTGGTTCAAGAGCACCTACAGCAGCGGTGAGGGTGGTGACTGCGTGGAGGTGGCAGTCCGCCCCCACACCGTGCACGTGCGGGACTCGAAGGACACCAAGCGCTGTGGTCTGGCGGTCGGTTCGGACTCGTGGTCCGCGTTCGTCGGGTTCGCCGCCGATCAGGCCGGCTGAATCGTCGCTGCACGGCCTGTGCCCTGTGGCTCCGTGGGAGTCACAGGGCACAGGCGTGCCCGGGGCGGTCAGGCGTCCAGCCGCGCCTTGAAGTGTGCGTGGGCTGCGCGCATTTCGGCTTCGCGGTCTGCCTTATAGAAGGGGCCCTGGTAGCCGCCCGGGGGCGGGGTGCGCTCCGGGTCTTCCAGGTGGGCGAGGAGGTCTAGATAGTCCTGCTTGGTCTGACCGTGGCCGTACGTGTTGAAGTCGGCGGCAATCTTGCGGCCGTTGACGTCGAAGTACGTTTCCGACTCGTAGGCGTAGAGCTGCGGGTAGCGGGACTTGAAGATCGCGGCGAGCTGATCGGCTGTGATGCCTAGCCATACGGCAACGAGGGCATCGAGTTCGACCTGAGCAGCGCGACGTTCGTGTTCGGTACGGAGGGGTGTGGCGTACTCCCACGTTGGCTTGAGACTGGCGGCGAGGGGCTTCAGATACGGCCAGTCGGGATTGGCCCAGTCCTCGTAGCCAGCCCACTGGGGGCTGAACAGTTCTTCCCAGAGAGGGGCGTAGTGGGAGGTGAGGGCGTTCAGGCGAAGGGCGCGGAGGAGGAGAGGCGCGGCAAGGGGATGCTTCGGGTCAGGAGCGGGCATCTTGCGTGCTTCGACAACTTGGAGATCAGAGCGGCCGGTGATGCGAAGTAGATAGTCCAGCGGGAGCGCTGCCCAGAAGCCGGCGTTGAGTGTGGTGAGCCGGTTGTCCGGCAAGGCCATGGACTGCACGGCATGGATGTGAGCCGGGCCAGGCGGGATGAGAGCAGCGTGCAGGCAGCGGCTACTGTCGAAGGGAATCATTCTTCGCCAGGCCAGCCGGAAGTGCGCGGTGTACGGCTTTCCGCTCCAGGAGTCCTGCGCTGCGAGGTAGGTTCCCTCGTCGGTCGCCCGCACGTAGTTGGTCACCGGGGTGAACGCTTCGGGCAGCTGCGCTGGAGCGAGCAGGTCCCAGTCACGATTGCTCTTGCAGGGGACCCTCGGCTCCTTCGAGAAGGGAAGCGCCGACGCGAAGTGCGGTCCTTGAAGGATCACATCCTTGAGTTCAGGGACGGCTTGGTTTCCCCAACGGATCAGCCCGGCCTTTTTGGCGCCTGCTTCGTCATATCCTCTTGTGATCGCTGGATCATAGTCGGCAAGACTGTGGGAATAGGTGGCCAGTGCCTCGATTGCCCCCTGCTCGCCGACAAGAACCGGGTATAGCAGCGGAGCCTCCGCAGCTCCGCCCACGGAGTCCGCCAGGGCGTGCCAGCTGGCCAGCAACGTCTCGTCCACATGCACCACACGCTCACTGTGTGGACGTACGTCCCAGGAGCCGTTGTGCTTGATGGCGGGTGTTTCTCCCAGGCCGTCATGGGCCAGAGAATCGGGCAACACCTCGATGCCGCGCAGCTCGCTGAGGTGCAGGAAGTTCGGTTCCTGCGCAGTCCCGTAGACGTGCATCCCGAACTCCGCCGAGCGGTTGAGGTCGTCGAACGCCCAGTTCGCCGAGTTCACAAAGTGCGCATGCACCCGCAGGTGCCGATACGCGGCCGCGCGAATCGCCCCCTCGCGTACACCCCCGAAGTGTGTGTCCGGATGAATGAGCCCCGCACTGCCCCCAGGTCCCGTGTGCTCCCACACCCGGGACATGAACCCCCGATACAGGTCGCCCTGTGTGCCGACCAGTAGTGGATACGCCACCGGACTGCCCAGCGTCGCGACGGCACCTGCGTGGTTGGACAGCTCGCCGAGGAGGAAACTCGCGCCGTCCGCACGCGCGGCCAGCGCCTCTTCCCTCCGCAGACGCCATTCCTCCGCACTCGGCTTCTCCGCCAGCATGAACCAGGGCTCCAGCTCCGCCAGCAGCGGACCTTCCTGCCATCGTGGCCGTACCCAAGGCGGATTCCCCACCTGCAAGTCGAACCCACCCCGCACAAACACCTGCGCGAAGTCCAACTCCCAGTGGAAGAACCCCTGCTCCCGCGCCACATCCCGCGCCACCGAGGCCCAGGGGAACCGCGACTCCAGCTCGTAGAAGTGCTCCATGCCCATCAGGCCGGGCAACGCGTCCTCGTACGGCTCCAGTTCCGCCAGTGACCCGAACTCCGCCACCAGCGAGTCCGCCGGCACATCCTCCGTGCCGATCAGCGCCTCGGCGAACTCCAGCCAGTCGTCCAGCCCCGCCAGCGGTACCGCCGCCCGCTTCCGCTGGGCCACGGCCTCCTTACGACGACCGGCCCGCTTCCGCTCCACCGAGCCCGCCGTCAGCTCACCGCCCCCGGTGACCTCGCCGAACAGGTCTTCCGTCTCCCAGGACAGCAGCACCTGCGAGGCCTCCGCCCCGACGTCCGGCAGCGTCTCCGCCCGCGTGTACACCTCGTCCGACCCGTCCAGCAGCGCGGCGCTCCGCACCGGCCAGAACCACAGCGCGCACCACGCGTCCATCAGCGTCTTCAGTCGCCAGTACGGAGTGTCCGGCGCGGTCAGATCGGCCACCACCTTCTCTCGCCGCACCGCCTCCTCCGGCGAGCGCAGCCAGCCGTCCTCCGCACCCCACACCGCGATCCGCCGCGAGATGTCCCGCTCGGAGATCTCCAGTCGGCGGACGACGAGGTCCCACAGGAACTCCACGCGCCGGGCGAGCGCCTGGAACCGTTCCGCCTGCTTGGCCGTGGGCGTCCGGGTGATCATCTTGCGCCAGGCGGCGAGGGTGCGGGCGGCCTCGGGGGCGAGGGCCTTCGCCTCCTTCTCGGCGGCGACCGCGCCCCACTCCTTTGCCGGAAGCAGGAAGTGGTGCACGGCGTTCTCGGTGACCCGCTGGACCGTGCCGCTGCGGGTGGTGCGCTCGGTCACCGTGACCGGGAGGCCGCCGCCCGCCTCCGTCAGCGGGAAGCGCTCCGGGGTGGTGCCCAGCCAGGCCGCCTTCTTCAGCCGCTCCGCCGGATACACCTCCCGCCGGCCGCCGATCAGGGAGTTGCCGCGCCGCAGATGCAGCCCGAACCACGGGGCCTCCATGCCGGGGTGCATGGTGTTGAGCCAGAGGGACACCTCGGCCAGCTCCACGGCGGTGTCGTTGAGGTCGACGCCGTACGAGTTGTGCAGGGCGACGTACGCCTTCACCTTCTGGAGTTCGACGGCGTACTTCTCGGTGTCGATGGCGAGGCCCAACTCGTCCTGCCGCCGACGCAGATACTCGGCCGCGACCTGATTGATCGCCTCGTTGAGGAACGCGCCGGAACCCAGCGCCGGTTCGCAGATCCTCCACTCAAGCAGCTCACGGGCCCTCGTCACCGTGTCGTCCTGGTCCAGCCGGTGCCGCAAGGCCAACTGCACGGTCACGCGGGTCAGCGACTCGGGCGTGTAGTACGAGGCCGACGTCTGCCGGTCGCGCCCGGACAGCCGGTACACGAACGAGCCCGGCGCGTACCGCACCCGCCGCTGCTCGCCCGTATCGGCGTCCGTGTGCCGTACGAAGACACCGTCGGGATACTCGTCGGCCTTGGTCGCCGGTACGAGCCAGGAACCGTCCGCAGGATCACCGTGCTTGGCGACCTCGTACAGCTCCTCGCCGGCCACGAAACCCGAGTACGACATCAGCCCCTCGTACACGGCCCCGAGCTGGTTGATCCCGAGCTGCGCGTACGAGATGAACCCCCCGCGCTCCCGCCGCTTCCCTCGTGTGAGCATGAGCAGCCGCAGCACCCGGTACAGCGTCTCGTTGCGCAGCCGGGTGTCCAGATAGCGGGGGCCGCCCTCCCGGTCGGGGTCGACGCGGGGGTCCGGTACCGCGTGCCTGCCGATCAGCTCGATCGACTCGGGCTCGAACAGCTTGGAGTGCAGCGGTTCGAAGCGCAGGCCCGCGTCCTCCGACGTCGTCGCGTCGACCACGCCGTGGGTGCGGCGGGGGCGGTGGCCCTCCTGGACCTTGCGGAAGAGCAGGTCCAGGGACTCGTACAGGTAGAAGCCCCGGCGGGACTTCTCGTCGACGAGATCCCGCTCGGCGACCAGCTCCCCCAGGCGGCCGAGGCCGTACCCCTGCTGGTACTCGGGATAGTCGGCGGGCAGGATGCCCAGCTCCGGGCGGGCCTCCGCGTACAGCAGGAACAGGACGCGATACAGGTAACGCAGTGACTCGCGGGTCAACTGACGGCCCAGTTCGGGCAGTTCGCCGATGTCCTCGGGGCGGACGCCCTGTTCGCGCAGCCGCTCCAGGACCTCGTTGGCGATGAGCTCGACGCTGGACCGCAGCCCGTCGCGCAGTTCGCCCGAGACGCCCACCGCGTGCTTGGCGGACTTGTCGACCAGTTCGGCGAGCGGGTTGCCGCCGCCCTCCTCGGGGGTGCGCAGCGAGTCCGCGCCGAACAGGGCGGCGATCGTGTCGAGTTCGCCGCCGGCCTTGGTGTCGTTGCGCTGGAGGGCGGTGTCGAGGGAGACGGCGAGATAGCGGCCCTCGCCCCAGGCCGCCCGGTCGGCGAGGACGACGACACCGCCGACCAGCAGCAGGACGTAGCGCGGGGCGTCGTCGCAGGCGAAGAGGAAGCTCGCCAGCTTGGAGCCGGTGGGTACCGTGTCGCGGCCGTCGAGCGGGACGGGGTCGAGGAGACGGCCGGGGCCCCGGGGGTCGAGGGCGGCGTCGGGTTCGGCGGCCCAGCCGCAGTC
This sequence comes from Streptomyces sp. NPDC048584, assembly GCF_043199595.1. NCBI lineage: Bacteria > Bacillati > Actinomycetota > Actinomycetes > Kitasatosporales > Streptomycetaceae > Streptomyces > Streptomyces sp. NPDC048584. The sequence goes on from NZ_JBICWF010000021.1 coordinate 9,966, forward strand.
CACCGCGACCAGATCCTTCTCGGCGTGCGCGACCCGGACCTCGTACGGCCGGTCGGCGCGGGTGACGGTCAGCGTGCGGGGCTTGGCGTCGTAGCCGAGGGCGCGCAGGACGTCCCCGTTGAGCGCGCGGACCCGGTCCCGCCAGGCGGGGGAGGCGTAGGTCGCGGTGTCGTCCTCGGTGTCCGGGGCGGCGGCGGTGCCGTCCTCGTCCTCGGGGAGGGCGAAGGAGGAGCGGGCGCGGAAGTAGCGGCGGCGCAGGTCCCGCAGGCCGACGCGGGGGGTGACGGGCAGCGGCTCCCCGCCCTCCCCCTCCCCGTCCCTCGCCTCGTCCTCGCGCTGCTTCCAGGTGTGCAGCAGCCCCGCCTTGAGATCCTTGGGCAGCACCTCGGCGAGGTAATGCGCCGAGAAGTAGTCTCCGCGGTTGACCAGGGAGTCGTACGTCATGTCCGTCCCGTCGTGCGTGCCGTCGCCGCCGTTGTTGTACCGCCCTACTTTGCCCTACGTACGGCATACGGCGTGAACCACCCTCACCGGGCAGATCAGCAGGTCAAGGCGCGGCGGCGATTAAATGGGGGGCGTGTGTTCGAGCCGGTGCGATAGGTTTCCCCTGTTCGAAGGGGGGCCTGACATGGCGAAGTTGAATCAGATCATCGCGGTCGAGAAGGGTGTCAAGAGCAAGTCGCTCCAGGACATCACCGCCGCGCACCACAAGGTGCAGAAGCCGGTGCTGCTGGCCGGGATCTCGCGTACGTACCAGCCGAAGGACGAGGAGGGCGAGCAGTTGCCGCCCGAGTCCACGCGGGTGCAGGTGCAGGGCGAGGACGTGCTGCGGGAGATGGCCGCCTCGCTGACCCGGCTGTTCGACGTGACCGCGACGAAGGACTGGGCGAACTGCCGGGCCCGCGCGGACGTCACCGTCGACGGGCTTACGATCGTCGCCGACGTGCCGGTCAGCTATCTGCTCTTCCTGGAGAAGCAGCTCACCGACCTGCACACCTTCGTCAAGAAGCTCCCGACCCTCGACGCCGCCGAGTCCTGGTCCCACGACCCGTCCACGGACTGGTGGAAGACCGACCCGGTGCGCACGATCCGTACGAAGAAGGTCCCCCGCAACCACGTCAAGGCGGAGGCGACCGAGAAGCACCCGGCGCAGGTCGAGGTGTACTACGAGGACGTGCCGATCGGATACTGGACGACGGTGAAGTTCTCCGGCGCGCTGCCCGCGCGGCGGGTGAACGAGCTGGTGGAGCGGGTGGAGAAGCTCCAGCAGGCCGTGAAGTTCGCCCGTGAGGAGGCCAACGGGGCCGAGGTCACCGACCAGCGGGTCGGCGACGCGGTCTTCGGCTACCTGCTCGGCTGACGCCGGGCACGGTGGCCCCATGATCGCCCCCGCGTGCGAGCGCGGGGGTGCGCGACCAGCGCGGGCCGGAATGAGGTCCGGTTCGCGTCAGGAGCGCAAGCTGACACTGAAGTTCAGCCTGAAGAAGCGGTGACAGTGAAGGTTCGAGTCCTTCCCCCGGCACAACTAGCCCGACAGCGGGCCGGGGTAGCCCAACATGGCAGAGGCAGCCGCGGTCAATCTCAGACTCTCGCTCCAGTCTCAGCATTCGCCGCCGATCGCCGGATCGACCGGGGACGGACATACGCCATCGGATGCGAGTTCGAATCTCGTCTGCACCTCTCACCTGGTGCGGTAGTTCAAAGGAAGAACACGACGGCTTCATGACTGATCCGTCCTCTTAAACGCCACCGGCGTGCGCAAATGGGTGGCTACCCCAGGGGCCCGGGAGCTGGATACGACTCCCGGGCTCCGCCACGTCCGGAGCCTTTTCCCGCCGCTGCCCGGCGTTTCTCCGGGAGGTATCGGCCCGTACCCCCCAGTACCGCGGACGCTCCCGAGCACGCGGCCTGCCGCAAGGCCGCATGGTGCGCCCCCTGACCGGACACACGGCGTTCCGGCTGCGGCCCGACGACTGCCCGTGACCTGCCGCCCGGCGGGTGCGGGTCAGGGGGCGTCGGGGAGCAGCTCGGGGAGCGCCTCGGCCAGGGCTTCGGTCAGGCAACCGACGGGGTCGTCCTCCTCCGTCACACAGGTGAGGAGAGGTTCGAGCACGGCCGTGAGCGTGGTGACGGGGATCTCCTGGAGGACGTCGATTCCCTCCAGGAGCCGAGGCACCTGCTCCAGCAGGCTCATGACGCACGCGCCGAGGTCTGCGGGGGACCGGGTGCCGGGGCAGAACGGCGGTGTGCCGGCGAGCAGTCCGGGGTGCCGGGTCAGGACGCGGTCCAGGACCTCGTGGAAGGTCCTCTCCTGGGCCTTCACCATCTCCGGGGCGGGGACGGCCAGTTCCTCGCCGGGGTAGATCCAGTGGCCGAGGCCGCTGCCCTCGAGGCCGTGGCCCCGCGCGGTCCTCTCGATCGCCTTGGCGTTGGCCGCGAAGACGGCCCACCACTTCACGCCGTCGCCGTACCGCTCGTCGGCGATCTCCCACAAGGTGGTGCCGCGCGTCACGGTGCGGGTCTCGTGGTGCGGCGCTCCCCCGGCGGAGTGATGCGGCCGGTCCGTGGTCTCCACGGCCGCTGCCGGACCCGCTCCCATGAACACCGGGCCGGCTGCCAGGCCGCCGACCATGACCAGAGCCAGGCCCCGGCGACGTATGTGCCCCATGTCCCACCTCCTGCGATACGATTGCGTACGGTGATTGACCCTTACGCTAAGTCGTCGCACGTCAGGGAGCGCGGCCACTGGGCCGATCAGCTCATCGGGCGCGCCGTGCGCCCTCCATCGGGGGCCGCGGCGTGGTGCCGGCGCGGCGGCTGACCTTCGCCAGGTGCTCGGCGAAGACCTCGCGGGCATCAGGGGTGAGGGTGCGCAGCGCCATCAGCGCGGTGACCGCCACATCGCACAACTCCGACCGGACGTCGTCCCAGGTGTGCGTGGTGCCCTTGCGGGGGTTCTGGCCGGTCACCCCGATCACGGCCTCGGCGACCTCGCCGACCTCCTCGGACAGCTTCAGGATCCGCAGCAGCAGGCCCTCCCGGCCGTCCACCGGACGGTTCGCGTCCAGCCAGGCGTACAGGCCCTCGATGGAGTCCCACGGATCGGTGGACGGGTGCTCGTCGCTCATGACGTACGACCCTGGCACACGGCACTGACACTCCCGGGGCTTGTCTTCGCGTGCGCTCCAACTCCTAGCGTCGCCGGTATGGAGATCACACGGACACTGGGACGCAGCGGGATCGAGGTCAGCGCCGTCGGGTTCGGCTGCTGGGCGATCGGCGGGGAGTGGCAGGACACGGGCGGTCAGCCCCTGGGGTGGGGCAAGGTCGACGACGAGGAGTCGGCGCGGGCCGTCCGGCGCGCACTCGACCTGGGCGTCACCTTCTTCGACACCGCCGACGTCTACGGCGCCGGGCACAGCGAGACCGTGCTCGGGCGGGCCCTCGGACGGCGCCGCGGCGAGGTCGTGGTCGCCACCAAGTGGGGCAACCTCTTCGACCCGGACACCCGCACCCTCACCGGGAGCGACGACTCCCCGGAGCATCTGCGCCGTGCCCTGACCGCCTCGCTGCGCCGGCTCGGCACCGATTACATCGATCTCTACCAGCTGCACCTCGCCGACGCCGGCCCGGAACGGGCCGCCCGGCTGCGGGACGCCTGCGAGGAGCTGGTGGCGGACGGGCTCATCCGGTCGTACGCCTGGAGCACCGACGACCCGGCCCGCGCCGCCGTGTTCGCCGAGGGGCCGCACTGCGCCGCCGTACAGCACGCGCTCAACGTGCTCACGGACGCGCCCGAGATGCTGCGGCTCTGCGAGGAGGCCGGACTCGCCTCGGTCAACCGCAGTCCGCTCGCGATGGGCCTGCTGACCGGGAAGCACGGCGGGCGGCCTCAGGAGGGGGACATCCGCAGCAGGCCGCCCGCCTGGCTGCAGGGGTTCGGCGCCGGGACCGGGGCGGACCCGGAGTGGCTGGCACGCGTCGACGCCCTCCGGGACGTCCTCACGAGCGACGGCCGCACTCTCGCCCAGGGCGCCCTCGCCTGGCTGTGGGCGCGCAGCCCCCGCACCGTGCCGATCCCCGGATTCCGGTCGGTCGCCCAGGCGGAGGAGAACGCGGGGGCGCTGGAGAAGGGGGCGCTCAGCGCCGCGCGGATGACGGAGGCCGAGCGGATCCTCGGCCGCTGAGCTTCTTGTGCGGCAGCCGTTCCACCCACCGGTGTGTACCCGCGGTCCCTCGCGGGTCCCCCCACCCCGGTGCATGGAACGGCTGCCGCCTCCCCCCTGGAGATGGCCTGCGGAAGCCGCTTGCTCCAACTGTGAAGCTTTGGTGTGGAAGATTTGAGCATAGGCCTACTACCCGCCGCAATAGTGCGGACGTTCACATTCCGTCTGTGCAGGCTCGGGTGGTGGTCCCGCTCAGCCCCGGCCGATGTACGGCATCGTGGTCGCCAGCACGGTCGCGAACTGCACGTTCGCCTCCAGCGGCAGCTCCGCCATGTGCCGGACGGTGCGGGCCACGTCCGCGACGTCCATCACCGGTTCCGGGGCGGTCTCCCCGTTCGCCTGGAGGGCACCCGTGCCCATCCGCCGCGTCATGTCGGTCGCCGCGTTGCCGATGTCGATCTGGCCCACCGCGATCCGGTACGGACGTCCGTCCAGGGAGAGCGACTTGGTGAGGCCGGTCAGCGCGTGCTTGGTCGCCGTGTAGGCGACCGAGAGGGGACGCGGGGTGTGCGCGGAGACCGAGCCGTTGTTGATGATCCGGCCGCCCTGCGGGTCCTGCTCCTTCATCTGCCGGTACGCCGCCTGCGCGCACAGGAACGCCCCGTTGAGGTTGGTGTCCACCACGTGCCGCCAGGCCTCGTACGGCAGTTCCTCCACCGGCACCCCGCCGGGCCCGGACGTCCCCGCGTTGTTGAACAGCAGGTCGACCCGCCCGAAGCGGCCTACGGTGGCGGCGAACAGCGCGCCGACCTCGTGGGGCCGTGACACGTCCGTCGGCACGACGAGCGACGCACCGCCCTCCCGCGCCGCCGTCTCCTCCAGCGCCTGCGCACGCCGCCCCGCCAGCGCCACCGACCAGCCCGCGCGCAGCAGTTCCCACGTCACCGCCCGCCCGACACCGGAACCGGCCCCGGTGACCACGGCGATCCTCGTCCGTCCGTCCGTTCGCTCCGTATTCATGGGCCCGCAGCGTACGGGAGGGGACGGCACCCGGATCTCATGTGGACGTCGCCTGAATGCTGTGTACGCGTCCACGGTTGGTCGTTCCCGGCCACTCCAATTCCTCCCGTGTCCATACGTCAGGGGAGGATCGGATGACTTCCGAGTTCCGTCAGTCAGAGCACGCCCCCGAACTGCGCGCGGCCGCCCGGCACATCGGGCGCCGCCGCTTCGTGACCGTCACCGGTGCCGCCGCCGCGCTCGCCTTCGCCGTCGACGTGCCCGGTACCGGCACCGCGGCCGCCGCCGAACTCGACGCCGCGCGGATCGCCGACGACCCCTTCACCCTCGGCGTCGCCTCCGGCGACCCGCACGCCGACTCCGTCCTGCTGTGGACGCGCCTGGCCCCCGTCCCGTACCAGGCCGACAGCGGGCTGCCCGCGAAACGCGTCACCGTCGCATGGGAACTCGCCCTCGACGAACGGTTCCGCCGGATCGTCAAACGGGGCAAGGCCACCGCCCACCCCGAGTTCCACCACACCGTGCACGTCGAGGTCTCCCACCTCGCACCCGGCCACGTCTACTACTACCGGTTCCGCGCCGGCCGCTTCGTCAGCCCCGTCGGCCGTACCCGCACCGCGCCCGCCGACCGCGCCAGGACCGCCGGACTCACCTTCGGCGTCGTCTCCTGCCAGCGCTACGACCAGGGCTACTACACCGCGTACCGGCACCTCGCCGAAGAGGACCTGGACGTCGTCTTCCACCTCGGCGACTACCTCTACGAGTACGCCGTCAACGACGTCGCGGGCTCCCGCGCCTACCCCGCCGGCACCCTGCCCGACCTGTTCAAGCGGGAGACGGTGACACTCGAGGACTACCGCCTGCGGTACGCCCTCTACAAGTCCGACCCCGACCTGCTGGCCGCGCACGCCGCGCACCCCTTCGTCGTCACCTGGGACGACCACGAGACCGAGAACAACTACTCCGACGACACCCCGGAGAACAGCGTCCCGCCGGAGGAGTTCCTGCTGCGCCGGGCCGCCGCCTACCGCGCCTACTGGGAGAACATGCCGCTGCGCCGGCCCCAGCTCCCCGACGGCCCCGACCTCAGGCTCTACCGCCGCCTGCACTGGGGCCGGCTCGCCCAGTTCGACGTGCTCGACACCCGCCAGTACCGCTCCGACCAGGCCTACGGCGACGGCTGGCAGTACCCCGGCCCCCAGTCCGAGGACCCGTCGCGCACCCTGACCGGCGACGCCCAGGAGCGCTGGCTGATCAACGGCTGGCACCGGTCGGACGCCGTGTGGAACGTCGTACCCCAGCAGGTCACCTTCTCGCAGCGGCACGACACGACCACCCCGCCGTCCAAGGTCTCCATGGACTCCTGGGACGGCTACCCGGCCTCCCGCGAGCGGGTACTGGCCGGCGCGCAGGCCGCCGGTGCCGACAACCTGATGATCCTCACCGGCGACGTGCACGTGCACTACGGCTTCGACGTCAAGCGCGACTTCTCCGACCCGGACTCCCGGACCGTGGGCACGGAGATCGTCACGTCCTCCCTCACCAGCGGCGGCAACGGCTCCGCCAAGCCCGCCAACTGGAACACCCTCACGGCCGCCAACCCGCACATGCGGTTCTACAACGGGCTGCGCGGCTACGCGACGGTGTCGCTCGGCCGTGAGCTGGCGCGCACCGACTTCAAGACGGTGTCCCACGTGACCACGCAGGGCGCGCCGCTCACGACCGCCGCCTCCTTCGTCACGGAGGCGGGGGAGCCGGGACTCAAGCCGGCGTGACCTCCGGGGCGATCTCCGGCGTGACCTCCGACGTGACCTCCGGGGTGATCTCCGGGGAGCCGGGGGTGTCCGCCCGCTCGCCCGGGTAGCGGACGCCGACGCGGTCCCGGATCGCGTCGAGCGTCCGCATCACGGCGAGGGTGCCGTCGAGGGGGACCAGCGGGGACTCCGTCTCACCGGCGCGCAGGGCCCGCATCACCTCGGCGGCCTCGTGCTTGAGGCTGGCGCGGGGGCCGTGCGCCGGGTCGGCCGTGAACTCCTCGGGGTCGCGGCCGGCCCGGTGCAGGACGAAGCGGTCGGGGAAGAAGAAGCCGTCCGGTACGTCGATACGGCCCTGCGAACCGGTGATCGAGGCGGCGGTCGCCGTACCGCCCACGATGGAGCAGTGCACCGAAGCGAGAGCACCGCTCTCCCAGGAGAGCACCGCACCCGTCTGGAGATCGACGCTCTCCTCCGAGAGCACTGCTCTCGCCGCGATGTCCGACGGCTCCCCGAGCAGCAGCTGTGTGAACGACACCGGATACACGCCCAGGTCCAGCAGCGCGCCCCCGCCCAGCGCCGGGTCCCGCAGCCGGTGCGTCGCCGGGAACGGACCCTCAAGGCCGAAGTCCGCCCGCACATGCCGCACCTCACCGATCGCGCCGTCGTCGACCAGCGCCTTCAGCCGCCGCACCATGGGGTGGCAGTACATCCACATGGCCTCCATCAGGAAGCGCCCGTTGCCCCGCGCCAGCGCGACCAGCTCCGCCGCCTCCCGCGCGTTCAGCGTGAACGGCTTCTCGCACAGCACGTTCCGCCCGGCCTCCAGCATCAGCCCGGCCGCCGCCCGGTGCGCCGAGTGCGGGGTGGCGACGTAGACGACGTCGATCCCGTCGTCGTACGCCAGCGACTCCCAGTCGCCGTACGCGCGCGGTATCCCGAACCGTTCGGCGAACGCCTTCGCCGGCTCCGCGGACCGCGACGCCACCGCGACGACCTCCGCGTCCGGCATGTCCACCAGATCCGCGGTGAACGTCGCGGCGATCCCGCCGGTCGCCAGGACGCCCCAGCGCACCTTCTGCTCCGTCATGCGTGTCCCACCTGCTCGTGTCGTTCGTCACATCGTGAAGGGATGTCGTTGGAAGCGCTCCCATGACATCGCCGTTGACGCCGAGCACTCCGTACGAGCTGAGAGCATAGGGAGCCGATGGCGTGAAAAGGGAGGGGTCACATGCCCGAGGGTGGGGCGTCCATATCGAACTCCGTATCGAATACGGCGGCGAACCCGACGGACGGCAGGGCGGTGCGGGGTCCGGCCGCACACGATCTGAAGGCGGCCGAGGCGGCGGTCCGCGCGACCTCGGCCCGCCGCACGAGCCTGCTGGTCACACTCGTCCTCGGCGGACTGACCGCCACGCCACCCCTGGCGATGGACATGTACCTCCCCGCGCTCCCGGAGGTCACCCAGGCGCTGCACGCGCCCGCCGCCACCGTCCAGCTCACCCTCACCGCCTGCATGGCCGGCATGGCCCTCGGACAACTGGTGGTCGGCCCGATGAGCGACCGCTGGGGCCGCCGCCGTCCGCTCCTCGCCGGCCTCGCGGTCTACATCGTCGCCACCGCGCTGTGCGCCATCGCCCCCACCGTCGAACTCCTCATCGCCTTCCGGCTGTTGCAGGGCCTCGCGGGCGCGGCCGGGATCGTCATCGCGCGGGCGGTCGCCCGTGACCTGTACGACGGCGTGGCCATGGCCCGCTTCTTCTCCACCCTCATGCTGATCTCCGGCGTCGCGCCGATCATCGCGCCGCTCATCGGCGGGCAGATCCTGCGGATCACCGACTGGCGGGGTGTGTTCGTCGTCCTCACCGGCGTCGGGCTGCTGCTGACGGCCGTCGTCTGGGCGAAACTCCCGGAGACCCTGGCGCCCGCCGAGCGGCACGGCGGGGGCGTCGGCGCGACGCTCGCCTCGATGCGCCGGCTGCTCGCCGACCGCGCCTTCACCGGCTACACGCTCACCGGCGGCTTCGCCTTCGCGGCCCTCTTCGCCTACGTCGCCGCCTCCCCGTTCGTCGTCCAGGAGATCTACGGCGCCTCGCCGCAGACGTACAGCCTGCTGTTCGGGCTCAACTCCATCGGCCTCGTGATCATGGGGCAGATCAACGGCAGGGTGCTGGTCGGCCGGGTCCGGCTGGACACGGTGCTCGGACTCGGGCTCACCGTCGTGGTAGGCGCGGCGGTCGCGCTGCTGCTGATGTCGCTCGGCGTCTTCGGCGAGGTCGGGCTCGTCCCCATGGCGGCCGCGCTGTTCGTGCTGATGTCCGCGATGGGCATCACCCTGCCCAACACCCAGACCCTCGCCCTGATGCGCACCCGGCACGCCGCCGGTTCCGCGTCCGCCCTGCTCGGTACGGTGTCCTTCCTCATCGGCGCGATCGCCTCCCCGCTGGTCGGGATCGCCGGCGAGGACACCGCCGTCCCGATGGCCGTCGTCCAACTGGCCGCCGCCCTGGTGGCACTCGTCTGCTTCCTGGGCATGTGCCGACCGTGGAACGGACGGACGGGCATGAAGGGCGGGGGCATCTGAGCGCCCCGCGACTGCGCGTCGGCACCCCGGAACGGGCGGGGCTCGACGCGGGCGAACTCCGGCTCCTGGTGCGGGAGATCCACGCCCTGGTGAGCGGTGAGCGGCCATGGGCGGCGGGGGCCGTCGTGGTCGTCGGGCGCGGGCCCGTCGTCGCCGTGGAGGAGGCGGCCGGGTGGGCGGTGCGGTACGCCCGGTACGACGAGGAGGCGGACGCGCCGGTCGAACTGCCGACGGGTGAACGGGTCCCGGTGACCGTGACCACACCGTTCGACCTGGCGTCGCTGACGAAGCTGTTCACCTCGGTGGCGGCGGTGCAGCAGATCGAGCGGCGCACGCTGGGGATCGACGCGCGCGTGGGCGCGTATCTGCCGGAGTTCACGGGGGTGGTGCGGCACGGGGTCACCGTGCGGCAGCTGCTCACCCATACGTCCGGGCTGCGGCCCGAACTCCCGCTCTACGACTGCGCGGACGACGCGGAGCGGCTCGCGCTGCTGCGGGCGGAGCGGCCGGTGGGGGTGCCGGGTGCCTACTGCTACTCCGACCTCAACATGCTGCTGCTCCAGCATGTTTTGGAGCGCGTCACCGGGCGGGGGCTCGACGTCCTCGTACGGGACGGGATCACACGGCCGCTGGGGATGACGGCGACGTCCTTCGGGCCGTGCGCGGGGGCGGCGGCGACCGAGGACCAGCGGCGGCCGTGGGGGAAGGCGGAGCGGGGGATGCTGCGGGGGGTCGTGCACGACGAGAACGCGTGGGCGCTGGGGGGTGTGGCGGGGCACGCGGGGCTGTTCTCGACGGGGCGGGATCTGGCGGTCTTCTGCCGCACCCTGCTGGCGGGGGGTTCGTACGGCCCCGCCCGCATCCTCGGTCCCGACTTCGTGGACCTGCTGTTCACCCCGCCGGGCCTGGGCTTCGCGCTGGATCAGCCGTGGTTCATGGGCGGGCTGGCGGGGGGTGGGGCGGGGCATACGGGGTTCACGGGGACGTCGTTGGTGTTGAACCGGCGTACGGATACTTTCGCGGTGCTGCTGGCGAACACGGTGCATCCTCGGCGGCCGGGGCGACCGGACAGCACGCCTCGCGCGTCCGTGGGGAGCCGGGTGGCCCGGGCGGTACGGGGGAAGTGAGGCGCGCGCCTCCGCCTGCCCACGACGCCTGCCGCCCACGACGCCTGCCGCCCACGACGCCTGCCGCCCACGACGCCTGCCGCCTACGGCGTCCCCCGCATCCCGCGTCCCGCGCATCCCGCGTCCCGCGCATCCCGCGTCCCGCGCATCCCGCGTCCCGCGCATCCCGCGTCCCGCGCACGCCGCCCCCTCGCACTCCGCGGGCAATCGTGCCGCAGGGCGGCACGGGTGGGCGCGACGGCACCCCGCGAGCGCCGGGCCACGAGACCTCCCCCGTCCCGCACCCGCGCCGGGTCGCGCAACCCGCCCCAGGCCCCCCTCCGCACCTGCGGTGCCCACGGGCGGCGGAGGCGCCGGCGACTCGTAGGATTGCCGGGTGAATGGTGTTGCTTCGCTGCACAGCGCGCTCGCTGCGTTGCTCGACGGGATTCCGGCCCGGCAGGTCGGGTCGGCCGTGGAGCGGTTGATCGCCAGCTATCGGGGGGACACCCCGACCGAGGCGCCGATCCTGCGGGACCGGGCCGACGTCGCCGCTTACGCCGCCTACCGGATGCCCGCCACCTTCGAGGCCGTACGCTCCGCGCTCGAGGCGTTCGCGGACGCCGTGCCCGGCTGGGCGCCCCGTGATCACACCGATGTCGGCGGGGGGACCGGCGCCGCCGCCTGGGCGGTCGGTGACGTGTGGGGCGGGAAGCGCCCCGTGACGGTCCTCGACTGGGCCGAGCCCGCCCTCGCCCTCGGCCGGGAGCTGGCCGCCGCCAACCCCGCCCTGCGCGACACCCGCTGGCAGCGCTCTCGTATCGGAGCGGCGCTCACCATCGAGAGCACTGATCTCGTCACCGTCTCCTACGTCCTCAACGAGCTCACCGCCCCCGACCGCGCCACCCTCGTCGACACCGTGGCCGCCGCCGCGCAGTCCGTCGTGATCGTCGAACCCGGCACCCCCGACGGCTACACCCGCGTCATCGAGGCCCGCGACCGCCTGATCTCCGCCGGCTTCCACATCGCCGCCCCCTGCCCGCACAGCGCCGCCTGCCCCATCGCGCCCGGCACGGACTGGTGCCACTTCTCCGCGCGGGTCAGCCGTTCCTCACTGCACCGGCAGATCAAGGGCGGCTCCCTCGCCTACGAGGACGAGAAGTTCGCCTACGTCGCCGCCACCCGCCTGCCCGTCGCCCCGGCCCCCGCCCGCGTCGTCCGCAGACCGCAGATCCGCAAGGGCCAGGTCCTCCTCGACCTGTGCGAGAAGGACCCGGCCCTGCACCGCACCACGGTCACCAAACGCCACGGCGACCTCTACCGCGCGGCCCGCGACACCGACTGGGGCGACTCCTGGCCGCCGCCGTCCGCGGAGTCCGCCGAAGGCTGATCCGCCTCCCGCCGCTCCCGCAGCGTGCGCAGCAGCTCCCGCTTCCGCGTCTGGGCGTCAAGACCGCCGCCCCCGACGCGCGGCCCTCCGCGACCGCCGCCGCGCAGGGCCGCGCGCCCCATGTGCTGCCGGGTGCCGCCGACCCCCAGCATGTTTCCGGGCCCACCTCGGGTCATGGTCATCATTCCTTCACCTGGATTCTGAATACGAGACGTTTCGTCTCGCTTTCGGTTCCACCACTCTCCGGCGAGACGCACCGTCTTGTCAACTGGTAAATTCGACCCATGTCCACGAACCAGTCAGCAGCCCCGGACGTCACCCGCCGCAGCGAGCGCTCCCGACGGGCCATCTACGAAGCCGCCCTCGCCCTCGTCGTCGAGGTCGGTTACCCGAGGACCACCATCGAGGGCATCGCCTCCCGCGCCGGCGTCGGCAAGCAGACGATCTACCGCTGGTGGCCGTCGAAGGCGGACGTCCTCCTCGAGGCGTTCCTCGACATGGGCGAGCAGGCCGCGCGGGCCGCCGGCCAGGTCCCGTACACCATCCCGGACACCGGCGACCTCGCCGCCGACCTCAGACTCGTCCTGCGTGCCACGGTCGACGAACTGCGCGACCCCGCCTTCGAGGCCCCGTCCCGTGCCCTGGCCGCCGAGGGCGTCGTCAACGAGGAGCTCGGCCGCAGGTTCGTCGCCCGGCTCCTGGAACCCCAGCTCCAGCTCTACGTCGACCGTCTGCGCGCCGCCCAGGACGCCGGCGACGTCCGCCCCGAGGTCGACCCCCGTATCGCCCTGGAACTCTTCGTCTCCCCCCTCGCCCAGCGCTGGCTCCAGTACACGGGCCCGATCACCTACGACTACACCGACACCCTCGTCGACTACGCCCTCAACGGCCTCGCACCCCGCTGACCCGCCCCGGCGCGTCCGTGATGACGCCGTTGCAGCCCAGGGACAGGGCGCGGTCGCGCTGGGCCGGGGTGACGATCGTGTGGGCCCAGACACGCGGGATGCCGGAGTGGACCGCGCGGCGCAGATCGGCGTCCTGGGCCCTGATGTCCACGTCGAGCAGGTCGACGTAGGGGCGCCAGCGCTCCGGGCGGTCGGTGCGGAGCTGACGGGCCGAGCGCCAGAGCTGGGTCAGCAGGCCCAGGGCGTGGACGCGCCGGGCCGCCTCCGGGTCGTTGGTGTTCACGAACACCGATCGGGTCAGGCCCCGCTCGCGGATCAGCGCCGCCAGCCGGCCGAGCCCGCGCGGGTCCTTCGCCTCCAGCATCAGCACGGTCCGCCCGCCGAATCGGTCCAGCACCTCCGCCACCGTCGGCGGCCGCTCCGAACGCCAGCTCCCCGGCAGCCCGTCGCGCGGCCGCAGCCGTACGCCCCGCCACTCCCCGGCGTCCAGCCCGCTCACCTCGCCGCCCAGGAACGTGGTGCGGTTCAGCGTCGCGTCGTGGAAGACGACCGGCGTGCCGTCCCGCAGCACCCGTGTGTCGAAGTCCAGCACCTGCGCCGTACCGCGCCGGTACGCCGCCGCCAGCCCCGACATGCTGTTCTCCGGGACCTCCCGCGCCCCGCCGCGATGGGCGACGTACGGGATACGGGGCAGCGCGTCCACCGTCAGCGGCCCGGGACCCCACTCCAGCGGGCGGGCGGAGCCCTGGCCGGTGAGGGCCAGTGAGATCACGGAGGCCACGGCCGCGAGGCCCGTCGACGCGATTCTTGTGACCATATGGTCACGGTAGGTGCGTGTATGCGGGCAAAGTGTGCAATGACACCCCATCCGTCTCACCACGCGCACGAACGTGGGACGATGGGGCATGTCGATGCGTACGACGGCGAGGCGAGGGGATAGATGAGCGCGGAGTTCGGCGGCCGAAGCGGCCGGCAGGGCAGGCTCTCCCAGTGGCTGCGCGGACGCCGCCCGAAACCGCCCGCCGACGAGGGCGGCCGTGAGGCCCTGCTGCTCGCCGCCGCCGACGCGGGACTGCCGCTGGCGCCCGCCGCCCACCCCGCCGCCCAGTACGGCTGTTCCTGTGACCGCGTGGGCTGTCCGACCCCCGCCCGGCACCCGGTGTCGTTCGCCTGGCAGACGCAGTCCACCACCGACCACGGCCAGATCGAGCGCTGGGCCCGCCACCAGCCGCAGGCCAACTTCATCACCGCCACCGGCATGGTGCACGACGTCCTCGACGTCCCCCTCGACGCCGGCCGCCAGGCCCTCACCCGTCTGCTCGACGCCGGGATCGAGGTCGGCCCGGTCGCCGAGAGCGACGACGACCGCATGCTGTTCTTCACCCTCACCCGCGGCACCCCCGAGGACGAGGACGAGTGGTGGCCCTGCGAGCTGGACTGCCACCCGGAGACCATGGACGAGCACCCCGGCCTGCGCTGGCACTGCCGCGGCTCCTACGTCCTGGTACCGCCCGCCCGCCTCCCCGGCGACGACGGCCGCTCGGTGCGCTGGGTGCGCGGACCGGAGCATCCGCTCCCGGACCCGCTGAGCCTGCTGGAGGTCCTCACCGACTCCTGCGCCCGCTACGCCGAAGAGCGGCCCGACCACGCGAGCGCGGCCTGGCCCTCACGGCACTGACGGCCTACTCGCCCTGTGCCGACGTCAGCCCCTGGATCCGCCCCAGGATCTCCACCGGGCCGTCGGCCGGGTCCAGCGCCACCTCGTTGGAGACGAACTCCATCGTCAGCGACTGCCGTATCTCCCCGTCCGTCAGCGCCAGCACGTCCTTGTTCGGCGCTGGAACCGACGCCCCCGCCGCCGCCGTCTGCTTCTCGAAGTGGCGCGTCGTGAAGAACACCAGCGCCCCGCCGTCCTTCGTACGCAGCGCCAGCGGCGCGTAGTCGCCGTTCGTCAGCGGCTCGTCGATGTACTGCGTGGCCAGCCCCGGCCGCGACGACTTCTTCTCCCGCTGCGCCCGCCACCCGCTGGTGTGCGGACCCTCGGCGAACGCGGTCCCGCCGTCCTTCAGATAGGCGGCGAAGTCCTTGCTCAACTCGCCCGGCGCGACGGCCGGTCCGGTCGAGTTCGCGGGCACGGCCTCGGCCCACCCGTCCGCGTCCGTCTTGAACTCCGGTACGTCGCCCGGGGCGACGAGCGTCAGATACGCCGCCTCCCACGTCTCGTCGACACCGTCGCGCGTGAACACCAGCAGCCAGCGCGAGCCCGCGCCCTTGCTCCCGGCCGCGTCGGCGAGGAACCAGCGCGGCCAGCCGGCCTTCTTCGGGATGGTGAACTTCGCGTCCGTCAGCTTCAGCGGTGTGTGCCGGGTGTTGCCCTCCGGGCTGTTGACCCGCCCGGCCTCCAGCCGCGCCCCGTCGATGTCGGCGAGGGCACCGGTGGTGTGATCGGCGTCCAGGGAACCGTCGTACGCCTTGTCGGCGGCGTTGTACGCGGCCGTGAACTCCTCCAGCGCCTCCGCCGCCTCGGCGCGGGTCGTGGCCGGGAGCACCTCGCGCTCACCGTGCACCACCACACAGCCGCTCGCCGTCACCGACAGAGCGGCCATGAGCACGCCCACGTCAGTCCTGCGGTGCCTGCGGAGCCTTCGAAGGCCGTGATCCCTGCTCATCCGGTTCCTTCACCTTCCCCTTCCCGGAGGCGAACCCTACCGGGGCGAGGAACAGCGCGAGTGCCGGGACCAGGTACAGCAGCCACACCGTGACCTGGAGGACGGTCGGATCGGGCTGGAAGTTGAACACGCCCTTCAGCAGCGTGCCGTACCAGCTGTCCGGCGGGATCGCGCCACTGATGTCGAAGGCCAGATCCGTCAGCCCCGGCAGCCAGTCGGCCTCCTGGAGGTCATGGAAGCCGTACGCCAGCACACCCGCCGCCACGACGACCAGCATGCCGCCGGTCCAGGTGAAGAACCTGGCCAGGTTGATCCTGAGCGCGCCCCGGTAGAACAGCCAGCCGAGCAGCACCGCCGTGGCCAGCCCCAGCGCCACCCCGACCAGCGGGCGCGGACTGCCGTCACCGGCCGCGTGCACCGACGCCCACACGAACAGGGCCGTCTCCAGCCCCTCCCGGCCCACCGCGAGGAACGCGGTGACGACCAGCGCGCCCGTGCCCATCGCGAGCGCGGCGTCCAGCCTGCCGTGCAGCTCCGCCTTCAGGTGCCGGGCGGTGCGCCGCATCCAGAACACCATCCACGTCACCAGACACACCGCGAGCACCGACAGCGAACCGCCGAGCGCCTCCTGCGCCTCGAACGTCAGCTCCTGCGAACCGAATTCGAGCGCGCAGCCGAAGCCGAGCGCCAGGACGACCGCGACCCCGACGCCCGTCCACACCGGCCTCAGCGCGTCCCGCCGCCCGGTCTTCACCAGGTAGGCGATCAGGATGCAGACCACGAGACTGGCCTCCAGGCCCTCCCGCAGACCGATCAGATAGTTGGAGAACACGCCTTACGCCTCCTCGGAGAACAGCGCCCGGCCCCACCAGTCGTCCTGGTCGCGGACGCCCGGCGGGACGGCGAAGACGGCCGAACCCACGTGCTGGATGTATTCGTTGAGCGCGTCCTTCGCCAGGTTCCGCTGGACGCGGATGAACCCGGTGCGCGGATCGCGCTGATAGGCGAGGAAGAACAGGCCCGCGTCCAGCCGGCCGAGTCCGTCGGTGCCGTCGGTGAAGGAGTAGCCCCGGCGCAGCAGGGTCGCCCCCGCGTTGGCGTCGGGGTGCGCCAGCCGGACGTGCGCGTCGGGCTTCATCGCCTTCAGGAACGGCTCGTCCCGCTCCTTCGCCCTGCCGACCGGCGCTCCCTCGCCCTTGTCCCGGCCGAAGATGTCCTCCTGCTCCCGCAACGGGGTCCGGTCCCAGGTCTCGATGTGCATCCGGATGCGCCGGGCCACGAGATAGGACCCGCCCGCCATCCACCCCCGCCCGTCCTTCTCCCCGACCCAGACGAACTTCTCCAGCCGGTCCTTCTCGGTCCCCGAGATGTTGCGGGTGCCGTCCTTGAAACCGAAGAGATTGCGGGGCGTCTGCGCGTCGGGTGTCGTGGACGACGTCTTGCCGAAGCCGAGCTGCGACCAGCGCACCACGACCCGGCCGAACCCGATCCGGGCGAGATTGCGGATCGCGTGCACCGCGACCTGCGGATCGTCCGCGCACGCCTGCACACACAGATCCCCGCCGCTGCGATCGCGGTCCAGATTGTCCCCGGCGAACTTCGGCAGCTCCACCAGCGCCTCGGGACGCCGCCCCGCCAGGCCCAACTTCCCGAACAGGGACGGCCCGAAGCCGATCGTCAGCGTCAGCCGGGACGGCTTCAGGCCCAGCGCCTCACCGGTGTCGTCCGGCGGCGCCTCGTCCGGACCGCCGTACGCGCCCTCCCCGACCGCACGGCCGGCCGTCATCCGGCGCGCCGCCCCCGTCCACTCCTTCAACAGCTCCTCGAACTCGGCGCGGTCGTCGGTCGTCACGTCGAACGCGGCGAAGTGCAGCCGGTCCTGCACGGGCGTCGCGATGCCCGCCTGGTGCGCCCCGTGGAACTCCACGGCCGCGCCCGTGTCCGCGCCGGGTCCGTCATCGCTCCGGGCCACCGCCACGGCCCCGCCGGCCGCGGCGGCACCGAGCGCGAGCCCGGCACCGCCCCAGCCGAGCAGCGAACGCCGCGACGGCGCGGGTGTGTTGCCGCTGTCCGTCATCGCCGGGCCCCTACTTCACCACGGCCGCGGCGAGCCGCGACAGCGGCTCCGCGAGCGCGTTGACCGCGTCCGACAGCTCCTTGCGACCGGCCTTGCCGACCTTGTCGTACGAGGTGAAGTCGTACGACGTCGCGTCGGGCCGGTACTGGTCGAGCAGCGTGTTCAGCGCCGCGAACCGCTTGTCGAGGTCCTTCACCAGCGCCGGGTCGTTCTGCCCGGCGACCGGCTTCAGCAGCGCGTACGACTTCTCGGCGCCCTCGACGTTGGCCTTGAAGTCGACCAGGTCGGTGTGCGAGTAGCGCTCCTCCTCGCCGGTGACCTTGCCGGTGGCGACCTCGTCGAGGAGTTCCTTGGCGCCGTTCGCCATGGAGGTCGGGGTGATCTCGGCCGAGCCGACCCGCTTCCGCCAGTCCTTCAGGTCGGTGATCAGCCGGCCGGCGAGTTCCTTCTCCCGGCCGCCGATCCTCCCGTCCTGCCAGAGGGCCTTCTCCAGGCGGTGCCAGCCGGTCCAGTCGGTCGCCGGGTCCTGGCCGTCCTCCAGACCGTCCTCGCGGACGTCGACCTTCGGGTCGATGTCACCGAACGACTCGGCGACCGGCTCGGTGCGCTCCCAGCCGATACGGGAGGGCGCGTACGCCTTCTTGGCGGCCCCGACGTCCCCGGCCTCGACGGCCTTCGCGAAGGCCTCCGCCTTCGGCAGCGTCTCGTCGGCCTGCGCCTGTACGTACGCGCGGTAGGCGGCCACGGCCGCGTCCAGCTTCGGGTCGCGCGTGACGGTCTTCCCGCCGGTGGCCCTGACGTCCTGGCGTATGCCCTTGCCGCGCATGCCCGGCTTGCAGGCGATCCGGTAGTCGCCGGCCTTCACCTCGGCGGTGACGCGCTGCTTGGTGCCGGGGCCGATGTTCTCCCGCTCGGTGACCACACGGTCGTCGGGGAAGAGGAGGTAGACCTCGGTGACCTTGGAGCCCTTGTTCTCGATGGCGAGCTCGACGTGCCCGGCCGGGAACTCCTTCTTCGACACCTCGCACCTGTCGTCCGTGGCCGTCACGTCGACGACCCGGTCGCCGTCCGAGCCGCCGCCCTTCTCCGTGCAGCCGGTGACGGCGGCGAGGGCCGCCACGGTGGCGACGGCGGTGGCGAGGGAGAGTCTGGCGGGTCGCATGAGGACTCCAGGATGGCCGGAATGATGCGTGATCGGCCTCACTCCAGGTAGGTGAGGCTGGCCTAACCTACCGCTGGATTTCCTGGGAGAAACCTGTGTATCCGGTGATTCAGCTCTCATGAACGCGGTATGAGCACGGCCCGATCACGCTGGCTCAAAACGAACGCCATGGTCAGGTCAAGAAGTTGTCAGGGCGGGTCAAGCGGAGGTCAATCGGAGGGTGGTGCCTCGCGCTCCGGAAGCACCAGGACGGCCCCCGTCCGCGCATGCGGGAACACCTCGACGGGCTGCTCGTACACCTCCGGCAGCAGGGCCCGCCAGAGGACCTCCTCCGACGGCCCGCCGGCCGCGACCCGGTGCGCGCAGGCCGCCGCGAGCCCCAGGTCGTGCGGGACGACGACCACCGCGTCACCGGCGTGCGCCCGCACCCGGCACAGCCGCGGCACCCGTTCCCGATGGCGCAGGTCGAGGGCTGCCCTACCCGTATTCGCTGCCGGAATCGATCCCTCGTCCGCGCAACCCGCCTCCGTGTCCCGGCGTCCAACTTCACGACGGACGACCGCAGATCACCCGGGAGAGCACGTGGCGAAGAAGGACCGGACGACGGACGCGGCGCAGGAGAAGGACCGCGAGAAGTGGATGGCGCGTTTCCAGGTGCGCCTGGCCATGCAGCCGGGCGTGGACCGGACGGTCGTGCTCCAGGCGGTCAAGGAGGTCACCACGCACTGCGCGGAGACGGGAGAACACCCGCGGACCGCCTTCGGCGACCCGGACGCCTACGCCGTGCAGGCCGCCGAGCGGCTGGTGCCTGCGGACCGGGCGGCGCGAGCGAGGCGACGCGACGCCGTGGGGGACAGGATCACCTCCGTGCTCAAGAGGGTCGGGGACGTCGCCGGTCCGTGACCGGCCGAGGCGGCGCCCGGTGCTTGAATGCCTCCGTGACTGATTACGACGTGGTGCGCGTCTTCTGCGGGCCCCGTGGCGGGTACGGCAACGAACTGGGCGTCGTGCGCAACGGGGCCGTGATGCCCGAGCGGGAGGAGCGGCAGGAGTTCGCCGCGAAGCTGGGGTTCAGCGAGACCGTGTTCGTCGACGACCCCGAGCGCGGGGTGATCGACATCTACACGCCCACCCTGCGCCTGCCCTTCGCCGGGCACCCCTGTGTCGGCACGGCCTGGCTGCTCGACGTACCCGAACTGGTCGTGCCGGCCGGCGTGGTGGGCGCCCGGCAGGACGGGGAGTTCTGCTGGATCGAGGCGCGGGCGGAGTGGGTCCCGCCGCGCACCCTGCGCCAGTACGCCACCGCCGCCGAGGTCGACGCCCTGCCCGTGCCGCCGAAGGGGGAGTGGATCTACGCCTGGGCCTGGCTGGACGAGGCGGCCGGCCGCATCCGCGCCCGCGCCTTCCCCGGCCGCGACGACGGCATCGACGAGGACGAGGCGACCGGCGCCGCGGCCCTCCTCCTCACCGACCACCTGGGCCGCGCCCTGAACATCACCCAGGGCACAGGCTCCCAGATCCTCACGGCCCCCCAGCCGGAGGGCTGGACGGAGGTCGGCGGCCGGGTCTACCTGGAACGCTGACAAACCATTGGGCGGTGAGGAGGTCTCCCTTGAGTGGGACCATCAGCCCTGACTCTTCAGCCGACTTGGTCGGTCTGATGGCCTGACAGCAGAAAGGTGCCGCTGAAGTGAAATGCCTGAGCCGAACATCGAGTTCGGCAAGTACGGCACCTGCGGCCTCAAAGCTGTCGCCCGTCAACTGGCCGCGCTTGACGGCTACATAGCCACACCGATCACCGTCCGACGAGGCTTCCCCGCCCGCCTGCACTACCTCACCTGCACCCACCACGCCTGCGCCGCGGCCCGCGAGGCGGGCTTGACCGTCACCGACCGCGCCCTGCGTGCTGGCGGGACGGCAAGCGTTCCCCGTTGAAGGCGAACCTCGAGCGCATCGAGCAGGCGTACCGCACGGTGTGCCGCCACTACCGCAACCTGGCCGACCTACTTCTCATCACCCAACAGGAAGCGGACCGCCACCGCAGCAACGGTACCCCCCTCGTCGTCGTTTTCGACTTTCCCGCCGCAACAATCCTCGAACTGATGGAGTGGACGCTGCATTAATCGCCCATAAGAACCTCTCGCCAAAGAGAGTTGCGATGGGCTACAACTTTGATATCACGTGCCGAGATGAAATCGAAAAAAACCCGCAAGCACTCATAGCGTTCAACGCTATCCTCGGAATTAACCACTCGCGAGATTCGATACCAGCGCCACGCCGACTCAACGAAGCCTGCGATCGAAGAGTTGATGAAGTAGCCTGCGGGACGCCAGTCAGTAAGAGGGAGGCCCCATACTTCACCGGAGGGACTGGCCGCGACCACTTCAAAATCAAGCCAGGTCCCGAGACTGTAGAATTTTCGCCCGTCATCAGTTTCCGTCGGCGCGATCTCCTCTTGAATATTTGCGACAAGCCGGTAATCCTCCAGCAAGGGAAGCCCCCACTGCGCAAGCGCCTTCCGATGCCCTGGGGGGACTGACCATTGATTCATGACCGTCAAGTCAGCGGCCGTCGCCTGGTCAGCCGAAACAACCACCACTCCCAGGGGCTGATTCAAAATTTCGCGCGTACGCTCTAGCATGCCGACCAATCCGACTCACCCTCTTGTAAATGGAAATTACATCCGTCTTTGACCTGCCCTAGGCGAACTCACAAGTTCGCCTATACTCCACCTCTTCGTCGGTTCATGAAACCAAGCAGGTCCACATAGTTCTCTTCCCTCGCACCCTTCAAGCTATACGAGATAAGAGTGCTAGGGTAGTTGGCCCCAATGCCGACCCTGCATTCCGAGCAAGGAATCCGCTCCGAATATATCCGTGTTACCGATCTTGGGTTAATTCCGGCAACGGGGTTGAGGTCGGGTGCGTAGGGCGGGAGCTCGACGGCGGTGAGCCAGTCGCCGTTGCGGTCGCAGAACTCCCGCAGGGCTTTGGCGTGGTGGGTGCTGGCGTTGTCCCAGACCAGAATCAGAGGGGCGCCGCCGAGCTGCTGGTGTGCGGAGGTGATCAGTTCGGCGAACTCGCGGGCGCGGAAGCCCTTCTTCTCGCCCGTGCGGCCTCGGTACGTCTGTGTCCGGTAGATCAGACGGGTCTCGCGGCCGGGTCTGACGCAGATCATCCCGGCCATCAGGACTCGGCCCGAACCTTTCCCAGTCACCTTGACCAGCGGAGTCCGGCCCCGCCTCGACCAGGTCCGGCCCTTGCCGGACTTCAGGTCTTGCCCGGCCTCGTCCTCGAAGACGATCCACGCGCCCACGAGCTGGGCCGACCTCTTACCCGTGACCACTGCTCCGTCCGCCACCGGGCGACGGCCCGTTCGTCCCGCTCTGCCGCCCGGTGCGTGGGCACTTGCGGCGACCAGCCCAGTCGGTGCAGCAGATACGACACCCCGCGCGGGGTGTACCGATAGCCGAACAGGCAGTGGATCAGCTCCGCGCCCCTGGCAAGAGTCCACCGCTGGTCCTCCGTCCAGCCGTGCGCGGCCGGGCCGGCCCCCAACTCGACCTGCAGGCGTTCTGCCTGGCCGTCGCTGAGCTGACTCGGGAAGCCGCCCGCCCCCTTGGACGCCAGAGCCGTTCTGCCACCCTGACACCAGGCGGCATGCCAGGCGTACGCCGACTTCCGCGACCCCCATGACCGGCGGGCCACCTCCGGCGGCCGCACCCCCTGCTCGAACATCTCCGCGGCCCCGAAACGCACCACTTCACGCTTCGCCCGCCCCGCAGCGGTCAGACCGCCGCCATCCGCGTACCTCATGACGAGGATGTAGCACCGCCAACGCCCGCTGTCACCCCACCCTTTCAACGCCAGCGTCAATTACTGCCGTCAAACACCAGCGAAGCCCCGCCAGACTACGCCTGGCGGGGCTTCGATTCGCTAGCGGGAACATCGCCAACCCCCGCGTTGCTACCTCAGTGCGAAATTGACGCCTGAAGCAGGCTGCACGCGGAGGACCAAGACGGCAAGGCGCCTTGAACCTTTTTCAAGTCCACGCTCGAATAGTCGGGTGGCACGTCGCCGATTCCTTCCACTTCGAGGACATAAAACTCCGCCAGTTCGCCCGCCACTGCAAGGTGCGCCTCCGGGAAGAATTCGAATCTCGCGCGAAGAGAATCGCCCAACCGGTCAGCAACACTGGATACTACCGTCAGTGCCGCGAGAGGAACCTGCTTTGTCGGTGACTTCCAGTCGAACGAGCGCAGACCCCGGATCACAAGCAGCGCAGAATTTCCCACTTCAAACTGCAAGGAGGTGCGCAGTTCGAAGAGAAGAGCCGCCGTAGAGGTCAAGTGACACACCCGAGAGTCGAGCAGCTGCGCCTCTTGCAGCGCGTCCTCTTCTCGCAGGGGATCCACTTCAACCGAGCCGAGAAATTCCGGATATGGCCTGGCATGGACGAGATCATTTATCGAGATCATGGGATCGGGATGTGATTGTAGGGGTCAGCCTTGCTGACCGTCTGCCCAGTTAGGGGATTGACTGACTGACCTGCTTTGTTCATGTACACCACATAACCGTTCGGGTACTGATACTTGCCGGTAGTGACAGGGTCCATCACCCGAACTTGCACCACCCGAGGATCGAGGCCCTTAGTTCCGGCCGGAATGTCGTAAGCCCAGCCCTTACCTGTGGCAACCGGTGTGCCAGCAGCCCCCTTAGGCAGTGGCAATACCTCTCCAGCAGGCCCAGTCACCGACCCGATGGAGAAGTTGCTGTTGTGAACGAGGACCGGAGTCTTACCCGCCAGCACATAGTACGTGTGCAGGCCAGGCCGCCCCTACCTGCAAGTTTGCTGGTCAGCGGGCGATTTGAAGTCGCCGGATGTTCGTGCTCATGCGCTGGAGTCCGCTGGTGTTGCCGTCACTACTGCCGTCAGTGCTCTACACCGCCTGGGGAATTCCAGGAATTCCGAATGCGTGTCAAGCGGCTTTGTCGTGCGGGGTGAGGCTGATGGTCAGGTCGGCGCCGAGAGCGTGAGCCAGGCGGCGCAGGAGGGGAAGCGTGGGCACGGTCCCGCCGCCTTCGAAGCGGGAGATCTGCGGCTGCTTCATCCCGCACCGCTCGGCCAGCTCGGCCTGGGACAGCCCGAGCTCGATGCGCCGGTCCTGGACGAGTTGCCCGAGCTCACGGGCGAGCCCGGAAGGCGGGTCCTGCATGGTTCCTCCCCGCCTCAGGCCGCTGGGGCGACGATGGTGACGGTGGGCTCGTCTCCGCCGGCGAGGTGTACGTCCACCGTGAGGTCCAGTGCGCGGGCCAGGCGCATGATGACTGCGATGGGCGGCAGCTCGGTGGCCGTCTCGATGCCTTCGATGTCATCGACGTCGACGTGCATGCGCTCGGCGAGGTCGGCCTCGCTCAGGCCCAGCTGCTTACGCCGGTCGTAGACGGCCTTGCCCAACGTCATGGCGAGGCCGGCCTCTTCGTAGACCCGGTCGTACTCGGGGTCAGCGTCCAAGTGTTCGCCAAGCAGCTGGCGATGGCGACGGGTCCTCCATTCGCTGTGGTTCATCGGTTCTCCTTGAGGTTGCGGCTGTAGAGGTCGTGCTCGGCGGCGGCTTCATGCTCTGCCTCGCACCATCGCTGTGCGGCGTGGGCGCGGTCCACTTCGGCCTGCTCGCGCATCTTGGTCTTGCGGAACACGGTGAGCAGCACGACACGTCGGCCGGGCGCCAGCCAGTAGGTGATCCGCTGATGGGCATCGCCCAGGCGGAAGCGCAGCTCGCGGAGCTTGCCGCCCAGGTGGCGGGAGTGCGGTTCGTCGAGCGTGGTGGGCTGCTCGGCGAGCAGGTCGGCGACGCGTTCGGCCTGCTTGTAGTGATGGGCGGGAATGTTCTCCAGCCACAGCCGCACCTCCGGCTCGATCTCGATTGAGTACCGCCCGCTGTCCATAGCACCGATGATATATGGCACGGGGTGCGAGAGCACGACTTCGTAGTTCAGGTCGGTGTGCCGCTGCCGCGATCGCAGCCACTCCAGCGTCGCATACCCCGTCCTCCCCCCTTCGTCCTGACGCCACGGCGCCGCCCGCAAACCAGCGGCAACCTGCCGAGGCGGCGCAGGGTCGGCTTCTTTCGGCAGGATCGGGCCCGAGCGGGAGAGGCCGCGTGCGGCCGGGCTGGTGCGTCGCCCAGTCTGACAGCGCGAGGCCGGGGCGGGAAGGGCGGCCGCCGACGGGTGGCCGGGAGCTTCGCTCCCCGCCGGAGGCGACGCCGACCACCGCCCTCGGTGAGACCGGCGACAAACATGAGGGACGGCCCCCTGGCCAGCCCCTGTGCGCACGATCCGGCCGTAGGACGGTCGTAAGCGACAACTTGCTGTGCGAAGCGCGAGGGCTCCACGCCGCAACTTGGCTCCGGCGGCACCATGTTGGGCCAAGCTCACGCCTGGGTCCGACCGCCCGCCACGCCCAGGACGGGCGTCGGCTGCTTGCCCGACAGTGGGTCGGTCGGCGATGTTCGACCAGCTCAGACGGGCGGGTCCCGCCTTGAACCTCGTACAGAAAATCTGAACGCAGCCCTGACCGACGTCCCGGCATGGCGGGTCAGCGGCCCCGCCCACCGCCGCCTGACTCCAGGGCCTCGACGCGGCCACGAAGGTCGGCAATCTGCTGAACAGCCTCGGTCAGCGCACGTTCCAGCGCCTCGACGCGGGTCGCCATCCCGCCAACGGGTGCGGTCGCCTCTGGGCCGTCGAGGTCATCAGCGTTGTCGGCGACGTGGTCGTGGGGAGCGACGAAGGCTCCCTTGCCAGGGCGGGAGACCGCCCACCCCTCCTGCTTCAGCAGGGCCATGGCCTTCTGCACGGTCAGGCTCGCCGCCCCGAACTCCCGCATCAGCACAGCCTGCGTCGGCAACGCGTCCCCCGGCAGCAACCCGCCCGAGCGGATCCGCTCGCGCAGGGTCTCGGCGATCACCTCGAACGTCAGCGGCACCCCGCTGCCCGTCGGCCTGCGCCCGCGCCGCCCCGCCACCACGCCCAGCCACCTCGCTCTCCATGCCCTCTACCAGCGAAATCCGGCCCGTCCAAACCGGGAAACCGACCCCACACTACCCGCGCCCCACCACCCACCAGAAAGGAATCAGGAGGGATGCACTTGAATGCGCCGGTGAGGCGATGTTAACGTCCCACACCCGCCGGTGATCACCACCGAGCCTCGCCGACCAGGCCCAACTGGTCCGGCCCCCGCGCCCAGCTTCGAGGCGCCCCGTTCCCCTGTGAGCCGATCACTTCGGCCTGCCCACCTCGCCCCGCGCCGTACTGCTTCCGCGCTCCCGCCGAAAGGCCCTTCCCGCATGCCCACACACCTCCAACTCCCTTACCCCGCAACCGTTCCAGCCGCCTCGGGTCCCTCGTCATCGGCGTTCACTACGCCGACCTGCCCAGAGGGCCTCAGCGTCTCTGCGGCGGCAGGGCGGTCGGCGCTGGAGCGCCGCGCCAGGCTGACCGCCAAGCTGGCGAAGCTCGCCGCCACCGGCCAACTCGCGCGCCTCACACGGCAGATAGCCGGACTCGGCGGCTGCGCGCACCCGATCCGCCTGACCGGGCACCGTACGCGCCTGGACGCCGTTACCGGTGCGATCCTCGACCACTTCGACTCCGGCCGGCTCCCGGCGGGCGAACTGCTGGTCCGCTGCGGCAACCGGCGCGCCACCCGCTGCCCCTCCTGCTCCACCGTCTACCGCTTTGACACCTACCAGCTCATCGCCGCCGGACTGCGCGGCGGCAAGACCGTCCCCACCAGCGTGGCCGCCCACCCGCGCGTGTTCGCCACCCTCACCGCGCCCGGCTTCGGGCCCGTCCACAACCAGCCCGACACCGGCCGCTGCCACTGCGACCAGGTCCACCCCGACGACGACCCGCTCCTCGGCACGCCGCTCGACCTCGACCGCTACGACTACGCGGGCGCGGTGCTGTGGAACGCGCACGCCCCGGCCCTGTGGGCACGCTTCACCACCCACCTGCGTCGGGAGATCGCCAAGACGGCGGGGCTGACGCAGCGGGCCCTGCGCCACCACGCCACGCTCTCCTATGCCAAGGTCGCCGAGTACCAGAAACGGGGCCAGGTCCATTTCCACGCCGTCATCCGCCTCGACGGACCCACCGGCCCCACCAGCACCCCGCCTGCCTGGGCCACCACCCAACTCCTCGACCGCGCCGTCCGCGCCGCCGCCCAACGCACCCGCGTCCACCACGAGGGCGAACCGCCGAAACGCCCGCAGCCCGCCGGGGACGTCCCCGCCTGCCCGCCTCAAGATTCAGATCGGGCGGGGCGGTTGGTGTTCCGGTTCGGGCGGCAGATCGACGTCCGCGCGATCCGCGGCACCGACTTCACCGGTGGCGGCCCGGTCACCGAGCGGCACGTCGCCGGCTACATCGCCAAGTACGCCACCAAGGGCGCCGAGACCACCACCGGCACCCCCGACCGCCGACTGCGCTTCCTCGCCGAACTCGCCACCCACGACATCACCGACCACGCCCGCCGCATGATCCGCACTACCTGGCACCTCGCCACCAACCGTCGACACGCCCACCTCCGCCTGCGCCAATGGGCCCACATGCTCGGCTTCCGAGGCCACTTCTCCACCCGCACCCGCCACTACTCCACCACCCTCACCCACCTCCGAGCCGAACGCACCACCTGGCGAACCAGCCAACCCGACACCCAGACTCCCGCCCCAGCGTCGACTCAGACGCAGGCAGGTCAGGCGGACGGCAGTCCGGTCGATGACCGCACCCGACACCCCACTGACTTGGCCCCCGGTCACCGCAACATCACCGGTCAGCGCGCGGACTCGGACACGACCCTGGTCATCTCCCACTGGCAGTACGCCGGAACGGGCCTCCTGCCCGAACTCGAACACCTCGCCGACCTTCTCGCCGCAAAGCGGCAGACCCGCCCCAAGCAACCGACCCGAACCCGCCGCTCGAACCGCTCCGGTGACCGCGCCGGTCACTCGGCCGGTCACTCCACTGACCAGCTGACCAGTGCCGCCCGGCCGGGGGCCGTCGCGTGACCGCCGACACGGAACTCCTCACCGTCCCCCAGGTCATGGAACGCCTCCAACTCGGCCGCACCGCCGTCTACGACCTCATCCGCACTCACCAACTCCCCTCCCTCACCCTCGGCCGCGCCCGCCGCATCCCCACC
Source organism: Streptomyces sp. NPDC048584 (assembly GCF_043199595.1). Taxonomy (NCBI): domain Bacteria; kingdom Bacillati; phylum Actinomycetota; class Actinomycetes; order Kitasatosporales; family Streptomycetaceae; genus Streptomyces; species Streptomyces sp. NPDC048584. Next base: position 38,006 of record NZ_JBICWF010000021.1, read on the forward strand.
CACGCCCTCACCGACCTCATCCACACCCGCCTCGAACAGGAAGCCGCCGCCTGATGACCACACCCCGCGACACCCCCGCCTCCCGCCGTACCCGCGCCAACGGCGACGGAACCGTCTACCAGCGCAAGGACCGCCGCTGGGAAGCCGCCGGATACGTCCTCGCCCCCGGCAACACCCGCCGCCGCGTCCGCGTCTACGGCACGACGCGCAAGGAAGCCCTGGCCAAGCTCACCGAGAAGATCGCCACCAGCAACCGCGGCCTCCCCGTGCCCTCCGCACAGGGCAGCGTCGGCGCGTACCTGACGTACTGGCTCGATGCCGTTGCCGTCCACCACCTCCGCGAGAACACGCACACCCGATACACCGCCTGCGTCAACCGGTACCTCGTCCCGGGCCTGGGCAAGAAGAAGCTCGCCAAGCTCTCTGCCAAGGACGTTCGTACCTGGCTCAACCAGCTCCGTACCACCTGCCAGTGCTGCGCGCGTGGCATCGATGCGGGGCGTGATGAGCCCCGTTGCTGCGCCGTCGGAACATGCTGCTCCAAGCGGCTCTCTCCGCTGACCCTGACTTACATCCACTCCGTGCTCAAGTCCGCACTCGAACACGCCGTGCGCGAGGAGGAGATCCCTCGCAACGTGGCCCGTAACGTCCGCACCGGCACACCTCGCCCCCGACGCTTCGAACCCCTTACCGCCGACGAAGCCCGCCAGTTCCTCACAGCCGCGCGCGGGCACCGGCTCCATGCCCTGTTCGAACTGGCGCTCCACACCGGACTCCGCAAGGGCGAACTCCTCGGCCTGCGCTGGGAAGACCTCGACCTCGACACCGGCACCGCCGCCATCCGCCGCACACTCCAGCGCACCAGCGCAGGCGGGCTCACCACACTGCCCACCAAAACCCGGGCCTCCGAGCGCCGCATCGCCCTCCCCGCCCGCTGCCTCCAGTCGCTGAAGCTCCACGGAGAGCAGCAGCAGCGCGACCGTGACGCGGCTGGGGCCGAGTGGCAGCACAGTGGGCACGTGTTCACCACTGCGCAGGGCAGAGCGATCGACCCGACCAACCTCACCCGCGCCTTCACCACGCTCCTCCACAAGGCAGGCCTCCGCCGCATCCGCTTCCACGACCTCCGCCCCTCGACCGCCACCCTGCTCCTGGAACAGGGCGTCGAACTCGTCGTGATCAAGGAACTCCTCGGCCACGCCCACATCGGCGTCACCGCCACCGTCTACGCGCACGTCCGACTCCGCCTCCAGCGCGACGCCATCGACACCCTCAGCACCGCCCTCGGCAGCCCGAAGATCACCGAGACGGCCAACGGCGACAACGACGAACCACCACCTTGCGCCACCCCCGTCCGCTGACGTTGCCGTCAACTACTGCCGTCACCCCACGCAGAAACCCCGCCAGGGCGCACCTGACGGGGCTTGTGCATTGCTGTCGCATATGCCGGACTCGGCATATGCTCGGGCGCGATCAGTTGCCTATCCCCCAGGGGGAATCTGTCGCAGCAATTCACCAGACAGGAATTGCATGAATCCCTCGAAATCTCGGGCGATCACCTGTACCCCAGACTCTTCCACCTCGTAGACATCACCGATGAGGGATCCACCTTCCAGCCGAACAATCTCTCCGGTTTGACGATCGGCAGCAAACAATGCACCGCCACCGTCAGAGCCAAACACGGCGACAGTCCGATTGGGCACGCTACTCACCTGTGTTGGCTGAGCACCACGCAACCCCTCAACCACATACTCGGCCTCATCGACAAAGAACCCTGGACCGACATCAGGCAAGGAGATTTGCGCAACGTGCGAATAGAACTCGATCAAATCCCTCGCACCCGCGTCGCTCAAGACCGCAGCGAGCGCGTCGCGACCGCTGCTATCAGCGGCTCTTGACACATAGTGCTCACCTGGTGGATACCCGTACATGGTCTCGAACCCTGCGACGAACCGTGAGGCCAGGCGCGACATTTCGTCGATCCAGCTATCAACGTTCGGCCCAGAAATAGGCACCATATCCCCTATCGATCTGCCCCGCGAAGTCTTCTATTTGAGCTCGCGAGGGGTTCGGATTCATGTCATGGAACCATTTCCATTGGTTGGTTATCTCTTGATGCACGTTGGCTCCACGGGACTTCATCCTACTGCCGGGCACTCCACGCATGTTGGATGGCGCATCGAAATCAAAGTCACCAAACTCCGGATGGTTTCGATACTCCTGCGGGATGGCGTGGTGGGCATCCCAATCATCTGGCAGCCGCTTCATGCCGCTGCGGTGCAAGTACGCCTGGAACCTACCTCGGTAGTTGCCGATGTCGATGGTAGGAGCTTCAGGCGCCTTACCCGTAGGACATCCGTTGCTGTTGTGAACGAGGACCGGCGTAGCGCCCGCCAGCACATAGTACGTATGCAGGTCGTCAACGGTGAGGTTGTACGTCCGGGCGTGCTTGGTGTAGGCGCGGTTGCTGATGATGCGGACGGTGGTGCCGTCGGGGGTCCTGAGAGTCATGCCGGCAACGAGGTTGCGGGCTTCGACCCAGGCGCCGATTTCAGGAACCCAGAACGGGTGCTCGTGTGTAGCTGTGAGCTTCTCGGGTCCGTCGGACGTTTTGATCGTGAGTTCGTTGAAGTGCTTGTCGTCTTCGGTGACGATCAGGCGGGTGACCTTCCGGAGGCGGGTCTCCCCTGTTTCCGGGTCTGTGGCAACAACCTCGTCGCCGACCTCAATCTTTTCGATTGATTTGGTCTCGCCGTCAGCCATGAGCACTTGGGTGCCAGCAAGGAAACACTTACATCCCGAGGCGAATTTCTTGAGCCACTTATCGACGGCTTCTTTGCCCTTTTTGACGACCCAATCGGGTACTAGTTTCACGGCCTTCGCGAAGGGGATGTCCGAGACGACACCAAGGTAGTCCCAACCGCTCGCCTCTCCTTGAATCACCTTCTTCCATGACTCGACGTCAGGAATGACCAGGGAGGAAACAAATTTGAAAACGCTGTTCTGTGCATCCGTATCGTACGGTTTTTCGACGGTCCTTGTGCCCAGAGGCGGATGGTAGCTACCGAATCGGTTGACGCTGTGGAGGTCACCCACTACGTCATAGGTGAAAGTGCTGCCTTCAAAACGGTAATCCCAACCTCCCTCACCGTCCGGGACCAACCAGTCCCGGTAGACGAAATTTCCGTCCTGACAGCCGCTGCCGCAGTCAGTGGCCGGCTTCAGGCCGTCGGGGTCGCTGGTGCTGATGGGGCTGTTCTTGGCGTAGGAGTAGCCGTTCATCTGCAGCGGGTCCGTGATGTCCAGCAGCGGATCCGCGCTGATGAAGCGGCCGTTGGCCTGGTCGTACTCGCGCGCGCCGATGTGCGTCAGTCCGGTGGCGACGTCGTCGATACCGACGCCCAGGTAGCTGCGCCTGTCCGGCCAGGAGGACGGCTGGGGCCCGCGGGCCTCGCCGAAGGGCTTGAAGGCCCGTCTGGTCACCGGCTGGTTGGCGGCCATCTGAACGGTGGTGTTGGCAGTACCCAGATGGTCGGCGAGTTGGATGTTGCGGGTGTGGCCGGTGCTGGTGCCGTTTGAGGTGCGGACGACTGTCGGGGCGCCGGGGTGGGCGTAGTTGCGGGTTGCCTTGGTGATCTTTCCGGTGGCGTCGGTGGTGAGTTCGCCGCCGGGGAGGTAGAGAGTGGAGCCTTCGCTGGAGTTCTCCAGGAGGCGTTGACCGCCGGTGTCGTAGGTGTAGTTGATGGTCGTGGCGCCGGTTGTCACGGTGGCCGGCTTGTTCTCGCTGGTCCAGGTGAGGTTCTGGGTGTCGTTGGCGAGGTCGCGCTTGGTGGTGTTGCCGGCCGGGTCGTAGGTGTAGGCGCTGCCGGAGCCGGTGGGGGTGGTGGAGACCCAGGCCAGGGTGTGGGGCTGGGTGGTGACCGGTTCGGTGGCGCCGTTTCCGGCGGTGGTGCCGTAGCCGGAGTGATAGGTGATGTTCTTGGTGGGGTCGGTGACGTTGTGCTCGGTGAGGGTGGAGCGGTTGCCGATCCAGTCGTAAGTGAATGCCTGGCGGTAGGCGGTGGCGGACGTCGCCACTGTGCCGGCGGCCGGGGCGGCTGCGGCGAGTGTGCTGGTCAGCGAGGCGTCCGGGCTGGAGGTGTCGCTGGCCGCGTTCGGGGCGTCTGCGACGGGGCCGGACGAGGTGGCGTAGTCGGTGCGGTAGCCGAAGGCGGCACCGTTGGCGGTCTTGCAGCCGTTGCCTGTACCAGTGGGGGCGATGGTGGATGTCCAGGCGTGGACGAGTTCACCGAGGGCGTCGTAGGTGTAGCACTGGGTGTCCCAGGTGGAGCCTGAGGGTTCGCTCAGCTTGCGGGAATTCGATGTGATGGTGCCGGACGCGTCGTACGAGTAGTAGCTGTCGGTGATGCGGTGAGGTGAAGCGGTCTCACGGTCGGCGACGGTGCGCTGGAGGCGTCCGGTGTGCGGGTCGATGAAGTTGGTGGTCCACACGCGGTGGGGCTGGGAGCCGGAGACGGTACGGAGGACGTCGCCGAAGGGGGAGTAGGTGACGTCAGCGGTATACCAGCTGGAGCCGGATGTGGACTCGGGCAGGCCGTCCTCGTTGTAGCGGGTGACCACCTTCTCGGAGGCGATGCCGCCCTTCGATGGGTAGGTCACCGAGAGGGGCTTGCCGGTCGGCGTGTAGCCGTAGGTGTAGCTGTAGGTCCCTGAAAGCCCGGCGGTCTTGGCGTTGGCGGGGACGGTGATGTCCTGCCCGGTGGGCTGGTAGTCGGGGGTGTAGCCGGTGGTCCTGGTGACGTAGTCGCCGTCCGCCGCGTGGCGGGTCGAGGTGGCCGGCATGCCGAGGGCGCCGACAGCGTCGAAGGTGAAGGACTTGCTCGGGCTGGCCGTGGCTGAGCCCTCGCGGACAGCTGTCACTCGTCCGAGCACGTCGTAGGTCGTGTACAGGGACTTGCCGTTGGCGTCGAGGGTGACGAGGGGACGGTCGGCGCCGTCGTACGCGGTTGTCTTGGTGGTGCCGGTGTCTGGATCGGTGGCCTCGACTATTCGGCTGCGTACGTCGTACTTGTACGTCCACTTGTTACCGGCCGGGTCGGTGACTTCCGAGCGGTTGCCGCGGACGTCGTAGGCGTAGCGCGTCGATCGGGTGGCCGACTGGCCGGCGTCGGTGTACTGCTCGATCTCGGTGACCCTGCCGAGGGCGTCGGTGGTGGTCCACGTGGCCGGAGAGGTGTTGCCCGGGGGGTTCACGTGCACGGTGTTCGGCCCGTACGACGTGAAGGTCTCGTACTTGAAGTCACCGTCGTGGTAGGTCGCTTGGCGGACGGTGCGACCCGTGCCGTCGTATTGGGTCTTTACGTAACTGGGGATGAGTGTCGTGCTTTTGGGTGCGAACAGGGTGGTGGTCGGCTGGCCTGCGGCGAGGTAGCCGCTGGTAACGATGCTGGCGCGGCCGTGGTCGTCGTAGTGGGTGTCGGCGATGATGCGGCCGGGGCCGTGGGCTTCGTTCTGCGTCTGGACCGGGCGGAGCAGGCCGTCATAGATGGTGACCGAGGAGACGTAGCTGCCGTCATCCTTGATCGTCTTGGTGGTGACGGCAGCAGGACTGGTCCTGGAGGAGGTGGCGGTGGCCTGCTGGTAGCTGATCTGGACGTCGGGGGTCTGGGTGCCACTGGAGCGGATCGGGGACCAGCCCTTGACCAGGCGGCCGAGCCCGTCGTACTCGTACCGGGTCACGCGGCCGTTGGGGTCGGTGACAGTGAGGGGGAGGGCACGGCCTGGGTCGAACGTGGTCGTGGTGGCGTGTCCGAGAGCGTTGACAGTTCTGAGGCTGGTGAGCGGGCCTCCGCTGTCAGCGGGCGTGTAAATGTTCTCGGTGGTGCCCTGATCCGGCCTGGTGACCTTGCGGATACGGCCCAGCGGATCGTACGTGGTGGTGGTGATGACGTTGTGTGCGTCGCCCTCGCCGTTGGATTCGGCGACGGTGGTGGGCAGGCCCTTGAGCGGCGTGGCGTTGTGGCCGAGGTTGTCGTAGCTGGTGCGGACCGATTTCAGCAGGTGCGTGGAACCGTTGACCGTACGGGTGGGAGATCCCTGCGGATAATGTGGCGCAGTGCACATGCGGCCGTGTGGAGAGGAGGTGGCAGGGTGATCACACGGATCGAGATCGACGGGTACACGTCCTTCGACGACTTCGCCCTCGACCTGTCGCCGTTCACCGTCCTGGTGGGAGCCAACGCCTCGGGCAAGTCCAACCTCTGGAGGCCGTCGACCTGCTGGGCCGGCTGATCCGGGAGCCGACCGGCCAGACCTTGGTCGACCACGCCCGCCGGGGTGGCCCGAAGGAACTGTTCCGGCGCGGGCCGGACGGCGCGCCGGTCGGGGTCATGCGGATCGCCGCCCATGTGCTGGTGCACGGTGACATCGGGTACTGCCACCTCCGGGTCGAGGCCCGGGTGACGTACGTGGATCCGCCGGACCCCCTGCGCGTCGACACCGAGGTGCTCAACGTCCATGACCACTACGCGGGCGCGGACTGGACTCCGCCCGCATTGCCGTACTTGAACCTCGACGAAACCGGTCAGCTGCACTGCACGGAAGTCCCCGTGCAGGACGCCGCGTACCGCAGGGAGCTGGCCGGGGCCACCAGGAAGTGGCGGATCCTCGAACCCTCGCCGAAGGCGATGCGCGTCGTCCCCTCCACCTACGACACCGCGCCCCTGGCGGAGGACGGCAAGAACCTCGGGGCCGTCCTGGGCCGGATCGCCCGGGACCCGGAGCGCTGGTACGACTTCCGCGCCGACACCGTGGCGCTGCTCCCCGACCTCGTGGACATCACGGTGGAGGCGAACGCCGAGTGGGGACAGTGGGGCGTCTGGCTCCAGCACCGCGTGACCCCTGGCGCGGCGTCGGCGGGCACCCTGCGCGTTCTGGCGCTGCTCGCCGCGGCCCACGATCCCGCACATGAAGGGGTCCTCCTGATCGAGGAACCCGAGAACGGCCTCCACCCCACCCGCGTCCCGCAGCTGCTGTCCCGGCTCAAGGGCAGAACCAGTGACCCGGCGATGCTCACCGCCGGTGACGGAAGGCAGATCCTGATCACCACCCACTCACCGGTCGCGCTCGCCGCCGCGCTGGAGGACGCCCCGGATTCGGTGGTGTTCCTGGACACCGTCACCCGGTTCGGCGACGGTCATCCGCCCCACCGGCTGCCCCGGGCCCGGAAGGTGGCCGTCAGCGGTGAGCGTGGGACGTCTGTCACCCCCTGGAAGTGCGGAAGTACCTGGAGGTCAAAGAGCCAGGGCAGGCGGGCCGGGGGCGTGCCAGACTTGAGCCATGACGGCAGCGCACGACTACGAGCACCTGCACCACCTGGTCGACCGGCTGAGCCCGACCCAGGTGCGGCGCTTGCGGCTGATCATCACTGAGGACGAGGAACTCTCCCAGGTCGACCAGCAGGTCCCGGACGCGGCCGGAGGGGGCGATGACGGTGATCTCCTGCCCGCCAGCTTCCTCGCACTGTCCGGCAGCATCGAAGCACCAGCCGACTACGCCGAGCGGCACGACGACTACATCCGTGAGCGCGCGGAACGCGAGCGGAGCGCCGGCGAGTGATCACCACGGTCCTCGACACCGGCCCGCTGGTGGCGTTCTTCAACGCCAAGGACAAGCACCACGAGAACTGCGTCGCCTTCTTCTCCCAGCTACCGTGAGGAATTGACGGCAACGCTGACGGAGACGGCCCAGTCGGAGTGGCGCGGACCGGCCGGATCCCCTCGCCGCCCAGTTCGAAGCGCAGCTTGCCGCCCAGATGGCGCGAGGTTCGGTGGCGCCGGCGGGTGTCACGCCGACAGGGGGAACTCCTCGCCCAACGCCCCGAAGACCGCCGTGTTCAGGGTGAACGCGTGCTTGCACTCGCCGACCATGCGCTGCTTCTCCAGGTCGTCCGCCGGGATCGCGTCCAGGAGTTCTCGGTAACCGCGCTTGAAGGCCGCCGGGTTGGTGATGTCCTCGAAGACGTAGAAGCGGACCCCGTCGCCCTTGCGGGCGAAGCCCCAGGTCTGTTCCGCCTTGCCGCGGATGATCTGGCCGCCGGAGAGGTCGCCCAGGTAGCGGGTGTAGTGGTGGGCGACGTAGCCGGACGGCCAGGTGCGGGCGCACTCCGTGACGCGGGCCGCGTACGCCCGCGTGGCGGGGAGCGCGGCCAGGGTGGAGCGCCAGCCGGGGCCGCGCAGATGGGCCAGGTCGCGCTCCAGGGACGGGAGGCGGAAGAGCTCCGGCTGGATGAACGGGCCCGCCACCGGGTCCGACGTGAGCCCGTGCGCGCCGGACTCCAGGGCCTCGTACACGAACCACAGCTGCTCCGTGTAGCGCGCGTACGCCTCCACGCCCAGCCGGCCGCCCAGCAGATCGCTCATGAACGTCGACGTCTCCGCCTGCACGTGCTGCTCGTGGGAGGCGGTGCGGATGAGGGTCGCGAAGGAGTCCATGAGTCCAGATCTTCTATGGTTAGGCTTACCTAAGTCAAGAGGTTGCCGACGGGTTGTCGGTAACCCTGCCCCCAGCCTGCCACGGCATGCGAAGGCCCGCCCCTCGCGGAGGAAGGGCGGGCCGAGGCGGGACGACTTCTACGGCAGCGTAAGAATGTCCGCCCCCGTGTCCGTCACCACCAGCGTGTGCTCGAACTGGGCCGTGCGCCTGCGGTCCTTCGTCACGACCGTCCAGCCGTCGTCCCACATGTCGTACTCATGGGTGCCCAGCGTCAGCATCGGCTCGATGGTGAAGGTCATCCCCGGCTGCATCACCGTCGTCGCGTGCGGACTGTCGTAGTGTGGGACGATCAGACCGGAGTGGAACGACGAGTTGATGCCGTGACCGGTGAAGTCACGGACCACCCCGTACCCGAAGCGCTTGGCGTACGACTCGATCACCCGGCCGATGATGTTGATCTGCCGGCCCGGCCTGACCGCCTTGATCGCGCGGGCCAGGGACTCCCGGGTCCGCTCCACCAGCAGGCGGCTCTCCTCGTCCACGTCACCCACCAGGTACGTGGCGTTGTTGTCGCCGTGCACCCCGCCGATGTACGCCGTCACGTCCAGGTTGACGATGTCGCCGTCGCGCAGCACCGTCGTGTCCGGGATGCCGTGACAGATGACCTCGTTGACCGACGTGCACAGCGACTTCGGGAAACCGCGGTAGCCGAGCGTCGACGGATAGGCGCCGTGGTCGCACATGTACGCGTGCGCCACCCGGTCCAGTTCGTCCGTCGTCACGCCGGGCGCGATCAGCTTCGCGGCCTCCTCCATCGCCCGCGCCGCGATCCGGCCCGCGGTGCGCATCGCCTCGACCGTCTCGGGCGTCTGCACCTCCGGACCGGTGTACGGCGTCGGCGCGGGCTTGCCGACGTACTCGGGCCGGCGGATGTTCCCGGGCACGGTGCGGGTGGGGGAGAGCTCCCCAGGGACGAGCAGCGACTGGCCAGACATGTCGGCGAGTCTAATTCAGCGACGACGGGGGACCATCTCCGTGGCGAGAAGGTGAGAGGAGAACGGTCATGCCCCTGTTCAAGAAGCGGACGGTCGGAAAGCCCGGCGAGTGGTACTACTGCCTGGAGCACAAGAAGGTCGAGGAGGGTCCCGACTGCCCCGGCAAGGACCGCTTCGGCCCGTACGCCAGCCGCGCCGAGGCCGAGCACGCCATGGAGACGGCCCGCGAACGCAACCTCCAGTGGGAGAACGACTCCCGCTGGCACGACGCCCCCGCGGGCGGACGGGACGAGGACTGACCCGGCGCCTACCAGCGGGTCGGGGGCGGTGCCGTCAGCAGGTCGGCCAGGCGGGACAGGCGGTCGCGGAAACGGAGGGGGCCCCGGTGGACCGGCCGGGCGTTCTCCCCGGCCGCCGCGCCGACCAGGTGCTGCACGGTGTCCAGGTCCAGCTCCGAACCGTCGGGGACGGCCAGGTTCTCGTGCGCCATCGCCGGGAGCTCACCCGCGGCGGGGCCGAGCGACAGCACCGTCGCCCCGGCCCGGCGGGCGTCGCACACCCGCTCCAGGAGCGGGGCGGCGGGCTCCCCGGGCGCCACCACCAGCAGCGTCTCACCCCGCCGCGCCGCCTCAAGGCGCCCGAGGCCCACCGCCAGCTGCGCGGGATCACCGGGCCGCGCGGCATGCCGTACGAGCGTGGGGGACAGCTCCGGAGTGCCCGACCAGGCGGCCTCGTCCACCAGATGGGCCGCCAGATGCCACGGCTCGTACTCCGGTGTCCCCACCAGCAGCAGCCCCCCGCCGTGCGACACCACCGACCCGCGCAGCGTCCCCGCGAAGTGCCGGGTGTCACCCAGCCACCTCGTCCCGGCGAGCACTTCCCGCAGCAGCGCGACCCGTACGGCGTCCATACGGCCGCATACTGCCCCAACCGCTTGCCCGCGTCCCGGTGTTCGGACCGGATTCCCACGAACCGGGGACACGCCCCCCCCCGGCTCCGTGACACCGCTCACGCGGTCCGGACCCGGCACCGTCACGGACATAGAGTCGGGCCATGACCTCCAGTGACAGTGACAGCGCACAGCGGCCCGCGAAGGCCCCCGCCAAGGACCCCTGGGACCTGCCCGACGTCTCCGGGCTCGTCGTCGGCGTACTCGGCGGCACCGGCCCCCAGGGCAAGGGCCTCGCGTACCGCCTCGCCAAGGCCGGGCAGAAGGTGATCATCGGCTCCCGCGCCGCCGAACGCGCGCAGGCCGCGGCCGAGGAACTCGGCCACGGCGTCGAGGGCGCGGACAACGCCGAGACGGCCCGCCGCAGCGACATCGTGATCGTCGCCGTGCCCTGGGACGGCCACGGCAGGACCCTGGAATCCCTGCGCGGGGAACTGGCCGGCAAGCTCGTCGTCGACTGCGTCAACCCGCTCGGCTTCGACAAGCAGGGCGCCTACGCGCTGAAGCCCGAGGAGGGCAGCGCCGCCCAGCAGGCCGCCGCGCTGCTGCCGGACTCCCGCGTCACCGCCGCCTTCCACCATCTGTCGGCCGTCCTGCTCCAGGACCCGGAGATCGACGAGATCGACACCGATGTGATGGTGCTCGGCGAGGCCCGCGCCGACGTCGAGATCGTGCAGGCCCTGGCCGGGCGCATTCCGGGCATGCGGGGCGTCTTCGCCGGGCGGCTGCGCAACGCCCACCAGGTGGAGTCGCTGGTCGCCAACCTGATCTCCGTCAACCGCCGCTACAAGGCACACGCCGGGCTCCGCGTCACGGACGTATGAGGCGATGGGGGACACTGGACGCCGTAGCAGCGCCTCAGCAGCGCCATACCGGTGCCGCAGCGGTACGTCAGCAGTGTCCCCCGACAGGAGCCCCCGTCATGCCCCCCTTGCCCCCACCCGCCCAGGCCCGGCGACTCGCCGTCTACGCCCTCGCCGTCTGCCTCCTCGCCGTCGCCGCGGCGGTCGTCTCCTTCGTGCAGGGCAGCATGCTCATCGGCATCGTCTGGGTGCTGCTGGCCGGCCTGTCGTCCAACATGACCTGGTACTACGTCAAGCGCGGACGGGCGGCGCGCGACAGCGGGCCGGTCACGGGCTGACCGAGCAGAACGGGTCCGACTCCCGCCAGAAGCGGAACAGGTCGTAACCGCAGTACGTGTCCCCCTCGGGGATGTCCAGCGCGCCCAGCAGCGAGTGGATCACGTCGAAGAACACGCCGTTCACCGACGGCACCCACAGCAGTGCGAAGACGAACAGCAGACCGAACGGGGCGAACGGCTCCACCTGCCGCCGCACACCGTACGACAGCCACGGCTCGATCACGCTGTAGCCGTCCAGGCCCGGCACCGGCAGGAAGTTCAGGATCGCCGCCGTCACCTGGAGCAGCGCGAGGAACGCCAGCGCGAACCGGAAGTCCGCCGGTACGCCGTCCAGCGCGCCCAGCCAGAACGGCGCCGTGCACACGACCGCGAACAGCACGTTCGTCAGCGGGCCCGCCGCCGAGATCAGACTGTGCCGCCAGCGCCCCCGGATCCGGCCCCGCTCGATGAACACCGCACCGCCCGGCAGACCGATCCCGCCCATGATGACGAAGACGACCGGGAGCACGATGCTCAGCAGCGCGTGCGTGTACTTCATCGGGTTCAGCGTGAGATAGCCCTTCGCGCCGACCGATATGTCACCGCTGTGCAGGGCCGTGCGCGCGTGCGCGTACTCGTGCAGACACAGGGAGACGATCCAGGCGGCCGTCACGAACAGGAACACGGCCACGCCCGGCTGCGAGGCGAACCCGGACCAGGTGGCCCACCCGGTGACCGCCGTCACGGCGAGGATGCCCAGGAAGACCGGGCTGATCCTCCGGTCGCTGTGACGGGTGGCGGCGGTACTCATGGGGCTCCTCGGACGACGGGCGACGGGGTGACGGGCGGGCCAGGGCGGGCGGACTGCCCGACGGTACCGGGCGCACCGGGAAAAACGTCTCGCGCCCGCGCCCGGTTCCACGCAGGGTGGGGGGCGACACACCCCCGTCGTCGGCCCCGTGACCCGGGTGTCCGTCACCGGAGAGAATGGACCCCGTGCGCTACCGCATCCTCGGCACCACCCAGGCACTCCGTCCCGACGGCACCGCCGTCCCGGTCGGCGGGGCGCGGCTGCGTGCCCTGCTGACCGTGCTCGCCCTGCGGCCCGGACGTACGGTGCCCGTCGGGCTGCTGGTCGACGAGGTCTGGGACGGTGATCCGCCGGCCGACGCCACGGGAGCGCTCCAGGCGCTGGTGGGGCGGCTGCGCCGCACCCTCGGCGCCGACCGGATCGCCTCCGTCGACGGCGGCTACCGGCTCACCGCCGCGCCCGACGACATCGACCTGCACCGTTTCGAACGGCTGACCGGCGAGGGCCTGCGCGCCCTGGCCGACGGCGACCCCGCGAAGGCCGCCACGCTCCTCGACGACGCCCTCGCCCTGTGGCGGGGCCCCGGCCTCGCCGGGCTGCCCGACCGCACCGCCGAGGCGGCCCGGGTCGAGGCACGGCAGCTGGACGCGCTGCGCGGCCGGCACACCGCCGCCCTCGCCCTCGGCGACGCCGAGCAGTCCCTGCCCGAACTGACCGCACTGTGCGACGGCCACCCCCTCGACGAACCCCTCCAGGCGCTCCGGCTGCGCGCCCTGCGCGACACCGGCCGCGCCGCCGAGGCCCTGGCCGCCTACGAGGACGTACGACGGCTGCTCGCGGACCGTCTCGGCTCCGACCCCGGCGCCGAACTGCGCGCCCTGCACGCCGAGTTGCTGCGGCCCGAACCGGCGCCCGCACCCCGGGCGGTGGCGCCGCCCGGCAACCTGCGGGCCCGGCTCACCTCGTTCGTCGGCCGGGAGGCCGACATCGAGACCATCCGCGCGGACCTCACCGCCGCCCGGCTCGTCACCCTGCTCGGACCCGGCGGGGCGGGCAAGACCCGGCTGTCCCAGGAGGCCGCCGAGACCGTACGGCAGACCGTGCCCGACGGGGTGTGGCTCGCCGAACTCGCCCCGGTCGACGACCCGGACGCCGTCACCGAGGCCGTCCTCACCGCCGTCGGCGCCCGCGAGACCGTGCTGTACGGCGCCGGCGCCGAGAGCATGCGGGCCGTCACCGACCGGCACGCCGACCCCGTGGAACGCCTCGCCGAACACTGCGGCCCGCGCCGCATGCTGCTGATCCTGGACAACTGCGAGCATGTCGTCGAGGCCGCCGCCCACCTCGTGGAGGCGCTGCTGGAACGCTGCCCCCGGCTCACCGTCCTCGCCACCAGCCGCGAACCGCTCGGTGTACGCGGCGAGTTGCTGCGCCCGGTGGAGCCGCTGCCCGAACCGGTCGCGCTGCGCCTGCTCGCCGACCGGGGGGCCGCCGCCCGCCCCGGCTTCCGCACCGACGCCGACACCGGCACGGCGGCGGCCTGCGCGGAGATCTGCCGCCGCCTCGACGGACTGCCGCTCGCCATCGAACTCGCCGCCGCCCGGCTGCGGATGCTCACCCCGCGCCAGATCGCCGACCGGCTCGACGACCGCTTCCGCCTGCTCACCTCCGGAAGCCGCACCGTACTGCCCCGGCAGCAGACCCTGCGGGCCGTCGTCGACTGGTCCTGGGACCTGCTCGACGCCGACGAACGCGACGTACTGGGGCGCCTGTCGGTCTTCGCCGGCGGCTGCGACCTCGCCGCCGCCGAGGCCGTCTGCGGACCGGCCGCACTCGACGCGCTCGGCTCCCTCGTCGACAAGTCCCTCGTGGTGGCCGCCCCTTCGGGCGGGGGCGAGATGCGCTACCGGCTCCTGGAGACCGTCGCCGAGTACGCCGGTGAACGCCTCGACGAGTCCGGCCGGCGCGCGGACGCGGAACGGGCGCATCTGACGTACTTCCGCGAACTCGTCCGCACAACCGAGCCGTTGCTGCGCGGCCCGCGCCAGGTGGACGCGATCGCCCTGCTGGAACGGGAGTACGAGAACGTGCGTACGGCCCTGCGCCACGCCCTCGCCCTGCGCGACGAGCAGGAGGCCCTCCTCATCACCCTGTCGCTCGTCTGGTACTGGCAGATGCGCGACCTGCGCATCGAGGCCCGCAACTGGTGCTCCGAGGTGATGGCGCTCGCCCCCGACCCGTTCAGCGAACCGGTACGGCCCGCCGTACCGCTGTGGGAGCGCTGCACCGACGCCCCGCCCCCGCTGACCGGGGAACTCCTCACCGAGGCCCGGCGCGGGGTGCACCTCGCCCATCTCGCCCACATGGACACCGAGCTGGACGACTGGCAGACCCCCGAGGCCCAGCACAAGCTGCGCCTCGTCGCCGCCACGTACGAACCGGGCATGCCGCAGGCCTGCCGCCCGCCCGGCCTGCTCTGGGTGTTCGCCGTGATGCTCACCGGCGACATGGACCGGCTGCACCACATCGTCGACGCCGCGATCCGCACCTGCCGGGAGAACCCCGGCTTCGAATGGGAGCTGGCCTCCAACCTCCAGCTGCGCGCCAACTTCCTCGCCAACCGCAGCGACTGGGCCGGCGACGCCCGCCGCGACGCCGACGAGGCCCTGGAGATCTACGGGCGGCTCGGCGACACCTGGGGCATCGCGGAGGCCCTCTCCGCACGCGGCGAGGCCCGCGAGATGGCCGGCGGGTACCAGGAGGCCGCCGTCGACTACGAGGCCGCGATCGAGCACGCCAGGCGGCTCGGCGCCCGCGCCCACACCTCCGTGCTCACCGCCCGGCTGGGCAACGCCCTGCTGGAGGCGGGGGAGGCCGAACGCGGTGAGCGGCTGCTGCGCGAGGTCATCGACGACACCCGCGGCCGGCACCTCGAGGCCCTGCCCGCCGCCCGGCTCTTCCTCACCGGCTGGCTCTGCCTGACCGGCCGTACGGACGAGGCGCGGCAGCATCTGCGGGAACTGCGCGAGGAGTTCCGTATCGCGCACTACGTCGTCTTCGACGCGTTCATCCTCGGAGCCGAGGGCTGGCTCGAGGTCGCCGACGGCAAGGACGACCAGGCCCTCGTCGTCCTGCGCGAGGCGGTCCGGCAGGCCGGCGACCCGCTCTCCGCCGCCATGGCACCCCATATGCGCTCCGCGTACGTCACCATGGGCGCCACCGCCCTCGCCGGGGTCGACGGCGGGCGGCACGCCGCGGACGCGGCCCGCTGCCTCGGCGCCGCCGACTCCTGGCTCCCGCCCGAGCACCTTCCCCCGCGCATGGAACGCGAGGCCCGCGCACAGGCCGAGGCACGCATCCGGACGGCGATCGGGGACACGGGGTACGAGACCGCGTACGCCGAGGGCGAAGGTCTCTCCCCGGCACAGACCCTCGCCCTGCTCGACCCGGCGTGATCAGCTCTTCGTACGGAACTTGTGGATCGCGACCGGCGCCATCACCGCCGTGATCCCCACCGACCAGGCCAGCGTCATCCACAGGTCGTGGGCGACCGGGCCGCCCACCATCAGCCCGCGTGCGGCGTCCGCCAGCGCGGACAACGGGTTGACCTGGGTGAACGACTCCAGCCAGCCCGGCATCGACTGCGTCGGCGCGAAGATCGACGAACCGAACTGCAGCGGCATCAGCACCAGGAAGCCCATCGCCTGCACCGACTGCGCGTTCTTCATCACCACACCCAGCGTGAGGAAGATCCACATCAGGGCCGAGCCGAAGACGGCGGACAGTCCCACGGCGGCGAACAGCCCCGGCCAGTTGTTGATGTCGAAGCCGACGAGCACACCGACGACCATCAGGATCGCGGTGGCGATCAGCATCCGCACCATCTCGACCGAGATCTTCGCGAACAGCACCGAGCCGCGCCCGATGGGCAGCGAACGGAAGCGGTCCATGACCCCGGTGTTGAAGTCCTGGTTGAACCCCGTGCCCACCCCCTGGGCCATGTTCATGCCCATCATGGCCATCAGACCGGGCACGATGTACTGCACATAGGCGTCCTGCCCGCCGCCCAGCGACTGCCCGATCGAGCCGCCGAAGACGTACACGAACAGCAGGGTGAAGACGATGGGGAACAGCACGGCGTCGAACATCGACTCCGGGTCCTGCCGGATCCACAGCAGATTGCGGCGTACGAGCGCCCCGGTGTGCCGCAGATGGGCCCGCAACGGGATGCGCGCGTCCGCGCGCGGATCGGTGGTCATGGTGGTGGCGCTCATACGGCGACGACCTCCTCGTGGGTCTCGGCGGGCACGATGTCCTGCGGGGCACTGGCACGGTGGCCGGTGAGGGACAGGAACACCTCGTCCAGGCTGGGCAGTTCGGTGGAGATGGAGCTGAGCGTGATCCCGCGCGCGGTGACCGCGCCGACCACGGCCGTCAGCTGCTCGTCGCTCAGCACCGGTACGAGCACGGCACCCCGCTCGGTGTCCACGGTGGTCGTGGCGAGCCCGGTGATGCCGAGCGTGTCGAGGGCGGCCGCCAGCGGGCGCAACTGCTGCGGGTCGGCGGGGCGGACCCGCAGCGTACGGCCGCCCACCTTGGCCTTCAGCTCCTCGATGCCGCCGCTCGCGATGACCTTGCCCCGGTCCACGACGGTCAGCTCACCGGCGAGCTGCTCCGCCTCCTCCATGTACTGGGTGGTGAGCAGCACGGTCACACCGTCGCCGACCAGCCGCTTGACCTCGTCCCACACCTCGTTGCGGGTACGGGGGTCCAGTCCCGTGGTCGGCTCGTCCAGGAACAGCACGGACGGCCGGCCGATCATCGAGGCGGCGAGGTCGAGGCGGCGCCGCATACCGCCGGAGTAGGTGGCCGCGGGGCGGCGGGCCGCGTCGGTGAGCGAGAAGCGCTCCAGCAGTTCGTCGGCGCGGGCCCTCGCCTCCTTGCGGGGCAGGTCGAGGAGGCGGCCGATCAGATACAGGTTCTCCCAGCCGGGGAGCTTCTCGTCCACGGATGCGTACTGGCCGGTCAGACCGATCACCCGGCGCAGCTGGCGGGGCTGGCGGATCACGTCGTAGCCGGCGACGGTGGCGTGGCCGGCGGTCGGGGTGAGCAGGGTGGACAGGATCCGTACGAGAGTCGTCTTGCCGGCGCCGTTCGGGCCGAGCACGCCCATCACGGTGCCCTGGCGTACGTCCAGGTCGACGCCGTCCAGCGCCTTGGTGTCCCCGTAGTGCTTGACGAGCCCCCGCACGCTCACCGCGCCGGCCGCGACCCCCGGGTCTTTGTCGTTTCGCGTCATGACGGGAACCCTGCCGGTGTCCGCCGACAAAGCCCCGACATCCCACCGACAGGGTGCCTGCGCGTCCGCGCGGCGGGGTGTCGGTGTCCGGGCCCGGGGTGGGGGCTGGGCGGGGGTGGGGTGCGCGGCCCGGCGCTCGCGGGGTGCCGTCGCGCCCACCCGTGCCGCCCAGCGGCACGATGGCCCGCGGAGTGCGGCTGCCTGCGGAGGGCGGGGGGACAGCGGCGCCGGTACAGGCGCGAAGGGGGAGCCGGCCCCGTCGACGGGGGAAGATCGACGGGGCCGGCGGGTGGTGCGGCAATGGCTCAGTGGACGGAGTGGGATTCCTCCGGGAAGGTGCCGGATACGACGTCCTCCGCGAACGCCTCCGCGGCGCCCCGCATCACCGCGCGCAGATCCGCGTACTGCTTCACGAACTTCGGCACGCGCCCGCCCGTGAGACCCAGCATGTCGGTCCAGACCAGCACCTGCGCGTCCGTGGCGGCGCCCGCCCCGATCCCCACGGTGGGGATCTGCAGCACCCGGGTCACCTCACCCGCCAGCTCCGCCGGCACCAGCTCCAGCACCACCGCGAACGCCCCCGCGTCCTGCACGGCCTTCGCGTCCCGCAGCAGCTGCTGGGCCGCCTCCTCGCCGCGCCCCTGCACCCGGTATCCCATCGCGTTCACCGACTGCGGCGTCAGCCCGATGTGGGCCATCACGGGAATCCCGGACTCCACCAGCAGCTCGATCTGCCGGTGCGACCGCTCGCCGCCCTCCAGCTTCACGGCGCCCACGCCCGCCTCCTTGACCAGCCGGGTCGCCGAGCGCAGCGCCTGCACGGGACCCTCCTGGTAGGAGCCGAACGGCAGATCGGCGACGATCAGCGCACGCGACGTACCGCGTACGACCGCCGCCGACAGCATGGCCATCTCGTCGAGGGTGACGGGCACGGTCGTCTCGTACCCGAGGTGGCAGTTGCCCGCGGAGTCGCCGACGAGCATCACCGGGATACCGGCCTCGTCGAACACGGACGCGGTCATCGCGTCGTACGCGGTGAGCATGGGCCACTTCTCGCCGCGCTCCTTGGCGGCGGCGATGTCGCGGACCGTGATACGGCGGGTTCCCTTGCCCCCGTACAGCGTCTTGCCGCCGCCGGAGGGACCGGCCGTCGACCCGGACGCCCCGTTCCGGGCAGCCGAAAGCTGCGTCATGGAAGTCTCCCAACACGTCATCTCGAGGCGCCCTGACGGCGTCCCCGGACCACTTCCATGGTGGCACCTCACCCGAACGAGGGCCAGAGGTCCCCCTGTGAGTTCCGCCGGGCAATATCCGGGCAAGTTCTGGGCAAAACCTATCCGATACGAGACGGTCTCGTATCGTAATTGGCTAGCCTGGACCGCATGACTTCTCCTGCCGTCCCTGCCCGCCGGGTCCCGGAAGCGGTGCACCGGCGCCGCTGGGCGATCCTCGGCGTGCTGATGCTGAGCCTGCTGATCGTCGTACTCGACAACTCGATCCTGAACGTCGCCATCAAGACGATCTCCACCCCCGCCCCCACCGGTCTGGGCGCCACCCAGAGCGAGCTGGAGTGGGCGATCAACGCCTACACGCTCGTCTTCGCCGGGCTGCTCTTCAGCGCGGGACTGCTCGGCGACCGGCTCGGCCGCAAGAAGGTCCTGATCGGCGGTCTCGTCGTGTTCGGCGTAGGCTCGCTGCTCGCCTCGTTCTCCGGTTCACCGGCCGAACTGATCGGATTCCGCGCGGTGATGGGCCTGGGTGCCGCGTTCGTGATGCCGGCCACCCTGGCCGTCCTGATGAACGTCTTCGAGCGTGACGAACAGCCCAAGGCCATCGGCATCTGGGCGGGCGGTGTGGGCCTGGCCATCGCCATCGGCCCGATCACCGGCGGAGTGCTGCTCGACCACTTCTGGTGGGGCTCGGTGTTCCTGATCAACGTGCCCATCGTGGTCCTCGCCGTGGGCCTGATGCTGTGGCTGGTGCCCGACTCCCGCGACCCGAACCCGGGCCGTATCGACCCCGTCGGCGTCGTCCTGTCCGTGACCGGACTGGTCCTGCTGGTCTACGGCATCATCAAGGGCGGCCAGCTCGCCGACTTCACGGACCCGACGGTGCTGGTGACGATCGCCGCCGGTCTCGCCGTACTCGCCGCGTTCGTGGTGTTCGAGAAGCGCAGCGACCACCCGTCCATCGACATCACCTACTTCAGGAACAAGGTGTTCTCCGCCGCGATCGCCGCGATCGCGCTGGTCTTCTTCGCGCTGATGGGCGTGACGTTCTTCGCGGTGTTCTACACCCAGAGCGTGCGCGGCTACTCGCCGCTGGAGACCGGGCTGCTGATGATCCCGCTGGCCGCCGCGCAGATGATCTTCGCGCCGAGGGCGCGTCTCCTGGTCGACCGCTTCGGCGACAAGGCCACCACGACCGCCGGCCTGGTGGTGCTCGCCGCGACGCTGGCCGCGTTCGCCGCCCTGGACGCGGACACGCCCATCTGGATCCTGGAGGTCGTCTTCTTCCTCATGGGCGCCGGCATGGCCCACGTCATGACCCCGGTCAGCGTCGTCATCATGCAGGCCCTGCCGCGCGAGAAGGCCGGTTCCGCCTCCGCCCTCAGCAACACCTTCCGGCAGGTCGGCGGCGCCCTCGGCATCGCCATCCTCGGCTCGGTGCTCTCCACCGCCTACCGCGACGGCATCGAGGACAAGCTCGGCCTGCTGCCGCCCGGCGCACGGCACGCCGCCGGCGAGTCCATCGAGGCCACGCTCGCCGTCGCGGACCGGCTGGGCCCGCGCGGAGAAGCCCTGGTCGGCGCCGCCGACGACGCGTTCCTGCACGCCATGCACGTCACCGCGCTGTGGGGCGCCGGCGTGGCCATGGTGGGCGCGATCGTCGTCGCCGTCTTCCTGCCGGGGCGTACGCCGGCGCCCGAGGGGGACAACGAGGAGCAGGAGCTGGTCTCGGCGGCGGACTGACGTCCCCCGGGCGGTGGACCGGCCCCACCGCCCACCGGGGAGAATCGTCCCCAGCCCAGCGAAAGGACCCGACGACGTGAGCCTGGCCGACACCGGTCCCCGGCAGGACGGTCCCGCGCGGGGCCGCCCCCGCAGCGAGGCGGTCGAGCGCGCCATCATCGAGGGAGTGATGAAGCTCCTGGAGGACGGCGTGCCCCTCGCGGAGCTCTCCATCGAGCGCATCGCCCGCACCGCCGGCGTCGGCAAGGCCACCATCTACCGCCGCTGGAGCGGCAAGGAACAACTCCTCGTCGACGTCATGCGCGCCGCCGAACCCCCGGACCCCGAACTCCCCGGCACCTCCGTGCGCGACGACCTCGTCATCCTGCTGGAGTCCCTGCGCCGGCGGGGCCTCGCCGGCCGCACCTCGGCGATCCTGCACAACGTACGCGCCCAGATGAAGAGCAGCCCCAACCTGTGGGCCGCCTACCACGACACGGTCATCCAGCCGCGCCGGCTGCTCGGCCTGGAGGTGCTGCGCCGGGGCCGGGAGAACGGCGAACTGCGCGCCGACGTCGACATCGAACTCCTCAACGACATCGTCGTGGGCCCCGTCCTCGTACGTACCGTGCTGCGGCCCGACTCCGACCTTCCGGACGACCTCGCCGAACAGATCGTCGACACGCTGCTCCAGGGCCTACGGCCCGTCAGGGAGTAGGCCCGGAGCGCGATGTGCGCGTTTCGTCACAGAGGGCGCTTTCCCCGCTCCGGTCCGGAACTCCCCGGGCGCCCGGTCACGTCCTCGCCCCCGTACGGCCGCCGAGGGGCGGCGGGGACGGCACCGATCATCCCCTAGGGTCATACGGACACGGGGTGACGGTGTGCACGGCGGGTTGTGAGGCGACGGTATGGCGCAGCAGGCGTACATCACGGAGACGGGCGACGGCGGTTCGGGGACCGAGCCCCGGTCGACACGCCTCCGGCGCCTGCGGGACCGGGTCACCAGGGGGTGGGGCGGCCGCGGCCTCTGGCGGCGCGGCATCGTCCTGGCCCTCTGCTCGGTCCTGACGGCACTGGTGATGCTGGCCCACGGGCACATCCCGAACGCGATCGGCAACCTGGGCAGTCTGGTGGACACGTTTCTGCCGTGGGTGGGTGTGCTGGTTCCCTTCCTGATCGTCCTCGGACTGATCCGCAAGTCCGCCACGGCGCTGATCGCGGCGGTGCTGCCGGTGGCCGTCTGGCTGAACCTGTTCGGTGGCCTGCTCACCGACAAGACCGCCGCCACGGGCGGGGACCTCACGGTGGCGACGCACAACGTCAACGCGGACAACCCCGACCCGTCGGCGACCGCGCGTGATGTGGCGGCGTCGGGGGCGGATGTGCTGGCCCTCGAAGAGCTGAAGGCGTCGGAGGTGCCCACGTACGAGCGGGCGCTGTCGGCGACGTACAGGCACCACGCGGTGGTCGGCACGGTCGGGCTGTGGAGCAAGTATCCGCTGAGCGAGGTCAGGGCGGTCGACATCCGGCTCGGCTGGAAGCGGGCGATGCGGGCGACGGTGGCGGCGCCGACGGGGCGGGTCGCGGTGTACGTCGCTCATCTGCCGTCGGTGCGGGTGAAGCTGGAGGCGGGGTTCACGGCCCGGCAGCGGGACAAGAGCGCGGACGCGCTGGGGGAGGCGATCGCGGGGGAGCGGCTGGCGAACGTGGTGTTGCTGGGGGATCTGAACGGGACGATGAACGATCGGGCGCTGCGGGCCGTGACGTCGCAGATGCGGTCGACGCAGGGGGCCGTGGGGAGCGGGTTCGGGTTCAGCTGGCCGGCGGCGTTTCCGATGGCGCGGATCGATCAGATCATGGTGAAGGGGGCGGAGCCGGAGAGCTCCTGGACGTTGCCGGCGACGGCCAGTGACCACCTGCCGATCGCGGCACGGGTGAGGGTCGCGGAGGATTGAGCCCTGCGGGCCGCCTTCGGGGATGCCCCGTGCTGGTGCGGGCCGGGGGTGGGGTCGCGCGGCCCGGCGCTTGCGGGGTGCCGTCGCGCCCACCCGTGCCGCCCTGCGGCACGATTGCCCGCGGAGGGGCGAGGCGCGGGCGAGGTGCGGGGTGCCGTCGTGCCCATCCGTGCGGCCTTGCGGCACGGTTGCCC
>NZ_JBICWF010000021.1:60869-93436 GCF_043199595.1 Streptomyces sp. NPDC048584
CGCGCGGTGGGGCGAGGCGCGGGCGAGGTGCGGGGTGCCGTCGTGCCCATCCGTGCGGCCTTGCGGCACGGTTGCCCGCGGTGGGGCGAGGTGCGGGCGAGGTGCGGGGTGCCGTCGTGCCCATCCGTGCGGCCTTGCGGCACGGTTGCCCGCGGTGGGGCGAGGTGCGGGGGCGCGCGAGGGGCCGGGGTCCGTTCCGGTCCCTCGCGCGTCGGGTCAGGGTTTCCTGCCCTCTTGCCAGCTGTTCGTGATCGGGAGGCGGCGGTCCTTGCCGAAGCCCTTGGGGGAGATCTTCGTGCCCGGGGGGTACTGGCGGCGCTTGTATTCCGCCCGGTCGACCATGCGCAGGGTCTTGGTGACCAGCGCCGCGTCGAAGCCCGCCGCGACGATCTCGTCCGCGCCCCGGTCCCGGTCCACGTACAGGGCCAGGATCGCGTCCAGGACCGGATAGTCCGGCAGCGAGTCCGTGTCCACCTGCCCCGGCCGCAGCTCCGCGCTCGGCGGCTTGGTGATCGAGTTCTCCGGGATCGGCGGCGTCTGCCCCCGCTCCACCGCAGCCCGGTTGCGCCACTCGGCCAGCCGGAACACCGACGTCTTGTACACGTCCTTGATCGGCCCGTAGGCGCCCACGGAGTCCCCGTACAACGTCGAGTACCCCACCGCCAGCTCCGACTTGTTGCCCGGCGCCAGCACGATGTGCCCCTCCTGGTTGGAGATCGCCATCAGCATCGTCCCCCGCAGCCGCGACTGCAGGTTCTCCTCGGCCAGCCCCGTCAGCCCCAGCGACCCCATGTACGCGTCGAACATCGGCTCGATGGGAACCGTCCGGTAGTTCAGCCCGGTCCGCCGCGCCAGCTCCGCCGCGTCACCCTTGGAGTGGTCGGAGGAGTACTTCGACGGCATCGACACGCCGTACACGTTCTCCGCGCCCACCGCGTCGCACGCGATCGCGGCGACCAGCGCCGAGTCGATCCCCCCGGACAACCCGATCAGCACCGACCGGAACCCGTTCTTCTCCGCGTACGCCCGCAGCCCCACGACCAGCGCGGAGTACACCTCCTCGTCGTCGTCGAGCCGCGAGGCGTACCCGCCGGGCGACGACGCCTCGTACGGCGGCACGGTGTCCTCCGACAGCACGACCCGGTCGATCCGCAGCCCGTCGTCCACGACCCCCGTCGGCGCGTCCGTCCGCGCCGCCGGCAGGTCCAGGTCGACCACGACACACGCCTCGGCGAACTGCGGCGCGCGCGCCACGACACCGCCGTCACGGTCCACGACGATCGAGTCCCCGTCGAAGACGAGTTCGTCCTGCCCGCCCATCATGGCGAGGTACGCGGTCGTGCACCCGGCCTCCTGCGCGCGCTTGCGCACCAGCTCGAGGCGGGTGTCGTCCTTGTCCCGCTCGTACGGCGAGGCGTTGACCGACAGGAGCAGCCCGGCGCCCGCCGAGCGCGCCGCGGGCACCCGCCCGCCGTCCTGCCACAGGTCCTCGCAGATGGCGAGGGCGACATCGACACCCCGCACCCGTACGACCGGCATCGTGTCGCCGGGCACGAAGTAGCGGTACTCGTCGAAGACGCCGTAGTTCGGCAGATGGTGCTTGGCGAAGGTCAGCGCCACCTCACCCCCGTACAGCACGGCGCCCGCGTTCCGCGGCGCGCCCGCGGGCTGGCCGTACTTCGGCTGGGCGGCGGCGCTGCGGTCGAGGTAGCCGACGACCACCGGCAGCTCCCCGAAGCCCTCCTCGGCGAGCCGTACGGCCAGGGCGCGCAGGCCGGCCCGCGAGGCCTCCACGAAGGACGACCGCAGGGCGAGGTCCTCGACGGGGTACCCGGTCAGCGCCATCTCGGGGAACGCCACGAGGTGCGCCCCCTGTTCGGCGGAGTGCCGGGTCCAGCGGACAATCGTTTCGGCGTTGCCGGCGAGGTCGCCGACGCGCGAGTCGATCTGATTCAGGGCGAGACGTAGTTGAGGCACGGGCCCAGTGTAATCGTCAGAGCGACACGATGTCCTGGAGCCCCGTCCCCTACGGCCTCGCCGCGGCCCCTCGCTCCTTCAGCATCCCCGCCATCAGCGCGATCTCCGACTCCTGGCCCGCCACCATTCCCCGGGCCAGCCGCTTCTCGACCCCGACCTCGCAGGAACGGACACAGGCCTGAGCCATGTGCACGCCGCCCTTGTGGTGGTCCGTCATCAGCTGCAGGTAGAAGACCTCGGCCGGTTTCCCGCTCAGCTTCCCCAGCCGTTCCATCTCGCTGTTGGTCGCCATGCCGGGCATCAGCGCCCCGTCCTCGCCGGAGGCCGTGCCGCCCATGCCCATCCAGGTCATCGGCGGATCGGCGGACACCTTGGGCAGCTCCCACATGTCGAGCCAGCCCAGCAGCATGCCCCGCTGGTTGGCCTGGGTCTGGGCGATGTCGTAGGCGAGCCGGCGGACCTCCTCGTCGTCCGTGCGGTCGCGCACGATGTACGACATCTCGACGGCCTGCTGATGGTGCACGGCCATGTCGCGGGCGAACCCGGCGTCGGCGGAGTCCGCGGCCGGGACGGCGTCCGAGGACCCCTCGTCGCCGGCCACGGCGTAGGTGATCGCGCCGGTCGCGATCAGCGCCGTGACCACGGCGCCCGCGACCAGCCCGACCTGCCTCACTTGGAGAGTCCGTTGGTGCAGGCGGCCCCCGGCTCCGGCGTCTGCTCCCCCTGGACGAACTTCGCGAAGAACGCGTCCACGTCCGGGTCGTCCGCCCCGGTCACCGTGCGCTGGTGCCCCCACGCGGACAGCATGATCGCGTCCTTCTGCCCGTCCACGGGGCTCATCAGCGTGTACGGCGTCTTCTTCACCTTCGCCGCGAGCGCCTCGACGTCCGCCTCGCCGGCGGAGGCGTTGTAGGTCACCCACACCGCGCCGTGCTCCAGCGAGTGCACGGCGTTGGTGTCCTTGATCTCATCGGTGTAGACGTCCCCGTTGCAGTTCATCCATACGGGGTTGTGGTCACCGCCGACCGGGGGAGTGACGGGGTAGTCCACGGCCTTGGTCACGTGGTTGCGGCCCAGTTCGCCCTTCCAGGCGCGTACACCGTCCTTGCCGGTGACGAACTCGCCCGCGTTCTTCCCGTCCGACGCCGTGCTGCCGCTGCCACCGTCGTCGGACTGCGACTGGACGAGCACCACGGTGCCGGCGACGAGCCCGGCGACGACCACCACACTGGCGGCGATGACGAGGATCCGGGTACGGCGCTCACGGGCCTGCTCGGCGCGCCGCATCTCCTCTATACGCGCCGAACGTGCCGCACTGCTCTTCTTGGCGGAGCCCATGGAAAGTGCCCTTCGAGGGGAGGCTGACGAACGGGTGAGCTGATCGTAATAGGAGTCGGGGGCCCAGCCCCAGAACCCCGAAAGGCGCGTGCGGAAACACGTACGCGAAACGCACACAGAAATACCGCACGCAGAAAAGTTGAACCCAGGATGCGTATTACCTACGCTGCCTGATATGCGGCTCCTCCGCTCCACCGACCTGGCCCTTCGCGTCCTCATGCGCCTCGCCGTGGCGGGCGACTCCACCCCCACCACACGTGAGGTCGCGGACGTGATGGACGTGCCGTACACGCACGCCGCGAAGGTCGTCGCCGAACTCCAGCACATGGGCCTGCTCACGGCCCGCCGCGGCCGGGGCGGCGGTCTGGGCGTCACCAAGGACGGCCGTACCGCCTCCGTCGGCGCGGTGATCCGCGCCTTCGAGGGCGAGGGGGACGTCGTCGACTGCGACGGCGGCACCGCAGTGTCCCCCTGCCCGCTGCGCTCGGCCTGCCGCCTGCGCGGCGCCCTGCGCACGGCCCAGGAGGCCTTCTTCGCCTCCCTGGACCCCCTCACGGTCGAGGACATCGTCACCTCCCCCACGGGCCCCCTCCTCCTGGGCCTCACCCCGAAACAATGATCGCCCGGCGCGAACCTGCCCCCGACGGCACCGCGAGCGGAGGCGGCCGTCCGTAGGGTGCCGGGTGTGACCCGTAGGGGGTCGGTTCGCGCGCGAGCGGTCCGGGGCTTACCGACAGAGGCCGGTCCGGCCTGTATGGGCGGCCGCCGGCAAGCGGCCCCGGAGTCGCCCGCAAGCGGAGGCCGGATCCCTCGTGGGCGGCGGGGGCTGCCTGTAGGGGGCCCGATGTGGCCCGTAGGGGGTCGGGTCCGCGCGGAGAGTGGTCCGGGGGCGTCGGCAGGCGGAGAGGGACCCCCTGCGGGGGGCCTGTGCGGCCCGTAGGGGGGCGGGCCGTCCGCGAGTGGCCCGGAGTCGCCCGTAAGAGGCCCCCGTATCGGCGCAGGCGCCCCCTTTGCGCGCAGGCGCCGGCCGTTACGCGTGGGCGCCCCCGTTACGCGCTGCCGTGTGAGCGGGGCAAGATGGGAGGCGAGCGGTACACCTGGCGTGTGCGCGGCGTTCAGGTCACGGCCAGTCGGCCGATCAAGGTCGGCAACGCGTATGAAACGCTGGTGTGGTGGGATGCCCGTGTGCCCGCTCGGCAGCCCGCCCGCCATCCACGGCGGGGGCGCGGACAGGCGGCCCGACCGGCAAGGATGGGGAATCGGAAGATGGACAAGCAGCAGGAGTTCGTGCTCCGGACCTTGGAGGAGCGCGACATCCGGTTCGTGCGCCTGTGGTTCACCGACGTGCTGGGCTTCCTGAAGTCCGTGGCCGTCGCCCCCGCTGAGCTCGAGCAGGCGTTCGACGAGGGGATCGGCTTCGACGGCTCCGCCATCGAGGGCTTCGCCCGGGTGTACGAGTCCGACATGATCGCCAAGCCGGACCCGTCGACGTTCCAGATCCTCCCCTGGCGCGCCGAGGCCCCCGGCACCGCCCGGATGTTCTGCGACATCCTGATGCCGGACGGCTCCCCGTCCTTCGCGGACCCGCGCTTCGTCCTCAAGCGTGCCCTGGCCCGCACCTCCGACCTGGGCTTCACCTTCTACACCCACCCGGAGATCGAGTTCTTCCTGCTGAAGAACAAGCCCCTGGACGGCAGCCGCCCGACCCCGGCCGACAACTCCGGCTACTTCGACCACACCCCGCAGAACGTCGGCATGGACTTCCGCCGCCAGGCGATCACCATGCTGGAGTCGATGGGCATCTCGGTGGAGTTCTCCCACCACGAGGGCGCCCCCGGCCAGCAGGAGATCGACCTCCGCTACGCGGACGCGCTCTCCACGGCGGACAACATCATGACGTTCCGCCTGGTCATGAAGCAGGTCGCTCTCGAGCAGGGGGTCCAGGCGACCTTCATGCCCAAGCCCTTCTCCGAGCACCCCGGCTCCGGCATGCACACCCATCTCTCCCTCTTCGAGGGAGACCGGAACGCGTTCTACGAGTCCGGCGCCGAGTACCAGCTCTCCAAGGTCGGCCGCTCCTTCATCGCGGGCCTGCTGCGGCACGCGGCGGAGATCTCCGCGGTCACCAACCAGTGGGTCAACTCGTACAAGCGCATCTGGGGCGGTACGGAGCGCACGGCCGGCGCCGGCGGCGAGGCACCGTCGTACATCTGCTGGGGCCACAACAACCGCTCGGCCCTGGTCCGCGTGCCCATGTACAAGCCCGGCAAGACCGGCTCCGCCCGCGTGGAGGTCCGCTCCATCGACTCCGGCGCCAACCCGTATCTCACCTACGCCGTCCTGCTGGCCGCCGGCCTGAAGGGCATCGAGGAGGGCTACGAGCTTCCGCCGGGCGCCGAGGACGACGTCTGGGCCCTCTCCGACGCGGAACGCCGCGCGCTCGGCATCGAGCCCCTGCCGCAGAACCTGGGCGAGGCCCTGGCCCTGATGGAACGCAGCGACCTCGTCGCCGAGACGCTCGGCGAGCACGTCTTCGACTTCTTCCTGCGCAACAAGAAGCAGGAGTGGGAGGAGTACCGCTCCGAAGTCACGGCGTTCGAACTCCGCAAGAACCTGCCGGTGCTGTAGGCACGGACGCGAGCGGGCCCACGGCCCGCGGGCCCGCGGCCTCGTGCGGGGCGAGCGGCCCGTGGACCCGCCGCCTCGCACAGGGCGAACGGCCCGTGGGCCCGGAATCCCGTGCGGGGCGCACGGCCCGCGGGCTCGCCACCTCGCACAGGGTGGATCGCCGCGGTTTTGCGACCTCGCGCAGGGCGGACGGCCATAGGCCCGCCACCTTGCTCAAGACGAGCGGTCGTGGGCTGGGCGAATGCCCGTGGGCCCGCCACCTCGCGGGGCGCATGGTCGTGGGCCCGGGATCCCGCGCGGGGCGGACGGCCATGGGCCCGCCACAGCGGGGAGGGGCGGACGGCCGCGGTCTCGCACGGGGCGGATTGCCGCGGGCCCGCGACCCTCCGGACGTCCACCCGCCCCGGCGGACCAACGGGCGTCAGCCCATGCTCTTCGCGCCGTCCAGGGACTCCCGGATGATGTCCGCGTGGCCGGCGTGCTGAGCCGTCTCGGCGATGATGTGCAGCAGCACCCTGCGGACCGACCACTGTGCGTCCGCCTCGAACCACGGGGCCTTCGGCAGCGGCCAGCGGGCGTCCAGGTCGGGGAGAGCGGCGACCAGGTCCTCGGTCCGGCGGGCCACGTCGGCGTACTCGGCCAGCACACCGGCCAGCGTCTCGCCGGGCAGCATCCGGAACTCGTCGGCCCGCCGGGCCCAGTCGGCCTCGGTCATGGCGGTGAAATCCCCCATCGCCGAGGGGCCGTTCAGGATGAAGTCCACCCAGTTCCGCTCGACCGACGTGACGTGCTTGACCAGGCCGCCCAGACAGAGCTCGCTGCTCGTGGTCCGCAGCCCGGCCTGTTCGTCGGTGAGATCGCGGGTGGTGAAGCGCAGGAAGTGCCGGTGCTTGGCCAGCGTCTCCAGCAGATCGGCGCGCTCGCCGGTGACGGCCGGGGTTGCGCTCGCGTCGTCGGTGGTCAGCTCGTTCACGGTCATGGTGATATGCCTTCCGTTGTTCTGCTCCGTCGGACAAGAACCACGTTAGAAGTGATCGAGGTCAGGTCCTGTCCTAGATCCGGCGCGGGCGGGGAGCGGATCGCGGCACCACGGCAAGTGGAAGCCCCCCTTCCGTAACTGCGCGGACTCTTGCAAGTCCCCGGGCGTGGCCCTACTGTCACGGCAGACCAGTAGAAAGCGCTTTCTCGTCGATGGGTCCGGCCACCCCGCCCCCCTCATCGATGCCCCTGTCATGCCCATGACACGAACCTGAACGGCACCGGCACCAGCCCCCGACTCAGAGGATGAAAGGCGAGACGAGAATGAAACGATCAGTCGCCGTGCGGCTCTCCGCCGTACTGGCCACGGGAGCCCTCGCGGCAGCGACCGGCCTGGCCATGTCCACGACCACGGCCTCCGCCGCCACCGGCGGTGTCACCGGCTACGCGACGCAGAACGGCGGAACCACCGGCGGTGCGGGCGGCCAGACGGTCCGCGCCACCACCGGCACCGCGATCCACCAGGCCCTCTGCAGCCGGGCCAGCAGCTCCACCCCGATCACCATCCAGGTCGAGGGCACGATCAACCACGGCAACACCACCAAGGTCTCGGGCGGCAGCTGCAGCACCGCGGCCGACAAGATCGAGCTCAAGCAGATCAGCAACGTCTCGATCATCGGTGTCGGCAACGGCGCCGTCTTCGACCAGCTGGGCATCCACATCCGGGAGTCCAGCAACATCATCATCCAGAACGTGACGGTGAAGAACGTCAAGAAGTCGGGCTCGCCCACGTCGAACGGCGGAGACGCCATCGGCATGGAAAGCGATGTCCGCAACGTGTGGGTCGACCACACCACCCTGGAGGCCTCCGGCGGCGAGTCCGAGGGCTACGACGGCCTGTTCGACATGAAGGACAACACCCAGTACGTGACGCTGTCCTACAGCACCCTGCGCAACTCCGGCCGCGGCGGACTCATCGGCTCCAGCGAGAGCGACACGTCCAACGGCTACGTCACGTTCCACCACAACCTGTACGAGAACCTCGACTCCCGTACGCCCCTGCTGCGCGGCGGCATCGCGCACATCTACAACAACCACTACAAGAACCTGAACGAGTCCGGGATCAACTCCCGGGCCGGCGCCCGGGCGAAGGTGGACAACAACTACTTCGAGGACTCGAAGGACGTCCTGGGCACCTTCTACACCGACCAGGCCGGCTACTGGCAGGTCAGCGGCAACATCTTCGACAACATCACCTGGTCCTCGCGGTCGGGCGACAATCAGCCCGCCGGCCCGAACCCGACGTCGAACACCTCGGTGAGCATCCCCTACTCCTACAGCCTCGACGCGGCCAACTGCGTGCCGAGCGTGGTGAGCCAGACGGCGGGTGCCAACAAGGGCCTGAAGGTCTCGGACGGCAGCTGCACCCCGCAGAACCCCGACCCGACCGACCCCGACCCCACGGACCCCGACCCCACCGACCCCGACCCCACCGACCCGCCCACCGGCACCAACCTCAGCATCGGCGCGGGCGCGGACGGCTCCTCCAAGGCCTCCGGGACGAGCTACGGCAACGTCGTCGACGGCAGCACGAGCACCTACTGGTCGCCGTCGGGCTCGACCGGGTCCGTCTCGGTGAAGTGGGGCTCCGCCACCACGGTCTCCAAGATCAACATCCAGCTGGCCTCGGGCTCCGGGACCATCGGTTCGTACCGTGTCCTCAACCACGACACGGGCGCCGTCCTGGCCTCCGGCAGCGGGTCGGGCACCATCGGCTTCTCGGCGACCTCGCTGAAGAAGGTCACCTTCGAGATCACCGGCGCCTCGGGCACCCCGAGGATCGCCGAGTTCGAAACGTACGCGAGCTGACCGCGAGCCGGGGGCCGTCCTGACGACGGCCCCCGGTCCCGTCACAGATCGTCCGGGAGCAGCCGGAACGCCCCGTGCCCGGTCAGCGGCCGGATCATGCGGAAGTGCCGGTCCGAAGTGAACATGACGTCGGTGTGGTAGGCCGCGGCAAGGGCCACGTTCATGGCGTCCGTGAGTCCGACCCCCTTGCCACCGTCCGCGTCCGTGTACCCCTCCGCCACGGCGATGGCCGCACTCAGATGGGCGCTCAAGGGCGGTACCTCGAATCGGCGGGTGGCCACGTTGCGTTCCACAAAGCGCGCGGCCACGACGGCCTTCGCCGCACCGGCCCTGGTGGCGATGAGGTAGTCCAGTTCGGCCAGCACCATGGGCGAGACGACGAGGTGGCTGATGGAGGCCAGGGCCTTCCTGTGCGCCTCGTGGCCGGCCAGCCTCGGGTCCAGCAGGCGGTACAGCGCGTTGGTGTCGGCGATGGCGACGAGGCTCATGTCCCCATCCCCCTGAGCGTTTCCTCGATCTCGTCGTCGTCGAGGTCGGGCAGCCCCAGGTCGGGAAGGTCGAGATCTCCCATGGGGTCGGTGGGGTAGGCCGGGACCTCTTCCTCCGCGATCGGTATCACGCGGGCGACGGCGACGCCGTTCTTGGTGACCGTGACGGTCTCTCCGCGTGCGGCCGCGGCGAGGATCTGCGAAGACCTCTGATTGAACTCGCGGGCGGTAGTCTCCATGTAGTACATGTTACTACGCGGAGCGGCTACGCCCCCGCCGCGTCCCCCAGCGCCTTGTGCAGCGGCTCCTTCGCGCGGCGCCGGTACTCCTGGACCGCCCAGCCGTTGCCGTCCGGGTCGGTGAAGTACATGAACGTGGCGCCGTCGGACTCGGCGTAGCGCACCGGTTCGGAGACCTCCAGACCTCGTGCGGTCAGTTCCGCGTGGGCCGCGTCGATGTCGGCGACACAGAGCTGGAGCCCCTGGTAGGAGCCGGGAGCGGGGGCGGACTGCGGGCTCATCTTCCAGATGCCCTCGCCCAGGGCGATCGAACAGCCCGAGCCGGGCGGCGTCAGCTGCACGATGCGCAGACCCGGCACGACCTCCTGGTCGATGTCGACGTGGAAGCCGACCTTGTCACGGTAGAAGTCCCTGGCCCGGTCGATGTCGCTCACGGGCAGGGGGATCACTTCGAGGGTCATGTCCACGGAAAGCGGCTCCTTGGTCGGCAGCCGTACGCGTCGCGCGGACGGCTCCCCCTCACCGAAGCCGAAAACAGCCCCCGCCGCCACCGAAAACACGCCACCGTGCCCCCGGTACCCGTCCCGGGCCACCCCAGCGCCGTACGCACCCACTGCGGATAGGCTCGAGCCGTACGACCCAGAGTCCGAGGCACGAGGTACGAGGAGGCCGGGGATGACGTCGGCGCCGGGGCGCAGGAGCAGTATCTTCACGCGGCTGCTGCGGCACGGCTTCACCGATCCGTCCGCCGCCGAGCGGCTGCTCGACAGCCCCGAACTGGCGGCCGTGCGCGACGACCCCGTCCTGCTGGACGCCCTCGGGCGGGCCGCCGACCCCGATCTCGCGCTGCTCGGCCTCGTACGGCTGCTGGAGGCGCAGGACGGGCACACCGCCCGCCAGGAACTGCTGGACACGCTGATAGCGGCCAAGCCGCTGCGGGACCGGCTGCTCGGGGTGCTCGGCGCGTCCGCCGCGCTCGCCGACCACCTCGCCCGGCACCCGACCGACTGGCAGGCCCTCGTCACCTACGAGCCGCGCGATCTGCACCCGGGCGTCGAGGAGTTCGAGCGGGGCCTCGCCGAGGCCGACGACCCGGTCTCGCTGCGCGTCGCCTACCGCCGCTGTCTGCTGTCCATCGCCGCCCGCGACGTCTGCGGCACCATCGAGATCGCCCAGACCGCCGCCGAGCTCGCCGACCTCGCCACCGCCACCCTGCGCGCCGCCCTCGCCCTCGCCGCGACCGCCGCCCCCGAGGACGCCGCCCTGTGCCGGCTCGCCGTGATCGCGATGGGCAAGTGCGGCGGCCACGAGCTGAACTACGTCTCCGACGTCGACGTCATCTTCGTCGGCGAGGCCGTGAACGGCGCCGACGAGGACAAGGCACTGCGCGCCGCGACCCGGCTCGCCTCGCATCTGATGCGGATCTGCTCCGAGACCACCGTCGAGGGCTCCATCTGGCCCGTCGACGCCAACCTGCGCCCCGAGGGCCGCAACGGGCCCCTGGTGCGCACCCTCGCCTCCCACCTCGCCTACTACCAGCGCTGGGCCAAGACCTGGGAGTTCCAGGCGCTGCTCAAGGCCCGCCCGGTCGCCGGCGACCTCCCGCTCGGCGCGGAGTACGTCGCCGCGCTCCAGCCGCTCGTGTGGGGGGCCGCCGAGCGGGAGAACTTCGTCGCCGACGTGCAGAAGATGCGCCGCCGGGTGGTGGAGACCATCCCCGCCACCGAGATCGACCGCCAGCTGAAGCTCGGCCCCGGCGGCCTGCGGGACGTCGAGTTCGCGGTGCAGCTGCTCCAGCTGGTGCACGGCCGCGCCGACGCCTCCCTGCGCAGCGGCACCACCCTCGACGCGCTGAAGGCGCTCGCCGCCGGCGGCTACGTCGGCCGGGTGGACGCCGCCCAGCTCGACGACGCCTACCGCTTCCTGCGCTCCATGGAGCACCGCATCCAGCTCTACCGGCTGCGCCGCACCCACCTCGTCCCCGAGGACGAGACCGACCTGCGCCGCCTCGCCCGCTCCCTCGAACTGCGCACCGACCCGGTCGCCACCCTGACCCGCGAGTGGAAACGGCACGCCTCCGTCGTACGGCGGCTGCACGAGAAGCTGTTCTACCGGCCGCTCCTCGACGCCGTGGCCGCGCTCGCCACCGGCGAGGCCCGGCTCAGCGCCGAGGCCGCACGCGAACGCATGGTCGCCCTCGGCTACGCCGACCCGGCCGCCGCCCTGCGCCATCTGGAGGCGCTGGCGTCCGGCGTCACCCGCAAGGCCGCCATCCAGCGCACCCTGCTGCCCGTGCTGCTCGGCTGGTTCGCGGACTCCGCCGACCCGGACGCAGGCCTGCTCAACTTCCGCAAGGTGTCCGACGCGCTCGGCAAGACCCCCTGGTATCTGCGGCTGCTGCGCGACGAGGGCGCCGCCGCCGAGAACCTGGCCCGGGTGCTCTCCGCCGGCCGGCTCGCCCCCGACCTGCTGATGCGCGCCCCCGAGGCGGTGGCGCTGCTCGGCGACGGCGACGGCGGACTCCGGCCGCGCAGCCGCGCCGCCCTGGAACAGGAGATGCTCGCCGCCGTCCGCCGCGCCGACAACGCGGTCCAGGGCGTCACCGCCGCCCGTGGTGTGCGCCGCCGCGAACTGTTCCGTACGTCGGCGGCCGACATCGTCGGCTCCTACGGCACCGAGTCCCAGCCCGCCGAGGCCGACCAGGGCGCCCTGGTGGACCTGGTCGGCGGAGCGGTCTCCGACCTGACCGCCGTCACCCTCGCCGGCACACTGCGCGCGGTGGTGCGGGAGGGCTGGGGGGACACCCTGCCCACCCGGTTCGCCATCATCGGCATGGGCCGCTTCGGCGGACACGAACTGGGCTACGGCTCCGACGCGGACGTCCTCTTCGTCCACGAACCGCGCGACGGCGTGGACGAACGGGAGGCCGCCGAGGCGGCGAACAAGGTGGTCTCGGAGATGCGCCGCCTGCTCCAGATCCCCAGCGCCGACCCGCCCCTGCTGATCGACGCCGACCTGCGCCCGGAGGGCAAGTCCGGCCCGCTGGTCCGCACCCTCAAGTCGTACGAGGCGTACTACCGGCGCTGGTCCCTGGTGTGGGAGCGGCACGCGCTGCTGCGCGCCGAGCATGTCGCCGGGGACGAGGAGCTGGGACGCCGCTTCACCGAGCTGATCGACCCGCTGCGCTATCCGGCGGACGGCCTCGGCGACGAGGCCGCGCGGGAGATCCGGCGGCTGAAGGCGCGTATGGAGTCCGAGCGGCTGCCGCGGGGTGCCGATCCCAAACTGCACGCCAAGCTGGGGCCGGGCGGGCTGTCCGATGTGGAGTGGACCGTGCAGCTGATGCAGCTGCGGCATGCCGCCCGGGAGGCGGGGCTGCGGACCACGCGGACGCGTGAGGCGTTGTCGGCGGCCTGTGCGGCGGGGCTGATCTCCTCGGACGATGCCGCGATTCTGGACGAGGCGTGGGTGCTTGCGACTCGGGTGCGCAACGCGGTGATGCTGGTCAGGGGGCGGGCGGGGGACACGTTTCCGACGGCGCCTCGGGAGCTCGGGGCCGTGGGGCGGTATCTGGGGTATGGGCCCGGGCATGCGGGGGACATGCTCGACGCGTATCGGCGTACGGCGCGGCGGGCTCGGGGTGTGGTGGAGGAGTTGTTCTACGGCGGGGCGTGAGGTGTGGTTCCGGGTCACTGTGCGGGGTTTTCGCCCCCGCCGCCCCTTCCCGTCCCGTCCCCGGGGGCGCTGCCCCCGGACCCCCGCTCCTCAAACGCCGGAGGGGCTGGATGGTGCGCCGGAGGGGCTGGATGGTGTGTCGGAGGGGCTGATCTCGCCGGGTTTCGGGATGTGTTTCGGGAGGGTGTGGGGCCAGTGGCCGTACCAGAGGAGTGCGATGCCGTAGCCGACGGACAGGCAGATCAGGCCGCCCACCGCGTCCAGCCAGAAGTGGTTGGCCGTGGCCACGATGACCACCAGGGTCGCCGCCGGGTAGAGAAGGCCCAGGACCCGGGCCCATGGGACCGAGGCCAGCGCGAAGACGGTCAGTCCGCACCACATCGACCAGCCGATGTGCATCGACGGCATCGCCGCGTACTGGTTCGACATGTGCTTCAGATCGCCGGACGCCATCGACCCCCACGTCTGGTGGACCAGCACGGTGTCGACGAAGTCCTGCCCCCGCATCAGCCGGGGCGGGGCGAGCGGATACAGGTAATAGCCGGCCAGGGCGATGCCCGTGGTGGTGAACAGGACCAGCCGGGACGCCGCGTAGCGGCCGGGATGACTACGGTAGAGCCATACGAGGACACTCAGCGTCACCACGAAGTGCAGGGTGGCGTAGTAGTAGTTCATGCCGACGACGAGCCAAGTCACCCCGTTCACGGCATGGTTGACGGACTCCTCGAAGGCGAGCCCGAGTTGCCCCTCCAGACGCCAGATCCAGTCGGCGTTGCGCAGCGCCTCCGCCCGCTGTTCGGGCACAGCGTTGCGTACGAGGGAGTACGTCCAGTAACTCACCCCGATCAGCAGGATCTCGAACCACAGCCGGGGCCGGCGGGGAGTGCGCAGACGGCGCAGGCGACCCGGCCCCGTCCGCTCCGCGACGGGGTTCGCTGCGGCCTGTTCGCGGCCTTCCAGCGTTGTCACGGTCGTGTCACCCATAGGCACAGAGTCTGCCAGAAAAGACCCACCCCCCAGATCATCCCCCGGTCGGGCCCGGCCCGCATCTTCTCCCCCCTACGGACGATTCCGGTCCCCGGGGGCCGAGGCGGTCGAGCCGCGCACCACCAGTTCCGGCATGAACACGAACTCGCTGTGCGGGGCGGGCGTTCCGCCGATCTCCTCCAGCAGCGTGCGCACCGCGGCCTGGCCCATCGCCGGGACCGGCTTGCGCACCGTGGTCAGCGGCGGATCGGTGAACGCGATCAGCGGGGAGTCGTCGAAGCCGACCACCGAGATGTCCTTCGGCACATCCAGGCCGCGCTGCCGCGCCGCCCGTATCGCGCCCAGCGCCATCATGTCGCTCGCGCACACCACCGCCGTGCAGTCGCGGTCCATCAGCGCGGTCGCGGCGGCCTGCCCGCCCTCCAGCGTGTACAGCGAGTGCTGCACCAGCTCCTTCTCGACCGCCTCGGCGCTCAGCCCCAGTTGCTCCTGCACG
The DNA here is from genome assembly GCF_043199595.1 of Streptomyces sp. NPDC048584. Taxonomy (NCBI): domain Bacteria; kingdom Bacillati; phylum Actinomycetota; class Actinomycetes; order Kitasatosporales; family Streptomycetaceae; genus Streptomyces; species Streptomyces sp. NPDC048584. The sequence continues at coordinate 75,545 of NZ_JBICWF010000021.1, forward strand.
GTGCGCACGAAGCCCTCGATCTTGCGCTGTACCGGCACGAACCGCTTCGGCCCGAGCGCCAGCCCGATCCGGGTGTGGCCGAGGGAGGCGAGATGGGTGACGGCGAGCGCCATCGCGGCCCGGTCGTCGGGGGAGATGAACGGCGCCTGCACCTTCGGCGAGAAACCGTCCACCAGCACGAACGGAACGCCCTGCGCCCGCAGCCGCTCGTAGCGCTGCATGTCGGCGGTGGTGTCCGCGTGCAGTCCGGAGACATAGATGATCCCGGCCACCCCGCGGTCCACGAGCATCTCGGTCAGCTCGTCCTCCGTCGACCCGCCCGGGGTCTGGGTGGCGAGCACCGGGGTGTAGCCCTGCCGGGTCAGCGCCTGTCCGATGACCTGGGCCAGCGCCGGGAAGATCGGATTCTCCAGCTCCGGGGTGATCAGCCCGACCAGGCCCTCGCTGCGCTGCCGCAGCCGCACCGGACGCTCGTAGCCGAGAACGTCGAGGGCGGCGAGCACGGACTGGCGGGTGGTGGCGGCGACGCCCGGCTTGCCGTTGAGGACGCGGCTGACGGTTGCCTCGCTCACCCCCGCCTGAGCAGCGATATCGGCAAGGCGTGTGGTCACAGGACTGGACTGTAGCCGCCGCTTCGCCCCTTGCACACCGATCGGACGCCTGGTGCGCGCCGTCGAACGGCCCGCTGCGGGCTGCTGGGTCATCGCGATCCCTCACGTCGTGGTCGGCGTCCGTCCGCAAGGGATGATTCCCCCCGCCGGCAACGGATGGCAAGTGCTTGCAGAGTCTTGCACAACAGTGCGATCCCCTGTCGTACGGGCGGAAACCCTGGTCGCGGGACGGTCGAGTTCAGGTCACGGCGGCGTAACTCTCGACGACGCTTGCAAAACTTTTCTGCAAGGTCTTTCGAAAAGGTTCCGGCGCTGTTACGTTCACGTCGCCCGGCGGCGGCAACGGCGCCCTCGGCACGACAGCAGGACGGCAGACGGGGCCGCACTGCACTCACGGGCTTAAACCCTCAAGGAGAACCTCATGCGGCGTGGCATAGCGGCCACCGCGCTGGTGGCGTCCCTCGCCCTCGCGGCGACGGCCTGCGGCGGAGACAGCGACAGCGGCGACAAGGCCGACGGCCCGGTCACCATCACCTGGTGGGACACCTCCAACGCGACCAACGAGGCGCCGACCTACCAGGCCCTGGTCAAGGAGTTCGAGGCCGCCAACAAGGACATCAAGGTCAAGTACGTCAACGTCCCCTTCGACCAGGCGCAGAACAAGTTCGACACCGCCGCCGGTACCAAGGGCGCCCCCGACGTGCTGCGCGCCGAGGTCGGCTGGACCCCCGCCTTCGCCAAGAACAGCTTCCTCCTGCCGCTGGACGGCACCGAGGCCCTCGCCGAGCAGGACAAGATCAAGCCCAACCTGCTCGAGCAGGCCAAGTACGAGGGCAAGACCTACGGCGTCCCCTTCACCACGGACACCCTCGCCTTCGTATACAACAAGGAGCTGTTCGAGAAGGCCGGCGTCGAGGCGCCCAAGACCTGGGACGACCTGAAGAAGGCCGCCGCCACCGTCAAGGCCGAGACCGGCGTCGACGGCTACTGGGGCTCCACGGCCGGCTACTACGCCCAGCCCTTCCTGTACGGCGAGGGCACCGACATGGTCGACGCCGACGCCAAGAAGATCACCGTCAACTCGGCGGAGGCCCAGAAGGCGTACGGCACCTGGCAGAGCCTCTTCGACGGCAAGGGCCTGCACAAGGCCGACGTCACCGCCGACGCCTACGCCCACATCCAGGACGCGTTCGTCAACGGCAAGGTCGCCTCGATCATCCAGGGCCCGTGGGAGATCACCAACTTCTACAAGGGCTCCGCGTTCAAGGACAAGAACAACCTCGGCATCGCCACCGTCCCGGCCGGCACCGCCGGTACGGCCGGCGCCCCAACCGGCGGCCACAACCTCTCCGTCTACGCCGGCTCCGACGAGGCGCACCAGAAGGCCTCGCTGAAGTTCGTCAAGTTCATGACCTCGGCCAAGGCGCAGGAGACCATCGCGCTGAAGAACTCCACGCTCCCGACCCGCGACGACGCCTACACCGACCAGGTCAAGGCCGACCCGGGCATCGCCGGCTACCAGACGGTCCTCACCGCCGCCCAGCCGCGCCCCGCCCTGCCCGAGTACAGCTCGCTGTGGGGCCCGCTGGACGACGAGCTGCCGCAGATCGCGAGCGGCAAGAAGTCCCTGGACAAGGGTCTCGGTGACGCGGAGACCTCGATCGCCAAGCTGGTGCCGGACTTCAGCAAGTAATGCCCGTCCGGCCGCCGGACCCGCTTCCAGGAGAGGAGGGTCCGGCGGCCGCCGGCCTGTGTGCCGTACCCGTTGATCATCCAGAAGGTGCCGAACCATGACAGTCACCATCGACCGCGCGACCGGCAAGCGCCGCGGTGACCGCGCGCCCCGCCCCGGTCCGGCCGGCCGCCTGAAGCGCGGATACCAGAAGTACTGGTACGCCTACGCCATGATCGCGCCCGTGGTCCTGGTGCTCGGCGTCATCGTGCTGTACCCCCTGGCGTACGGCTTCTACCTCACGCTCACCGACGCGGACAGCCTGAACTCGGCCCGCACCATCGGCGTCAACGAGATCGAGGCCACCTACCGGTTCATCGGCATCGACAACTACGCCGACATCCTGTGGGGCGAGACGGCCTACGACCGCTTCTGGTCCAAGTTCGGCTGGACGGTCGTGTGGACGGCCGCCTGCGTCGTCCTGCACTACACCATCGGCCTGGGCCTCGCCCTGCTGCTCAACCAGAAGATCCGCGGCCGCACCTTCTACCGGCTGGTCCTGATCCTGCCGTGGGCCGTGCCCACCTTCGTCACCGTCTTCGGCTGGCGCTTCATGCTCGCCGACGCCGGCATCATCAACACCGCCCTGGACTCGCTCGGTCTGCCCTCGCCGGCCTGGCTCGAGGACACCTTCTGGCAGCGCTTCGCCGCGATCATGGTCAACACCTGGTGCGGTGTGCCGTTCATGATGATCTCCCTGCTCGGCGGGCTGCAGTCCATCGACGCCAGCCTGTACGAGGCCGCCGAGATGGACGGCGCCAACGCCTGGCAGCGGTTCCGCAACGTCACCCTGCCCGGACTGCGCTCGGTCAGCTCCACCGTGGTCCTGCTCGGCGTCATCTGGACCTTCAACCAGTTCGCGATCATCTTCCTGCTGTTCGGCAACACCGCGCCGGACGCCCAGATCCTGGTCACCTGGTCCTACCAGCTCGGCTTCGGACAGCAGCCGCGCGAATTCGCCGAGTCCGCGGCCTACGGCATGCTGCTGCTGGCCATCCTCGTCGTCTTCACCGCCTTCTACCGCCGCTGGCTGAACCGCAATGAGCAGCAGCTCGCGAACTGAGGCAGGAGTCCCCATGAGCACCACATCCGTCACCACCACTGCTCCGGCGGACCGGCCTGCCGACGACACCACCCCGCCCCGCAAGGTACGCCGGCGCGGCGAGAGCAGCCCCCTGGGGCGCCTCACCTCGCACGGCGTCCTCACCGTGGCCGGACTGATCGCGCTGTTCCCGGTCGCCTGGCTGGTCTTCCTGTCCCTCGGCCCCGACAAGGACGACTATCTGCGTCCCGGCGGCATCTGGGGCAAGATGACGCTGGACAACTACGCGTTCGTCCTGCAGCACACGAACTTCTTCGACTGGCTGAAAAGCTCGCTGATCGTCTCGCTCGGCACCACGGTCATCGGCGTCCTCGTCGCCGCCACCACCGGCTACGCGGTCTCCCGCATGCGCTTCCCCGGCTACAGGAAGTTCATGTGGGTCCTGCTGCTCACCCAGATGTTCCCGGTCGCCGTCCTGATGGTGCCGATGTACCAGATCCTGTCGGACCTGCAGCTCATCGACAGCTATCTCGGACTCATCCTGGTCTACTGCTCGACGGCGGTGCCGTACTGCGCCTGGCTGATGAAGGGCTACTTCGACACCATCCCGTTCGAGATCGACGAGGCCGGACGGGTCGACGGACTGACCCCCTTCGGCACGTTCGCGCGGCTGATCCTGCCCCTGTCCAAGCCGGGTCTCGCGGTCGCCGCGTTCTACAGCTTCATCACCGCGTTCGGCGAGGTCGCCTTCGCCACGACGTTCATGCTGGACGACGAGAAGTACACGCTCGCCGTCGGACTGCAGAGCTTCGTCAGTGAGCACGACGCGCAGCGCAATCTGATGGCCGCCACCGCGGTCCTGATCGCGATACCGGTCTCCGCGTTCTTCTATCTCGTGCAGAAGAACCTGGTGGCCGGCCTGACCGCCGGCGGCACCAAGGGGTGAGAGCCGCCAGGGGCTCGTGCGGCTGCCGCGCCGTCGTGGCCGGTCGCGCTCACGCGGCGGAGCCGCAGGTCGAAACAGCCCCGCGCCCCTGAAGGGGCGCCGCTCTCCCCGCGCTTCCGGAGGGCCTTGCCTCTCCCCGAGCCCGAGACGGCCGCGGTGGCCATCCGACCCCGCTGTCACCGCGGCCGCCTCGTCCCCCTCACCCCGCCCCCACTCACTTCCCAGCCCGCACTCGTATCAAGGACGACATGAGCCAGCCTCACTCCGCCGCCCCGGCCCCGACCCCCACGACCGACGCGTCCGTCGCCACCGTCGCCCGGCGCCGCGACTGGTGGCGGGACGCGGTGATCTACCAGGTGTACCCGCGCAGCTTCGCCGACAGCAACGGCGACGGCATGGGCGACCTGGAAGGCATCCGCTCCCGCCTGCCGTATCTGCGCGACCTCGGTGTGGACGCCGTGTGGCTCAGCCCCTTCTACGCCTCCCCGCAGGCCGACGCCGGCTACGACGTCGCCGACTACCGCGCCGTCGACCCCATGTTCGGCAACCTCCTGGACGCCGACGCGCTGATCCGTGACGCCCACGCGCTGGGCCTGCGGATCATCGTCGACCTGGTGCCGAACCACTCCTCCGACCAGCACGAGTGGTTCAAGCGCGCCCTCGCCGAGGGCCCCGGATCGCCCTCCCGAGACCGCTACCACTTCCGCCCCGGCAAGGGGAAGAACGGCGAACTGCCGCCCAACGACTGGGAGTCCATCTTCGGCGGCCCGGCCTGGACCCGTGTCACCGAGCCCGACGGCACCCCCGGCGAGTGGTACCTGCACCTCTTCGCGCCCGAGCAGCCCGACTTCGACTGGGAACACCCCGCCGTCGGCGACGAGTTCCGCTCCATCCTGCGGTTCTGGCTCGACATGGGCGTGGACGGCTTCCGTATCGACGTCGCGCACGGCATGGTGAAGGCCGAGGGCCTGCCGGACCTCGGCGACCACGACCAGCTGAAGCTGCTGGGCAACGATGTCATGCCGTTCTTCGACCAGGACGGCGTCCACGACATCTACCGCCAGTGGCGGCTCATCCTCGACGAGTACTCCGGCGAGCGCATCTTCGTCGCCGAGGCGTGGACCCCCACCGTCGAGCGCACCGCCCACTACGTGCGCCCCGACGAGCTGCACCAGGCGTTCAACTTCCAGTACCTGGGCACCCACTGGGACGCCGAGGAACTGCGCACCGTCATCGACCGGACCCTGGACGCCATGCGCCCGGTCGGCGCCCCCGCCACCTGGGTACTGTCCAACCACGACGTCACCCGGCACGCCACCCGCTTCGCCAACCCGGCCGGCCTCGGCACCCAGATCCGCCTCGCGGGCGACCGCGAACTCGGCCTGCGCCGGGCCCGCGCGGCGACGCTGCTGATGCTGGCGCTGCCCGGTTCGGCCTACGTCTACCAGGGCGAGGAGCTCGGCCTGCCGGATGTCGTCGACCTGCCCGACGAGGTGCGCCAGGACCCGGCGTACTTCCGGGGCGCCGGCCAGGACGGCTTCCGCGACGGCTGCCGGGTGCCGATCCCGTGGACCCGCGAGGGCTCCTCGTACGGCTTCGGCGACGGCGGCAGCTGGCTGCCGCAGCCCGCGGAGTGGGGCGAACTGAGCATCGAGGCGCAGACCGGCACGCCCGGCTCGACCCTGGAGCTGTACCGCTCCGCACTGGCCCTGCGCCGGGAGCGGCCCGAACTGGGCGCGGGCGACGCGGTGGAGTGGCTGCGGGCGCCCGAGGGCGTCCTCGCCTTCCGGCGCGGCGAGTTCGTGTGCGTCGCCAACACCACGGCGGAGCCGGTCAACACCCCGGCGTACGGGCGTGTCCTGATCGCCAACGGCGAGGTGGCGCAGACGGCCGGCGAGGCGACGGTGCCCGCCGACACCACCGTGTGGTGGACCAAGGACTGACCTCCCGTTCCCTGGGGCCGGCCTCCCGCACGTCGTTCGTCCCGCAACTTTTTTCGTTCAAGTTGGTACGGCCCGCTGCCCTTTCGGGTGGCGGGCCTCTAACATCTGCGGTGCCGCAAGGTTGCTGAAGCTTTCTGCAAGAAGCTTCAAGCCGCTTCGGCGGTTTCCCCACACCCTTCGATGAAGAAGGAACCCCACATGGCACGCAGAACCCTCTCCGGGGTGGCCGCGCTCGCGGCCGCCTCGATTGTCATGACCCCGACCGGGGCGGAGGCGTCCCCGCCCGGCACCAAGGACGTCACCGCCGTCCTGTTCGAGTGGAACTTCGCCTCGGTCGCCCGTGAGTGCACCACCACCCTCGGCCCCGCGGGGTACGGCTACGTCCAGGTCTCCCCGCCCGCCGAGCACATACAGGGCGCGCAGTGGTGGACCTCGTACCAGCCGGTCAGCTACAAGATCGCCGGCCGGCTCGGTGACCGGACCGCGTTCAGGAACATGGTCGACACGTGTCACGCGGCCGGCGTGAAGGTCGTCGCCGACACGGTCATCAACCACATGTCCGCGGGCAGCGGCACCGGTACGGGCGGTTCGTCGTACACGAAGTACGACTACCCCGGTCTGTACTCCTCGTACGACTTCGACAACTGCACCTCGCAGATCAACAACTACGGCGACCGCTGGAACGTCCAGAACTGCGAACTCGTCGGCCTCGCCGACCTGGACACCGGCGAGGACTACGTCCGCGGGGCCATCGCCGGCTATATGAACGACCTGCTGTCCCTGGGCGTCGACGGCTTCCGTATCGACGCCGCCAAGCACATGCCGGCCGCCGACCTCGCCAACATCAAGTCCCGGCTGAGCAATCCGGGCGTGTACTGGAAGCAGGAGGTCATCCACGGCGCGGGCGAGGCCGTCCAGCCCACCGAGTACACGGGCGTCGGTGACGTCCAGGAGTTCCGCTACGCCTACGACCTCAAGCGGGTCTTCAACAACGAGAACCTCGCCTATCTGAAGAACTACGGCGAGGGCTGGGGCTATCTGAACGGCTCCGTATCCGGCGTCTTCGTCGACAACCACGACACCGAGCGCAACGGCAGCACGCTGTCCTACAAGGACAACGCCACCTACACCCTGGCCAACGTCTTCATGCTGGCCTGGCCCTACGGCGCCCCGGACATCAACTCCGGGTACGAGTTCTCCGACCACGACGCCGGACCGCCGAACGGCGGCCGGGTCGACGCCTGCTGGCAGAACGGCTGGAAGTGCCAGCACGCCTGGCCGGAGATCAAGTCCATGGTCGCGTTCCGCAACGCGACCCGGGGCCAGTCGGTGACGAACTGGTGGGACAACGGCAACGACGCGATCGCGTTCGGCCGGGGCGGCAAGGGCTTCGTGGCCGTCAACCACGAGTCCGGCTCGCTGACCCGCACCTACCAGACCTCCCTCGCCGCGGGCACGTACTGCGACGTCCAGAACAACACCACGGTCACCGTGAACGGTTCCGGACAGCTGACCGCCACCCTGGGCTCCCACACGGCCCTCGCGGTGTACGCCGGCAAGTCGTCCTGCTGAACACCCGCGGGCCGCGCCGCCGTTCACGGGGCGGCGGCGCGGCCCGCGCCTGGCTGCAAGTCCTTACCGTTACTTTCACAACCCTTGCTGTAAAGCTTTCAACGGCGATACGGTCACGCGGACGCTCCGGTGACGTGGCCGAAACAGGCCGTGCCGTGGCGTGGGGTCGGACCCGAATGAGCCGTACACGCAAGGAGTTCACTGCCTTGAATGCCAGCTGGCCCGCGCCCCCGGGGCGCCGCACCGCACGGGGCGGGCGCGTCGCCGCCGTCACCGTGGCCGCGCTCGCCGCGGCCCTCGTGCAACCGGTCGCCGCACGCGCCGCCACACCGCCCGCGCCGCCCTCGGACGCGAAGCTCGCCTCGTCGCCCGTACGGCACGATCTGACCCGCGAGCAGTTCTACTTCGTCCTGCCGGACCGCTTCGCCAACGGCGACACCGGCAACGACCGCGGCGGACTGACCGGTTCACGCCTCGCCACCGGCTACGACCCCACCGACAAGGGCTTCTACCAGGGCGGCGACCTCAAGGGCCTGACGAAGAGGCTCGACTACATCAAGGGGCTCGGCACCACCGCCATCTGGATGGCGCCCATTTTCAAGAACCAGCCCGTGCAGGGCACGGGGGAGAACGCGAGCGCCGGCTACCACGGCTACTGGATCACCGACTTCACCCAGGTCGACCCGCACTTCGGCACCAACGACGACCTCGAGAAGCTCATCGACAAGGCCCACGACAAGGGCATGAAGGTCTTCTTCGACGTCATCACCAACCACACCGCCGACGTCGTCGACTACGAGGAGAAGTCCTACGGCTACCTCTCCAAGGGAGCCTTCCCGTATCTGACGAAGGACGGCGAGCCCTTCGACGACGCCGACCACGCGGACGGCTCCCGCCCGTTCCCGCGTGTGGACGGCGGTTCCTTCCCGCGCACCCCGGTCGTGCCGGCCGCGAAGAAGCGTGCCAAGGTCCCGTCCTGGCTCAACGACCCGGACATGTACCACAACCGGGGCGACTCCACCTTCGCCGGCGAGTCCGCCGAGTACGGCGACTTCTCCGGCCTCGACGACCTGTGGACCGAGCGTCCCGAGGTCGTCGACGGCATGGAGAAGATCTACCAGCGGTGGGTCAGGGACTTCGACATCGACGGCTTCCGGATCGACACCGTGAAGCACGTCAACATGGAGTTCTGGACCCAGTGGGCCACCGCCCTGGACGCCTACGCGGCCAGGAAGGGCCGGGACGACTTCTTCATGTTCGGCGAGGTCTACTCCGCCGACACGAACATCACCGCCCCGTACGTCACCCAGGGCCGCCTCGACGCCACGCTCGACTTCCCGTTCCAGGAGGCGGCACGGCAGTACGCCTCCCAGGGCGGCAGCGCGCGGAAGCTGGCCTCGGTCTTCGGTGACGACTACAAGTACGCCACCGACAAGGCCAACGCCTATGAGCAGGTCACCTTCCTCGGCAACCACGACATGGGCCGCATCGGCACGTTCCTCACCCAGGACAACCCGGAGGCGTCCGACGCGGAGCTGCTGAAGAAGGACATGCTCGCCAACGAGCTGATGTTCCTCAGCCGCGGCAACCCGGTCGTCTACTACGGCGACGAGCAGGGCTTCACCGGCGCCGGCGGCGACAAGGACTCCCGCCAGACCCTGTTCGCCTCCCGCACCGCCGACTACCTCGACGACGATCTGATCGGCACCGACCGCACCCACGCCGAGGACGGCTACGACACGCGAGCACCGCTCTACCGGCAGATCAGTGCTCTCGCGAAGCTCCGCAAGGCCCACCCGGCCCTCACCGACGGCATCCAGCAGGAGCGGTACGCCGCCGACGGGGCGGGTGTCTACGCCTTCTCCCGCACGGGCACCGGCAAGGACACCACCGAGTACGTCGTCGCCTTCAACAACTCCGGCGAGGCGCGGAAGGCCACCTTCGCGACCGGCTCCGCCCGGATGACGTTCAAGGGCCTCCACGGCACCGACGCCTCCGTGACCAGCGACGCCGACAAGAAGATCACCGTCACCGTCCCGGCGGGCTCCGCGATCGTCCTCAAGGCATCCGGCCCGCTCGCCAAGCCGGCCGTCAAGCCCACGATCAGCCTCAAGGCCCCCGAGACGGGCGCCACCGGCACCGTCGAGGTCACCGCGGACGTCGACGGCGGCCGGCTCAACCGGGTCGTCTTCGCCGCCCAGACCGGCAACGGCAGGTGGCACACCCTCGGCTCCGCCGACCACGCCCCCTACCAGGTCACCCACACCATCGGCGAGGACGTCCCCGCCGGCACCGCCCTGCGCTACAAGGCGGTCGTGATCGACTCGACCGGGCGTACCGCGAGCGTCCTCGCCGCCTCCGCCACCGGCACCCCGCCGGCCGAGGAGCCGCCCACCGCCGCCTCCCGCGACTACGCGATCGTCCACTACCAGCGCACGGACGGCGACTACGACGACTGGAGCCTGTACGCCTGGGGCGACCTCGCCGACGGCGAGGCCACCGAGTGGCCGGCCGGCCACCCCTTCACCGGCCGCGACGCCTACGGCGCCTTCGCCTACGTCAAGCTGAAGCCGGGTGCCTCCGACGTCGCCTTCCTCGTCGTCGACAAGGACGGGAACAAGGACGTCTCCACCGACCGCACGATCGACCTCACCAGGACCGGTGAGGTCTGGATCGAGCAGGGCAAGGAGACGGTCACCACCGAGCGGCCCGACTACCCGGCCCAGGACACCACCAAGGCCGTACTCCACTACCACCGCGCCGACGGGAACCACGACGGCTGGGGCCTGCACACCTGGACCGGTGCCGCGAACCCCACCGACTGGTCGAACCCCCTGAAGCCGGTGCGGACCGACGCCTACGGTGCCGTCTTCGAGGTGCCGCTCACCGAGGGTGCCACCAGCCTCAGCTACATCCTCCACAACGGCGACGAGAAGGACCTCCCCACCGACCAGTCGCTCGACCTCAAGGCGAACGGCCACGAGGTGTGGCTGGTGAACGGCCAGGAGAAGTACCTGCTGCCGCAGCCCGCCGGCTCGGCGGCCGCCCTCGACCTCACCACCTCCAAGGCCGTCTGGATCGACCGGGACACCCTCGTCTGGGACGGCTCCGAGGCCGCCGCCTCCACCCAGCTCCTCGCCTCCCGCACCGGCTCCGTCAAGGTGCAGGACGGGACGCTGACCAGCGGGGACGCGCGCTGGATCCGGCTGAACGGCGCGAGCCTCACCGACGCCCAGAAGGCGAGGTTCCCGCATCTGAAGGACGGCACCGCCTGGTCCGTCGACCCGCGCGACCGGGACCGGGTGCGCGAGGCCCTGCGCGGGCAGGTCGTCGCCACCCAGCACGCCGCGGGCGGCGCCGTGCTCGCCGCGACCGGCGTGCAGATCGCGGGCGTACTCGACGACCTCTACGCCGCTGCCGCTAAGGCGGACCTCGGCCCCGTGTTCCGCCACGGCCGGCCCACCCTCTCCGTGTGGGCGCCGACCGCGCGGAACGTCTCCCTGGAGATCGGCGGCCGCGGCGTCCGCATGCACCGCGACGACGCCACCGGCGTCTGGTCCGTCACCGGACCGGCCTCCTGGAAGGGCGAGGAGTACCGGTACCGGGTGACGGTGTGGGCGCCGGGCACCCGCGAGATCGTCACCAACGAGGTCACCGACCCCTACTCGGTCGCCCTCACCACCGACTCCGAGCGCAGCCTCGTCGTCGACCTCGCCGACCGCTCCCTGAAGCCCCGCGACTGGACGACGTACGACAAGCCCAGGGCCGTACCGCTCAAGGACGCCCAGATCCAGGAGCTGCACATCCGCGACTTCTCCGTCGCGGACCGCACGGCGCGGCACCCCGGCACCTACCTCGCCTTCACCGACAAGGACAGCGACGGCAGCAAGCACCTGCGCGAGCTGGCCGGGGCCGGCACCTCGTACGTGCATCTGCTGCCCGCGTTCGACATCGCCACCATCCCCGAGAAGAAGTCCGGGCAGACAGCCGTCGACTGCGACCTCGCCTCCTACCCGGCCGACTCGGACAAGCAGCAGGAGTGCGTGGCGAAGGCCGCCGCCAAGGACGCCTTCAACTGGGGCTACGACCCCTACCACTACACGGTCCCCGAGGGCTCCTACGCCACCGACCCCGACGGCACCGAACGCACCGTCGAGTTCCGCGAGATGGTCAAGGCGCTCAACGAGGACGGCCTGCGCGTCGTCATGGACGTCGTCTACAACCACACCGCCGCGAGCGGCCAGGCCGAGACCTCCGTCCTCGACCGCATCGTGCCCGGCTACTACCAGCGGCTCCTCGCCGACGGCTCGGTAGCCAACAGCACCTGCTGTGCCAACACGGCCACCGAGAACGCCATGATGGGCAAACTGGTCGTCGACTCGATCGTCACCTGGGCCAAGGAGTACAAGGTCGACGGGTTCCGCTTCGACCTCATGGGCCACCACCCGAAGGCCAACATCCTCGCCGTCAGGAAGGCGCTGGACGAGCTGACCCCCGCCAAGGACGGCGTCGACGGCAAGAAGATCATCCTGTACGGCGAGGGCTGGAACTTCGGCGAGATCGCCGACGACGCCCGCTTCGAACAGGCCACGCAGCAGAACATGGCCGGCACCGGCATCGCCACCTTCTCCGACCGGGCCCGTGACGCCGTGCGCGGCGGCGGCCCCTTCGACGAGGACCCCGGCGTGCAGGGCTTCGCCTCCGGCCTCTACACCGACCCCAACTCCTCGCGGAGCAACGGCACCGAGACCGAGCAGAAGGCCCGCCTGCTGCACTACCAGGACCTGATCAAGGTGGGCCTGAGCGGCAACCTCGCCGGCTACACCTTCACCGACACCAGCGGCAAGGAGGTCAAGGGCTCCCAGGTCGACTACAACGGCGCCCCCGCCGGCTACGCGGCCGCCCCCGGCGACGCCCTCGCCTACGCGGACGCGCACGACAACGAGTCCCTGTTCGACGCGCTCGCCTTCAAGCTGCCGAAGGACACGTCCGCCGGAGACCGGGCCCGGATGCAGGTCCTCGCCATGGCGACGGCCGCCCTCTCGCAGGGCCCGGCCCTCTCCCAGGCGGGCACCGACCTGCTGCGCTCCAAGTCCCTGGACCGCAACTCCTACGACAGCGGCGACTGGTTCAACGCCATCCACTGGAACTGCGCGGACGGCAACGGCTTCGGCCGGGGTCTGCCGCCGGCCGCCGACAACGAGGACAAGTGGCCCTACGCGGGGCCCCTGCTCGGCTCGGTCCAGGTCGGCTGCCCGCAGATCGAGGGCACCTCGGCCGCGTACCAGGACCTGCTGTCCATTCGTACGACGGAGAAGGCGTTCTCCCTCGGCACGGCCGCCCAGGTGCAGTCCCGGCTCTCCTTCCCGCTCTCCGGGACGGACGAGACGCCCGGCGTGATCACCATGAAGCTCGGCGATCTGGTCGTGGTCTTCAACGCCACGCCCCAGAAGCAGGAACAGCGCGTCGCCGCGCTCGCCGGCACCGGCTACCGCCTGCACCCGGTGCAGTCGGCGGGCCGGGACGCGGTCGTGAAGACCTCGTCGTACGCGAAGGGGTCCGGCACGTTCACCGTCGCGGCACGCACGGTCGCGGTGTTCACCACCGGTGGCTGATCCCGTAGGAGGCTGCGGCTAGTGTGAGCCCTCCTGACCAGAACAGGAGGGCTCATGCCGCAGATCACCGTCGACTACTCCGGGCGACTGGCGGACGGCTTCGACCGGCCCGCGTTCGCGCGGGACCTGCACACCGCCGTCGTGGAGATCGCGGCCGCCAAGCAGCCGGCGTGCAAGACCCGCTTCCGGCGGACCGAGGACATCGTCGTCGGCCAGGACACCGACGGACACGCCCATGTGCATGTCCACATCGCCATGCTGCCCGGCCGCACCGACGACACCAAGGCCCGGCTCACCGAGACCGTGCTCGAACTGCTGCGGCAGTACGTGAAGCCGGCCGGGGGTCTGACCCTGCACGCCTTCGCCGAGGTGCGCGAACTCGACGCGTCCTACCGGAAGTCCGAGGGCGAGTAGGCCTCACGACAGGTCGCGGCGGCCCAGCCACGACGGCAGCACCGGCACCCCGTCCTCGTCCCGCTCGGCTGCTCCGCGAGCGCCTCCTCCCGCGTCCCCTCGACGTGCGCCACCACCCGGGCCTCCGTGTGCTTGCGCTCGCCGGTGCCCACGGTCGACTCGACGACCAGACCCCACGTCGTCACGGCGCTCACGGCGACGCCAGCGCGATGAGCCGGGTGGCGAGGTCGGTGAACGGTCCGTCGCCCGGCTCGCCCTTGACGAGATCGCGGAGCAGCGCGGCCAGTTCCTCGTCGCGGGCGGCGGCCACGGCGGCCAGCGCGGCGAAGTCCTGCACCAGCTGCGCCTCCAGTTCGGCGCGCGGGATGCGCCGCCCGTCCAGCCAGATCAACGCCGTCGACTCGACGAGCGAGATCCAGGACCGTACGACCAGTTCGAGGCGCACCGGAGGGGGACCGACCACGCCCATGTGCGACAACATCTGGTCGTACGCGACCTGCCGTACGGAGTCGATCAGCGCGTGGGTGGTCGACACCGCGCTCATGGAGCGGGCCCCGCCCGCGGACACCGCAGGACCACCGCGCATCAGGGCGGCGAAACCCGGCCCGTGCTCGTCGACGAAGTCGAAGAAGCGGGCCATCACCCGGCGCAGCCGCGACCCCAGCGGGCCCTCCTGCGGCTCCGTGAACCGGGACGCCAGATCATCGGCAGCACGCCTCAACGCGGCCTCGTAGAGGCTGAGTTTGCCGGGGAAGTAGTGATAGACCAGCGGGCGGGAGATGCCCGCACGCGCCGCTATCTCGTCGATGGAGACCTCGTCGGGGGAGCGCCGGCTGAACAGTTCGAGGGCCACGCCGATCAACTGCTGCCGCCGTTCCTCCACTCCCATTCTGCGCCGTTCCCCGCTCGTCATACGAACACCTTACCGATCGATTCCGGCCGTGAAGGGTCCGGACCGGGCGGCGGTGTTCACGCGGCTCAGCGCAGTCCGGTGATCGTCCGTCCGTTCTCCCGTGTGCCCCTGAGATCCGCCTGGACTCCGTTCCTCGTGCGGACGGTCAGCAGCGGGCCCTTCGCGGACCCCTCGACACCGCCGGCCGCCCGGATGGACTTGGTGTCGGGGCTGCCCGCGGCCAGCAGATACCAGTGGCCGTTCTCGGACTTCCACAGCACCCCGGCGAGCACGCGCGGCTCCCGCTCCCCGCACGCCGGTACGTCCTGGGCCTTCGCCGCCACCGCTCCGAACCGTCCGCCCGGTGTGTGGAACTGCGCCAGCACCCGCGCGCCGCCGCCCCGCCAGGTCTCGGCCCGGGTGCACACCCACGCCGCCTCACCGCTGCCCTCGGGCAACGGCTGCCCGGCGAACTCCCAGGCGTTCACACTCCGCACGCCGGCCGAACGCAACGCGCCCAGCGAGCAGGCGTACGGCGCCCAGGTGCGCAGGGCCTTCGCCCCGGACGCCTCCCGTGTCCCGCCGGGGCGTCCGGCGGTCAGCCGGGCCGGGACCAGTTCGCCGAGGTCGGTCACCAGGCGGGTGCCGGTGCCGTCGGTCAGCTCCAGCACGTTCCACGACGTGCACGGTCCCGGCTTCAGGGCGGGGCCGGCCAGGGGGGAGGTCACGCCGTCCGTGAGGGGGAGCGCCATCGCGCCCGAACCGGGTTCACGCAGATCCCGCTCGCCCGCCTCCCGCACCCAGGGGGCCAGCAGATAGCGGACGTTGCCGTCGGCCCGGCTCAGCACCACCGCACCGGAGCCGGCCCGGCCGGCGCCGTCGACGCGGGCGAAGTCGAGCGCCGCGCCCCGGGTGGCGTCCCTGGGTTCGGCGTATCTGGCGATGCGCAGACCGTCGTACAGGACCACCACGAGTGCCGTGTCGACCGTCCCCGCGTAGAGGAGCTGTGGCGGGCCGGCGGGGCCGCCCGACGGGGTGCCCGGGGTCGCCGACACCCGGACGCCGTCCCCGGGGCGTGCCCACACGGCGAGGGCGCGGCGCAGCAGGGCACGGTCGCCGGTGCGGTCGCCGCGGGCCGGCCACACGGAGAAGTCGGTGCGGGCCGAGGTCTTCCACGCGGTGGGGGAGACCCGGGTCAGTCTCCCCGGGTCCAGTGCGGCCTGTGCGGCCGGGTTCCGCGCGTACGGGGGCGCTGCCGCGCCGTCGGGGCCCCAGCCGTCGCCGGGCAGTGCGAGCAGGGTCCCGCACACGGCCAGGGCCGCCGCGCCGACCAGCGTGGCCTTCAGATGACGGCGGCGGCGCAGCAGGTCGGTCGGGCGGGCCTGCAGTGAGCAGGGGTCGAACTCGGGGGAGTCGAGCAGGCGGTACGGGTCGGGGAGGAGGTCGGCCTCCGCCAGCGCGGCGTCCACGTCGGTGACGCCGGCGGCGGTGAGGACCTCGCGTACGTCGCCGTCCGGCAGGCGTTCCAGACCGCGCAGGGCATGGGCGGCGCGGGCCGGGCCGGACAGGGTGGACAGGCGCTGGTCCAGGGCGAGTTCGTCGGCGCCGCCCGAGCGGGGGAACAGCTTCAGGCCCCATACCTGGGGGAGGGGCGGGGGCAGGCGCCTGCCGCTCCTCAATGCCGTACGGAGCACCTGGAGGCGGACCAGTGTGTAGCCGGGGCCCCCGTCACGGACCGCCGACTGCGCGGGGATCAGCGGGGCGGGGACGCGGCCACGGGGCAGTGCCCGCTGGACCAGGGCGTGCGCGGTGAGCACCCGCCTGCTCCGGCCCCTGCCGGGCGGCAGCACCAGATAGGCGAGCCGGACGAGCCGCGGGTAGTGCTCGACGAGCGCGGCCTCGGCCTGCTCGACGTCCACGGCAGAGGAGGGCGGGACGACATCCTGTGACTGCACGCCCAGCAGAACGAGCGGAGCGACGGATGGTCACCCCACCCCGCCGCCGCAGCCAGCGTAGCTGCGGGCAGTCGTGCCGCTGGGGCGGCACGGGTGGGCGCAGCGGCACCCCCTCCAGCGGGGCGAGCGCACCCCCACCCCCGCCCGGCAGCCACCCCGGGGTGACGGCTGAGCGGGGGGACATCGCGCGGCCCGGCGCCGGCGGGGTGCCGTCGCGCCCACCCGTGCCGCCCTGCGGCACGCCTGCCCGCGGCTGGGCGGAGTGCGGCACGCCTGCCCGCGGATAGGCGGAGTGCGGAGTGTGGCGCGTCTGCGCGCGGAGCGGCGGGTCGGTGGAACGCGGGTGTGCGCGGATCGGCGGAGTGTGGCGCGTCTGCGCGCGGATAGGCGGAGTGCGGAGTGTGGCGCGTCTGCGCGCGGATCGGCGGATCGGTGGAACGCGGGTGTGCGCGGCGGGCGCGGATGCGCGGGGGCGTGGAGAGGCGGCGGAGGGGTGTGGCGGGGGGATTGAGTGGTGGGGGCGGATTCGACGTATGGGGGGTGTGGGTCCCGGGGCGGGGCTCTGTGTGGCGTGTCGTCACCGTCAAGATCCGGAGGAACATATGAGGGTGACCCGACCGATGCTCGCGCTGGCCGGTGCAGTCGCAGCCCTGGCCCTCGCCGGCTGCGGAACCGGCGACGGTGACAAGGAGCAGGTGCCGCCCACCGCCACCGGCAGCCTGGAACACCTGGCCACCGAGGCGAAGTGCGACCCGAACATGCAGACCGACGCCGACACCATCCGCCAGGCCCTGTGCGGGAAGGGCGAGGGCAAGTACGTCCTCGCCACCTTCTCCACCGACCGGGGCCAGCGCGAGTGGATCAACACGGCCAAGGACTACGGCGGTCACTACCTCGTCGGCCGTAAGTGGGTCGCCGTGGGCCACGAGGACGTCGTCGCCGCACTGCGCGGAACCCTCGGCGGCACCCTGGAGGAGGGCATCGACCACAGCGGAGGCGGGCACGGCGGCCACCACGGCTGAGATCGGCAACAGAAGGAGGGCCGGTGGCGGGGATCCCCCCCCCCCGCCCCCCCGGTGTCGGCGGGCGCCCGGACAAAATGGAGGCCACACCACAGGTGTTGCACCCCCCCACCCGGGTGATCAGGGCGGGGGGCCAACACGTGTGTTA
>NZ_JBICWF010000022.1:0-90876 GCF_043199595.1 Streptomyces sp. NPDC048584
GGGGGGGGGGGGGGGGGGGGGGGGGGTGGGGGGGGGGGGGGGGGGGGGGCGGGGGGGGGGGGGGGGGGGGCCCGGGGGGGGGGGGCGGCGGGGGCGGGGCGGGGGGGGGGCGCTGGGGGGGGCGGGGGGGGGGGGGGGGTGAGGGGCTTTTCTCGCCCCCGCCGCCCCTTCCCGTTCCCGACCCCGGGGGCTCTGCCCCCGGGCCCCCGCTCCTCAAACGCCGGAGGGGCTGGATGGTGCGGAGGGGGTCGGGGGGTGCGGCGGGGAACTACAGGCGGACCCTGGCCAGTTGGCGGGACTGGGCCACCAGGCGGTCCTTGCTGTCCCAGACCTCCGCGTCCTCCTCCAGGAAGCCGCCGGCCAGGTTGCGGGTGGTGACCGAGACGCGGAGGGGACCCGGGGCGGGGCGGCTGCGGACGTGGACCGTGAGTTCCACCGTGGGGACCCAGCCGGACAGGCCCAGTTCGAAGGCGGTCGGGGGCAGCGCGTCCACCGCCAGGAGCAGTGCGAACGGGTCCGGGTCCCGGCCGTCGGCGAGGCCGAACCACGCCCGCATCTCCCCCTTGCCCGACGGCTGTCCGAGCGCCCATCCCAGGGTCGACGGGTCGAGCTTGAGCATCAGGCGTTCGGTGATGGCGGAGCTGCCGTCGACGGGGGCGGGACCGTCCTCGGGGCCGAAGCACTGTTCCATCGGCGGTATCGCGGGCGGCTCGGCCGTCGTACGGACGTCGTCGGGGAGGGAGTCCAGGTCGCCGTAGGAGGCGAGGACGCGGATGCGCTCCACCTCGCGGCCTTCCTCGTCCCTCTGGAAGAGCGACGCCTGGCCGGTCGACAGTGTCCGTCCCGTGCGCACGGTCTCGGTGCGGACGACCGCCGGGCCCGGTTGGGAGGCGGTCAGATAGTGCGCCGAGATGGTGAACGGGTCGGAGTGCGGCAGGGCGTCCGCGAGCGCGCGGCCCAGGACGGCCAGCAGATAGCCGCCGTTGACGGCGTTGATGATCGTCCAGCCGGCGGAGAGGTCGATGTCGTAGACGCCGGGCTCGCGCGGGGTGACGGCGGTGTCGCGGTCGAACTCACTGGCGCCGATGGAGGCCCGGGTGGGCTGGGCGGAGGCTGCTTCTGGCATGACTGAACAGTACAAGAGGATAATACTAAGCGGTAGCTTTCCTCCTGTGGTCCGGCGGACTACTCCTCACTGACCGTCGAACGGCGGTGCCAGGCCCGAGGGGCCCGCCAGTGGTAGCGCATCGCGAGCAGCCGCAGCATGAACGCCGTGACCACGGCGACGGTGCTGGTCGCGGCGTTCAGCACGTCGAGACGGATGCACAGCGCGGTCAGGGTGGCGCCGACGATGGCCGGTACGGCGTACAGGTCGCGGTCCCAGCGCAGCAGCGACGGCACCTCGTTGGCGAGCACGTCCCGCAGCACACCGCCGCCGACCGCCGTGGCCAGGCCGAGGCAGACGGAGGCGGTCAGGCCGAGGCCGTAGTCGTACGCCTTGGTCGTGCCGACGACGCAGAACAGGCCGAGGCCGGCCGCGTCGAACACGTTGACACCGGTCTGGATGCGCTCCACGTGCGGATGGAGGAAGAAGACCAGGACCGTGGCGAACAGCGGGGTGATGAAGTACCCCAGGTCCGTGAAGGCGGCCGGCGGTACGGCGCCGATGACCAGGTCACGGAAGAGCCCGCCGCCGAGCGCGGTGACCTCCGCGAGTACGGCGATGCCGAAGACGTCGAAGTTCTTGCGGACGGCCAGCAGGGCGCCCGAGATCGCGAAGACGAAGATGCCGATCAGGTCGAGCGTATGCAGGACGGACGGACTGAACAGTTGCTGGAGCACCCTTACATTCTCACCCAACAAGAACCCCTCGCCTTGCAAAGCAAGGCGAGGGGTGAGGGGGACATGCTGCCCTCGGACCGATCAGCGGAGCCGTCCGAAGGCCCGGGAAGTACGGCGGCCGGTCAGGCGGTCTCGCCCGCACCCTTGCCGGACTCGTCCGGCGCCGCGGCGTCGAGGTCCTTCGCGGCGGCATCGGCCGTTCGGTCGCCCGGGGCGTCGGCCTCCGTCGGCATCTTCTCCTTGACCACCGCGGCGTCCGGCTTGGTCGTCGAGTCGGCCGGCAGGAGTGCCGAGGGAACCTCGGCCTCGGCCTCGGTCGGCTCGACCACCACGTCTTCTCCCGCCGTGACGGCCTCGATGCCCGTGGGCCGGGTCAGTTCCAGCGCCCCGGACGCGATCTCCTCGGCGAAGTGGCAGGCCACCCGGTGGCCGCCGCCGATCTCCCGCAGTTCCGGCCGCTCCGTCGCGCAGCGCGAGGCCTGTGCCCACGGGCAGCGCGTGTGGAAGCGGCAGCCGCTCGGCGGGTTGGCCGGCGAGGGCAGGTCGCCGGTGAGGAGGATGCGCTCGCGCTTGTCCTCCACCTCGGGGTCCGGCACCGGCACGGCCGACATCAGGGCCTTGGTGTACGGGTGCTTCGGCTCGGCGTACAGCGCGTCGCTCGGCGCCTCCTCGACCAGCGAACCCAGGTACATCACACCGATGGTGTCGGAGATGTGCCGGACGACGGCGAGGTCGTGGGCGATCACCACATAGGTGAGGCCCAGCTCCTCCTGGAGATCGTCCAGCAGGTTGATGACCTGCGCCTGCACCGACACGTCGAGCGCGGAGACCGGCTCGTCGCAGATGATCACGTCGGGTTCGAGGACGAGGGCGCGGGCGATGCCGATGCGCTGGCGCTGGCCACCGGAGAACTCGTGCGGGTAGCGCGCGAGCGCGTTGGAGGGCAGGCCGACCTTGTCCAGGATCGACTTGATCTTCTCCCGGCGCTCTTCCTGGTCCTTGCCGATGCCGTGGGCGACCATGCCCTCGGACAGGATCGACTCGATGTTCTGCCGGGGGTTGAGCGAGCCCAGCGGGTCCTGGAAGACCATCTGGAGCCGGCGCCGGAACCGGCGCATCTCCTCGCCCGGCAGCTTCGCCAGGTCGGTGCCGTCGAGGACGACGGACCCCTCGGTGATGTCCACCAGCCGCAGCACGGACCGCCCGAGGGTGGTCTTGCCGCAGCCGGACTCGCCGACCAGACCGTAGGTCTCGCCGGCCTCGACCTTGAGGGACACCCCGTCCACGGCGTAGACGTGACCGACCGTGCGGTCGACGAAGACGCCCTTCTTGATGGGGAAGTGGACCTTGACGCCGTCCAGTTCGAGCAGGCTCATGCGCTGACCTCCTCGGCCTTCGCGTCGTCGAGTACGGGGTTGACACACCGCACCTGGTGGCCGGCCGCGCGCGGCTCGGTCAGCTGCGGGGTGCCGGTCAGGCAGCCCATCTCGTACCGGTCGCAGCGGGGGGCGAAGGCGCAGCCGTCGGCCCAGGCGATGCGGTCGTTGATGGAGCCGCGGATGGGGGTGAGGGGTTCGCCCCGGGGCGCGTCCAGCCGCGGGATGGAGCCCAGCAGTCCGTGCGCGTAGGGGTGGGTCGGGTGACCGAACAGCTCGCGGCGCCCGGCGGACTCCACGGTCTTGCCCGCGTAGAGCACGTTGACCTGGTCGCAGAGACCGGCGACCACACCCAGGTCGTGGGTGATCATCAGCAGGGCGGTGCCCTCCTGGTCCACGAGTTCCTTGAGCAGCTCCAGGATCTGCGCCTGGATGGTCACGTCGAGGGCGGTGGTGGGCTCGTCGGCGATGAGCATGCGGGGGGCACAGGCCACCGCCATGGCGATCAGCGCGCGCTGGCGCATACCGCCGGAGAGCTGGTGCGGGTACTCCTTGAGCCGCCGGGTCGGGTCGGGGATGCCGACCCGGTCCAGCAGCTGCGCGGCCTCCTTGCGGGCGGCCTCGCCCTTGAGCCCGCGGTGGCGCTCCAGGATCTCGGTGACCTGCACGCCGATCGGCACGACCGGGTTGAGCGAGGACAGCGGGTCCTGGAAGATCATCGCCATTTCGCTGCCGCGCAGGTCGCGGCGGGCGGACGAGCTCATCGTGAACAGGTCCGTACCGTCGAACTCGGCGCGGCCGCCGATGGTGACGCCCTTGTGCGGGAGCAGGCCCATCAGGGCCAGGGAGGTGACGGACTTACCGCAGCCGGACTCGCCGACCAGGCCCACGACCTGGCCCTGGTCGACCTCGAAGGAGACGCCGTCGACCGCCCGGGACTCCTTGCGGCCACGGCCGCCGAAGGTGATGGTCAGTTCGTCGACAGTGAGCAGAGACATGGTGGTTCAGCCCCTCAGCTTCGGGTCGAGGGCTTCCCGCATGGCCTCGCCGAGGAGGGTGAAGCCGAGGGCGGTGATGATGATGCCGACGGCGGGGTAGACCGCCATCATCGGCGCGTTGTCGAAGAACCGCTGCGCCTGCGTGAGCATGACGCCCCACTCGGGGATTGCCGGGTCGGGGTTGCCGAGGCCCAGGTAGGACAGGGCGGCCGCCTCGATGATCGCGGTGGCCAGGGAGAGCGTGGCCTGCACGATCACCGGGCTGAGCGAGTTGGGGATGATCTGCGAGAGGACGATGCGCCGCTTGCGTACACCCAGGGACCTGGCCGCGAGCACGTACTCCGCACTGCCCTGCGCCAGCATGGAGCCGCGCAGCAGCCGGGCGAACACCGGGATCTGGACCACACCCACCGCGATCATCACGGTGGTCAGCGACTGCCCCATCACCGCGGCGATGGACACCGCGAGGAGCAGTGACGGCATGGCCAGCATGATGTCGATGAAGCGCATGATGACGGAGTCGATCCGCCTGCCGGTGTCGCCGCCGAGGGTGGCGAAGGCGCCGGCGAGACCGCCGATGACGAAGCCGATGACCAGGCCGATCAGGGTGGCGACGACGCCGACGAGCAGCGTCTGACGGGCGCCGACCAGCATGCGGGAGAACATGTCCCGGCCGAGGTGGTCGAGCCCGAACCAGTTGTCGGCGCGCATGTTGACAAACTCGCCCCGGTTGGGGAAGACCTCGTTGCGCCAGGTCTGGGCGGTCGGCGAGTACGGGGCGATGTACGGCCCGACGATCGCGAGAACGACGAACAGGGCGATGACGACCGCGCCGATGATCGCCATCTTGCTGCGCTTGAGGCGTCGGAACGCCTCACGCCAGAGGCTGGCGCCGGTGCTGGTCTCCTTGGTGGCGGCCAGTTCCGCGAGCCGCTGGATCTTGTCGGTCTTGGTGGCGACGCTCATTAGTGCACCCGCACTCTCGGGTCGATGAGGCTGTACGCCAGGTCCACCAGCAAGTTGATCAGGACGTAAATCAGCGCGATGAACATGATGAAACCGACGAGCACGGGGTAGTCACGGCCGTCGATCGCGGTCCGGATGAAGGAGCCGATGCCTCCGAAGGAGAACACCGACTCGGTCAGGACCGCGCCGGACAGCAGGGAGCCGGTGAGCAGACCGACCGCGGTCACCACGGGGAGCATCGCGTTACGCAGCACGTGCCGGCTCCGGATGACGCTCCGCTTGAGACCCTTGGCCTCGGCGGTGCGGACGTAGTCCTCGTCCTGCACCTCGAGAACGCTGGCGCGGGTCATGCGCACGATGACGGCGAGCGGGATGGACGCCAGCGCGACGGACGGCAGGATCAAGTGCATGATCGCGTCCCAGGAGGCGTCCAACTCCCCGGTGAGGACGCCGTCCAGGACGGCGAAGCCGGTCACGTCGGTGGCGTTGATACCGGTGTCCTGGCGCCCGAAGGCGGGGAAGATGCCGAGGTTGACGGCGAAGACCTGCTTCAGCAGCAGGGCCAGGAAGAAGACCGGGATGCAGATGCCGATGAGTGAGCCCGAGACGGACGTGACGTCGAGCCAGCCACCGCGGTTGCGGGCCGCGAAGTAGCCGAGGGGCACACCGACGGCGACCGCGATGAGGATCGCGAGAAGGGACAGCTCCACGGTCGCGGGGAAGCGCAGGACGAACTCGTCCCACACCGGCTGACCTGTCTGGGTGGAGGTGCCCAGGTCCAGCTGGAAGATGCGCTTCAGGAAGCGCCAGTACTGGACGTAAACGGGCTGGTCGAGCCCGAGCGCACGGTTGATGCGCACCACTTCGGCCTCGGTGGCCTTCTCCCCCAGGATCGCTGAGGCGGGCCCACCGGGCAGACGGTCGAGCCACAGGAAGAGCAGAACCGACAGGCCGAGCAGCGTGGGTATGAGCTGGAGCAGTCTTCGTACGACGAGACGCAGCACCCCGCATGCCCCTTTCTTGCGTGATCTCTTACATGAATGGACCCGCCCGGTCGCCGAGTTGCGACGACCGGGCGGACCCCCCGTTTCTGGATTCCTACCGCTGTTCGCTTACTTGAAGGAGGTCTCCGCGAAGACTTCCTGCGTCAGCGGCGAGACGTTCGGCGGGTTCACGTTCTTGGCGAACGCGATGGCCGGCGGGGACGACGAGATCGGCACACCCGGGATGTACGCCATGATGGCCTCGTTGGCCTTCTCGTACGCGGCGGTGCGCTCCTCGGCCTTGCCGAGCTTCGAGCCGGCGTTCACCGCGTCGAAGACCTTCTTGTCCTTGAAGCCCCACTGCTTGTCGTACCCGGCGAACCAGGTGCCGATGAAGTTGTAGCCGTCGTTGAAGTCACCGGTCCAGCCGAGCATGTGCAGGGCGCAGGAGCCCGCCTCGGTGGCGTCGATGTAGTCCGGGGCCCACTTCATGGCCTTGGCCTTGACGGTGATGCCGGCCTTCTCCAGGTCGGCCTTCATCAGCTCGAACAGGTCCTGCGGGGCAGGCATGTACGGGCGGGTGACCTCGGTCGGGTAGCAGAACTCGATCTCGAGCTTCTCCTCACCGGCCTTCTTCAGGAGACCCTTCGCGGCGGTGGTGTCGAAGGGGTACTGCTTCACGTTCTTGGAGTAGCCCGCGATGGTGTCCGGCATGAACTGGTCGGCGACCTTGCCACCCTCGGGCAGCTGGGTCTTGACCAGGTTCTCCTTGTCGATCGCCTGCGCGATCGCCTGGCGGACGTCCTTCTTCTTGAGGGCCTTGTTGGCCTCCTGGCTCATGCCCACGTAGAAGAGGTTGAAGACGCCACGGGTCGGGACAACGTAGCCCTGGTCCTCGAGGGTCTTGACGTCGGCCGGGGCGACCAGGTCGTAACCGTCGATGTCACCGGCCTGGAGCGCCTGGCGGCGGCCCTCTTCGGTGTCGATGGTGCGGAAGACCAGGTTCTTGATCTTGGCCTTCTCACCCCAGTAGTCGTCGAAGCGCTCAAGGGAGACTTCCTTGTTGCCCTTGTTCCACTTCGTGATCTTGTACGGGCCGGTACCGGCGACCGTGCCGGCCTCCTGGCTGTACTTGGGGTAGGTGATGGCGTCGCCCTTGGCGGTCGCCTCTTCCTTCGCGTACGCCTCGAGGGCCTTCGGCGAGTGGATCGCCAGGGCCTGGAGGGAGAAGCCGCCGGGAAGGTTGGCGGAGGGCTCCTTGACCTCGATGACGGCGGTGTTGTCGTCCTTCGCGGTGCAGGACTTGTAGTTCGCCTTCGGCGTCTCCTTGTCCTCGTTCTTCGCGAAGCCACCCATGATGGTCTGCCAGTAGTACGAGACCGCGCTGGACTGGTACGTGCCCGTCCAGTTGAACCAGTGGTCGTAGTTGGCGCAGACCGCCGCGGCGTTGAACGCCTCGCCGTCGTGGAACTTCACGCCCTTGCGGAGGTTGAAGGTCCAGACGGTGCCCTTGTCGTTGCTCGACCAGGTCTCGGCGAGACCGCCGACGAGCTTGGTGCCGCCGGACTCGTGCTCGAGCAGGGCCTCGAACGCCTGGCGCGTCACGCGGAAGGTTTCACCGTCGCTCGCGAGGGCAGGGTCCAGGGAGCCGGGGTCACCGGCGCCGGCGAAGACGAAGGTGTCCTTGTCGCCGCTGCCTTCGTTGTCAGCGTCCCGTTCGCTGGAGCAGCCCGTGGCGATCAGACCGACCGCGACCGCGGCCGTGATCGCCCGAGCGGTTCGGGACTTGAATATGCGCATACTGGGGCCACTCCGGGTCCGCTATGTGGATGCATCTTGACCGGCCGAACACTACAGACGTTCGCAGTCGGTCAGGAACAGTCCGGATACCGGTGATACAGACCTGAGATCTGAACAGTTGACATATGGGGCGGTTCAGGCATCCCCCCGTGAAGATTTAACCCTTCGGTTACATAGATCGTGTGCAGGTCGCGCCCGGGAGCGTGAAGAACGGGTGAAACCGCAGGTGACGGGCGGTCATCGGGTGGTCGCGGGGCGCGCACGGCCGAAAACGTGGCCGGAAGGCGCCGGTTCACGCAGAGTGACCAAGGTCGTGGATCCCGGTCGGGTCACTGTCCACCTGATGGACAGTGACGGACCGTCAGCAGGGTGTCGTACGGGCTGATCAGCCCCGGTGCGCCGGCGGGTAGCCGTAGGCACCCGCGGGGGGCGCGGCGCCGTGCGCCTCACGGTCGTAGAACGGGCGGGAGTTGGCGCGCAGCCACATCGCGACCGGATCGTGCGCGTCGGACATCGCGACGGTCGACACGGGCAGTCCGTCCGGGACCGCGCCGACGGACTGCTGCATCATCGCCCGTACGGCGTCGACCGCGGGCGGGGAGGTGTCGTACACGTCCAGGCCGATGGCGAGGTAAGGGGCGCCCAGGGCGGGTTGCACCCAGGCGCGGCGCAGGGCGCGGACGGCGGGGGTGCGGTGCGCGTTCTGTGCGAGGAGGGCGTAGAACTGCGGGATCTCGATGGCCGGTTCGGACAGCCGCAGCGGTCCGGCGGGCCTGCGGTCCAGGCCGCCGGCGATCCGGCGCAGATCCAGCCAGGGGATGCCGACGCCGCCGCCGGGGGCGTGCGGGTTGAGCCAGAGTCCGAAGTGGTCGGGGTACAGCGCGCGGGCGACTTCGAGGCCCTCGACCACCTCGTACGACCGGTGCCAGCCGCTGGCGGAGAGCTCCTGGGCGGAGGTGACACAGGGGGCGTAGCCGAGGCCGTCGACCTCCATGTTCCCGTACTGGGCGTCGGGGGAGCCGGCCTGGCCGTGCCAGAGCAGCATCCAGACCTGGCCGGACGCGGGGGTCGCGAGGGCGCGCAGCAGGGCCTCGTACGCGTCGTAACGCCCGGGCGTCACCTGGCGCAGCATGTGCTCGACCTGTCCGGTCGCCGCGGTGCCAGCGCTCACTTGTATCGCCCCTCCGTACCTCGCCATCGGATGGGCCTAGCTTAAGCCGATGCCTGTGCGGTGCGGTGCGCGGTGAGTGCCCGAGAGTTCGGGACTTCGGCGCCGTGGCGAGTGCGGGGGGTTGGGGTTGAGCGCGCCCGCGCGGCGGAGCCGCATGTCGATACAGCCCCGCGCCCCTGGGGGGCGTTGTCAGCGCTGGTAGAAGGGGGTGACCCTGGTGCGGAGGTAGTCGGCCACCGGGTCCTGGGTCAGGTCCAGGGCGATGAGGTTGACCGGCCAGGGGGGCGGGGATTGGGCCAGGGCTCGGCCCAGGGCGTTCAGGGGGAGGGTGCGGGGGTCTCCCTCCCAGGAGGAGAGTTGCACGCCGATGAACAGGGCCGGGGTCGCCGTTTCGATCGCGGCGAGGCAGCGGCGGGCCGTGGTGACGACGCCGATCGCGTCGAACTCCGCCGACGCCGCGGCGAGGAAGTCCACCGGGTCGTCCTGCCAGTCGGGTTCGAACAGCCGGACCCGGCCGCCGGCCGCCGTGCCGGCCGGCATGGCGCGTCCGGCGCGGCAGAGTTCGGCCACCGCCGGCGGCGGCAGCGGGATGCCGACCACACCGCCGGGGTTCACGGCGATGCCGACCTGCGGCGGCAGGCCGCGGGCGAACTCCACGGCGGGCGCGATCGTGTACGACAGATGGGAGCCGGCGACCTGGCGGAACTGCTCCTCCGAGCTGAAGACGGGGACGTAGGCCTGGCCGTCGAGTTCCATGGTGGGCAGGTCCAGGTCGGTGCTGTCGCGGCCGCCGCCGTTCGGCAGCGGGATCCAGACGAAGCTGCGGCCCAGCACCTCCACGACCCTGCCGCCCGCCGAGGGGACGCCGAGGGAGGCGGAGAGCACCTCCTCCAGCTCGTTGCCGGGCCATCCGCCGTGCGGGTGGGGGTGTGTCTGCGCCGGGAAGTCCATCTGCCTACCGCCTGCTGCCTGGAACCACTGCTGTGCCCGAAAGGCTATCCGGTCATCCGGTGAAGCCGACCCGGTGCAGCGCGTCGGCCGCGTCCCGGTCGATCAGGACCGCCGATCCGCAGCCCGCGGGCAGGCCGCCGCGCTCCACGTCGCGCAACAGCCGCTCGCTCGCGGAGCGATGGCGCAGGAACGCGTACCGGGAGACACCGCGCCCGCGTTCGCGCTGGCCGGCCAGGGCCTGCTGCGGCGTGACGTCCAGCAGCAGCAGATGCAGGTTCGCGCCCCGGCGGCGGGCCTCGCGGGCCAGCCAGCGGCGCACCCAGGCCTGGGTGCCGCAGTCGTGCACGACGACGGGCGTGCCGGAGCGCAGGGCGCGACGCAGTCCGGCGTAGTGGGCGAGGCGGACCAGCGGGCGGTACACCGCGTACGGCAGGAGGCGCGGCATACGGCGGTCCCAACGGTCGCGGGTGTCCTGGGAGTCGACACGGCCGCCGTGCACCGCGCGCCGCATCAGCGTGGACTTGCCGCTGCCGGGCAGTCCGGTGACCACGACGAGGTCGCGGGGTCCGAAGAGCAGGGCACGCGGGCTCCGGCCGGCCCGGGCGCGCAGATCGCGGACGACGGGCGCCGGCAGCGCGCCGCGGGCCCGGCGGGCCTGCGCGGCCGGCTGCTGGGGCAGCGTGACGCCCGTCGTGGTGGCGCACGCCGTGGTCCTGTTCACCGTGATCGTCCTCCCCTGGGGCCGGTACGGATACCGATCCCCCGCTGAGTGTAAAGAGAAGGTAATGCCGAGGTCTCTCGTTTCCGTCCGTTTCCTGAAACAGGCCTGTCACAGCCCGCCGTGACCGTGCCCGTACGCCCCGTGCACCCCCAGGGAAGGGTCCCCCTGCCGCACCCCGACAATGCGTGCAATGATGTGCGCGCCAACTGCATACCGGCCGTTCGAATCCGCGCGGGAGAGTCCCCGGCACTGTTTGCCGCCGGGGCGCCGAAGGAGCAAGTCCCTCCCTTGAATCTCTCAGGCCCCGTTACCGCGCGGGCGAGGCACATCTGAAAAGCGGGCCGCCCGAGGGCATGCAGCAGTGCTCCGGTGGTCCCACCCAAGGTGCAAGTCAGGACGCCCCGCGTGGGTGGTCATGGCGAACCTCTCAGGTTCCGATGACAGATGGGGAGGAATCGCCCTCGCCCGTCATGCCCTTGGGAGACCCGACCGATGAGCAGTACCGAACCCCGTCGGACCGCGCTCGACGCCCTGCACCGTTCGCTCGGTGCGACGATGACCGACTTCGCCGGCTGGGACATGCCGCTGCGCTACGGCTCCGAACGCGACGAGCACAACGCCGTGCGCACGAAGGCCGGCCTGTTCGACCTCTCGCACATGGGCGAGATCGCCGTCCTGGGACCGGCGGCCGCCGCGCTCCTCGACCACGCCCTGGTCGGCAACATCGGCGGGGTGAAGCCCGGCCGCGCCCGCTACACCATGATCTGCCGCGAGGACGGCGGCATCCTGGACGACCTGATCGTCTACCGGCTCGGCGACACCGAGTATCTGGTGGTCGCCAACGCCTCCAACGCGCAGGTGGTCCTGGACGCGCTCGTCGAGCGGTCGGACGGCTTCGACGCCGAGGTCCGCGACGACCGTGACGCGTACGCGCTGCTCGCCGTGCAGGGCCCCGAGTCCGCCGGCATCCTCGCCTCGCTCACCGACGCCGACCTGGAGGGCCTGAAGTACTACGCCGGCCTGCCGGGCACGGTCGCCGGTGTGCCCGCGCTCGTCGCCCGTACCGGCTACACCGGCGAGGACGGTTTCGAGCTGTTCGTGAAGCCCGAGCACGCGGTGGAGCTGTGGCAGGCGCTGACCAAGGCCGGCGAGGCGGCCGGGCTCGTTCCCTGCGGGCTGTCCTGCCGGGACACGCTCCGTCTGGAGGCGGGCATGCCGCTGTACGGCAATGAGCTGAGCCCCTCCCTCACGCCCTTCGACGCCGGTCTCGGCCGGGTGGTGAAGTTCGAGAAGGAGGGCGACTTCGTGGGCCGTACGGCGCTCGCCGAGGCCGCCGAGCGTGCCGCCGCCGTGCCGCCGCGGGTGCTGGTCGGTCTGGTCGCCGAGGGCCGCCGGGTCCCGCGCGCCGGGTACGCGGTCGTGGCCGGCGGCGAGGTGGTCGGCGAGGTCACCTCGGGCGCCCCCTCCCCCACGCTGGGCAGGCCGATCGCGATGGCGTACGTCGACGCGGCGCACGCGGCGCCGGGCACCGAGGGTGTGGGCGTCGACATCCGGGGCAGCCACGAGCCGTACGAGGTCGTGGCGCTGCCCTTCTACAAGCGGCAGAAGTGACACCGTCGGACGACGGCTTTCCGGACGACGGCGTTCCACGCACGAGGTGAGCGGGCCGTCGTGCCCGCTCACGGGTGCCGTACGCAGTCCCCTCAGTCATCAGCACTCCCCCCGTACAGGAGAATCCAGGCCATGAGCAACCCCACGCAGCTGCGTTACAGCAAGGAGCACGAGTGGCTGTCGGCCGCCGAGGACGGCGTGTCGACGGTCGGCATCACGGAGCACGCGGCCAACGCGCTCGGCGACGTGGTCTTCGTCCAGCTCCCCGAGGTCGGTGACACCGTTTCCGCGGGCGAGACCTGCGGCGAGCTGGAGTCCACCAAGTCGGTCAGCGATCTGTACTCCCCCGTCGGCGGTGAGATCACCGAGATCAACGAGGACGTCGTGAACGACCCGTCGCTGGTGAACTCGGCCCCCTTCGGGGGCGGCTGGCTGTTCAAGGTGCGTGTCACCGACGAGCCGGCCGACCTGCTGTCCGCCGCCGAGTACGACGCCGAAATCGCCGGCTGAGGAGTCGTAGCCGCATGTCCGTTCTGAACACGCCCCTGCACGAGCTCGACCCCGCCGTCGCCGCCGCCGTCGACGCCGAGCTGCACCGCCAGCAGTCCACCCTCGAGATGATCGCCTCGGAGAACTTCGCCCCGGTCGCGGTCATGGAGGCCCAGGGCTCGGTCCTCACCAACAAGTACGCCGAGGGCTACCCCGGCCGCCGCTACTACGGCGGCTGCGAGCACGTCGACGTGATCGAGCAGATCGCCATCGACCGGGTCAAGGACCTCTTCGGCGCCGAGCACGCCAATGTGCAGCCGCACTCCGGCGCGCAGGCCAACGCCGCCGCGATGTTCGCGCTGCTCAAGCCCGGTGACACGATCATGGGTCTGAACCTCGCGCACGGCGGGCACCTGACCCACGGCATGAAGATCAACTTCTCCGGCAAGCTCTACAACGTGGTGCCGTACCACGTCGGCGACGACGGCCAGGTCGACATGGCCGAGGTCGAGCGGCTCGCCAAGGAGAGCAAGCCGAGGCTGATCGTGGCCGGCTGGTCGGCGTACCCGCGTCAGCTGGACTTCGCCGCGTTCCGCCGGATCGCGGACGAGGTCGGCGCGTACCTCATGGTCGACATGGCGCACTTCGCCGGTCTGGTCGCCGCGGGCCTGCACCCGAACCCGGTGCCGCACGCCCATGTGGTGACCACCACCACGCACAAGACCCTCGGCGGTCCGCGCGGCGGTGTGATCCTCTCCACGGCCGAACTGGCCAAGAAGATCAACTCCGCCGTGTTCCCGGGGCAGCAGGGCGGCCCGCTGGAGCACGTGGTCGCCGCGAAGGCGGTCGCCTTCAAGGTGTGCGCCTCGGAGGAGTTCAAGGAGCGCCAGCGCCGTACCCTCGAGGGCGCCCGCATCCTGGCCGAGCGCCTGGTCAAGGACGATGTGAAGGCCGTGGGCGTGGACGTGCTGTCCGGCGGCACGGACGTGCACCTGGTCCTGGTCGACCTGCGGAACTCGGAGCTGGACGGCCAACAGGCCGAGGACCGCCTCCACGAGGTCGGCATCACCGTCAACCGCAACGCGATCCCGAACGACCCGCGCCCGCCGATGGTCACCTCGGGTCTGCGGATCGGCACGCCCGCCCTGGCCACCCGGGGCTTCACGGCCGAGGACTTCACCGAGGTCGCGGACGTGATCGCCGAGACGCTGAAGCCGTCCTACGACGTGGACGCGCTCCGGGCCCGGGTCACGGCACTCGCCGCGAAGCACCCGCTGTACCCCGGTCTGCAGTAATTTCGTACGCTTTTCTTTGTACGGACATCCGGGGCATCGCGCACACTGGGGCAGTGAGCGCGGTGCCCCGCACCATGCACCCGCAGGAACGATCCCTCTTCTCTGTGCACCACCCCTCCCCGGTGGACAGCGTCGTCCGCCGAACCCTTAGGAGTCCCCCCGTGGCCATCTCGGTCTTCGATCTGTTCTCGATCGGCATCGGCCCGTCCAGCTCGCACACGGTCGGCCCGATGCGGGCCGCCCGGATGTTCGCCCGGCGGCTGCGCAACGAGGACCTGCTGGACTCGGTCGCCTCGGTCCGCGCGGAGCTGTACGGCTCCCTGGGCGCCACCGGGCACGGCCACGGCACGCCCAAGGCGGTGCTGCTGGGCCTGGAGGGCGACTCGCCCCGCACGGTGGACGTGGAGTCGGCCGACGAGCGGGTGGAGAAGATCAAGGACGGCGGCCGGATCCGGCTGCTCGGCGAGCACGAGATCACGTTCTCCTTCGACGACGACATGGTGCTGCACCGCCGCAAGGCGCTCCCGTACCACGCCAACGGCATGACCCTGTGGGCGCACGACGCCTCCGGTGCGGAGCTGCTGACGAAGACGTACTACTCGGTGGGCGGCGGTTTCGTCGTCGACGAGGACGCGGTGGGCGCGGACCGCATCGTGCTGGACGACACGGTCCTGAAGTACCCGTTCCGCACCGGCGACGAGCTGCTGCGCCTGACGCGGGAGACCGGCCTGTCCATCTCCGCCCTGATGCTGGAGAACGAGCGGGCGTGGCGCGGCGAGGAGGAGATCCGCGAGGGACTGCTGGAGATCTGGCGGGTGATGCGGGCCTGTGTCGACCGCGGCATGTCCCGCGAGGGCATCCTGCCGGGCGGTCTGAAGGTCCGCCGCCGCGCCGCGAACACCGCGCGCAAGCTGCGCTCCGAGGGCGACCCGAAGGCTCTCGCCATGGAGTGGATCACCCTGTACGCCATGGCCGTGAACGAGGAGAACGCGGCCGGCGGCCGGGTCGTCACCGCGCCGACGAACGGCGCGGCCGGGATCATCCCCGCCGTCCTGCACTACTACATGAACTTCGTCCCCGGCGCCGACGAGGAGGGCGTGGTCCGCTTCCTGCTGGCCGCCGGCGCGATCGGCATGCTCTTCAAGGAGAACGCCTCCATCTCGGGCGCCGAGGTCGGCTGCCAGGGCGAGGTCGGTTCCGCCTGCTCGATGGCGGCGGGCGCCCTAGCGGAGGTACTGGGCGGCTCCCCCGAGCAGGTGGAGAACGCGGCCGAGATCGGTATGGAGCACAATCTCGGCCTGACCTGCGACCCCGTCGGCGGTCTCGTCCAGATCCCGTGCATCGAGCGCAACGGCATGGCCGCGGTGAAGGCGGTCACGGCGGCCCGCATGGCGATGCGCGGCGACGGCTCGCACAAGGTCTCCCTGGACAAGGTCATCAAGACGATGAAGGAGACCGGCGCGGACATGTCGGTCAAGTACAAGGAGACGGCGCGGGGCGGGCTCGCGGTGAACATCATCGAGTGCTGAGGGTCCGGCTCCACGCCGCCGGACCGGCCCGGCGGTGCCCGTGCCTATGCGCCGAGTGCCTCGCGCAGGGCCGGGACGAGCTTCCGCGCCCACGCGTCCGAGGTCTCCCGGGCCGGGTCCGCGGTGATCACCCAAGCGATCATGGGGCCGACACGGACCCAGGTGTAGACGTAGCCGGGCTGAGTGCAGGTGAACGCCTCGTCGCCGATGTCCACCGGTCCCGCGTCCGGCAGACAGCCGTACATGATGCGCAGGGCCGCCATGGAATCGACGGCATCGGCGGTGGCCGTCCGCGTGCCGGACGCCTCGACCGCGGTCAGGTCGATGGCGACCCCCTCCCCTCCCGCGCCGAAGTCGGTGATCTTCCCCGACCCGTGATGCTCGTACGGGTCCGGGTCGTCGAGGTCCCAGCACTGGCGGCGGGCGATGCTGGTGAGGTTCATCCCCTCGGCGGACTCCGTGGCCCATCCACCGTCCGTCCAGCCAGAAGGCATCTCAAGACTGCCGAGAACGTGGTCGATCTCCTCGGCCCCCAACGGTCGTTGGTCCGTGGCCGGGGTGTCGGAGTCCTCGGGTTCCGTCGCGTCGCCGCCGGGCGGCCGGGCGGCCGGTTCGTCCCCGGAACCCGGCGCCCGGCCCGCGACGCCGGGTTCCGTCCGGGACGGCGGGTCGTCGCCCTTGACGGCCCGGGACACTCCGTACACGCCGAAGACGAGCGCCACGACCAGTACGACCGCGAGCGTCACGAGCGTCGCCCGGGCCGCCGGCGTGTTCTGGATCGTGACGGGCCCCAGGGAGATCGTGTTCCCCCGTAACTTCGCGCCCGCCCCGATCTGTATGCCGTTGTTGACCGAGGACTGCGGGCCCTTCACCGCCACTTCGAGCTGGGACCTGAAAGCGGGATCCGCGGCGACATGCGATTGGAGTGCTTCCTCCAGCCGCGCGGCCGTCCCGGGATCGGCGGGATGTTCGTCGAGCGCGGTCAGGGCGGCCTGGCCGTCAGGAGTACCGGCGATCCGGCGCCGCACCATGTCGGTGACCAGCTGGCCCACGCCCGAGCCCACGGCTGACGCGGCTCCACCGGCCACCCCGGTCATCACTCTGACCGCTTCCACCACCACAGCGTCGAACGACACCGCACCCCCAGCGCATGTGCACGACAACAGAAGTCGAGTATGCAGCAACTCGGCGATTCAATCGAGGAGTTGTCGCCGGAAGCGGGTGGCCAGCAGTTCGATGTTCCAGGAGGCCGTGCCCTGCGCCGCCAGAAGGTCGGCCAGGTGGCGGACGGCGGTGCGGTAAGCCTCGCCGGTGCGGCGCCAGTCGGTGAGTACGGCGTCCGGTTCGCCCGGCAGGAGCAGGCCGAGGGCCGTGTGCCATGTCTGCGTGGCGTTCCGGGTCGTGGGCTCGAAGTCCGTGAAGGCCGTGTGCCAGATGCGGCGCGCGGTGGCGGCCAGGGCCGTTTCGAGGGCGGCCGGCCAGGGGGTGGGGCGGGACATCAGCAGGCGGATCTGGTCCGGTGGGGGCAGGGCGCCGGCCCGGACGCCTCCGCCCAGTCCCGCCTCGACCTCCATTCCGGGGGTGATCGGGATGCCCGCGTTCCGTAGTTCGGTGAGGGTGACGGTTTCGGTGAGGGCGGGCAGGTCGGAGGGGGACACCTGTTCCGCGATCCACTGGCGGTGGGACTCCTCGTCGCCGGACGTGATGATGTCGGGGGTGGGGCCCGAGTGCTGTTCCGGGCCGAGGTCGCCGGGGTCGCTCGCGCTCCACTGGCCGAGGGACTCGCTGCCGAAGGCGCGGTCGTCGGTCGCCGCGATGTGATGGTGCCCCGGGTCGGGGTGGGGCTTCGGGGCCGCGTCGCCGCTGTGCGACCACAGGGTGCTGCCCTCCCGTGCCGCCGCCGTGCGGGACGGATCCAGTCCCGGGTCGGCGAGTCGGCGGCGCTGGACCGGGTCGGTGATGTCCCGGTTGCGGTGCTCGAAGGCGACCCGGGGCCGGGGCGGCGAGGGGGCTGGAGGCGCGGCGGAGGCGTCGGGGCCGGACACGTCGGAGGCCGTCAGCCCGCCCGTGCGGGCGGCGTGCAGCAGATGGGCGAGCAGGCCGGGGGTGAGGGTACGGTCCCAGCCGTGCCGGGTGGCGTACTGTCCGGCGATGTGCTGGAGCCCGCCCCAGGTGAGCAGGCCGGGGTCGCTGTTGCCGGCCGCCTGGAAGCGGAGCCGTTCGAGGGCGCCGAAACCCTCGATCAGCCCGTGGAACTCCGCCTCCCGGGCGGGGTCGGAGTCGATGTGCGCGCCGTGGGTGAGCCGCAGGGCCCGTACCCAGTGCAGGGCGCGGTCGGTGCGTCCCGGCAGGCCGTCGGGCAGTCCGCCGAGGTCGGCGAGCGCGTCGAGGGCGACGGTCCTCGGCTCGGGCGGGAACTCCCCTATGTGACCTGCGGGGTTGTCGGGGTCGTCGTACACGATGAGGTGCGGCGGCAGACCGCCGGCGGCCTCGCTCGGGGTGATCTGCCGGTCGACGGTGAAGACGGTGCGGCGGACCTCGTTGGCGACGTACTGGGCGGAGGAGGGGTGGGTGAGGAGGTCCTGGTCGGGGCGGGTCATGGACAGTTCGCAGATCAGCAGCCACACCGGTACGTCGGGGGCCAGCGTCCGGAGGCTCTTGCGCCGTGCCAGGACGCGGCCCAACTGCTTCGGATGCACCGCCTGGTTGGCGCCGGTGCTGCGGCGGGCCAGGGTGGTGCGTCCGCTGTCGCCGTGGCCGACGGCGATGTAGGAGTCGGCAAGACCGCGCGGCAGGGGCAGCGGGCCGCTCTCCTTCCCGGCGTACACACCGGGCAGCCCCTCCATGACGAGGATGTGCTGCTGGATGGCGGACACCACCCGCATGGCCTCGTCGCGCATCGCCATGTCGTGCGCGTCGAGGAACACCCGCCCGGTCAGTGTCTGTCCGTCGACCGTGACCAGCGGATACGAGTGGATGTCGGTGTCCGGGAAGAGGGTGTTGTTCGCCGCCCTGACGGTGGCCTCCGGATCGTCCGGGACCAGTCCCGGGTCGGCGGGGATCCAGGCCCCGGCCGGTTCCCCGGAGGCGGGCGCGGCCAGCACGGGCACCCGGAGGCCGTCCGGGGCCGTCTCCAGCCGCAGATCGCCGTAGCTGAACCAGGCACGCGTTCCGGTCCGGTCGGCGACGATGCGGGCGAGGGTCTCGTTGTGGCCGTCCTCGTCGGCGATCAGGATCACCACGGGCGTGCCGGGCCGCCGCGTGGGGTCGTGCAGCACCAGTTCGGCGAACTCCTCTTCCGACACCGGGATTCCGCCCGCCAGCAGCAGTCCCTCCTCGTTGCGCCGGCCCAGCACCGCGTGGGCGGTCGGCCCCCAGAGCGAGGGGTGGACGCCCGTCGGGTCGGCGACGACGTCCATGTGCAGGCGGATGCCGGTGCGTCCGGTCCAGTTCCTGCCGTACGGCGTGTTGTCGGCGCCGCTGAGGAGGGTCTGCTGCGGGTAGCCGTGCTGCCGGGTCAGCCCGTAGGCGGCGATGGCGGCCAGGCTGCCGACCCGGCCCCTGCGGTGGGCGCTGCTCGCGAGGGTGAAGGCGTCGTAGTGCCGGGCCGCGTCCACCGGTTCGTCCGGTGCCAGATGGAGCAGGGTCCGGGTGATGCCGTCGAGGTCCAGGGCGCCGCCGAAGCGGGGGTGTCCGGCACGCGCCGCCTCGATCACGCGCAGGGAGTGGAACAGTCCGTTGCGCAACTCCTGTGTGAGCGGCTGGGATCCGAAGGTGGCGTCGACGACCGCCCACAGTTCCCGAAGCCGCCGCTGTGCCGCGCCGTCGGTGGGCGGCGGCGCTGCGGCAGGCTCCGTGGGCGGTACGGGGGTGGGGTGCGGCAGCGGCAGCGGCGCGGGGGTGTGCGGCTGGGGTGTATGGGTGCCGGTGGTGCCGTCCCACAGGGCGCGGACGGCCACGTAGGCGTCGTCGCCGTCACCCCGCCGGCCCTCGGCGACGTCCCACAGCGCGCGGGCGCGGGCCAGCGCCTCGTTCTCGACGTCGGTGGCGTCGACGGGGTTGACCTCGGCGGCACGCACTCCGCGCGGCCGGGCGGCCGCGACACTCCGCGGATGGCGGGGGCGGGGTTCGGGACCCTCGCCGTACAGGCGGCGCAGCAACGGGTACAGGTCCGGGTGGTGTTCGCGCACCCACTCCGGGCCGTCGTTGTGGCGCGGCAGCCCGGTGTACGGGTCGAAGCCGCCGTTCGTCATCAGGTAGACGTTGGTGAGCTGGGCGAAGAACTCGCGCTCGTCGCGGCTGCTGTAGTTGGGGGCGCTACGACGGCCGTCGGCGTCCTGGCCGTGGAGGGCGCCGTCCGGCCAGGCGCCCGCCTCGCCGATTCGCCGGGTGGCCTCGTAGGCGTCGGTGACGCGCCGCTGGTCGACGGGGTCCAGGCCGTACAGGTGGATGGTGTGGGCGACCTCGTGCACGGTCGTCGAGTAGCCGTCGGCCTGTGCGTCCTCAGCGTCCGGGACGGTGGTGCGCTCGCCCAGCAGGTTCTCCTCGGTGACGGCAGCGCTGCGCAGGCCCGCGCCGCGCACGGTCTCCCAGGGGCGGCCGTCGTCGGTGAGTCCGCCCCGCAGATGACGGAAGGCGTCCTGGGCCGTCATGACCTCGCTCCTGGGCACCACCACGACCCGCGAACCGCCCTTGAGCAGCCGCGCGGCGACATCCGGGTCCTGGAGCAGCCTGGCCACCTGGGTACGGGCCCGGCCACCGGCGGAGACGGGCTGTTCGACCCCGTCGGGCACCTGTGTCAGCAACTGAGCGGCGACCACAGCGAATTCGGCTGAGGGAAGGGCGTCGCGCAGGGCGTCGACGAGTACGGGGTCGGCGGCCAGCCGCTCACGGTGCGCGGACGGCAGCAGCGCCAGCGCCGCGTCACGGTCGGCGGTGGACAGGCCGGGCAGGCGCGCGGCGAGCGAGCGGACCGGGTCGGTGGTGACCTCCGGGAGGGCTCTCAGTTCGTCGGCCAGGGCGGTCAACTCGGCGCGTATCTTCGCGAGTTCGGATTCGGTGATGCCGAGGGCGCGCCAGGTCCGCTCATGGCGGGCCAGGGCGTCGGGGTCGAGGGCGGCGGAGTCGAGCAGTTCGCTGAGCCGTACGGCGAGGGAGCCGGAGCGGTAGGCGTCCTGGTGCGCGAGGACCGATGTGTCCGTGCGCGAGGCGCTGTCGGCGTGCCGTGCCCACAGCAGGTCGAGGAGGTCGCGGCCGCGCAGGTCGGGGTCGGTGCCGGTGGCCAGGGCGAGGGCGGCGTCGGCCACGGAGTCGGCGGGGGCCGGCAGGGTGAAGCCGTCGACGGTGACCGTGCCGGCGGGCGGGCGGTCCGTCGCCGTGATCGTGATGTCGACGCCGTCCATCGACACGTCGAGGACCCGGGCGCCACCCGTGCCGGGCCTGATCCGTACCGACGCTCCGGGCAGCGCCGCGCGGATCGTGGCGACGGGGGGCGGTGCGGGCAGTTGGAACTCCACGGCGCCCAGCGGCCGGGACTGCCCGAACTGCACCCGGCCGCGGGCGGCTCCGGCCAGTACCACGGGGTGGCCGAGGCCGTGCAGTACGGCGCCGACCCGGCGGGCGGTGTCCAGCTTCCCGGTGTCGTCGGTGGGCGGGGAGGTCTGCGTGGTCGTGCGGGACGAAGGCGGGGGCGGGGCCGCGGGCGGGGGGTCCTTCGGCGGGGGCGGGGCCGTCTTCACCTGGTCGGTCCGTACGACGACGCCCAGCCGGGCGCTGAACAGGGCCGCCACATTGGTCAGCCAGTCGGCGGCCGCCGCCGCGTCCAGGCCCGGGCGGACCGTCTCGCTCATATAGCGGCCCGACTTGTCGTTCACCACCCAGGCCCCCTGCTCCGCGCTCCACCGGAACTCACCGGACACCCGGCTGCGGCCCGGCAGCGTCCGGCCGGCGTCCTCCTCGCCTTCGGTGACGAAACCGGCGGCGATACCGGTGTGGCCGAGCCCGTCCAGCGCCCCGCGCAGCGACTCCGCCGTCAGGTCGGGGTCCTTCTCCCGCATGCCCGCCAGCAGCGCGTCGAACTGCTCCGGCGTGATGATGCCGCTCAGGGCCTCCGTACCGAGGATCACCCTCCCGTCATCGGTCACCGTGTACAGCCACACCGCGTCCCGGTTGCCGGTGATCAGCAGGTTCGGGTCCGCCTCGTCCAGCGGCACCCACAGCGGGTTCAGCCGTACGTCGCCGCCCTGGTCGCGTTCCTCGTCCTTGATCCGCTTCGGGAGGACCGGGTCGCCGAAGCGGTCGCGGGCGCCGGCGTCGCTGCCGTCGTAGTGGTTGACGCCGTTGTAGTAGACCTCCGTCCAGCGGGTGGCGTTGTCGGGTCCGGCGCCGCTGACCCGGCGGGCGCCCTCCGGGAATGACCGCACCACGTCGACCCGCAGGTCGAAGGCGTGCGCGAGGAGAGGCAGGAAGACCTCACCCTCCGGTGTCCCCCAGCGGTGCTCCCAGTTGACGACGGCGTCCATCAGCCGGGCCGACTCGGTGTCGTCCAGCGGGGCGGTGCTCTGGGTGTAGGCGGTGGCGAGGAGGCGGACGAGGGCGGTGTCGTCGAGGTCGCCGGGGGCGGGCAGCAGGCCGTTCCGCTCCAGGTGGTCGAACATCTGGCGCGGGCTCAGGTTCTCGGCGTCCGCCCCCAGGACGGCCCTGGCGTCCTCCGGGGACATCGTCGGGTCGGCGGGGCGGGCGGCCATACGTGCGTCGACGTACCGTCGCGCCAGGTCGGCGGGGTCGAGGGCCTCGGCCACGGGGACGCGCCGGATGCCGTGGTGGGCGAGGAGGGCCAGCATGCCGGGCCGGTCCATGCCCCGGACGCGCGTCTCGAACTCGGTGGCGACCGTCTGCCGGAACTGTCCGACGATCTGCGGGTGCAGCCGGCCG
This sequence comes from Streptomyces sp. NPDC048584, assembly GCF_043199595.1. NCBI lineage: Bacteria > Bacillati > Actinomycetota > Actinomycetes > Kitasatosporales > Streptomycetaceae > Streptomyces > Streptomyces sp. NPDC048584. Next base: position 22,666 of record NZ_JBICWF010000022.1, read on the forward strand.
CCGCTGCGGCCCACGTAGCCCTCAATGGAGGACCGCATGGCCCGCAGGGCGACACGGGAGGGGCCGCTCCCGGCGCCGGACGCGGACAGCCTGCGCAGCTCGCCGCGTACGGCGTCGGGGTCGCCGAGCCAGTCGTGGGCGGCGGGGTCGGTGGCGGCGAGACCGGGGAGCCGGGTGCGGATGTGTGCGGGGTCGCCGGCCATGAAGGAGTAGAGCAGACACTCCCCCGTCCCGGGCACGGGCACGCGCCGGCCCCGCGCCGGGGCGGATTCACGCTCCGGCTCGAAGGGCTTCTCGGTGTCCTTCGGGGCGGGGGTGCCGGTCTTCTCCGGGACTTCCGTGCTTGTGGGGACGGAACCCTTGGTGAGGGGTTCCGATTCGCCCTTCGGGAGGGGGTCTGCCGCCTTCGGGAGCGGGATCGTGGGCTCGGTGAGCGTCCCCGTCCCCTTCGGAAGGGGTTCCGTCCCCTTCGGAAGAGGTTCCGTCCCCTTCGGCGCGGGATCCGTCCCCTTCGGCGCGGGATCCGTCCCCTTCGGCGCGGGATCCGTGCCCTTCGGCGCGGGATCCGTGCCCTTCGGCGCGGGATCCGTGCCCTTCGGCGCGGGATCCGTGCCCTTCGGCGCCGGCAGTGGCTTCGGGGGTGGGGGTGTGGTCGGTACCGCCGGCTGGAAGTGGCGGTCGTCCAGGCTCAGGATCACCTGGGCGTCGGGGTGGGGCGACGTGCCCGTGAGGGTCGGGTCCGTCGTCGGGGGTGTCGGGGTGAAGTCCTGGAACGAGCCGTCGGCGGTGACCACCGTGACGCGTACGCCGAAGGTGCGGGCGGCGAGCAGCGGGAGCAGGTCGGAGGCCGCGTGGTTCCAGCCGGACTCGGACGCCGCGTCGCCCCGGCGCAGCAGCTGGGCGACGGCGAGTTCGGCCCGTACCTCGGGCGTCAGGTCGGCGGCGTGCGGCATCAGGCCGCCGAGGCCGTCGAACTCACGGCGTGCCGGGGTGTCCGTGCCGAGGTCCACACCCGCCGCCGCGATCTCCTCGGGGGTGAAGGTGTCGGTGTGGTCGGGGGTGACGGCGGCGAGGAGTTCCGCGTCGGCGTGGTCGGTGAGCCAGGTGGCCATCCTGCGGCGCAGGTCGGCCATCGCCCGTGGGTCGGCGAGGTCGATGCCGTGCGCGGCCAACAGCCCGGGGGCGGCACGTTCGAGGCCCCGCGCGAGCGCGCGGAAGAACGCGTCGCCGTCCCTGGGCACGTCCTGGAGCGTGTACGTCTCCCCGGTCGGGGAGGTGAGACCGGTGGCGGTCCTGGTGTAGCGGGGCGGCGCCGGGGGCTTGACCACCGGGGCCTTCGGCGGGGCCTGGTAGGTCACGGCGGGCGGCTCGGCGAGGCCGTCCAGTTCGGCCCGGCCCTCCGGGGTGGCGGCGAGCCGGTGCCAGCGGGTGAGCTGGTCCGCCCCGGACCGTACCCGGTGGTACTCGGCGGCCGCCTTCTCCGCCGTGTCCCGGAGTGCGTCCAGTTCACCGCGTCGCTTGTCGAAGGCGTCGCGCGCGGTGTCACGGAGGTCGGTGGCCTCGTCCAGGGCCCGGCCGGGCGCGCGGGCCGACAGCAGGGTCGCGTCGAGCCGCGCGTCGGCCGCCGCCTTCTCCGTGCGCGCGGTCTCCAGCCGCAGCTCGGCCGCCGCCCGCAGCGTCCGGGCGGTCTCCTTCGCCTCGGCGAGCCGGACCACGGCGGCGTCCTGTTCGTCCCGCAGAAGCTCCGCCCAGCCGTCGTGGTCGGGTTCGGCGTACATGTCGTCGGCGAAGGCGTCGACCTCGGCCTGTGCGGTGGCCACGGTCGTGTCCGCGATGCCGCGGTCGCGGCGCGCGTCGGACTCCGCCCGGCTCAGCGTGGTGTCCGCGGTGTCGACGTCGGTCCGTGCCAGATCCACGGGCCGATGCGCAGCGCGGGCGATTCGGGCCGCCCGGTCCACGACGGCCTGCGCGGCGTCGAGGTCGGCGCGCAGCCCGCTGGAGGCGCGCCGCTTCTTCCAGTACGCCTTGTCCGCGTCGACCCACGCCTTGCTCGCGCTCTCCACCGCGTCCCACGCCTTGGACACGCTGTCGGGGAAGTCTGCGTCGGTGATCAGCCGCAGGTCACGGGCCACGTCCTCCCGGATCCAGGTGACGACGTACGCCTCGGACTCCATGGCCTGCGGACCCGAGCGGGCCTTGGCGAAGGTGCCGCCCCTGATCCGGTTGGCGAGCCTGGAGTCCACGATGCCGCGGTGCACGTCGCCGACGCTCAGCCAGGTGGCGGGGACGGCGAACAGGAAGGAACGGCCCGTCTTGGGCTTGAGGTTGCGCGAGGTCAGATGGTCGTCGCCGACCGGCAGCACATCGGCGTCGAGGTCGCTCGGGCCGGGGACGAAGACCCCGATCTGGTTGAGGCCGGCGTTGGCGGGCGAGTCGTAGAGGAAGCCGCCGCCGACGTTCGCGGACTGGCTGTGCTCGACGGACGACGATGTGCCGGCGTTCTCCCCGTACCGTCGGAGCACCTCGAGCTTCTTGCCGTCGGCGACCGTGAGCAGCAACGCGCGGCTGAAGTCGGGGGCCGAGCGCAGCGTCAGCCGTCCGGTGTCGGTGCCGACGAGGGACTTCTCGGTCAGCCCCGCCACCTGGTAGCCGCCCGGTTCGGTGGTACGGGGGAAGAACGCGGTGACGGCCGTCGAGCTGGTGCCGTCCTCCAGGGCTTGCGCCGAGCCGGTGCCGAGGCGGGTCAGCCCGGTGTCCCGGGTGGTGCGCAGGAGTTCGGTCAGGGTGTCCTCGTCGGGACCGTCCTCCGCCTCCAGGGCACGCAGGGAGAAGCCGACGTCGTACGCCTTGGTCAGCAGGAGGTCGCCGGCCATGCGGATGTTCTCGATGCCGATGATCCCGCGGGGGTGCATGCCGTTCTCGGGGAACGTGAACGGCCGTACGACGCCGTCCCCGTCCAGGACCGTCAGTGCCTCGCCGTCCTTGGGGACCGGTACCGGCCGGGGCGGGCCGGACAGGGCGGGGTCGGCCGCCGGATCGGGCGCGGGCAGCAGCCGGGCGGCTCCTTCCGTCGTCGCCACGGGCTCCATCAGGCTGAGTGGCAGATGTTCGCGCAGCTCACCGACGTCGTCCTCCTCGACGAGGGTCAGCCGGCCCCGGAAGCGGTCGAGGGCCGTGGACTCCGCTTCCCTGAGGCCCGGTTGGGCCGGTGCGCCGGTGTGGGGGGTGTCGTCGGCCTCCAGGGTGACGCGCATCCGGTACGGGGTGACGATCTCCGCGTGCGGTTCGGTGGACGCCGCCCGGTAGATGGTGACGGTGGTGACCGTGTGGCTGGACGCGACCGTCTTGCGGTTCGACCCGGTCTCGGTGTATGTCGGTCCGGCGCCCGGGACATGGGGGTCGCCGGTGTGCACCATCTGGCTGGTGAGGAATCCCAGGTCCGCCCCGGCGGAGGACTCCGAGTTCCGCTGGGCGGTCTCGATCGCCCGCCGGTTCTCCTCCAGCTCGGCGCTGTGGTCCAGCCCCTCGAACTTCGGTGTTCCGGGCAGCAGTTCGACGCGTACTCGTACCCTCCGGCTGCCGATCCGTACGCTGTCCCAGCCCCAGCCGCCCGCCTTGACCAGGGTCGACGGGCCGGTGGTGGTCATCTCCCCCTTCAGCGCGCGGGTGGCGCGTGCCGTCACCAACTGCCGTATCCGCTCCCGGCTCTGGTCGTCCAGCCCCAGCTTGCCGATCCGTGCGTCGAAGGCGAGCAGGACGTCGGTGGGATCGAGGGCGTTGACGGCGTAGCTGCCGAAGGCGGCGCCACGCATCCAGGGCTGGGGCGTCCAGGGCTGCCGGGTGTAGCGGGGGACGTCGCCGAAGCCGTCGTCGATGAGCCCCATCCGGTGGGCGCTCTTCTCCGGCAGATGACCCAGCAGACCGCCGGGGCTGGTCAGTTCCGTACCGGCCGCCCCGGCGAGGGTGCTCGGCACCAGTGAACTGCCCGCGGCGGCCTTGCCGATCCGGCCCGTGCCCAGCCGGCTCGACGTCAACGCGAACCAGTGCTGGACGTCACCGGCCACCAGCACCTGGTGGGTGAACCCCTTGCGGTTCATGTCCGCGACGACGGTCCGTACGACGCTGAGACTGTGCGTGCCGGTTCTGGAGAACGGGTTGGCGACGATGCCGTATCCGCCCATGATGCCGTGTCCCGGGTTCTGGGCGACGGAGTAGATCAGCTGGCCGCCGAAGACGAAGCTGGTGCCGGCGCTGAGCTTGCCGGCGGCCTGCCGGGTGCCGCCGAGTGTCATCTCGGTGTCCATGGACATCGGCGGAGTGAGAGCGCGCAGGCCGCCGACCGTCGTCGTGTAGCGGAAGGTTCCCCACAGTTGGCCGTACGGCCCCTTGCCGAGCAGGCCGCTGCCCACCATGCCCAGCGGGCCCGAGCTCTGGTCGAAGCTCGACGTCAGATACTGCGGGGTGAAGGTGCGGACGATGGCGTCGCGGGTGGGGGCGCCCTCCTTCACCAGCTGCCAGGCGCCGCCGGACGCGGCCCGCAGGACCCGGTCGACCTCGGCGACGAGGGCGGGCGACAGCACCATGTTCACGATGACGAAGGGGTGTTGGCGGAGTTCCCTGAACTGTGGTGTCCCGCGGTCGGCGAGCCGTACGGTGCCGGTGCCGTCAGGGAGTTCGAGGTCGCCCCTGGCCAGGGCGAGGGCCCGGTCGGTGGGCATGGGGGTGGGGTCGGGCTCGTCGGTCAGATACGGGTTGAGGGCCCCGTCGGCGTACGGGTCGGCGTCGGGGGTGTGCTGGACGGGGACGCCGAGGAGGACCTGGCCGGTCATGGGTCCGCCTCCGCGCAGCCGGCCGAGCGCGTTCCGGCCGAACAGCACATTGACCGGCTCGTCGAGGACCAGCAGTCCCGGCAGTCCGAGGCCCAGGCCGCGGACCAGGCCGCGGGGCCGCCAGTAGCCGCTCAGGCTCGCGGTGAGGGCGAGGTCGTAGCGGTAGAGGTGGGTGGGCTGGTTGCTCACCGACATGGGCTCGTTGGTGACGGTCGAGCCGAAGGTGGTCTCCGCCTCCCACTGCCAGCCCTGTCGGGCGCCCAGGGTCAGCCCGAGGGTGTTGCGGGGCAGGCCCGCCAGTTCGTCGCGTTCGTTGTCCCGGCCCGAGAACGTGCCCTCGAAACCCAGGTCCACGCCCTGCTTGACGCTGATCTGGCCGTCCAGCCGGTCGATGCCCTGAGCACTGAAACGCATGCCCTCGTGGACGTCCTTGCCCTCGTAGCGGCGCCGGGTCAGCGTCCCGTGCACCCGCAGGGTGTAGTAGACCGTGCCGAGGGAGTCGGGGTCCGTGAGCCGGACCGGCAGGCCGACGGTGGTCAGCGCCTCCAGGTTCGCGGTGACGTTCTGCTGGGAGAGCACGCCGAGCACCTGGAGGGTGTTCTGGAGCGCGATCCGGTAGGTGACGGGGTCGGTCCACCGACGCGGCACGGGCAGGCTCTGGGCGGCCTTCAGCACCTGGTCGGGGTCGCGTCGGAGCAGGTCGTCGAAGCGGGCGCGCCAGCCCTTGGGCAGGTTCGGCGGCAGCAGTTGGTCGAGCGGGACCACGAGCCCCTGGTTGAGATCGCCGATGGCCTGGACGACCCCGTCGGCGAACGCGTCCAGCAGGGTGCGGCCGACGCCGTCCGCCGTGTCGGGGGTGACGCGGGTGCGCAGACCGTCGTCGAAGGTGAACTCCTTCACCCGGTGCATGCCCAGGGTGCGCGGGCGGTCCACGGTCAGATAGGCCGGGACGTGCGGCGGGGCGGCGCCGCTCCGCAGGGCGAGCGCGGTGCCGTCGTCCCATCCGGCCAGCCGCCGGGCCTCGGAGCTGGTCATGCGGTCCAGGCTCCAGGTCAGGAAGCGCGTGGGCGGTCCGTTGTCACCGGCCCGGCGCACCCGTACCGACTTCACCACCAGGTAGAGGGCGGTCCTCGGGCCCTTCACCTGTCCGGCGGAGCGCATGGTGCCGGCCGCGCCGAGTCCGACGGACCAGGTCTTCGCGTACGAGTACTGGGCGGTGGGACCGAACTGGAGCCGCAGGTCGAAGGGGGCCGCGCCGGGGTCGTGGACGTTGAAGGCGGGTCCGGCGACGGCCTGCAGCAGCAGGCTCCGGCCCTGGGCCCGGCTGCGTTCGCTGCGGACGGTCGAGGTGTTGATGTCGCGCATCTCGGCCTGGTCGGTCTCGCCGACGAGCACGGCGGCCCGGGGGATCAGCTCCTCCACGACGAAGACGCCCAGCGGTGACTTCCTCCTGTCGTCGGCGAACAGCGGCGGGGTGGTGATCCGGCCGCGCGCCATGGTGCCGGCGTGCCGCTGGAAGCTGTCGCCGGAGAAGAAGATGTCCAGCTCGGTGTAGGCGGAGCTGCCGGGCAGCGCGCCGATCTGCGCGGCCGCCCAGTCGCGGATCGCGGCGACCGGGCCGAAGCCCTCGATACGGACGAAGCGGTACTGGGAGTCGCGGTCGAGGGTGATCGAGCGGGGGATCCTGCCCGGCTCCGGGATCTTCGTCACGCTGTCGGGGAGGCGTACGAGGAGGCCCTTGCGGACGCCGAAGGAGAACCGTGCGGGGGCGTCCGGGTCGGTGCCGGTGCCGGTGACGAGCCGTCCGGCGGTGTCGGTGACGCGTATCTCGTAGTGGACGTCGTCCAGATAGGCCCGGGACTTGTCCAGGGTGCGGGTCTCCATCTGGTTCATCCGCTGGTCGGTGAGCGTGTAGCCGACCTTGTTGATGAAGCCGAACCGCAGGGCGATCCGCCCGAAGCCGCCGAACGCCGCCGCGCCGGCCGGGCCGATCGGACCGCCGAGACCGTACTGGGAGTTGGCCTGCATGTTCTTGGTCAGCCCGAAGGTGGCGGCCGCCCGGTGCATGCTGTCGATCTTCGTGGAGTCGCCGATGCCGTCGTCGAAGGGGGCCCAGGTGCCGTAGTGCCGCGCCCTGATCCACAGGACGCGGGTCCTTCCGTCGGCGTTGACGTACGGGAACGGGCGGCCCTGGCCGTCGGCGAGGGTCTTGGGCTTGTCCTGCAGCGTCTGCCGGATGTCGTCGAGCAGCCGGGTGCCGTCGGCGGGGCGGGCGTCCGGCCTGGCCGCCAGTTCGCGGTCGATGGTGTCCAGGGCATGCTCGGTGCCGCGCAGCACGACCGTGCTCTGGCCGAACGTGCTCGGGTTGGTGAGGAGCTGGTCGACCTCGGCGGCCGTGAGGCCGGTGGGGAGCAGTGACTGGAGGTCGTCGACGTACGCGGGCATCCGCCGGCCGTCGGTGAAGCGGGCCGGGGTGCGGCGGGTGCGCGCGGGTGGCGGGGGCGTCATGGCGGGGTCGAGGAGCGGGCGGTCCGCGGGGAGCGGGTCGGGCTCGGTGGACGGCGGGACGGCGACGGTCGTGGTGGTCTCGGCCGCGAAGGTGGTGTCGGGGGTCGTGGGGTTCGCCGGGGGCGCCTGCCGGGTGACCGTCCAGTCGTCGGCCCGCTGGCGCCGGCCGTCGGCCATGGGGAGCAGGGCGAGGACGTGCGGGTCCGAGGGATCGCTCTGGGCGAGCAGGTCCACCGGGCCCGGTGAGGTCCACACGCCTCGGCCGGTTCCGGCCGTGAGGACGTCCACGGCCCCCGGCGACGCGGACGTCGTGGTGGAGGCGAGGACGACGTCGGCGGCCGGCGGGCGTGCGCCCAGCCCGGGGTCCCTGGCCAGCAGTTCGGCGACCTCCTCGTACGGCACCCGGACGCGTACTCCGCCGGGCAGGGTCATCACCAGGTGGTCGGGCCCGCTCTCGCCCCGCACCAGATACGGCGCCGGCCTCGTGGTGTCGGCGGTCCACGGCAGCTTCGCCCGGCGCAGGGGGCGGTGGCCGCCGTCCGGGGTCGCCGCCATGACGAGGGCGCTGTCGGCGTCCACCGACCGCCCGGACGGGCCCGGCGCCCAATGACGCCCGGCCGGGGCGCCCTTGTCGTCGTACAGCAGGGTCTCCGGGGTGAGGGCGCCCAGCGACTCCAGGTGGTAGGCGCCCAGTTCGGTCAGGTCGTCCAGGTCCACGCCGGCGGCCGCCGCCCGGGTGACGAGGTCGAGCAGGTCGGTGCGCAGGGCCGGGTCCGGCAGGTCCAGGTGGAGCAGGCGGGCCGTGAGGGCGTCCGGGTCGGGGGTGCGGCTCTCCCACTCCAGGGCCTTCACCATCGCCCAGAACAGCTCGGCCCGTTCGGCCCGTCCGACGACCGCCGTGTACGGGTCGAGGCCCAGGACGCGGACGGCCTCGTCGTTCACGTCCTGCTCCGGGATGCCGGCCATCCCCTCGGCCACGGTGGTGATGTGCGGCAGGGTCACGAGGTCGCCGAGGACGGCGCCGGGATCGCGGCGCAGGGCGTCGGCGGCCCCGGCCAGCAGCTGCCGGTAGGCGTCGGGCGTCAACGCGCCGTCCGTGACCCCCTGTTCGGTCGCGCGCATCTCGCGGGCGGCGCGCTCGAACAGGTCCATGGAGAACGGGCCGGCTCCGCGCAGCACCGGGTCGGCGTGCAGCATGGTGTCCAAGGCGCCGATGGCTGCGAGGAGTTCGCCGTAGCGGCTGTCGTCCTCGATGGCCGCCCCGAACGTCAGCCGCAGCGCGCGTACCAGCCGCAGCGTCCGCTCACGGATCTCCCGCGACGCCGGCCCCACCGGGTCGGTGTGCAGTCCGGCGGCTCGGGCGCGGTCGTCCAGCAGGGGCCCGGCGGGTTCCGGCCGGTGCGCCACCCACTTTCCGCGCCGGCCCCGCGAGTCGGTGTGCATGACGTGGACGGGGGCGCCGTCCCGCCGGCTGATGCCGACCGTGTGGGTGCCGCCGTACACGGTGCGTCCGGTCTCGTTGGCGACGTGCTGGCTCTCGCTGACGGCGCCCAGCGGGTCGGGGACGAAGGTGTCGTCGACGCCCCGGCGGGTACGGACCAGGCCCGGCAACGCCCCGCTGGAGCACGCCTCCATCAGCACGGCGTGGTCCTTGGGCAGCCGCGCCAGGCTCGGCCGGCGTCTGAGCATGCCGCCGGTCCGCTCCCGCCGGGTGCTGTGGTCCGGGTTGGCCGCGGTCGGCACCCGGGTCTCGCCCGGCTTGGCGTGCGCGGCGAAGACGTACAGGGGGTTGCCGGTGAACAGGACGGGCTCGGCGTCCTTGTGCCACTCCCCGGTGACCTTGTTGTAGTGGTAGAGGTCCGTCGCCGTCGTCGCGTACCGGAGGTTCCTCATCGTCTGCGGGGGCTCGGTGTCCTTGAAGACACCCCGGCCGATCGGCCCCTGGTCGGTGACGATGGTGTGGGACAGCGTCTCCTGTTCCCAGTAGGGCGCGTTCGCGGCCTGGGCCGGGTCGAGCACCTGGCCCGGGATACTGCGGATCCAGTCGGCGCGGTGCAGCCCCCGGCCGCCGCGCAGGGAGACGACGTACGGCTGGGCCGGATCGTCCCGCGGGGTGACGTCCACGCCGCCGTTGGCCGACCAGACGTCCCTGCCGATCCGGTCGGCCGCCCGGCGCGGCAGGTCCAGGCCGCGGCCGCCGGCGTCGGAGACGAGCAGCACCACGGGCACGTCCGCGGGAAGCCCGGCCGGCTCCGGATCGAGGGCGAGCAGTTCGGCGAACACGTCGAGCGGCACCGCGCGCGGGGCGCCGTCGTGGCCGCGTACGACGATGTGCCGGTGGGTGCCCTCCGCCCGCACGACGTACGGTTCCGGCTCGCCGGGGCGGTGCCAGGGCGCGGTGTGCACATCGGCGCGGTCCAGGCCGCCGTCGGAACGGAGGGTCGACTTCCCGGTGGTCGTGAGATCCAGGTCGGGCACGACGGTGTTCGTCCAGTCGCGGCCGCGGATCCGCCCGTCGGGGGCGGTCATGGTGTGGGTGGGTGACAGCACGCCCTGCCGCTGGAGCTGGAGCGCGGCGAGGCCGGCCAGGCTCGACACCGACGCGGCGGCCTCCGAGGTGACGAGGCCGAGCACCCGGCTGCGCTGTACGTCGGTCACCGGGGCGGTGTGGTCCAGGAGCAGCACCCGGCGGACCACGGCGTCCAGGTCGAACGGGCGGGGCGGGCCGCCGGGCAGCAGGCCGAAGCTCACCTCGGGGTCGTCTCGGCGGAGTCGGTCGAGGCGGGTGAGCCCGTCGCGGAGTTCGGGGTACAGGGGGCCGGTCAGGATGCCGGGGCCGTAGAGGTCCGTCAGCAGTTCCTGCTGCCGGACCTCCTCCGGGCCGATCTCCGTCATCGGGTCGCCGGCCGCCGCGTCCTCCAGGTGGTCCGGCAGCGGTTCACCGAGGTCGGCCAGCAGGCCGTCCAGGTTCGGCAGCGGGGTGCCGAGCCCGCCGGCCGGTCCGGGGTCGAGGAGGCCGACGAGCGCGGCGGGCGGCTCGGGCTCGCGCCGGTCGGCGAAGGTGACGTCGTCGGCCGGCGCGGTCGCGGGCCGGACGGCCGCCCAGTCGGCGGCCACCGGGCGGCCGGGGGCGGCGGGGAGCAGGGTGGGGACGTACGGCCGGTTCGGGCCGGTGCCGGCCAGGGCGACGTTGCCCCGCGAGGCCCATACGGTGCGGCCGGTCCCGGCGCCGATCACGGCGCGCGGATCGGGGGCGGTGCCGGTGGCCGGTGTCGTGGCCGCCTTCGACACCGCCAGGACGATGTCCGTGCCGCTCGCCGGGCGGGCGTTGAGCTCGGGGTCGCGGGCCAGCAGCTCGGCGACCTCGTCGTAGGGCACGCGGGCGCGGAAGCCGCCGGGGAGGTTCAGCTGCAGGTGGTCGTGGCCGCCCCCGGCCCATACCGTGTACGCCGGAGGTCCGCCCGGCGTGCTCCACGGCGGCCGTTCCTGGGCCACCGGCTGGAAGCCGCCGCCCTGCTTCGGGGCGGCGACGACGACCCGGTCGGTCGCCATGGTCGCGTTCGGCGGCGCCTGCGCCCAATGACGGCCGACCGGGGTGCCGTCGGCGCCCCGGAGCTGGGTCGCGGGGTCGAGGGCGCCGAGCGTCTCCAGGTGGAAGGCGCCCAGTTCGGTCAGGTCATCCACGTCCACGCCGACGGCGGCCGCCTGCGCGACCAGGTGGAGCAGGTCGCCGCGCCGGGCCGGGTCGGGCCGGTCCAGGTGCAGGACGCGGGCGGTGAGGGCGTCCGGATCGGGGGTCCGGCTCTCCCACTCCAGGGCCTTCACCATCGCCCAGAACAGCCGCGCCCGCTCGGGCTCCCCGACGGCCTCCGGACGGTCGTCGAGACGCAGGACGCGGACCGCCTCGGCGTCCAGGTCCTGGTCCGAGAGGCCACCCAACCGCTGTGCGGTGGCCGCGACCCTGGGGAGGCCGACGAAGTCGGACAGTACGGTGTCCGGCCGGAGGCGTACGGCCTCGGCGGCGGCGAGAAGCACGTCCCGGTGCGCGTCGCCCCCCTGATGCGCGTGGGCGGCGCGGTCGAACAGGTCCATGGAGAACGGCCCGAGGTCGCGCAGCGCCGGATCGGCCGCCCGCATGGTCTCCAACGCGCCGATTCCGGCGAGGAGTTCGCCGTACCGGCTGTCGTCCTCGATCGCCACGCCGAAGGCGAGCCGCAGGGCGCGCACCAGCCGCAGGGCCTGTTCCCGGGTCGCGTCGGTGACCGGCTGCGCCGGGTCCGTGTGCAGGCCCGCCGCCATGGCGCGGTCGTCGAGAAGCGCGCCGGCGGGTTCCGGCCGGTGCTCCACCCACGTGCCTCGCCGCCCCCGCGAGTCCGTGTAGAGGCGGTGCGCCAGCGACCCGTCCGGCAGCGTCGCGAAGCCGACCATATGGGTGCCGCCGTACGCCGTGCGCCCGGTCTCGTTGGCGACGTGCTGGCTTTCGCTGACGACCGCCAGCGGGTCGGGGACGAAGGTGTCGGCGATGCCCCTGCGGGTGCGGACCACACCGGGCGGCTCCGCGCTGGAGCACGCCTCCATGAGGACGGCGTGGTCCTGCGGCAGCCGGGCCAGGCTCGGCCGCCGCTTGAGCATCCCGCCGGTCTCCTGCCGGCGGGAGTAGTGGCCGGGGTCCGTCGCGGTCGGCGTCCGGGTCGCGCCCGGGACGGCGTGGGCACTGAAGACGTACACGGGCTTGCCGGCGAACGGCACGGGGTCGTCGTCCTTGACCGACGTACCGGTGGCCGGGTCGTAGTGCCACAGTTCGGACGACTCGGTCGCGAGCTTCAGCGCGACGATCCGGCCCGGCGCCTCGGCGTCCTCGAAGACGCCCCGGCCGATGGTCCGGCCCCCGTCGTCGACGACGCTGTGCGACAGCACCTCCCGCTCCCACTCCGGCGCGTTCTCCCGCTCCGCCGGGTCGAGCACCTGACCGGGCTCGCTGCGGATCCACTCGGGGTTCGGCCTGCCGTCCCCGTACAGCAGGGAGGGCAGATGCGGCAGCGAGGGGTCCGGCTGCCGGAACACCAGCACCTTGCCGTTGGCCGACCAGACCTCCCGGCCCACCCGGTCCGCCGCCTGGCGCGGCAGATCCAGGCCCCGCGCGCCGGCGTCGGACACGAGCAGCACCACGGGGGTGTCCGGGGGCAGCCCGGTGAGCCGGGGGTCGCGGGCCAGCAGCTCGGCGAAGACGTCGACCGGGACCTGGCGTGGCGCGCCGTCGTAGCCGCGTACGACGACGTGCCGGTGGTCGCCCTCCGCCATGACGACGTACGGCGCCGGCTCGCCCGGCCGGTGCCAGGGCGCGGGTTCCGGCGCGGCCGGGTGCAGACTGCCGTCGGGCTGCCGGACCGCGCCGCCCGCCTCGGTGAGGCCGGTGTCGGGGGGTGCGGTGTCCGTCCAGTTGCGGCCCCGTACGCCGCCGTCGTCGGCGGTGAGCTCGTGGCTGACGGAGAACACGCCCCGGAGTTCGAGGTGGAAGGCGGCCAGCGAGGCCAGGCTGCCCGCGTGCTCCACCGCCGGGTCCAGCGCCACCCGGAACAGTTCGCCGCGCTGTGCGTCGGTCACCGGGGCTGCGGGGTCCAGGAGCAGCACCTCGCGGGTCACGGCGTCCAGGTCGAGCGGACCGTCGCGCAGCGCGGGGACGGACTGCCGGAGCTGGTCGAGATGGGACAGCGCGTCGTGGAGGGCGGGGTGGAGGGGGTTCGTCGAGATCGCGGGGCCGAACACGTCCGTGAGCAGCCGCTCGTACCGCTCCGCGGTGGACTCCTGGTCCTCCTCCCAGTCCATGATCATGTCGAGCGAGTCGGGGGAACCCGGGTCCGAGTACGTCCCGGTCGGAATCCCGGACGGCGCCGGGGAGCTGAACGGCGTCTCGTCGACGGCCGGCGGCTGCACGGACTCGGTGCGGACGGACCGGTAGGGGTCCGGGGCGTCGGATCCGACGGTGGCGGGCCTGTTGACCGGGAGGGAGGAGTCCGTGTCCCCGGTTCCGTCGGCGCCCGGGGTCCTGGTCGACGACGGGTTGAGGGTGGAGAAGACGGTGTCGGGGTCCGTGCCGTCCGCGGAGGAGTTCCGGTAGGTGTCGTCGTCGTACGCGTTCGACGCGGCCGTGGAGTACGGCGGGGTCGTGGAGTACGACGGTTTGGCCGCGCCCGTCGCACCCGTCGCACCCGTCGCCCCCGGGAGTCCGTACGGGGTGGCGGTGTTGCCGCCTCCGCCGGTCGTGTCGTGGCCCGAGAAGGAGGACGCGGACGACACGTCGCTGATGTCGCTGAAGACGGATGCGGTGTCGCTGTCGCTGTAGACCGACGAGGTGTCGCTGAAGTCGTCGGTGCGGGAGAAGGAGTCGCCGCCGGGCGGCCGGTACGGCGATGTGTAGGAGGAGCTCGGGTCGGTGTAGGTGTCCTGGTACGGCGCGGGGTCGTCGTAGCGGTTCTCGTAGCGGAACTTGCTGCCGCTCGCGCTCTCGTCATCGTCGTACCGACTGCCGCCGCCCGGCAGGTCGTTGATGCCGTCCGGACCGAGGTCGATGTCCTTGAAGTAGTTGTTGTACAGCCATTTGCCGCCGAACTCGACCCCGCTGGAGGCCCCTTCGAAGATGAGGCCGCTGAGGCCGGCGCTCAGGAACGTGCCGGGGTTGAGGGTGAACGTGCCCAGGAAGATGAGGCTGGTGAAGGCCTCCGCGAAGGTTTCCGCCTGGCCCTCGTTGACGAACGCGAGAGGGAGGTCGAACAACTCCTTCCAGGTCCGGTTGTTCTTGAAGATGTTCTTCACGATCGGGCCGGCGAACTGGGAGAAGATTCCGCCGAAGAGTCCCGCGAAGGCGCCGGCGACCGCGGACTGGCCGATGTCCGTCCAGTCGAACTTGTTGCGCCGGCGCTCCGGGTCGTCGGGCGCGGTCATGGAGATCAGCTGCGAGGCGAACGCGACGAACGCCTCCTGGATCGCCTCCAGCAGCACCGACAGGGGCGTGGGGATGGCCCGTCCCAGCCGCTGGAGGAGCAGCAGGATGGTGAGGGCGGTGCGCGCCTTCTGGATGGCGATCTCGGTGAGGGACGTACCGCCGGTGAAGACGGACAGGGCGGCGATCAGCGCCAGTTCGATGTTCATCAGGATGAACTCGATGAGGATCTGGTACTTCGCCTCGGACAGCTTGATGGAGCGGTCGATCTGCTGGGAGCCGATGTCCCTCAGCTCGTCGGAGAACTTCTGCAGATGGTTCTGACCGTTGTCGTCGACGAAGAGTTTCATCGCGGCGACGAACTGGTCGGCGATCCGCGGCGGGAGCGAGTTCCCGGCGGTGGAGATCGCTCCCTTCATCGCGTCGGACAGGTCCCTGACGTCGTCCGCCAGCCGCTTGTACGGGTTGCGGCTGTCGAAGCCCAGGTCCTCGTTGCCGGTGGCGACGCTCGCGCCCACATAGACCTGGAGGAACTCCCGCAGGGCGGGCGCGAACATGATCGCCATTCAGCGCCTGGTCTCGCTCTCCGAGCCCTGCGCCTCGATGTCGTCCAGCGCCTGGACCTGCGGCCGCTGCACATGGTCGGCCTCGGCGGCTACCGCGTCGACCAGCGCCATGAAGCCGCTGGTGATGGCCAGGACGGTGGCCGTCACCTGTTCCTGTTCGCGCCGGACCTGGGGGCCGACGGAGTTGGCGAAGTCGTCGTCGCCGCCCTCCTCGCCCCACCAGCCCGAGTAGCGGGCGTTGCCGGTCTCGAACCGGGGCAGCATCTCGTCGCCGTAGCGCACGGCGTCGGCGAGGTGCCTGGAGCCCTGCAGAATCGCCTGGATGTCGGCGGAATAGTTGCCGGCCATGACTACGCGCCCTCCTGTCGTCCGTCGTCCGTGCCGCGGGCCGTTCCGTGCGGGGTGGCGGGCTCCTCCTCGTCCTCGACGATCTCGTCGCGGAGCCGGCTCATCGCGGTCGGCCCCTCGGCCACCGACGTCTCACTGAGCAGCGAACCGAACAGTGACTGCCAGTCGACGCCCATCCGTTCCGGGGCGGCGCCCCGGGCGGTCATCCGGGTGAGCGGGTCGAGGGTGGCGACGACCCGGCGGGCCATGTCGGCGCGTGCCCTGTTCGCGGCCTCCAGGACCGCCGCGGACAGCTGCGGGGCGGCCATGGTCCTGTACTTGCCGTCGAGGAACTCCAGGGAGGTCAGTTCCCCCTTGGCGCCGACGGAGACGCGGACCGACCGGTCCGCCGAGAGCGCGGTGACCGAGGCGGCGTCCAGGTCGGCGCGTGCCGAGGCGGCGGCTTCCTCCGCCGCCTTCAGGTGGGCCAACGCCTGGGCCACCCGGTCCTCCATCGGCCGGCTCATCCCGGTCCCCTCTCCCTCAACGCCCCAGGGCCTGCGGTGCGCCGCCCTCGTCGGTGCCCCAGACGTCCTCGTCCTCGGCGAGCCATGTGGTCCGTTCCCTGTCCCCGCTCTCCGTCTGCGGTCTGCCTTCGCCCGCTCCGCCCATGCCTCCCATGGGCGGCATGAAGGGGGTGCTGCTGCTGGTCTGCGTGGACCGGGGGGCGACGCGGTGCTCCTCGTCGACGGTGGTCGTGGCGGCCGTACGGGAGGAGCGGCCGACCGACGGTTCGATGACGTTCCTGGTGCGCTCGCCGGAGCCGCCGCCGCCCGCCTCGCCGCCGGCGCCCCGCATCATCGGCGGGACCATGCCCGGCGAGCCCGCGCCCCCCGAGCCGCCGGCGGAGGCGCCCGTCAGGGCGTCGCTCTGCGGGCGGCCGAGCGCGGAGGCGAGGTCGTCCTGGTTGTAGAGGTTGTCGCTGAACACCGACGAGTAGGCGGAGCCCGCGGATCCTCCGGAACCGCCGCCCTGGTTGTAGGCGGAGAGGTCGGGGGGCTCGGGGAGATCGGCGATGCGCCGGCGGATCAGCTCGTCGATGTCCTTGTCGCCGGCGCCGATCCGGTCGTACTCGGCCTGGATGTCGGCCATCCGCCGGTCGTAGTCGGCCTTGGCGTCCTTGCGGGCCTGTTCCGCCTCGCCGCGCGCCTCGTCCCGTTCCGCCTGGACGTCGGCCTTCGCCTCGTCGTACTCCGCCCGGGCGTCCGCCTCGGCGGCGTCGGCCCGTTCCACGGCCTCCCGCTCGGCGGCGTCGATCTCCGCGATCCGGCGGTCGTACTCCTCGCGGGCGTCGCTCTCGTCGCGGCCTGCGGCGATCTCGCGCTCGTACTCCTGGCGGGCCTCGGCGCGTTCCCGCTCGGCGTCCTCGCGGGCCTGGTCCCGCTGCTCCTGGGCTTGTGCCTTCTCCTGCTCGTACTCCTGCCGGGCCTGCTGCTCCTGGCGGTCGGCGTCCTGGAGGGCGGCGTCGCGCTCGGCGCGGGCCTCGGCCTTCTGCTGCTCGTAGTCGGCCTGGGCGTCGTCCTTGGCGTTCTGGGCGTCCAGCCGGGCCTGCTGCCGTTCCTGGAGGGCCTCGCGGCGGGCCTCCTCCTGCTGGGCCTCCGCCCTGGCCTGCGCGTCGGACTGCTCCTGCTTGGCGGCCTCGCGCTCGGTGTCGGCCTCCGCCTTGGCGGCCTCCTGCTCCGCCTTGGCCTCGGCCTTCTCCTTCTCGGCCTCCGTCTTCGCGGCCTCCTGCTCGGCTTTCGCCTCGGCCTTCTCCTTCTCGGCTTCCGCCTTCGCCGCCTCCTGCTCGCGTTTGGCCTCGGCCTTCTCGGCCTCCTGCTCGGCCTTCGCCTCGGCCTTCTCCTGCTCGGCCTCTTCCTTGGCGGCGGCCTGCTCCGCCTTGGCCTCGGCGCGGTCGGCTTCGGCCTGGGCGGCGGCGCGTTCGCGTTCCTTGTTCGCGTCGTCCTGCGCCTTCTGGTTCTGGGCGAGGATGAACTGCCGCTGTTCCTCGGCGTCCTGCTTGGCGGCGGCCTTCTCGGCCTGCTGCTCCGCCTTGGCTTCGGCCTTCTCCTTCTCGGCGTCCGCCTTGGCGGCCTCCTGCTCGGCCTTCGCCTCCGCCTTGGCTGCCTCCTGTTCGGCCTTGGCCTCCGCCTTCTCCCGTTCGGCCTCCGCCTTCGCTTCGGCCTTCTCCTTGTCGGCCTCCGCCTTGGCGGCCTCCTGCTCGGCCTTCGCCTCCGCCTTCTCGCGCTCGTGCTCCGCCTTGGCTTCGGCCTTCTCCCGTTCGGCCTCCGCCTTGGCCTCGGCCTTCTCCTTCTCCGCCTCGGCCTTCTCCCGCTCGTGCTCCGCCTTGGCTTCGGCCTTCTCCCGCTCGGCCTCCGCCTTGGCCTCGGCCTTCTCCTTCTCCGCCTCGGCCTTCTCCCGCTCCCGCTCGGCCTTGGCCTCCGCCTTCTCCCGCTCGGCCTCCGCCTTCGCCGCGGCCGCCTCGGCTTCGGCCTTCTTCTTCTCGGCGTCGGCTTCCGCGTCGGCCGAGATCTCGGAGAGCGGGCGGTCGTCCCTGTCGGTGATGCTGGTGTCGAACGCCTTCTCGGCGGCCTTGAACGCGTTGTGGATCGCGACGATCGCCTCGGCGCCCGCCGTACCGAGCCAGTCCTGTACGGACTGCTCCCACCGGCGCACCGCCTCGTCGGCGATCGCCTTCCACGTGGTCATGTCGCTCGGCTTGCCGTACGACTTGTCGCCGATGAGGATCTCGTTGCGGAAACCGGAGGTCGACACCACATAGTTGTGCCAGGAGGTGGCCATCCCGGAGCCGCTGGACACCGTGTCGATGTCCGTCTTGTCGAACTGTGTGTCGAAGAGCTTCAGCCGGGCGTCCTGCAGCATGTCGTAGAGCCAGCGCTGCGGATTGCTTTCGGCCTTCCACGCCTCCCAGGCGTTGTAGAGGTTCTGCGCCTGGGTGAGGATGACCCGCTGGGCCTCGGCGAGCGCGCGGGCCGGCTCGGACGTCACCGTCACGTCGTCGATGGTGACCGCGACCTCGTCGCCGCCCTTGCCGGCGACCTGGTCGGCGTACCCCTCGTAGTTCCGCGCCAGTTTGTGGATGAGCTCCTTGAAGATGACGGCCGAGGTGCCGTCCCAGGCGTCACTGCCCTCGCCGATGTTCTCGGTGTCCCACTTGCCGATGGTGACCGCGCTGTCCTCGAAGAACTTGACCACCCGGTCGAACGCCCTGGCCGCCTCCGTGAAGGTGCGCAGATCGACGTAGTCGGCGTCGTTCACCGGGATGCCGCGGTTCTCGAACCCGTGGGTGGAGTACGGCCACATCGTCAGATGGGAGAGGGCGGCCTTGGAGCCGTAGAGGTACTGGACCAGGGGGTTGGTGTCCCAGTCGAGCTTCTCGCCCTCGCTGTTGGTGCCGCCCTTGTCCTTGAGCTTGTCGCTCGTCTTCGTGTAGCCCGGGATGATGTCGTCACCGCTGGGCGGCCAGGACTGGCCCGAGGCGAGGAAGGTGATGTAGACGCGGTACTGGTAGAGGTAGCTTCCGTCGGACACCTCCGTACCGTCGCCGGCCGGCCGGTAGTACGGAATCGTGTAGTCGGTGTTGTGCGTCTTCCAGCCACCCGAGGAAAGGAATCCCGAGGAATAGTCCGGACCGCCCTCGTCCTCCACGCGAACGTGGATCAGAGGGATGTCGTCGTTGCCCTTGAGAGTGTCGAACAACGTCTTCCGCTCCGGCAGAACATAGCCGGTGAGCAGGTCAACCGCTTTCTTCCAGTTGTCGTTGTTGTTGTCCTCGGGGTTGGCCATCGCCGAACTCCGTCACTCTTCCTGGTCGTTGCCGCCCGGGTTGTCGAGATCACTGTCGACATCCTCGAAGATGTCCATGAAATCGTCGGCGGTGATGCTTTCGAGGTTCTTGCCCTGGCTCTTGGCCAGCTCGTCGATGGTGTCCCACAGCGCCTGCTCGAGGTCCTCGAACAGGATGGTCTGGTCGTCCAGGATGCGGACCACCTCGCCCGCGCCCTGCTGGATGACCTTGTTCAGGGCACCGCCGCCGACGGAGCTGTTCTCACCGGCCATGAGGCCGATGACGAGCGGCTTCGCGGAGTCGATCGTCGTCGTGGAGATGCTGTCCGCGATGAACGAGATCGCCGGGCCGGCGGTCGGACTGTCCTTGAGGATGTTCTCCAGCGTCGTACGGAATCCGTCGATCTGGTTGTTGATGAAGTTCTTCAGGAATGCGCTGTCGAGGACCGTGACGGCCACGAGATCACCCTTCCGTCACCGGCCGGCGTCAGCGGCTGCCGATCCTGATGTCGCCCCACCGCTGCGACAGGTTCTGCTCCGTGTAGCGGTAGTTGGAGGAGATGTCGGTGAGCAGGCTGGAATGGTTGGCGAGCAGGTTCTTGATGTTCTCGACAGCGTTGTCCCACTTCGCCTGGACCTCGCTGTAGACCTCCCTGTCGTCACCGATCCAGCTGTTGCGGAGTTCGGCCAGTTCCATCTCCAGGTTGGCCAGAATGCTCATGATCGCCTGGGACTGGCCGACCATGTCTTCCGACGCGCCTTCGGCATGGTTGTAGTCGACGTAGATATAGCCGTCGGAGAAGTCCATCAGAGTCCTCGATTCACCGGGAGAATCACGAGAGTTGAAGGGCTACGGGTAAGAGGCGGCGGGGTCAGCCGGCCGATGTGCTGGTGCCGTTGAGCTCGTCGAACACGGCCGTGGAGCGGCTGTACTCGGCGTCGATGGCGTCACTGGTGGACCCCTGCACCAGGCCGTGCTCCCGGAGGGTGCCGTTGAGCTCGTCGACCATCCGGTCCAGGTTGATCAGGATCGTGTCGACATGCTCGTCCCACTGCTCCAGCAGCTTCTTGTACTTGCCGCCGTCCGCGCCGCCGTAATTCGAGGCGAGCGTCTGCGAAGTGGTCTGAACATCCTGCTGACAGCGCTGAACACCGGTGAAAGCCTGTTCCAGCGCCATGATCCCATTACGGGTCGCGGTTTCCTCGGACTGCTGCATGGCCATGAGAGAACTCCCTTGTCGGCGAAACTCACCGGTCTGCGGCCCCCGGCGTCACCCTGCGGGCAGACAGGGCGCCCCGCGATCAGGACTGACTCACCGGGTTGCTGGGGTGGCCAGATGCTATGCAGGCTGCAACTTATTTGGCAATTGCTTGCGGAACGCTGAACTCCCCTATGCAAAAGCTCGATTGAGCATTCCCCGGCCATTCACGGCGCTCATGTGAGCATCGCGGGGAATCCGGCCGGACAGACCGGACATCGGGGCCGCCCGACTGAACTCCAGGTGACCGCGCGGATCCCAAAAGTTTCCCTTCCGGCCGACCGCCGGGGACCCCCGCCTGCCCCTACTGCCCGGGACACCGCAGCGTCACATGCGCCTCGCCCTCGGACGCCGACTCGGGGGTCAGATCGGGGCCGCTGGGCAGCATGGCCAGCATCGGGGACGGCATCGTCCGCGCCGAGACGCCCTCGTAGCCCAGTGCCTTCACCGCCTCCTGGGACAGCAGCCGGTACTTCACGCCCGCGTCCGTCACCAGGTACGTCGTGTCGCCCAGCGCGCTGCCGCTCGCGCTCAACGCCCTGACCAGCGCGCCCTTGCCCGCCCGTACGGCGATGGAGTCGACCTTCAGACAGCCCGGTTCGACCTCGGGCGCCGGTGTCTGCACGGTCTCGGGCAGGGCACTCTCGGGCAGCACCGAAGTACCCACCCGTACACCGGAGTCGGTGGAGTCCACCGCCGCGCAGGCCACGGAGCCGGGGGCGGCCGTGACCGCCTTCGGGGGCTTCGCCGGCAGTCTCGCCGCACCCGGTCCGGAGGCCTGCGCGCCGGGGGCGAGATGCCCGGCCAGGGTGTCCGCGCCGAGCGTCACCACCGTCGCGGACCCGCCGCCGTACGCCTTCTCGCGGGTGCGCGGGTCGCCCAGCAGGAGGGTCGCCCCGGTGTCGGTCAGCGGGACCAGGCCCTCCTGGGTGAGCAGGTGGTAGCGGGCGGCGGAGCCGGGTACGCCGACCTTGAAGAGCTGCCCGATCGTGGTGCTCCGCCCGCCCAGTTCGGGGCCCTTCTCGCCCCGGCCGGGTACCTCGGCGGGGGCCAGGTCGGGGCCCAGGGGGAAGGCGTCGAGGAACGCCGCCGAGACGGGGCGCGGGGTGATGTCGCCGTAGCCGAGCGCCTCGGCCGCCTTCACCTCGGCGTCCAGGCGCAGCCGGCTGCCCTGCCAGAGCAGATAGATGGCCTTGTCCGGGCCGGTGACGAGCATGCCCTCGTCCTCGCCGAGCCGTCGGCCGCCGGGCACGTCCCCGGCCGCGTCGGCGCCGAGGGCGAGGGTGGTGGTCGCGGTGACGACGCCCGTCGTACGGGGGCGGACGGCCGAGCACACCAGCCACGGCGCGCGGTCCAGGTCGCCGGTGCCGGGCAGGGCCTCGGGGCCGTCGGGGATGCCGATGGGTGTGCCGTGCGGGGTGCCGGCCAGTGAGGACGTGCCCACCGTCGTGACGCCGATGTCACCGCCGGCGACCAGCCGGGCCGACGCGTAGTTGCGCACCGGGCGCAGCCGCCCGTCCAGGTACAGGTAGCGGGCGCCGGTCTCCTTGTCGACGACCAGGTTCTCCCCCGACCGCCACGAGTCGTTGCCGCCGGGCTTGATCAGGCCGAACACGAAGGCGCCCGCGCACACCAGCACCGCGATGACGACACCGATCGCGGCGCCCCGGTTGGTGCGGCCCAGCGGGCTCTCCGGGGCGTCGGGCTCGGCGCGCAGCATGGCCGAGGCGAGCCGTCCCATGATGAAGAGGTGGGCCTGTACTTGGTCACGTTTGCTGTGCATGTCGCCGTGTCTCCCGGTCAGCCGTTGATGCCGCGCAGCCGGCCGTAGACGCCCATGGACCAGAGCGTCAGCGGCAGGATGGCGAGGGCGGCGAGTGAGTGCAGCAGCTCGGCCGCGCGTCCCCAGTACGGGACGAGCCGCCGTCCGGGCACGGTCCACGAGGCGATGGTGAGCGCGGCGGTCAGCCCCAGCAGTCCGGCCGTCAGGGTGAGCCGGTCGGCCGGGGCGAGGGAGCGCGCGGACGCGAGCAGCAGCAGGACGACACCCCAGGCGCCGGCCGTGGTGAGCGCGAGGCGCTGCCAGACATTGCCGAGGCCGCGGCTGTGCAGCAGCAGGAGCAGGGACAGGGCGACGACGGTGAGGATCTCGGCGGGACCCGGCTCGGTCAGCAGCGCCGCCGTACAGGGCAGGCAGACCACGCCGATGGCGCTGTAGAGGGCGGTCATCCAGCCGTCCGCCAGCGCCGAACGGGCGTCGACGTCCGTCGAGGAGTACGGGTCGATGCCCTGCTGAAGCTGCTGCACATTGGTGGGCAGGGGCGGCATCCGCATGCCGGCCAGCCGGAACGACAGCGACGGCACGAACCCGCCGAACAGCACCACCACGACGGCGACCACCGCGGCCGCCTGCTGCGGCGCCAGGTCCAGGGTGATCAGGGCGGCGCCGAGCGCGCCCGCCGCCGCGACGACGGCCGCGCCGATGAACAGCGCCGCATACACGCCGACGGCGGCCAGCGCGAGCACCGCGCCGGCGCCCGCGGCGGCGGACGCGGCCAGCAGCCGGGCGCCGAGGACGGCGTCGCCGTCGGCGCCTCCCAGGTCGCCGCCGGGCAGCAGCCAGCCGGCCAGGGCGAAGTAGGGGGCCGCCGACAGACCGAGCACCGAACCCGCCCCGGCGTCCCCGACCGCGCGGGAGGCGGAACCCGCTCCGGCGATGAGCAGCAGTCCGGTGGCCGAGGCGGCGACCGCCCGTATCCAGTCCGCCGTGCCCGGCACGGCCAGCAGCACGAGGCCCAACGCCAGGGTGGCGGCGGCCAGTCCGAGCAGCAGCCGCCGGCCGGCCTCGGGGCTCCAGCCGTGCGGGCGGCGGCTCATGCCGTCGGCGATGCCGTCGACCAGGTCGTCGATGTGCACCTCGGGCAGCGCCTCGGTGCGCGGGCGCAGACAAAGCTCCTCTCCGTCCCGCAGACCGAGGGAGTCCAAGGTACTCTCGGGGTCGAGCGGTGGACCGCCGAGGCGTTGGAGTACCCAGCCTCCGTGCTCCAGGCCTGATTCCTCCAGGTCGTCCCCTCCGTAGCCGATCACTGTGGGCAGCAGATCGGCGACGGGGACATCGGAGGGCACGGCCAGGTCGACGGTCCTGGCCGGTGCGCGTACGGTGACGCGGCACAGGTTTGCCGTCTGAATCTCAGTCATGGGTTCGGGTTTCACACTTTCTGGCGGACCACGGCATGCGCGGTGGCTGGAAGGTGGCAGCGGCACACCGGTCGGTCGCCGAACGCGACGGAAAAGTCGGACGGGGCATGCGCCGACGAGTTTGACCCGACGCCGGGCTTTTCGCAACATCACTCCGGGAGTTCAGCGTCAGGGAACCCCGTGGTCATTCTCCCGCCGCCGTCGCGCGAGAATCTGACTCTTTACGACATGACCCGCGACGTTCTCGCGACGTTCCCGCGGAATTCCTTCCGAAATCATTGAGGAGGACGTTCGTTGAGCGTGATCCTGTTCCGCCGCCCGGCCCGCCGCAAGGGGCCGGAAATGCCGTCGGGGGAACTGAGTCTTCAGGAGCCGCCCACACTTCCGGAAGTCGTGCCGGACAGTTCCGCGGTATGGACGTATCTGCCGATGGCGCTGATGTCGGTGTCCATGATGCTGATGTTCATGCGGCCGGGAATGAGCCGCAGCAGCGGCGGATTCATCTACATCGCGCTCGGTGTGATGGTGATCGCGTCGGCGGGCATGATGCTCGGTCAGGTCATGCGGCGCAACGGCGAGCGCAAGCAGCGGATGAAGGGCGAGCGCCGGGACTATCTGCGCTATCTGCGGCAGACCCGGCGCATCGTGCGGACGTCCATCGTCGAGCAGCAGCGCGCGCTGGCCTGGCGGCACCCGGAGCCCGACGCGCTGTCGTCGCTGGTGCGCAGTACCCGGCTGTGGGAACGGCGGTCGTCCGACGAGGACTTCGGCGAGGTGCGGATGGGCGTGGGCGACCAGCGGCTCGCGATGAAGCTGACGCCGCTGTCGACCAAGCCCGTCGAGGATCTGGAGCCGCTGTCGGCGCACGCGCTGCGCAGCTTCACCCGCGCCTACTCCACCGTCCGCGACCAGCCCATCGCGATCTATCTGCGGGCCTGGTCGAAGGTGCTGTTCCGCGGTGACGAGGAGCGGATACGGGCCCAGGTGCGGGCGCTGCTCGCGCAGTTGGCGGTGTTCCACTCCCCCGACGACCTGTGGATCGCGCTGTGTGTGTCGGACGAGCGGCGCTCCGAGTGGGAGTGGGCGAAGTGGCTGCCGCACAGTCTGCACCGGCACGAGGAGGACGGCGCCGGTCCGGCCCGCATGATCGCGTCGGCCTTCACCGAGCTGGAGAACCTGCTCGGCGCCGAGTTCCTGGAGCGGCCGGGCGCCGACCCGGACGCGGTACCGGGACGTGAGGAGCCGTACACGGTCGTCGTGATCGACGGCTGCACCGTGCCGGCGGGGCACCGCTTCGACGGGCACGGCTTCCGCAACGCGGTGGTCCTCGACCTCACCGGGGCGGCGCTCTCCTGGAAGCCGGGACGGACCACGCTGCGGCTGGAGGTGGACGAGGGCGGGGTCGCGCTGGTGCGTACCGACCGGGACCGCAAGGAGCAGTCGACGGTGCTCGGCCGGCCCGACGGGCTGGGCACGGTGGGTGCGCTGGCGCTGGCCCGGCTGCTGGCGCCGTACCGGATGAGCATGGGCGGCGACGACTCCAGGCCGCTCGCCAACGACGTCGAGCTGACCTCGCTGCTGAACATCCCCGATCTGCACCGGCACGACCCGGCCACGCTGTGGGAGAAGGCGACCGGCAGTGCCCGGCTGCGGGTGCCGATCGCGGTGAGCGGTGAGGGCCGGCCGGTGGAGCTGGACATCAAGGAGTCCGCGCAGGGCGGTACGGGGCCGCACGGCATGCTGATCGGCGCGACCGGCTCCGGCAAGAGCGAGCTGCTGCGCACGCTGGTGCTGGGCCTCGCGCTGACGAACTCCTCGGAGACGCTGAACTTCGTCCTCGTCGACTTCAAGGGCGGTGCGACCTTCCTCGGCCTGGACGAGCTCCCGCACACCTCCGCGGTCATCACCAACCTGGCCGACGAGGTGGCGCTGGTGGCCCGTATGCAGGACGCCCTGCACGGGGAGCTGATCCGGCGCCAGGAGCTGCTGCGCGCCGCCGGGAACTACACGTCCGCGCTGGAGTACGAGAAGGCGCGGCAGTCCGGTACGCCGTTGCAGCCGCTGCCGAGCCTGTTCGTGGTGGTCGACGAGTTCAGCGAACTGCTGGCCTCGCACCGCGACTTCATGGAGCTGTTCGTGATGATCGGCCGGCTCGGGCGCAGTCTCGGCGTGCATCTGCTGCTGGCCTCGCAGCGGCTGGACGAGGGCCGCATGCACCAGCTGGAGAGCCATCTGTCGTACCGGATCGGTCTGCGGACGTTCTCCGCGATGGAGAGCCGGGGTGTGCTGGGGGTGCCGGACGCCTACGAGCTGCCGGCGCAGCCGGGTGCCGGGTTCCTCAAGAGCGGTGTCGACGCGCTGACCCGGTTCCGGGCCGCGTATGTGTCGGGGCCGTACCAGCGGCGGCGGGCGGTGGCGCAGGCGCAGGTGGCGCGGCAGGTGGTGCCGTGGACGGCGGAGTGGGTGGTGCCGCGTGCCCCCGCCGACCCGGATCCGGCGGGCGGCTCCGAGGAGCCGGAGCCTTCGGAGGAGGGGGACGGCGGGGAGGAGACGCTGCTGTCGGTGGCGCTGGAGCGGCTGCGCGGTTCGGGGCCGCCCGCCCACCAGGTGTGGCTGCCGCCGCTGGGCCGGCCGGCCACCCTGGACCAGATCCTGCCCCCGCTGGCCCCCGATCCGCGCTACGGCCTCACCACGGCGGACTGGCCGCGGCGCGGGCGACTCACCGTGCCGGTGGGGGTCGTGGACCGGCCCTTCGACCAGCTGCGGGACCTGCTGACGGTGGACCTGTCGGCGGCCGGCGGCCATGTCGGTATCGCCGGCGGGCCGCAGAGCGGCAAGAGCACCCTGCTGCGGACCCTCATCACCGCACTGGCCCTCACCCACACCCCGCGTGAAGTCCAGTTCTACTGCCTGGACTTCGGCGGCGGCACGCTCGCCGCACTCGACGAGCTGCCCCATATGAGCGGGGTCGCGGCGCGGGTCGACACCGAGCGGGTGGGCCGTACGATCGCGGAGGTCACCACGCTGCTCGCGCGGCGGGAGCGGTTCTTCCTGGAGCACGGTATCGACTCCATGGCGACGTACCGCAAGCGGCGGGCGGCCGGGGAGTTCCCCGACGAGCCGCACGGTGACGTGTTCCTCGCCATCGACGGCTGGGCCACCGTGCGCCAGGACTTCGACCGGCACATCCCCACGTTCAACGCGCTGGCCGCGCGCGGGCTCAACTACGGCGTCCATCTGATCGTCACCACCGCCCGCTGGGTGGAGCTGTCGTCGTCCGTGCGTGACCAGACGGGGACGCGGCTCGAGCTGCGGATGGGTGATCCGATGGACTCCCAGATCGACTCCCGGAAGGCGGCGGCGGTCCCGCGCAGCGCGGGGCGCGGTCTCACCTCGGACAAGCTGCACTATCTGTCCGCGCTGCCGCGCGTCGACGGGGTCGAGGACTCCGACGACCTCGCGGACGGGGTCGCCGGGCTGGTCGCCGCGATCGCGGAGAACTGGACCGGGCCGGCGGCTCCGCGGGTGCGGATGCTGCCGGCGAAGCTGCCGGTCGGGCAACTGCCCGAGCCGGAGGGCGAGAACGGGCTGCGGATCGCGATCGGGCTGGACGAGAACGAACTCGAGCCGGTGTGGCACGACTTCAGCGAGAACCCGCATCTGATCGTGGTCGGCGACACGGAGAGCGGCAAGACGAATCTGCTGCGGCTGGTGGCGCGGGGCATCACCGGGCGGTACACGCCGTCCGAGGCGCGGATCATGACGGTGGACTACCGGCGGGAGCTGGTGGAGAGCGTGCCGGAGGCGTACCGGCTGGGGCACGCGGTCTCCCTCGACATGCTGCGGGAGCTGGTGGACGGGGCGGCGCGGGCGGTCAAGCAGCGGGTTCCGGGGGAGGACATCGCTCCGTCGCGGATGCGGTTGTGCGACTGGTGGCAGGGGCCTCGGCTGTTCATTCTCGTCGACGACTACGACATGGTCGGGGGCGGGCCGATGACACAGCCGTTCGCTCCGCTGCTGGACCATCTGGCGCTGGGGCACGAGGTGGGGTTGCACCTCGTGGTGGCGCGGTCGTCTGCGGGGGCGGGGCGGGGGTTGAACGAGGCGTTGCTGCGGCGGTTGCAGGAGGTCAATACGCCGGGGCTGTTGATGTCGTGCCCGCCGAGCGAGGGGTATCTGTTCGG
The DNA here is from genome assembly GCF_043199595.1 of Streptomyces sp. NPDC048584. Classification (NCBI taxonomy): domain Bacteria; kingdom Bacillati; phylum Actinomycetota; class Actinomycetes; order Kitasatosporales; family Streptomycetaceae; genus Streptomyces; species Streptomyces sp. NPDC048584. The sequence continues at coordinate 50,323 of NZ_JBICWF010000022.1, forward strand.
GAGTGTGAAGGGGCGGGAGCTGATTCCCGGGCGGGCGGTGCGGATTGCCCGGCGGAAGACCTTGCAGGTGCAGACGGGGCTTGTCGAGGGTGCGCTGTGACGTGGGCGGGCGTCGGTTGGGGTGAGCGGGGTGCGGGTTGCCGCGGTGGGGCGGGTTGCTCGGCCCGGCGTCTGCGGGGCGCGGCTCGCTGTGGTGGGGCGGGGGGACGTTGCGCAGCCCGGCGCTCGCGGGGTGCCGCCGCGCCCACCCGTGCCGCCCTGGGGGTCCCCCCTCTGGGGGAGGCGCGATTGCCCGCGGACAAGCGGGGTGGGCGTCGGCCGCTGCCCGCGGGCGGTGGCAAGCGGCTGGTCGCAGGCAACGCGGTGTGGGTGCTACGGGGTTGTCGGGGGGCGCCAGTCTCTGGTGCGGCCTCGGGGGATCACCGCTGCCAGGGCTGCCAGGAGGAGGACCATGGCGAGGGCCGTCGCCGCGATGGTCAGGGAGCGGTTCTGGGGGGTGGGGTTCGGCGCGGGCGGCATGTCGGCCGGGGAATCGGGGCCCGCGTGGGACGTCGCCCTGTCCTGGAGGAGGGACAGGGACGCGTACGGGTCCAGGCGGGGGATGTCGGACGGGTAGGCCGAGTCGAGGAGCCGGCGGGTGACCTCGGGGGCCGTGAGGTCGGGGTGGTAGGCGCGTACCAGCGCGGCGGCGCCCGCTACCGCCGCCGCGGCCAGCGAGGCACCGGAGCCGATGTAGTGCCCGGAGCCCTCGGGGGCGACGCTGACCATCTCGCTGCCGGGCGCCGACAGGGCGGGCCGGTAGGCGGGCGGCGCGCTCTTCTGCCGTACGCCGCCCGGCCCGAAGTCCACCACGGCGAGCGCGCCCGGCGCGGCGGCCGGCCAGTACGGCCCCTCCGGCATCTGACCGTCGGGGCCCAGTTCCTCGCGGGGTACGGCGTCGGGGGCCGCCGGGGCGATCACCAGCGCGTCCCGCCGGGTGGCGTGGGCGACGGCGGCGGTGATCCGGGAGCCGATGGGCAGGACCTGGCCCACGTAGATGACCTGTGCGCCGCGGTCCGCCGCCGTACGGATGCCGTCGGCGACCCGCTCGGCCGAGGGGACCCCTCGGTCGTCCGTGCCCCGCAGGGCGAGGATCTCCGCCTCCGGGGCGATCCCGGTGATACCGCTCCCCTTGCGCGGTGCCGCCGCGATCAGGCCCGCTGCGAACGTGCCGTGGCCCACGCAGTCCTCTTCCGCGCCGCCGACGTGCGTGACCCTGCCCTCCAGGCCGGGCACTTCGGAGGCGACCCCGCTGTCCACCACCGCGACGGTGACCCCGGCGCCCCGGGAGATCCGCTGGGTCCGGGACAGCCCGAGCGCCTTCTGCGACCACGCCGCCCCGGTGGCCGTCCGGTCCGACGCCCCGGTGCACGCGCTGTCCTCGCCGAGCCGGACGGGCAACGGTGGCAGCAGTGTGGCCCCCGGCTCGTCGGCGCCCGGCAGCACGGCCGGCGCGGCGAGCGCCGGCCCGCCCATGACCGGCAGCACCGCCACGGCGACCGCCAGCACCAAGCCCGCACCCCGACGTTTCATGACATTCCGCATACTGCGCATGATATGCACACAACATGTCCGGCGCACAACGCCAACTACCGCAGAGCACAAGGAGGTTCGAGGCGTGGCACGCCACATACTCACCGTCGACCCGGAACGGTCGGACGGCTTCCAGACGATCGGTGAGGCCCTGGCCCAGGCGCGTACCGGGGCGGTGATCCGGGTCCGTCCCGGCCGCTACGCCGAGAACCTGGTCATCCGGCACCGGGTGACGATCGTCGGCGAGGGCGAGCCGGGCACCGTCGAGCTCTGCCCGCGCGACGGCACCGCCGTCACCCTCATGGCCGACGCCGTGATGCTCAGCGCCCTCACCCTCCGGGGCCGCGACAAGGAGGCCGCGGTCGTGGACGTACCGGCCGGTCAGGCCGCCCTCGACGACTGCACCGTCACCGGTTCCGGATGGACGGCGCTGCTGGTCCGTGGCAAGGGCTCGCTGGCCGCGCGCGGCTGCCGGATCGCCAACCCGGGCGGCGCCGGGCTGGTCGACTCGTCGGAGAGCGAGAGCGTCGTCGAGGACTGTACGTTCGAGAACTTCGGCACGTCGGCGGTGGTGCTCGGCGAGACGGCCGGGCCGCTGATCCGCGACTGCCGCATCCGGGGCGCGCGGGCCAACGGCGTCCTCGCGAGCGGTGAAGCCCGGGGGACCGTGGAGGGCTGCGACATCTCCGGCACCGACAAGCCTGCCATCGCCCTGGAGGGCCACAGCTCGACGCGGGTGCTGCGCTGCGCCGTGCACCACACCTCGGTCGGTCTGCTGGTGACCAGCATGTCCCGCCCGGAGATCGAGGAGACGTCCTTCGAGTCGATCGGGCAGAGCGGCATCGTCATCTCCGGCGGAGCCGACCCGGTGCTGAGCGGCTGTGTCACCCGGCGTACCAGGACCAGCGGACTGCTGGTCCTGGACCGCTCGCGCGGCACGCTGGAGGGCTGCTCGTTCCACGGCTCCACCGAGGCCGCCGTACGGGTCGTCGAGGGCAGCGCCCCGCTGCTGCGGGACACCGTGGTGAGCGACTGCGCCGACACCGCCGGGGCGGTGCAGCTGTGGGACGACTCCACGGCCGAGTTCGAGCATCTGGAGGTCCTGGACGCGGCCGGCGTCGGCGTCTCCGTGCGTACCGCCGCGAACCCGCTGCTGCGCCGCGCCCGGATCACCGGCGCGGGCGGTCACGGTGTCGAGTTCACCGACGACGGCCGCGGCCGGCTCGAGCACTGCGAGATCGAGTCCGCGGGCGGCTGCGCGGTGAGCATCGACGACGACTCCGACCCCGAGATCAGTGACACCGTACTGAGCTCCGCCGCCCGCTCGGGCCTCGTCGTCGGCGAACGCGGCCGGGGCACCCTGCGCGACTGCGAGATCGGCGACAGCGCCGACGCCGGCGTGGGGGTGCGGGACGGCGCGGAGATCACCCTGGAGCGGGTCCGGGTGCACGGTTCGCGGGCGCACGGCGTCCAGGTCTCGCGCGGCGGCCGGGCCACCCTCGACTCCTGCGAGATCAGTGGCAGTACGGGCGACGGCATCCGGATCGACAGTGCCGAACCCGTCGATGTCACCCGGTGCGTCGTACGCGACAACCGTGGTGCGGGACTGCGCCAGAGCCGGGCGAGCGAGCGGCTCACGGTCGAGGTGCTGACCAGCACGGACAACGGACTCCAGGACAGCTGGGGCGAGACGGCCGAGACCGGCGGCGAGGACGGCGTCCCGGGCGGCCCCGGCAGGAAGGAGGAGCCCGAGGGCCCGCTGGCCGAACTGCGGGAGCTCGTCGGCCTGGACAACGTCAAGCACCAGGTGAGCACACTGGTCAATCTGAACCAGCTCGCGGAGCGCCGGCGCCGGCTCGGCATGCCGGTCCCGTCGATGAGCCGCCATCTGATCTTCGCCGGGCCGCCCGGCACCGGCAAGACCACCGTCGCGCGCCTCTACGGCAGCATCCTCGCGGACCTGGGCGTGCTCAGGAGCGGGCATCTGGTAGAGGTCGCGCGCGCGGATCTCGTCGCACAGGTCATCGGCGGCACGGCCATCAAGACCACCGAGGCGTTCAACTCCGCTCTGGGTGGCGTGCTGTTCATCGACGAGGCCTACACCCTCACCCCCGAGGGGGCCGCGTCCAACGACTTCGGCCGGGAGGCCGTCGACACCCTGCTGAAGCTGATGGAGGACCACCGCGAGGACGTGGTCGTGGTGGCGGCCGGCTACTCCGGCCAGATGGAGTCGTTCCTGACCGCCAACCCCGGTCTCGCCTCCCGGTTCACCCGCACCATCGAGTTCGGGAACTACGCGGTGGAGGAACTGGTCACGATCACCGAAAGCCTGTGCCTCAGGCACCAGTTCGAGCTGGGGCCGCTGACCCGGGAGGCCCTCGCCGTACGCTTCGAGCAGATGACGCGTGACGCGACGTTCGGCAACGGACGTGCGGCGCGGGCCGTGTTCGAGGACATGGTGGACCGGCAGGCGTTCCGGCTCGCGGCGATGGCCGACCCCGCGGAGAACGACCTGACCCTGCTCCTGCCGCAGGACGTCGGCGACGCGGAGGCGGCGGCCGTCGGCGTCGGCGAACCGGCTTCGCCGGACGACGACACCTCCGACCCGATGGCCGAACTCACCGCCATGGTGGGGCTCGCGGCCGTGAAGCGTGAGGTCGCCGACCTGGTCAGCCTGCTCACCAACGCCCGCCAGCGGATCGCGGCGGGACTGCCCGCGCCCCGGATCAGCAACCACCTCGTCTTCAGCGGCCCGCCCGGCACCGGCAAGACCACGGTCGCCCGCCTCTACGCCAGGCTGTTGCACTCCCTCGGGGTGCTCCCCCGCGACTCCCTGGTGGAGGTGGCGCGCGCGGACCTGGTGGGCCAGTACGTCGGCCACACCGCCCAGCGCACCAAGGACGTGTTCACCGGCGCGCTCGGCGGGGTGCTCTTCATCGACGAGGCCTACACCCTCACCCCCGAGGGCTCGGCCAACGACTTCGGCCGCGAGGCCGTCGACACCCTGCTGAAGCTGATGGAGGACCACCGCGACGAGATCGTGGTCGTCGTCGCCGGATACACCGAGGAGATGGAGCGCTTCCTCGCCTCCAACCCCGGACTGACGTCCCGGTTCTCCAAGTTCGTGACGTTCGAGGACTACAGCACGGACGAACTGGTCACCATCCTGTCCAAGCACGCCGCGGCCTCCGGTTACGAGTGTGCCGACGCCACGGTGGAGGCGCTGCGCGCCCATGTGGACGCCATTCCGCGCGACCGGTCCTTCGGCAACGCGCGCCTGGCCCGGCAGTTGCTGGAGTCGATGATGACGAGCCAGGCCCGCCGGCTGGGCGGCCTGAGCTCGCCGAGCCTCGCCGACCTCACCACACTGCTGCCGCAGGACCTCCCGCCCGCACGCCGCCAGGAGGCGGCCCTGTGACCCGCTGACGGCCAACGCCCGCCGGCCGGGATGTACCGGCGGGCGTTCGCCGTACCGCTCACACGGTGAACCGGACGGCCTCCAGCCAGACCTTCGGGTCCGTGGACCCGCCGAAGATCCAGCCCTGCGGCTGTTCGCACGCCAGCCCGCCCCAGCCGTGCTCGCCGAGCTTGTTGTTCTGGCAGACGTTGCCGGACTCGACACCGATGGTGAAGCCGCTGAGGTTCGGCGCGTTCGAGGCGGCGCTGCCGAGGGTCAGATCCGTTCCGTCGGCCGCGCCCGACCACGGGGTGGTCCAGCCGTCCTTCTGGACGAACTCGTTGCCGTTCACCCGCTTCGCGTCCGCGACCGCGATGTTGATGGCGGTGATCGGCCGCCCCGTGCCCTCGTGCCCCGCGGTGGCCCCGTCGCAGACGGGAGCCGTCCAGCCTGCGCCCTTCACATGGACCCGGTAGCAGATGTGCCGGCCGGGACTGGACGCGGCCATCCGCTGGACGGCGTACCCCGCGGTGTTCGGCGGCAGTTGGGGAGCCTTGTGCTCCTTCACCTGTGTCTCCGCCTTCTTCGTCTCCACCGGTTCCTTGCTGACCGGGGCCGAACTCACCACCGGAGCAGGCTTCTTCGCGACCGCGCTCGCCTTGGCGGACGGCTTCTCGGTCGAGGGCTCCGGGGTGGGCTCCGCCGGGGCGTAGTCGCCCTTCGGCACCTCCAGCGGCTCCTCCTCGAGCAGTGTGTCGGAGCCGGCGGCCACCGTCACGTCGTCCTTCTTCTGCCGCGAGTCGTCCGTCGCCCAGATCAGCAGCGGTACGGCGAGCAGGACGACGCCCGCGATGCCGGCGGCGGCGAGCAGGGGCTTCCTCGGGTTCCCGGACGGGGGCTCGTCCGCGCCGGCCCCGGCTGCGGCCGTGGCGCCGACTCCGTGGGCGGCCTCGGCATCCGTGGCGCTCCGGCTCTCGGCCTCCGGGCGCTCCTCGGCAGCGGCGGCGGAGGCGGCGGCCGTGGTCTCCGCTTCCCCGGTGGCGGGCTGCTCGGGGGCGGCGGTCCCGCTCTCGGGGGCCCGCTCGGGTTCCGGCTCGGCCGTACGCCGTGCCGCCGGGGCCAGCATCGGGCCCGGGTCGGCCGCCGCCGACCCGAGGGAGACGGCCCTGCGGACGGACGAACCGCCGGCCGCGCCGTCCGGCCCGTCGGGAGCGGGCGGCTTCTTCTCGCTTGCCATCGTTCTCCTCGGTCTGTGGGGAGTGTGGGGTGAGGGATGGTCGTACGCGCCCGGCTCAGCCGTCCTGGCCCACGGGCCCGGCGCAGCGCTCCGGCCACCGCGTGCCGTCGCCGGCGCGGAAGCCCTTGGCCAGCGCCTCTTCGAGATGCGTGCGGGCCTTGACGTCCAGCCCGGTCAGTTCCTCCGAACCGTCCATGTAGGCGGTCGCGTTGCCGGGGAGTTCACGCAGCAGTACGACGGACGGCCCCGTGGGCACGGTCCGTACCCCGAGGACGCGGAAGCCGGTCCCCGGCACGAAGACGATCTCCTCGCACGGCTCCGGGGAACCGCCCGGACGGTCGAGCAGTTGGCGCACCTTGCGCCCGGTGACGGACCAGATCGCATACCGTACGGACGCCCCGGAGGGCAGCGCGGAGGTCCCGGCGAGGGAGCTGACCGGGGCGGGGTCGTGCAGCAGCGTGCCGACGGCGGGCTCGGGTACGCCGGCGTCCCCGCCGCGCAGGGCGACGCCCCGGTACGACGGCAGCCGGCGCAGGGCGGACGCGAGACAGCCGCCATACGGCAGCAGGCGGCCCTCGCCGGTGTGCAGGTCGCGGATCAACTCGCGGTGGTGCAGGGGGCCTTCGTCGGCGGTGAGATAGGCGTGCGCGGCGATCAGATCGGTCCGCGCGGCGTCCAGCTCATGCCCGCGCAGGGCGGGCATCCGGGTGAGCACCCGGGAGACGGCGGCGGCATGCCCCTCCCAGTCCGCACCGGCAGCCTCCCGGAACGCGGCCCGTTCGGCGGCCCCGCTGACATGCCCGGGCACAAACGGAAGACCGACCCGCACGGTCCCGGCGCCGCCCCGGTCCTTCGCAACGGCCCCGGCCCCGGGCTCCGGATCAGCGACAACCCGGGCCGCCCGCGGAACCGGCCCAGAACCCTCGGCCCCACCGGCATCCAACGCCGATTCACCCCGCTCGCCGACGGACGGAGTCTTCGCGACAGGCGCGGAACCCTCCGACTCGTGGCCACCGGGCACCGGTCCGCCCTCCGGCTTCGGCTCAGCGGCCGCGTGGCCCGCGGAGACGGCCCGAACCGGCGCGCCGGGATCGGAGCCTTCCGGCTCGCCGGCTTCGGCTACCCACCCACCCGCCGGTCCCGGCCCGTCCCGCTCACCGGCGACCCGGGCCCTGGTGACAGGCTCGGAGCCCTCCGTCCCGCCCGCGTCCGGGGTGGTGGGGTCACCGGAGGGCCGGTCCGTGGCGGACTCCCCGGCGCCCGCTTCGCCACTCGCGGCGGCTCCCGTCACCACCCCGGGCCCGTCGTCATCGGCGTCGGCGCCGGTCGGTGCGGCCCCGCCCTCCCCGGACGGCGCCGCCAGGCCGACCGCGTCGGGATCCTCAGGTGTCTCCGCGGGCACGGCACGCCCGCCGCCGCGCTCTTCGGCAGCCCCGCCGACCGGGACGGAACCGGTCCCCGACGACACACGCACGGGCCGCCCCGGACCCCTCGCCACGGCAGCCCCACCACCGTGCGGCCGTTCCACGCGCACCGCAGGCGCCGGCGCCGAGGTCCCCGACCCGGCGACCGCCGGGTCACCGGCACCGCCCCCAACGGCCGATCCGGAAGCGGCGGTCGCTCCGACTTCCCGCACCGGCCGCCCGGGACCGCTCGCCGGGGCAGCGCGGCCACCATGGGCCCGTTCGGGACGCGCGGACGCCGGTTCACCGGAGCCGGCGCCCGGAGGGACACCGCCGGACTCGACGGCCGTACCGGAGACGGCCGTAGAAGGCAGGCCGACGACCGCCGCACCGGCCCCCTGGTCGGCTCCCCGGCGCGGTTCCGCGCCTGCCGTACCGGGCCGCACCATCGCACCGCCCGCTGTGGCCGTTCCGGGAGCCGGAGCCGTCCCCCTCCGCCCCGTCGCCGGTCCCGCGTGGGACGGCCGGACGGCGGTGACGTACCGGATGCCGGGGATGCCCTGTTCCGCCGCGAGGCGGCGGAGCGCTCCGTCGCCCGCCGGGAGCCGACCACGGACCAGCAGGGTGGTGCGGGAGCGGACGTCCGTGCCGAGGCCGCGCAGGAGCTGGGCCAGGGCGGGCAGCAGGGAACCGTCCAACGGCTGTCCCGGCATGCCCAGTTCGATGGCGCACACCTCCGGGTCCACGGCCGGTCCCACCGGACCGGGACGGGGTCCGTCCGGTGCCCACAGCGCGAGGCCGGCCCGGGTGACCGTCGCCTGCCAGCGGTCGGTCAGCCGTACCGTCCCCGGTTCGCTGCCGCCGAGTATCCAGTCGGGCGGGTGGAGCCCCACCGGCCGGGGCACGGGCGCCCGCCCGTCCGCGTCGACGGGCCCGCAGACCACGGACGACACGAAGGGCCGCCAGGTCGGCGCGCCCTCCCGCCCGACGAGCGTCGGCCGGGGCGGTGTTCCGGCGGGGGCGTGGTCGTCGAGGAGGGGCAGGCCGGTGAGGACCTCCACCTCCGCGCCCGTCAGGTCGGCGACCGACTGTCCGAGCCGCAGCAGATCGCGCCGGCCGCCGGGCGCGAGCCGGACGCGGGCGCGTTCCGCCGCCGGCAGCCCCTCGAGTACGGCGGCGACCTCGTCGGCGGCGACGTCCTCCGCGTGCGGGGCGCCCACCAGTACGGTGAGCCGCTCGAAGTCGACGGGCACGGAGTAGCACAGGTCGTCGGGGGCGGGCGCGGGTGCCTCGGCCGGGCGGATCACCACGCCCGCCGGAATACGGTCCACGACACAGCCCCCGCCCGTGTGTACGGGCACCCCGTCCAGCGCCTCCTCCCAGGCGGGCGCCGGGGCACGCCGGCCCAGCCTCCGGGGCTGCGCACCGGGCGCGAACCGCCACCAGGCGGACCCGGCTCCGGAGTCGCCGTGGGCGAAGAGCGTGCCTCCGGGCGTGATGAGAACGGCGCCGTCCGGCGCGGTCACCTCCAGTTCCCAGGCGTCCGCGATCCTGCGGGCGACGCCGGGCCGGTCCGGCCGGTCGTCACCGGCACCGGACATGACCAGCCGGACCTTGTCGGTGCCGCGATCCCGCAGGGAGTCCAGCAGCGCGCCCAGCCGGGCCCAGTGATCGGCGCCGGGAGCCGCGCCCCCGGAGCCGACGATCACCGTGACGACGTCCTCCTCCTCGCCGACGGCGCCCGCCACCTCGGCGACGACGTCCAGGGGGAAGGAGTCGTCCTCGACCGAGCGCACCAGCAGCACACCGTCGACGTCCTCGACCGGCGGGCCCCCGGCACCCCGGTTCACGGCCCCGCTCGCGCCGTCCCCCGGACCCGGCGCACCACGACGGCCCGTACCGGAACCGGACCTGCGCGCCCGGCCCGGCAGCACGGACGACCAGCGGCTCACGCGTCCGTCCCCCGCACCGGCTGAACGGCCTCGGTCACCACCGACGGAGCGGAAACGACGTCGGTGGTGACGGGGGACTCCCCCGCGCCGACGTCCCGCACCGCCTCGGGGTCCAGCAGCATGCTCACCGCCGCCGAGGGATTCAGATACAGCACATGCCCCTCCGGCACCCGCGCCAACAGATCTTCCACGCCGACGAGTTCGAAGGCGTAGCGCCCCGCCGTACGCAGGAACACCGACGAGGTGAACACCGGCACGACCGGCGTCCCGTCCGTCGCCGCCGCGCTGACCAGGCCGCCGCCCGGCGCGGTCAGCACCGCCACCTCGCGGCCCGCCAGCGCGGCCGGCACCGCCTCGCCGGGCCCGTATCCGGTGGAGGCCAGCTGGACGGCCCGGTCCACCTCGTCCTCGGGCTCGGGCCAGCCGAGCGTACGCGGGGAGGGACGGTAGTCGGGGTTGTCCTCCCACTCGACGATCTCCCCGTCGAGACCCGACCGCCACCGTCCGGTCATCGCCCAGTCCGGCGGCCTGCCCTCCCCGGACCACATCGGGTCGACCACCCCCAGCCAGTGGTCCGGGGCGAGACGGCCCGCCTCGCGGATGTCGTCCGGAACGGGCGGAAGCGTACGCGCCTCCTGCTGGCTCATCACTGTCCTCGTTCGGTGGATCGGGGCGCCGGCACGGTCGTCGCGAGGGCGTCCGGGCCGCCGTGGGGGCCGTCGCGCCACAGCAGCCGCCGGGCGGTGACGGCGTCCGTGACGAGACCGGTGAGCAGGCCCGATCTCAGTACGGCACGCACCGCCCCAGTCCCGCGCCCGCCTGTGGTGACGCCGATCAGCTCGTCGACGCCCCGCAGTTCGGCGGCGCCGACGGCGATGGTCCGGGCGGTGAACCCGGCAGGCAGGAACCGTCCGCCGTCGTCCAGGACATGCCCCGCCACCTCCGCGCACGCCCCCGCCTCCCGCAGCGTCTCCCGCTCGTGCTCGGACAGGGCGCCGTGGACCGTGGAGTGCGGTCCGTCCCACGCGCCGATGCCGACGACGGCCTTGGTGACCTGGCCGAACCGCTCCAGCGTCTCGGCGGTGGCGGGCTGGCTGCGCAGCACGGCGGCCGTCGCCGCGTCGGGCAGCAGGAACGGGGTGTGCAGCGGGAACGCCCGGCCGCCGGCCGCCGCGGCCGTACGGCGGACCGCGGTGATCGCGGCGTCATGGGCGAGGTCCCGCCCGTGCACGCCGGTGAGCTGGACGACGTCGCACAGCGGCAGCCGGGTGACCGCCTCGCTGAGCGCGTCCACAGCGTGGCTGCCGTCCAGCCCGAGGACGTCGCCCTCCTCGACGATGTCCGAGACCAGCCGGGCCGCCGCCGTACCGAGCCAGCGCCCGCTCTGCCGCTGGTCCCCCGTACCGCCGTCACCGCGCCCCAGGTCGACGACGATGCCGTGCCGGAGGCCGAACCGCTCGGTCAGCGCCCGTCCGAGCGGGACGTCGATCTCGGCGGGCACCGTGATGTCGATCCGCACGATGTCGTGGGCCACGGCCGCGTCCAGGAGACGGGCCACCTTGAACCGGCTGATGTCGAACTCCTTGGCGATCTCCACCTTCGACCGGTTCTCCAGATAGAAGCGCCGGGCGACGGCCGCGGCCAGGAGCGTGTCGATCGGGCCGGGTAACGCGGCCACCTCGGCCGGTTCGGCCATGTCGTCTCTCCGTGCTCTGATAGGACGTCACCTCGCGCCCCCGCGCTGATTAGTTCACCTGTGCGAGGTGAGCGGAACATGAAGAGAAGGCGACACGGGAGTGACACCGGGGCCCGAAGTGGCGACCGGGGCGGTACTTTCGGCCCGTCGAACGGGTCACGCGTGCTTGGGTGGGGAATGAACCATTCGACTCCCCTCCCCCCACCAGCACTTCATCAGGGAGCCCCATTGCTGCGCGGCATCGACGTGAGTGCGTACCAGTCGTCCTCGTACGACACCGACGGTCTGTCGTTCGTCTTCGTCAAGGCGACGGAGGGCCGTTCGTACACCAACCCCAGGCTCAAGGCCCAGACGAAGAGGGCCCGCGACGCCGAACTGGTCGTCGGCTTCTACCACTTCCTGTGGCCGGGCAATCTCACGGCGCAGGCCGAGTACTTCGTGAGCAAGGCACCCGAAAAGCGGGGCGACATCCTCGCGGTCGACTGGGAGACGACGGGCGAGGGCACCCGGGCGAGCAACGCGGAGAAGGACCGCTTCATCCGCAAGGTGAAGGAACTACGCCCGCACCACCGGGTGATCCTCTACTGCAACCGGGGCTTCTGGCTGAACGCGGACCGGACCTCCTACGACGGTGACGGCCTCTGGATCGCCGACTACGTCACCGCGGGCGAACCCCGTATCCGGGCGACGTGGCGTTTCCACCAGTACACCGACGACCCGCTGGACAAGAACGTCGCGGACTTCTCCAGCAGGTCGGCGCTGAGGGAATGGGCCGAAGGCACCTGAGGCCCGGGGGTGATCCAGCCCGGTCTAGCCCTGGAACTCCGGCTTGCGTTCCGGGGAGGCTTCCGTCAGGGCCTTGGCGACGGCCTCGGCGCCCCCGCGCAGGCCGTAGACCGGGGTGCCGGGCTGCTGGCGCCAGGAGTCGTCGATGCCGCCCGCGTCCACGGTGTCGAAGCCGAGCTCATCGATCAGGGCCCGCACCTTCCGCTTGGCGGCCTCGTCGTCACCGGCGACGGGCAGGGCCTGCCGGCCGGGCTCGCCGGCGGGGCGGTGGCGGTCCAGGATGTCCTGGGCGTACGTGCCGTTGAAGGCCTTGATCACGGGGTGGCCGAGCTGCCGTTCCGTCCAGCGGCTCTCGGTGACGCCCTCGTCCTCGATGCCGTCGATCCTGCCGTCGCGCTGCCGCGGGTAGTAGTTGCCGGTGTCGATGACGACCAGCCCCTCGGCGGCCCCGTCGAACAGACCGGACGGCAGATCCCGTACGGCCTTCAGCGGGACGGTGACGACGACGATCTCGGCGCCGCGTGCCGCGTCCTCGGCCCGTACGGGCGTCGCGCCGGTCTCCTCGGCCAGTTCCGTGAGCGTCTCGGGGCCGCGGGAATTGGCGACGGAGACGTCGTGGCCGAGTGCGGTGAGCCGCCGTGTGAGATTGCCCCCGATGTTGCCCGCCCCGATGATGCCGATCCTCATGTCCGCTCGCCTCGCCCTTCCGGGGATCGATGTCCGCTTCGGCTCCCGCCGGGAACCGCCATGGTGGGCATCAACCCCCGGAACGGACGGGCTATTCCGGGCCTACTTGTCCAGGTGCGTCCAGAACTCGTCGAAGGACAGGACCTTGTCACCGTTCAGGTCCTTGGACTTGATCACGGCCTCGGCGACCGACTCGGTGACGTTCCAGTCACCGCCCTGGGCGAGGGCGGTCTTGAACTCGGCAGCGGTGATGAATCCGTCCCCGTCCGTGTCGATCCGCTCGAACTGCTTGCGCGCTTCCTCGATGTCCGCCACCGGTCCGCCCCTCATCTCGTACTGTGCCGTCCTACTGACATAGATCAGGTTATCGGGCCACCTGGACCTCCAGTGCGGCGACCACCCACCGGAACTGCTCCTCGTACGCGGTGGGCGGTTCCAGACCGTTCATGACCGCGGACAGTTCGCGGTAGCGGGCGAGGCGTACGTTCGTCGCCGCCGCGAGGCGTTCCCGTACGGTGTCGGGGTCGGCGTTCCCGATCAGCTCGCGCAGCACCCGGGGGGCCCGGGGCGAGTCGGGCGCGATGCCGTCCCGGAGCGCCCCGCTCGCGAGCTGCACCAGCCGGCTCATGAGCCACAGGGAGGTGCCGGCGGGGACGTCCGGCCCCCGGTCCGCCGCGTTGAGCTCGATCATCCTGCGCATGTCGGCCCGGAACTCCGGGTCCTGGATCAGCTCGGCCAGTTCCACCCAGGCGTCGGCCTGCTCGGGGGTGGGGTCGTCGGGCAGGTTGCCGACGGCGAAGCGCAGGCGGCTACGGATGTCGGGGTCGGCGGTGTCGATGCCTTCGAAGACCTCGGCCATGAAGTCCTCGATGATCCGGCCGCGCTCGGCGGCCGACAGTCGTGCCAGTTTGTTCATGAGTGTCGTCTCCTCCGCGGTCGAGCCGCGGCGTGCCACGGTCGACAGCACAGCGCGGGTCAGCTTCAGTGACCGGATCTGGGCGTCCAGCGCGGCGACGTGCGCCGCCGCCACCCGTGCGACCGTCGTCTCGCCGGTCAGTACCCGGCGTACGTCGTCGAGGCCGAGGCCCAGTTCACGCAGGGTGCGGACCAGTTCCAGACGGGCGACGGATCCGGCGTCGTACAGCCGGTAGCCGCCCGAGGAGCGCGCCACCGGCGGCAGGGCGCCCTCGTCGGACCAGTAGCGGATGGTGCGCACGGACAGCCCGGTGGCCCGCGCGAGCGCGCCGATGGTGAGCAGCCCGGAGCTGTCGTCGGTCATGCCCTGGAGTCTGGGCCCTCCAGCGGGTGGAGACTCAAGGCGTACCTCGGGGCCGTCATCAACCGGGCCCGGCGGTCGGAACCCGCCGACAGCCGGTGCCCCACGGCGCGCGCCAGGTGCCGTCATCGGCAATGCCCCGACGTCCGGGCCCGTCGGCAGCCGGAGACTCGCGGCACGCTGTGAGCCCTCAGCGGTCGCTGACCCGCATCTCGAACCAGGTGGTCTTGCCGCGGGGCAGCAGGTCGACGCCCCAGCGGTCGGCGAGTTTGTCGACGAGGAAGAGGCCCCGGCCGCTGGTGTCGAGCTCCTGGACGGGCAGCAGACAGGGCAGTCCGCGGGACGGGTCGCGGACCTCGACGCGGATCCAGCCGCGCCGGTGGCGCATGCGCAGGCCGATGATCCGGGCGCCTGTGTGCCGTACGGCGTTGCCGACCAGTTCGGAGACGAGGAGGACGGCGTCCTCGGTGATCTTCGCGGAGAGGCCCCACTCGCGCAGGATCACGCTCTGGACGAGCCGTCGGGCGGTGGCGGCGGACTCGGGCCGGGACGCCAGCGGAACCTCCGCCTCCGTGGGGTTGCCGTACAACTCCAGCGCCTTCAGGGCGTGTTCGTCCTCGACCGTCGGCGACCAGCGCGACGCGGTCGCACGTCCGTCTCCCCGCGGCTGTTCCATGCCCTCCAGCCCCGCCATGCCCCCATCATGGCCGTCCACAGGGCCCCCGGGGGCCGTTCCGGGGGAATACGCCCCCCGTACGCCCCCGTCCGACGGAGGGCCACTGTCATATGCCGAAGGCATTTCGGAATCCCCGGGGCCACGTTCGACCTGGGGAAACGACTCGCTCTCAGGCAATCGACGGGCTCCCTCGACACGAACGGCTTAAGGGTGCACTAAGGCTCCCATAATCCGCCCCATCGAGGGACCCTCATCAGACATCGCGTCAATTGCAAGACCGGCGAGGAATTTTCACTGGAACTTCGCCTTGCCGGGCCCCTCCTCCACGAAGCTGCGCATGCCCCGCTCGCGGTCCTCGGTGGCGAACAGTCCGGCGAACCAGTTCCGCTCGACGGCGAGCCCGGTGTCGATGTCCGTCTCCAGCCCGGTGTCGATCGACTCCTTGGCCGCGCGGAGCGCGATCGCCGGTCCCTGGGCCAGCTTCGCGGCCCACGCGTGCGCCTGCTCGTACACCTCACCGGCGGGCACCACCCGGTCCACCAGGCCGAGCGCCAGCGCCTCGTCGGCGCGCACCTGGCGTCCGGTGAAGATGAGGTCCTTGGCCTTGGAGGGACCGATCAGCCGGGACAGCCGCTGGGTTCCGCCGGCGCCCGGGATCAGGCCCAGCAGGATCTCGGGCTGCCCGAGCTTGGCGTTCTCCCCGGCGATCCGATAGTCGGCACAGAGCGCCAGCTCACACCCTCCGCCGAGGGCGTACCCGGTGACGGCGGCCACGACGGGCTTGGGGATACGCGCCACGGCCGTGAAGGAGTCCTGAAGGGCACGGGCCCGCCCCACCATGGCCACATGGTCCATGGCCTGCATCTCCTTGATGTCCGCACCCGCCGCGAACACCTTCTCGCCCCCGTAGATCACCACGGCTCGCACGTCGTCCCGCCGGGCCGCCTCCTCGGCAAGCTCCTTCAACCGGTCCTGCGTGGCGACGTCCAGCGCGTTCATCGGCGGCCGCGCCAGCCGCAGCGTCCCGACGCCCTCGGCAACTTCCAGATGTACGGTCATGCCCCGCAGGTTAGCGGGCGTTCACATCCGGGGGTACCACGGGTGGGGATCGCGAGCCGGGGGCCGGACCGCTCCGACGCGTGGAGCCGCTCGGCCGTGAGCCGCCCTCGCGCGGGGACAGCGGATCGCGGAACGCCTCGCGTCACGCCTCGGCGGCACCGGCTCCCCCCGCTCGTGCGGCCCCACCCGCCAGCCCCGGGATCAGTACCGCCGCCACCGCCAGGTGCATCAGGGCGAGCGAGGTCCGCGTGCCGGCGTCCATGCCGTCGCCGGTCAGCGGGAGGAAGGACAACGCCAGGACCGCGCAGGCGGTCACCGTCCAGATCGTGCGGGCCCGGCGGATGCCGGAGCGTTCCAGGGTGGCCAGCAGGGCCCAGGCGGAGAGGGATGCGAGCAGGGCCACGACCGCTGTCGGGGCGGCGCCCAGATCGAGGGTCTCCTCGCCGTCGGTGATGTGCGGGTGGTGGCCCAGCAGGGGGTCCGTGGTCAGCCACACCAGGAGCGGGGCCAGGACGGCCAGGACCGTGACCGTGAGGCGGCGTTTCCGGGTGGTCATTCGGTGTTCTCCGAGAGCGCGCCGTGCAGGAAGACGTCCACCAGTTCCCCCGGGGTCAGGTCGGGTTCGTCGTCCGTGCGGGGCTGGACGAAGAGCAGGCCGAAGAAGAGGGCCGCGATCTGCTCCGGGGGGCGGCGCAGGGAGGACCGCTCGGGCTCGAGGAGGTCCGCCAGGGCCGTACGGATGCGGGCCGTGGACTCCTCGCGGCCCGCCCCGCGCACCGTGCCGGGGTGCTTGCCGCCGCGATGGCCCAGGGAGCCCATGATCGCGCCCATCCTGGACATGTGCGCCTGCAGCGCCTCGGCCGCCTCGGCGAGCCGGTCGGGCAGTGGCTGGGACACGTCGATCGCGTCGAGTTCGCGGACCGCGTGCTCGGGGGAGAGCGCCTCGGCGACGCAGGCCCCCAGCAGCTCGTCCTTGTCGGCGAAGACGCGGAAGATCGTGCCCTCCCCGATGCCGGCGGCGCGGGCGATCTTCGCGGTCGTCACGGCGGCGCCGTACTCGGTGATCAGCGGGATCGCGGTCTGGATGATCATTTCGCGGCGCCGTTCCGGCGACATGCCGGGGGCGCGGCGGCGGGTGGTCGGGTTCTCGCTGGGTTCCGTCATGACCGCGAGCATACGGAGTGAGTACTCACTCCGTCAATGAGTGAGTACTCACTCCGGCCTGGGAGCAAAAAGACGGCGGGGCCGTCACCGGCCCCGCCGTCACCGTTCGGGCACGCACCGAGTGCCCCGGGCGCTTACGCCTTCCACTTCTCCCAGGACATGTTCCAGCCGTTCAGGCCGTTGTCCGGGGCGATGGTGGCGTCGTCGGAGTTCTTGACCTCCACCACGTCGCCGAGCATCGAGTTGTTGAAGAACCAGGCGGCCGGCGCGCCCTTGTCCCAGCCGCCGCGGACATCGCGCAGACCGATGCAGCCATGACTGGCGTTGCGGTTGCCGAAGGCGTCGCCGCCCCAGTAGTTGCCGTGGATGAAGGTGCCGGAGGTGGACAGGCGCATGGCGTGCGGGACGTCCTTGATGTCGTACTCGCCGCCGTAGCCGACCGTCTCACCGTTCATCCGGGTGACCGACAGCCGCTCGCTGATGACCATCTTGCCGTTCCAGGTCTCATAGCCGGGCGCACCGGTGGTGACCGGGATGGTCTTGACGACCTTGCCGTCCCGCTGGACCTTCATCGTGAGCTTCTTGGCGTCGACGACGGTGACCTGCTCGCGGCCGATGGTGAAGGAGACCTTCTTGGTCTGCTTCCCGTAGACGCCGTCGCGGCCCTCGACGCCGTCGAGGTTGAGGTCGACGGTGACCTTGGTGCCGGCCTTCCAGTACTTTTCGGGCCGGAAGTCGAGGCGGTCGTTGCCGAACCAGTGGCCCGCGACCTCGACGGCCGGCTCGGTGGTGATGCTGATGGCCTTCTCGACGTCCTCCGGGTTGGTGATGCCCCGGGTGAAGCGGAGCGAGAACGGCATGCCGACGCCGACCTTCGAGCCGTCCTCCGGAGTGAAGGTGCCGACGAAGGTGTTCTTCGGGGTCAGCGTGGTGAAGCTGGAGTCCTCGGCCGCCGTACGGCCCTCGGAGTCCTTGGCGACCGCGTGCACCGTGTACTTGGTGGAGGCGGCCAGATGGGTGGACGGCGTCCAGGAGGCGCCGTCCCCGGCCAACTCGCCGTCGATCTTCTTGCCGTCCGGGTTCTTGACGACGACCTCGGTCAGCTTGCCCTTCGTCGCGCTCACCTTCAGCGCGCCGCTGGTCCCTACGGACTTCGCGCCGTCCTCGGGCGCGATGGCGACGACGGCCTCGGACTGCTTGCTCTGCGCGGCGGTGGCGTCCTTGCCCTTGTTCTTGCCGTCGCCCGAGCCGCTGCCCGCGTCCGACCCTCCGCCGCAGGCGGTGACCGCCAGCATCAGGCCGAGTGCCAGCGCCGCCAGCCTCCGTCCGCCGCGACCCCTGGCGCCAGCCGGCGCCGCCCCCGATATGGGTCCCACGTTCACTTGTTACTCCCCTCGGCGGGCCTGGCCGGACCCGCGCCCCCGCGCGCCCCACGCGCGCTCGGCGCATAGTAACCACAGGCCAGGGACGTTGGAGGCGACGGCTTTGTCACCGTTCCGTTGCAAGTTCAACGGCCCGCCGGAGGAGTCACTTCACCGCGGTGCCCGCCTTCCACCGCGTCCAGTTCATGTTCCATCCACCAAGACCGTTGTCCGGGGCGACCGTACGGTCCTGACTGTTGACCACCTCGACGACGTCGCCGACGAGGCTGCGGTCGAAGAACCAGCCCGCCGGGGTGTCCGCCCCGCCGCCCTTCACATCGCGCAGCCCCACACAGCCGTGGCTGACGTTGGAGCCTCCGAACACCCCGGTGTCGGCCCAGTAGTTGCCGTGCAGGAAGGTGCCGGAACCGGTCAGCCGGATGGCGTGCGGGACATCGGGGATGTCGTACTCGCCGCCGAAACCGACCGTGCGGCCGTTCATACGGGTGACCTCGAGCATCTCGGTGATCACCATCAGGCCGTTGTACGTCGGTGTCTTCCGCGCGCCCGCCGTGACCGGCACGGTGGCCAGCAGCTCCCCGTCCCGGTGCACCCGCATGGTGTGTTCGGCGGCGTCGACCACCGACACCTGACTGCGGCCGACGGTGAACGTGAACGTGCGCCGCTGGAGCCCGTACACGCCGGGCGCTCCCTCGACATCGCGCAGGTTCAGGGTGACGGTGACCTCGGTGCCGGGCTTCCAGTACCGCTCGGGGCGGAAGTCGAGCCGGGTGCCGCCGAACCAGTGCGGGCGGATCTCGACCGCCGGGCGGGCGGTGACGCGGACGGCGCGTTCGACGGCCGCGCGGTGCACGATCCGCCGGTTGAACTCCAGGGAGACGATCATGCCGGTGCCGACGGTGGTGCGGTCCTCGGGAACGACGTAGCCGATGAAGCGTTCCTCCGGGACATACGTGGTGAAGGTGGTGCGGCGGGCGGAGCGACGGCCGGAGCCGTCCACGGCGACCGCGTCGACGGTGTACCTCGCGGCGAGCGCCAGCCGTTCCTCGTCGGGCCGCCAGGTCAGCCCGTCGCCGGAGATCCGCCCCGGGACCCGCGACTCGTGGGCGTCCTGCGACACGAGGACCTTCACCGACTCCAGCCGCCCGTCCGGCACCCGCACCCGGAGCCCGGAGCCCGGGCGTACGTCCTCGCTGCCGTCGCCGGGCGTCACCCGGATGACGTCCTCGGCGGCCGGGGGCCCGAACGCCCCGCCGACGGCGCCGTCCGGGGTGCAGCCGGCGGCTCCGGTCAGCAGTCCTGCCCATGTCACTACGGCTGCCAGCGCGGCCCTCGCGCGCCGTGCGCGCCCTTGTACGTACCTCACGGGGTGACCAACGACGGGCGTCGCCTCCGGGAAACGACCATGCCGCCCCCGGGGAAACGTGAGTGCGAGGCACCCTCTGGGCAGAACTGAGGGAGGACGACGCGCCGGGGAGCCGCGGCCGGAGCCGAGGGAAAGGGCCGTACACCCCTTGTCCGCACGTCGTCCCCCACGAGCCGCGGGAGGCTGACAGGTGTCCAGCGCAGCCGAGCAGGAGGCGGTGGCCGCGGAGCGGGCCACCGGGGACGGGCGCCCGGCCGCCGTCGTGAACGGCGTGCGGCCGGCGCCGCCCGTGCCCACGGTGCCGGTGCGGCCGGGCCGGCCGACGCCGCTGGGCGCCCGGTTCCGGGTCGGCCCGGACGGGGTGGCGGGGACCAACTTTGCGTTGTGGGCGGGCGGGGCGGAGGGGGTCGAGCTGTGTCTGTTCGACGAGCGGGGCCGGGAGCGCAGGGCCCGGCTGACCGAACTCACGCACGAGATCTGGCACGGCTTCGTACCGGACGTACTGCCCGGACAGCGGTACGGCTACCGGGTGCACGGCCGCTGGGACCCGTGGACGGGCGCCCGCTGGAACCCGGCGAAGCTGCTCCTCGACCCGTACGCCCGCGCCGTGGACGGAGACTTCGCGCTGCCGCCGGAGGTGTACGGGCATGTCCGCGACTGGCCCGAGCAGCATGTCGCGGACACCGTGCGCGACGACCGGGACTCGGCGCCGTACGTCCCCAAGGGTGTGGTCGTCCACGATGACGACGACTGGGCGGACGACCGCCGGCCGAAGACGCCCTGGGCGGACTCGGTGATCTACGAGCTGCACGTCAAGGGGTTCACGCGCCGCCACCCCGGCATCCCCGAGGAGCTGCGCGGCACGTACGCCGGTCTCGCCCACCCGGCGGCGGTCGAGCATCTGGTGAGGCTGGGCGTCACGGCCGTGGAGCTGCTGCCGGTGCACCAGTTCGCGCACGAGGACCATCTGCTGCGGCGCGGCCTGCGCGACTACTGGGGCTACAACTCCATCGGCTACTTCGCCCCGCACGCCGGCTACGCGGCCTTCGGGACGAGGGGGCAGCAGGTCGGCGAGTTCAAGCGGATGGTGCGCGCCCTGCACGCGGCCGGGATCGAGGTGATCCTCGACGTGGTCTACAACCACACCGCGGAGGCGGGCGAGCTGGGGCCCACGCTCTCCCTGAAGGGCGTCGACAACCGCGGCTACTACCGTCTCCAGCCCGACGCCCGCCGGTACGCCGACTACACGGGCTGCGGCAACACCCTGCACGTCGTCCAGCCGCACGTACTGCGCCTGATCACGGACTCCCTGCGCTACTGGGTGACGGAGATGGGCGTCGACGGTTTCCGCTTCGACCTGGCGGCGGCGCTGGCCCGCTCCATGCACGACGTCGACATGCTCTCCCCGTTCCTCGCGGTGATCGCGCAGGACCCGGTGCTGCGCCGGGTGAAGCTGATCGCGGAACCGTGGGACGTGGGGTCCGGGGGCTACCAGGTGGGCGCGTTCCCTCCCCTGTGGACGGAGTGGAACGACCGCTACCGCGACACCGTGCGGGACTTCTGGCGCCACGCGCTGCCGGACGTACGGGAGATGGGCTACCGCCTGTCCGGCTCCAGCGACCTGTACGCCTGGGGCGGCCGGCGGCCGTACGCCTCGGTCAACTTCGTCACCGCGCACGACGGCTTCACCCTGCGCGACCTCGTGTCGTACGGCCGCAAGCACAACGAGGCGAACGGCGAGGGCAATCGGGACGGCACCGACGACAACCGCGCCTGGAACTGCGGTGTGGAGGGGGAGACGGACGACGAGGCCGTACGGGCGCTACGACGGCGGCAGTTGCGGAACCTGCTGACCACGCTGCTGCTGTCGACGGGCGTGCCGATGCTGGTCGCGGGCGACGAGCTGGGCCGTACCCAGCGCGGCAACAACAACGCCTACTGCCAGGACAACGAGATCGGCTGGGTGGACTGGACCCTGCTCGAAGACCCGGACTGGCGGCCCCTGTTCGAGCTCACCTCACGTCTGATCGCCCTGCGCCACCACCATCCGGTACTGCGCCGCCGGGCGTTCTTCTCCGGCCGCGCGCACTCCGCGGACGGGCTGCGCGACCTGGCCTGGTTCACCCCGCGCGGCACGGAGATGACCGAGGGCGACTGGTACGCGCCGGCCGCCACGCTCGGCATGTACCTCTCCGGGCGGGACATCCCGGGGCGCGACGAGCACGGGGAACCGGTTCTGGACGACAGTTTCCTGACCGTCCTGCACGCCGGGGAGGACCCGGTGGAGTTCGAACTCCCGGGCCCGCCGTGGGCGGAGCGGTACGAGGTGGTCGTCGACACCGGGCGGGAGGAGCAGTCGGACTCCCCCGGCGTGGAACACCCGGCGGGGACGCCGGTCACCGTGCCGGGGAGGACGGTGCTGCTGCTGCGGGTGCGGGGCTGAGCGGGTCGGCCGGCCTCAGCCGAGGATGCCCCGGTCGTAGCCGACGGCGACCGCCGCCGCGCGGTCGTTGACGCCGAGTTTGCCGTACACGTGGGTGAGGTGCGTCTTCACGGTCGCCTCGCTGATGAACAGCTCGCGGGCGATCTCCTTGTTGGAGGTGCCGCGCGCGACCAGTGCGAGCACCTCCCGCTCACGGGCGGAGAGGGGCTCGTTGCCGGGGGCCCTGGGGGTGCGGACGGCGGAGACCAGGCGGGAGGCGACGGCCGGGGAGAGGACCGTACGGCCCTCCGCCGCCGCGCGGACCGCGCCGAACAGCTCCTCGCGCGGCGCGTCCTTGAGGAGATAGCCGGTCGCGCCGGCCTCGATCGCCGGGATCGTGTCGGAGTCGGTGTCGTACGTGGTGAGCACGAGGACCTTGGCGCGGGCGCCGCGCCGGGACAGTTCCCTGATGGCGTCGACGCCGCCCCCGCCGGGCATCCGCAGGTCCATGAGGATCACGTCGGGGTCCAGGACGGCGGCCCGCTCCAGCGCCTCGGCGCCGTTCGCCGCCTCGCCGAGGACCCGGAAGCCGGGCGCGGAGTCGAACATGCCGCGCAGTCCGTCGCGCACGACGGGGTGATCGTCGACGACGAGGAGGGTGATCACGGCGTCGGGGGCCGTGGCGTCAGCGGTCATCGCGGACCAACGGTACGCGAGCCGACACGGCGGTGCCGTGACCGGGTTCGGCCTCGACGGTGAGGGTGCCGGCGACGCGTTCGGCGCGGGCCCGCATGCCGTCGAGGCCGAACCCGCCGCCGGGCGTGCGCCGCGGTGCGGTCAGCGGGTCGAAGCCCCGGCCGTCGTCGCGGATGTCCAGGGTGACCTCGTCGCCCATGTAGGAGAGGGTGACGCCGACACGGCCGGCGGCGGCGTGCCGGGCCGTGTTGGACAGGGCCTCCTCGGCGATGCGCAGCAGTGTGGCGGCGACCTCGTCGTGGAGCGGCTCGGCGGTGCCGGTGACGGTGAACCGGGGCCGGACGCCGGTACGTCCGCTCCACGCCGTCACCGTCTTCTCCAGCGCGTCCGGCAGGGTGTCGTCGGCCAGCGCGGCCGGCGCGAGGTTGTGCACGGAGCGGCGTGCCTCGCCGAGGCTGTGCCGGGCCAGGGCCATGGCCCGGTCCAGGTGGGCGCGCCCGAGGCCGGGGTCCGGGGTGGCGGCCACGACCTGGAGCTGGGCGATGATGCCGGTCAGGCCCTGGGCGAGGGTGTCGTGGATCTCGGCGGCGAGGCGTCTGCGCTCGTCGGCGACGCCGGCCTCGCGGGCCTGGACGAGAAGCTGGGCGTGCAGTGCGGCGTTCTCGTCGAGGGCCTGCTGCAACGCTGTGTTGGTGCGCTCCAGTTCGGTGATGGTCCGGACCCGGGCGCGGTTGCGGGCCGCCTCCGTGTCGGCGAGGCGGGCGAACACCACGAGCAGGACGACGTTGACCGCGAGGATCGCGCCGAAGAGCACCCAGCCCGGCTCGTCGTCCGGGGGCAGCCCGCCCGACTGGGAGCCCGCGATGGTCACCGCCGTGAGGAACAGTCCCGGTGTGACCAGCCGGGGCGGCAGCAGCCGGTCGGCCCCGAAGTAGCCGGCGTACGCGTAGAAGCCGAACAGCGGGTTGAGCCAGGTCAGGACGAACGTGATGGCGCAGCGCGCGAAGTAGAGGCAGCCGCTCACCGGGGTCGGCCCCGGCCGGCCGCGGGCCGCCCCTGCCCACCACGCCTGCAGACCGGCCGCGACAGCGACCAGGGGGCCGGCGACGTACCACTGGCCGGCCGTCATGCCGACCAGGCCGGTGCCTGCGGCGGCGACGGCCGTGCCGACGGCGAGCAGACCGAACGGTCCCCACTGGTGGAACGCCGTCCACTGGCGTTCGACGGTGCCCGGCTCGGTCATCGGGCCAGTGTCGGCCATCGGCGCGCTCATTCCCAGCGGAAGCGGCGCGCGGCCGCCGAGGTGAGCACCACCGTCCACCCCACCAGGACCGCCAGGTGGGACCAGCCGGGCCAGTCGCCGGCCGCGGCCTCGTTCAGGGCCTGTGCGGCGGCCCCGAACGGGGTCCAGCCGACGATGTCGGCCAGCAGGTCCGGCATGGCCTGCACCGGCAGCCAGACGCCGGCGCAGAACATCGCCGGGAACAGCGCGGCCGAGCCGACCGCGCCGGCCATCTTCGTGGTGCGGGACAGGGCGGAGAGCAAGGCACCCAGGGAGAGCGTGGCGAGCAGGGCGAGGAGCAGCGCCAGAAGGTAGCCGAAGGGCTGTTCGGGCAGCCGTACGCCATAGGCGAGCCGGCCGACCGTGAGCGCGAGCAGCGCCGAGAGCAGGGCGGCCCCGCCGCACAGCACCATCTGCGCGGACAGCAGCGCGGCCGGGCGCACCGGCGTGGCGGACATCCGGCGCAGGATGCCCCGCTCCCGGTAGCCGGTGAGGACCTGCGGCATGCCCTGCAGCCCGCCGACGGTCAGCCCCAGCAGGACGGCCACCGGTACGTAGGCGTCGACCGGGCGCAGTCCGCCGTAGGAGGGGTCGGCCTCGCGGAAGGACGGGATACAGCCGAGGATCACCAGCAGCAGGGTCGGGAACACCAGCATCCAGAACAGGGCGCCTGGTTCGCGCCGGAACAGGCTCAGTTCGGTCTTCAGTACGGCGGTGTCGAGGACGTCGGTGGTCATGCGGTGGCCTCCGTGAGGTCCAGGAAGGCGTCGTCCAGCGTGGTGTCGGTGACCCGGAGCTGGTGGGCGGTGACGCGGGTGCGGGCGAGCAGGGTGATGACGGCGTTGACCGTCTCGTCCGTGCCGGACAGGGTCACGCGGCCGTCCCTGAACGCGGCGGAGGAGAGGTCGGGCAGGGCCCGCAGATCCGTCTCGTCCAGCGGCTCGGACGGCGTGAAGCTGATGACGGTGGCGCCCGCCGAACGGCGGATCAGCCCGGCGGGGGTGTCCAGCGCGGCGACCCGGCCCCGGTCGATGACCGCGATCCGGTCGCAGAGCCGTTGCGCCTCCTCCATGAAGTGAGTGACGAGGAGGACGGTGACACCACCCGCGCGGATGTCCTCGATGAGCTCCCAGGTGTCGCGCCGGGCACGCGGGTCGAGGCCGGTGGTCAGCTCGTCCAGCACCACGACGCGCGGATCGCCGATCAGGGCGAGCGCGATGAACAGGCGCTGCTTCTGGCCGCCGGAGAGCCTGCCGAACCGGGTGGTCAGCTTCGGGGCGAGGCCGAGGCGTTCGGCCAGCGGGCGCCAGTCGGCGGGCCGCGGATAGAAGGAGGCGTACAGCTCCAGCGCCTCGCGGACGGTGAGCTTGGGCTGGAGTTCGCTCTGCTGCAGCTGGGCGCCGAGGAGGCGGGCGACCTCCTCGTGGTCGGCGACGGGGTCGAGGCCGGCCACCCGGACACGGCCGGCGTCGGGCACGCGCAGGCCCTCGACGCACTCGACGGTGGTGGTCTTGCCGGCGCCGTTCGGGCCGAGGATGCCGAAGATCTCGCCCTCCTCGACGGTGAAGGTGACCCCGTCGACGGCCGCACGGCCTCCGTAGGACTTGCGCAGATCGGTGACGTCGATGACGGACATGGCCCCAGCGTCGCCGCGCGGGGGCCACCGGCACATCGGCCGGTGCGCTCGAACGCCCATCCGCCGATCGGTTGACACGGGCGTACGACTTCGCCGTAGGCGCAGGTCGTAGGACCAGGGGCGGAGGGTGGTCCGGCCAAAACTCGGTGGGCAGTGTCAGTGGCGAACCGTAGGCTCGCTGCTGATGCCCACTACACCTTCTCCCCCGGAACCCCGCTCCGCCGTGCGTACGCTGCTCCGCCTGTGGCCGTACGTCAGGCCGGTGCGGGCGCGGTTGTTCACCGCCGCGTTCATCGCGATCCTCGCCTCCTGCATCGGGCTGGTCATCCCGCTCGTCCTGAAGTGGATGGTGGACGGGCCGATCGCCGACCGGGATCCGGCGGGGGTCTGGCTGGGCGCGCTGTACCTGCTGCTGCTCGGGCTGGCGGAGGCGCTGCTGTTCGGGTTCCGGCGGTGGCTGGTGGCGCGTCCGCTGTCGCGTGTCGAGGCGGAGATGCGGGCGGGGCTGTACCGGCATCTGCAGCGGCTGCCGGTCGCCTTCCACGACCGGTGGCCGTCGGGGCAGCTGCTGTCGCGGGCCACCACGGATCTGATGCTGCTGCGGATGTTCCTGGCGTTTCCGTTGACGTTCCTGCTGGTCAACGCCGTGACGATCCTCGTGGGCGTGATCATCATGCTGATCCAGGACTGGACGCTGGGGCTGGTCATCCTGATCCCCGCCGTGCCGGTGCTGATCACGTGCGTGGTGTTCGAGAAGCGGTACTCGGGCGCGGCGCGGCTGGCGCAGGACCAGGTGGGTGACCTCACGACGGTGGTCGAGGAGGGTGTCCTCGGCATCCGGATCATCAAGGGCTTCGGGCGGCACCGGAGCCAGGCGCTGGCGTTCCGGGAGCTGTCGGGGAAGCTGCGGGGGACGGAACTGTACAAGGCGCGGCTGCTGGCGACGATCCTGGGCGTCATAGTGACGCTGCCGGAACTCGCCATCGGGGCGGCGCTGGTGCTGGGCGCGGTGCAGGTGGCGGACGGCGACCTCTCCGCCGGCACGCTGGTCGCGTTCCTCTCCACAGCCCTGGCCCTCCGCTGGCCGGTCGACTCCATCGGCTTCCTGCTGGCGATGAGCCAGGAAGCGGCCACGGCCACGGAACGCTACTTCGAGGTGCTGGACGCCAGCCCCGAAACCCAGCCACAGCCTGCGGCAACTTCCCAGCATGCCTCCGCCACTGCGGGCAGAGAGGGCGGGCACAGCCAGGAGGGCCGGAACAGCCAGGAAGGCCAGCAGGGCCAGGGCGGTCTGGCTTTTCACGGTGTCACCTTCCGTTACCCGGACGCGCCCTCCGACACCACCCCGGTACTCGACCGCATCGACCTCCACATCCACCCCGGCGAGTCCCTCGCCCTCGTCGGTGCCACCGGCAGTGGCAAGACCACCCTCACCGCCCTCGTCCCCCGCCTGCACGAGGTCACCGAAGGCCGCATCACCCTCAACGGCACGGACATCACCGAGATGTCCCGCGAGGAACTCCGCTCCCGCGTCGCCGTCGCCTTCGAGGAGCCGACCCTCTTCTCGGCCAGCGTCGGCGAGAACGTACTGATGGGCGGCGGCACCACCGACGAAGACCTGGAACGCGCCCTCACCGTGGCCCAGGCGGACTTCGCCCACGCCCTCCCCCACGGCACGAACACCCAGGTCGGCGAACAGGGCCTGACTCTCTCCGGCGGCCAGCGCCAACGCCTCGCCCTGGCCAGAGCGGTCGTCGGCCGCCCCGACTTCCTGGTCCTCGACGACCCCCTCTCGGCCCTGGACGTACACACCGAGGCCGCCGTGGAAGCCGCGCTGCGCAGGGTCCTCGCGGACACCACCGCCCTCATCGTGGCCCACCGCCCCTCCACGGTCCTCCTCGCCGACCGCGTGGCTCTTCTCTCCGGCGGCAGGATCACCGCGATCGGCACCCACCACGAACTGCTGCGCGGCAACCCCGAGTACGCGCACCTGATGTCCGGCGACCCCGCGGGAACCCAGGAGGACGACGAGCGATGACGGCGACCACCACCGCCCCCGCCCGGGACGAGGACGACGACGACCTGACCCGGCCGTCCGACGACCCCTTCGACCAGGACCGGTTGCCGGCTCCCCCGGGCGCCACCGGCGTACTGCTGCGTTCCCTGCTCTCCCCCATGCGGGGCAGGGTCGCCGTCACCGCCCTCCTGCTGCTGCTCCAGCAGGCCGCCGTGCAGGCGGGCCCGCTGCTGGTGGCGTACGCCATCGACCGAGCCGTACCGGCGTTCCGCGAGAACGACAACGGCCCGCTGATCGCCGTGGCGGTGGGCTATCTGCTGTGCGCGGTGTCCGCCGGCGGGCTCCAGTACGCGTTCGTCAACGCCTCCGCCCGGGTCAGCCAGGACGTCCTGCTCGATCTGCGCGGCCGTATCTTCCGGCACGCGCAGGCGCTCAGCGTCGACTTCCACGAGCGCTACACCTCGGGCCGTCTCATCTCCCGCTCCACCACCGACGTCGAGTCGCTGCGGGAACTCCTGGAGGAGGGCCTCCAGGAGCTCGTGATGGTGATCCTGTCCGCCGTCTACATCTCGGTGCTGCTGCTCTGGCTGGACCTCGGCCTCGGCGCCGTCGCGGTGGCGTCGTTCGTACCGCTGTATCTGCTCGTACGGTCGTATCAGCGACGGGCGGGACGGGTGTACCGGAAGCGGTCGACGGCCATCGCGGCGGTGATCGTGAAGTTCGTCGAGACGATGAACGGCATCCGTCCGGTGCGCGCCTTCCGCCGCGAGGCGGCGAACGACGCCGACTTCGCGGTGCTGAACCGGCGGCATGAGCGGACCAACGGCGACGCGCTGCTTGAGATGGCCCGCTATGTGGTCGGCTCCCGGATCACCGCGAACACCACGGTCGCGCTGATCGTGCTGTGGGGCGCCTACCGGGTGGCGGACGACACCCTCGAACTGGGCGTACTGGCGGCGGCGGTCCTCTACCTCCGCCGCCTCTACGACCCGATCGACCGGCTCGGCATGTTCCTCAACTCCTACCAGTCGGCGGCCGCCTCCCTGGAGAAGATCGCCGGTCTGCTGGCCCAGAACCCGTCCGTGCCCGAACCGTCCACCCCGCGCGAACTGCCCGCCCGGCGCTCCGAACTCCCCGGCCGCGAGGTCGTCTTCGACGACGTCCGGTTCGCGTACCGCACGGGCGGCGAGGTGCTGCCCAGCTTCGGCCTCACGCTCCCGGCCGGGCAGACCGTCGCGGTCGTCGGCTCGACCGGCGCGGGCAAGTCGACGCTGGCGAAGCTGCTCGCCCGCTTCTACGACCCCACCGACGGCCGGGTGCTGCTCGACGGCGTGGACCTGCTCGACGTCACGGGACGCGATCTGCGGCGCGAGGTGGTGATGGTGACACAGGAGGCGTTCCTGTTCTCCGGCACGATCGCCGAGAACATCTCGATCGGACGGCCGGACGCCACCCGCGCGGAGATCGAGCAGGCGGCGAAGGAGATCGGCGCGCACGACTTCATCGCCGCCCTCCCCGACGGCTATGACACCGACGTACGCAAGCGGGGCGGTCGTATCTCGGCCGGTCAGCGCCAACTGGTCTCCTTCGCCCGGGCATTGCTGGCGGACCCGGCGGT
Source organism: Streptomyces sp. NPDC048584 (assembly GCF_043199595.1). NCBI lineage: Bacteria > Bacillati > Actinomycetota > Actinomycetes > Kitasatosporales > Streptomycetaceae > Streptomyces > Streptomyces sp. NPDC048584. The sequence continues at coordinate 79,647 of NZ_JBICWF010000022.1, forward strand.
CCTCATCCTCGACGAGGCGACCAGTTCCCTGGACGTCCCCGGCGAACGGGCGGTGCAGCGGGCGATGGCGACGGTGCTGAAGGGGCGTACGGCGGTGGTGATCGCGCACCGGCTGTCGACCGTGGAGATCGCCGACCGGGTCCTGGTGATGGAGCACGGACGGATCGTGGAGGACGGCAGCCCGGCCGAACTCATCGCCGGGACGGGCAGGTTCGCCGACCTGCACCGCGCCTGGCGGGACAGTCTGGCGTAGCGGCGACGGACGACAGGGGAGAACGGAACGTGATCGACGCGTACGAGGATCCCGGCACGCCCGACCGGCGGGGCGGGGCCCGGTATCTGTGGTGGCTGGTGCTGCGGCAGCCGGGGCGGTGTGGGTGGGGGGCGGTGCTGAGCTGTGCGTGGATGGTGCTGCTGGCGGCGACCCCGTATCTGATGTCGCGGGCCGTGGACGACGGGCTGGAGCCGGGGGACATGCGGGCGCTGGCGTGGTGGACCGGCGCCCTGATCGTGGTGAACGCCTTCAACTCGTGGCTGGGCATCATGCGGCACCGCACCATGACGCTGGTGCGGATGGACGCCAACTTCCGCACGGTGAAGGTGGTCGTGGGGCAGACGGTACGGCTGGGAGCGTCGCTGGAGCGGCGCACCGGTGCCGGGGAGATCGTCACCATCGGGGTGGGCGATGTGCAGATGATCGCCCATTCGCTCACCGCCGTCGGGCCGGGGATCGGCGCGGTCGTGGCGTATCTCGCGGTGGCCGGGCTGCTGTTGTCGGTGTCGCCGCTGCTGGCGGTGGTGGTGCTGCTCGGGGTCCCGGTGATCGGTCTCACCGTGGGACCGCTGGCGGGGTGGCTGCAGGGCACGGAGACGGAGTACCGGGAGCGGCAGGGCGTGCTGACCGCGCGGATCGGTGATCTGGCGGGCGGCCTGCGGGTGTTGAGCGGGCTCGGCGGGAAGAACCTCGTCTCCGACGCCTTCCGCCGTGACTCGCGGCGGCTGCGCGATCAGGGCTACCGGGTGGGCGCGGTGACCAGCTGGATGCAGGCACTCTCCGCGGGTCTGCCGGCGCTTTTCCTCGCGGGGGTGACCTGGATCGCGGCGCGGCAGGCCGCGCAGGGACACATCAGTGTGGGCGAACTCGTGTCGGTGTACGGCTATGTGGCCATTCTGGTGTGGCCGGTGATGTTCCTCATCGAGTGCGGCTACTCGCTGAGCCGGGGCGTGGTGGCCGCCCGCCGGGTGACGGCGCTGCTGCGGCTGGAGCCGCCGGCCGACGCCGCCACCGCCGACGCGCCGGCCGAGCCCTCCGTGCTGTACGACCCGGAGTCCGGGGTACGGCTGCTGCCGGGCCGGCTGACCGCGCTCACCGCCGCGCGTCCCGCCGACGCGCTCGCCGTGGTGGACCGCCTCGGCCGGTACGCGCCGTCCGGCGTGACCTGGGGCGGGGTGCGGCTGGACGAGATCGCGCTCGCGCGGGTGCGGGAGCGGATCCTGGTCGCCGATCCGGAGGCGGACCTGTTCGCCGGTCCGCTGCGGGAGGTGGTGGCCGGGCGCGGGGATCCGTCCGACGAGAAGGTGCTGGGCGCGCTGCGCGCGGCGGCCGCCGAGGACATCGTGCAGGGCCTGCCCGACGGGCTGGACTCGGTCGTGTCCGCGCAGGGCCGCAGCCTCTCCGGCGGCCAGCGGCAGCGCGTGCGCCTGGCGCGGGCGTTGCTGGCCGACCCTGAGGTGCTGCTGGCGGCGGAGCCCACGTCGGCGCTCGACGCGCACACCGAGGCCACGGTCGCCGACCGGCTGCGGGAAGCCCGCAGGGGCCGTACGACGCTGCTGGTCACCACCTCGCCGCTGGTGCTCACGCGGGCCGACGAGGTGGTCTTCCTGGTCGACGGGAAGGTCTCCGCGAGCGGCAGCCACCAGGGGCTTCTCGACTACGAACCCGGCTACCGGGAGCTGGTGGCCAGGGATGCCGGGGAAACCACCGCCGAGGAGGTCGCGGGATGAGCGGGGAACGACTTCCCCTGGCCGAACCGGCCGATGTGCGCCGGGCCGCCACGGAGCTGGTGCGGTCGGACGGGCGGGCCTTCGCCGGTGTGCTGGCGCTGAACGGGCTGGCGGCCGTGGTCGGACTGGCCGGGCCCTGGCTGCTGGGGCGGATCATCGACGAGGTGCGCGGCGGCGGCGGGGTGGCCGTCGTCGACCGGCTGGCGCCGGTCATCCTGCTGTGCGCCGTCACGCAGCTGCTGCTGTCCCGCTGGGCCCGGTTCGTGGGGCACCGGTTCGGTGAGCGGACGCTGGCGCGGGTGCGGGAACGGTTCGTGGACCGGGCGCTGGCGCTGCCCTCGTCGGTGGTGGAGCGGGCGGGCACGGGCGATCTGACGGCCCGGGGGACGGCGGATGTCACCACGGTCGGTACGACCCTGCGCGACGCCGGGCCGTCGCTGCTGATCAACGCCGTGCAGGCGCTGTTCGTGGTGGTCGCGGTCCTGGTGGTGAACCCGCTGCTGGGCTTCCTCGGACTGCTCGGTCTGACGCCGATCTGGCTCGTGCTGCGCTGGTATCTGCGCCGGGCCCGCGACGCCTATCTCGCCGAGGGGGCGGCGAACTCGGACGTCGCGGAGATCGTCGCGGCGACCGCGTCCGGGGCCCGCACGGTGGAGGCGTTCCGGCTCGAGGAGCGGCGGATCCGCGCCAACCGGGAGGCGCTGGAGACCTCCCGCCGCACCCGGTTCCGCACCCTGTTCCTGCGCACGGTGTTCTTCCCGGTGGTCGAGGTGTCGTACGTCGTACCGGTCGCCGGGGTGCTGCTGATCGGCGGCTGGCTGCACGGGCGGGGCGCGGTGAGCCTCGGGGAGGTGGTGGCGACCTCGCTGTATCTGCTGCAGTTGAGCGGCCCGCTGGACGAGGTGCTGATGCGGCTGGAGCAACTGCAGGCCAGCGGCGCCTCCTTCGCCCGGGTGGAGGGGCTGGCGCGGGCGCCGCGGGCGGCGGAGCGGGGCGACAGTCCGGATCCGGCCGACGACCGCATCGACGTGACGGGCGTGCGCTACGCCTACGACGGCGGCGGGGAGGTGCTGCACGGGGTCGATCTGACGGTGACACCGGGCGAACGGCTGGCCGTGGTGGGGCCGTCCGGCGCGGGCAAGACCACGCTGAGCCGACTGCTGGCGGGCGTGGACGCGCCGACTGCGGGGGCGGTGACGGTGGGCGGGGTGCCGGTTTCCGGCCTGGACCCGGAGCGGCTGCGCCGGCAGGTGGTACTGGTCACCCAGGAGCACCATGTGTTCCTCGGTACGGTTCGCGACAATCTCCGGATCGCCGAACCGGAGGCAGGGGACGAGAGGTTGTGGGCGGCGCTGGCCGTCGTCGGTGCCGAGTCCTGGGTACGGGAGCTGCCGGAGGGCCTGGACACGGAGCTGGGCGAGGCCGGACACGCCACGGACGGCTCCCAGGCGCAGCAACTCGCGCTGGCCCGGGTGGTCCTGGCCGACCCCCACACCCTGATTCTCGACGAGGCCACGGCCCTCCTCGACCCGACGACGGCCCGCCACACGGAACGAGCCCTGGCGGCGGTCCTGGCGGGCCGCACGGTCATCGCCATCGCGCACCGCCTCCACACGGCCCACGACGCGGACAGGGTGGCGGTCATGGAGAACGGCCGTCTCACCGAACTGGGCACCCACGAGGCGCTGGTGGCGGCAGGCGGCGCCTACGCGGCGTTGTGGAACTCCTGGCACGGCGACCGGCCGTCGATCAGCCCGTCCGACGTCTGAGGACGAGGCCCGAAGGGCCGAAGGGGGGTCTGGGGCACAGCCCGGGGACGGGAAGGGAAGGGGCGGTGGGGGCGAAGAGACCCCCAAACCCCAGCCCCCGGACTTGACTGTTCGTATACCGAACCCGCACCCCCGCCCAGCGAACGGTTTCCGCCAAATTCCTGACGCGCTCCTGACAGAAACCGCGATCCCCTGCCACTCTTCCCACGGCCGCCGAACAGCAACCCCACGCACACCTCACCGCTGCCACGCGGCCACCGTGATTCGCACTTCCGTTCTGCCCGGCCGGCCCACCCGCCGTCCGGTCTCCCCAGGCCGCGCGACCCGCGGCCCCGCAGAAGGAGTCAGCGTTGAGAAGCAGGTCGTCCCACAGACGCACCCCCCACACGCACCGCCGTGCCGCCGCCGTCGCCCTCGCGGGCGTCGCCGCGCTGATCGCCACGGCCGTGCAGTCCGGCAGCGCCACCGCCGCCCCCGAGCAGACACCGGCGGCCGCGAGCAAGGCCAAGCCGGGCTCGGAGTCCGTCCGGCTCACCCCCGCGCAGCGCGCCGAACTGATACGCCAGGCCGACGCCACCAAGGCGGACACCGCCAAGGACCTCGGCCTCGGCGCGAAGGAGAAGCTCGTCGTCCGTGACGTCCTCAAGGACAACGACGGCACCGTGCACGTCCGTTACGAGCGGACGTACGACGGCCTGCCCGTCCTCGGCGGCGACCTGGTCGTGCAGGGTGACAGCGCCGGCGCGGCCGACTCCGTCGTCAAGGCCACCCGGACCGCGGTGCGGCCCGCGACCACCACCGCCAAGGTGCCGGCCGCCAAGGCCGAGCAGCAGGCGCTGTCCGCCGCGAAGGCCGAGAAGGCCGAGGGCGCCGACGTCGACCGCGCCCCGCGCAAGGTCGTCTGGGCCGCCCAGGGCAAGCCGGTCGTGGCGTACGAGACGGTCGTCGGCGGGCTCCAGCACGACGGCACCCCGCAGGAACTGCACGTCGTCACCGACGCCACCACGGGCGAGCAGCTGTACACGTGGGAGGCCATCCAGAACGGAACCGGCCACACCGTCTACAGCGGCACCGTCGACCTGACCACCACCCAGTCCGGGTCGTCGTACAACCTCACCGACGGGGCGCGCGGCGGACACAAGACGTACAACCTGAACCGGGGCACCTCCGGCACCGGCACGCTGTTCTCCGGCTCCGACGACGTCTGGGGCAACGGCAGCGCCTCCAACGCGGAGTCCGCGGCCGCCGACGCCCACTACGGCGCCGCGCTGACCTGGGACTACTACAAGAACGTGCACGGCCGCAGCGGCATCCGCGGCGACGGCGTGGGGGCCTACTCCCGGGTCCACTACGGCAACAACTACGTCAACGCCTTCTGGTCCGACAGCTGCTTCTGCATGACGTACGGCGACGGCTCCGGCAACGCCAACCCGCTGACCGCGATCGACGTGGCCGCGCACGAGATGACCCACGGTCTCACCTCGAACACCGCGGGCCTCAACTACAGCGGCGAGTCCGGCGGACTCAACGAGGCGACCAGCGACATCTTCGGTTCGACCGTCGAGTTCTACGCCAACAACTCCTCCGACGTCGGTGACTACCTCATCGGCGAGGAGATCGACATCAACGGCGACGGCACCCCGCTGCGCTACATGGACAAGCCGAGCAAGGACGGCGCGTCCAAGGACGCCTGGTACTCCGGCATCGGCAACATCGACGTGCACTACTCGTCCGGCCCCGCGAACCACTTCTTCTACCTGCTGAGCGAGGGCAGCGGCACCAAGACCATCAACGGTGTCAGCTACGACTCGCCCACCTCGGACGGCCTCCCGGTCACCGGCATCGGCCGCGCCAAGGCGGAGAAGATCTGGTTCCGCGCGCTGACCACGAAGTTCACCTCCACCACCAACTACGCGGGCGCCCGCACCGGCACCCTGGCGGCGACCGGTGAGCTGTACGGCACCGACAGCGCCGAGTACAAGGCGGTGCAGGACGCGTGGGCGGGCATCAACGTCGGTACGCGCTCCGACGGCGGCGGTGGCGGCGGTACGTCCTTCGAGAGCACCGCCGACGTGACGATCCCGGATGCCGGCGCGGCCGTGACGTCCGCGATCAGTGTCACCGGGCGCACGGGCAACGCGCCGTCCAACCTCCGGGTCACCGTGGACATCGAGCACACCTGGAGCGGTGACCTGGTCGTCGATCTGCTCGCCCCCGACGGCACGGTGTACCCGCTGCGCAGCCGCACCGGCGGCTCCGCGGACGACATCAAGGAGACCTACACGGTCAACGCCTCGTCCGAGACCGCCAACGGAACGTGGCGACTGCGGGTGCAGGACCAGGCACGGTACGACACCGGCTACATCAGCGGCTGGTCGCTCACCTTCCCGTAAACCGGGCACGAGCGGTCCGAGCGGCGCCCCCGGCTTTCTCCAAGGCGGGGGCGCCGCCCTACTCTTGGGACCCATGTCTTCGGCGGACTTCACCTACGACCACGTCGGCGCGACCCGGGAACCCGGTTCCCGCCCTCCCGGCTTCCATCCGCTGCACGTCCGTACCCGGCTGGGCGAGGGCCACGAGGTGTTCCGGCAGGCGGCTCAGGCGCTGTTCGGCTGGGAGATGCACCGGGAACTGGGGCTCGGTGTCTCGGCCGACGCGGAGCGGGCGGCACCGGATGTCGATGTCACGCTCACCCTCGCGGGGGTGGTGAGGGCGCCGTGCCGGGTGGTGTGGACGGTGGAGGAACACCGGCGGGCGGGGTGGGCGTACGGCACGCTGTCGGGGCATCCGGAGTCGGGGGAGGAGTCCTTCGTGGTCGACCGGACGGGTGATGGCACGGTGTGGCTGACGGTGTCTGCCTTCAGCAGGCCGGCGCGCTGGTATGCCCGGGCCGGCGGGCCGGCCACCCGCGCCCTCCAGCTGGCCTACGCCCACCGCTATGGCAAGGCCCTCCGCCACCTGGCCACAAGGGGCATCCCCCAGGACTGACGGCCGCCTCCGCAGCCTGCGGGCAGCCGCGGGCGGGCGCAGGCGGCACCCCCACTCCCCCAGCCTGCGGGCAGTCGTGCCGCTGGGGCGCAGGCGGCACCCCACCAGCGGGCCGCGCCCCCAGCCCCCGGGCAGCCCCACTCCCCCAGCCTGCGGGCAGTCGTGCCGCTGGGGCGGCACGGGTGGGCGCAGGCGGCAACCCTCCAGCGGGCCGCGCCAGTTCCTCGCCCCCGCCGCCCCTTCCCGTCCCGTCCCCGGGGCTGCGCCCCGGACCCCCTTTCGGCCCTTCGGGCCTCGTCCTCAAACGCCGGACGGGCTGGGTTGCCCGCCGGACGGGCTGAAGGACGCCGGCTCGGCGGGGCTCACCGCATCAGCAACCCCGCCGCCCCCGCCAACTCCTCGGACGGCACGGCCACCAACCCCAGCTCCGCCCCCGACGCCAGCAACCGGTGCCCCGGCAGGATGCGGACCGTGTAGCCGAACGGACCCGTGCGGTCCAGGGCGAGCGGGCCCTCGTAGATCCAGCGCCCGTCCCCGTCCGGCACCCCCACCGGCTTCAGCGCCACAGCGGCCGCATCCGTGATGCGATCCTCCTCGTCCACCCGCCCGGACACCGCCTGCACCTCCACGTCCTCCGGCTTCAGCCCGCCCAGCCCCACCCGCACCCGCAGCCCGAGCGTCGTCCCGAGCTGCGCGGTCGTCGCGGTCACGGACGTCTCGACGTGGTCGACGGTCACCGCGTGCCAAGCGGCCCGCACCCGCGCCTTCCACCCGGCCAGCGCCCGAGCCGCCTCCGCGTCCATCGCCCGGTGCGTGTGCGCGGCAGGCGTGTACAGCCGCTCCACGTACTCCCGGACCATCCGCCCGGCCAGCACCTTCGGCCCCAGCAGGCTCAGCGTCCGCCGCACCATGTCGATCCACCGGTCGGGCAGCCCGCCCCGCCCCCGGTCGTAGAAGCATGTGGTGATCCGCTGCTCCAGCAGGTCGTACAGCGCCGCCGCCTCTATGGCGTCGCGCCGCTCCGGATCGGTTCCGATCCCGTCCGCGGTGGGGATCGACCACCCGAAGTCCGGCTGGAACCACTCGTCCCACCAGCCGTCGAGCACCGACAGGTTGAGGCAGCCGTTGAGCGCCGCCTTCATCCCGCTGGTGCCGCACGCCTCCAGCGGCCGCAGCGGATTGTTCAGCCAGATGTCGCAGCCAGGGTAGAGCTTCTGCGCCATCGCCATGCCGTAGTCGGGCAGGAACACGATCCGGTGCCGTACGCGCGGATCGTCGGCGAACCGGACCAGCTCCTGGATGAGCCGCTTGCCGCCGTCGTCCGCCGGATGCGCCTTGCCCGCGACGACGATCTGCACCGGCCGCTCCGGATGCAGCAGCAGGCTCATCAGCCGGTCCCGGTCGCGCAGCATCAGCGTCAGCCGCTTGTAGGACGGGACGCGGCGGGCGAAGCCGATGGTCAGTACGTCCGGGTCGAGCACCCCGTCGATCCAGCCCAGCTCCGCAGCCCCGGCCCCGCGCTGCCGCCAGGACGCGCGCAGCCGCTCACGCACCTCGAGGACCAGCAGCTCCCGCAGCGACCGGCGCAGCTCCCAGATGTCCTGGTCGGCGATGTCCGCGACGGAGTCCCAGCGGTCCGAGTCGCCGACGCTCAGCGCCTCCTCGGCGCGCTGGGCGCCGATCTGCCGGGCGCCGAGCCGGTACACCTCGGGGGCGACCCAGGTGGGCGCGTGCACCCCGTTGGTCACGGAGGTGATCGGCACCTCCTCGGGGTCGAAGCCCGGCCAGAGCCCGGAGAACATCTCCCGGCTGACCTGGCCGTGCAGCAGGGAGACGCCGTTGGCGCGCTGCGCCAGGCGCAGGCCCATCACGGCCATGTTGAACAGGTTGGGCTCACCGCCGGGGTAGCTCTCCATGCCGAGCCGGAGGATGCGGTCGACCTCCATGTTCGGCAGTTCGGCGTGCGGGCCGAAGTGCCGGGCGACCAGTTCCCGGTCGAACCGGTCGATGCCGGCCGGGACGGGCGTGTGCGTGGTGAACACGGTCCCCGCGCGGACCGCCTCCAGCGCGGCGTCGAAGTCCAGCCCCTCCGCCCGCAGTTCCGCGATGCGCTCCAGGCCGAGGAAACCGGCGTGCCCCTCGTTGGTGTGGAACACCTCGGGCGCGGGGTGCCCGGTCAGCTCGCAGTACGTGCGGACCGCGCGGACACCTCCTATACCGAGCAGCATCTCCTGCAGCAGCCGGTGCTCGCTGCCGCCGCCGTAGAGCCGGTCGGTCACCCCGCGTTCGCCGAGGTCGTTCTCCTCGATGTCGGAGTCGAGCAGGAGGAGCGGGATCCTGCCCACCTGGGCCAGCCAGATCCTGGCCCGCAGCGAGCGGTCGCCCGGCAGGGCGAGGGTGACCTGGGCGGGGGTGCCGTCGGACTCCTTGAGCTGGTCCAGGGGCAGCTCGTTGGGGTCGAGGACGGGGTAGTGCTCCTGCTGCCAGCCGTCGCGGGACAGGGACTGGCGGAAGTAGCCGTGCCGGTAGAGCAGGCCGACGCCGATGAGGGGGACGCCGAGGTCGCTCGCGGCCTTGAGATGGTCCCCGGCGAGGATGCCGAGACCCCCGGAGTACTGCGGCAGGGCGGCCGTGATCCCGAACTCCGGGGAGAAGTAGGCGACGGCGGCGGGCAGCCGGTCGGGCTGTGCCTGGTACCAGCGCTCGCCGGTCATATAGGCGTCCAGATCGGCCGCGACCGCGTCGAGCCGTTCCAGGAAGTCACGGTCACCGGCCAGCTCGGTGAGCCGTTCGGTCGCCACGCTGCCGAGCAGCCGTACGGGGTCGGCTCCCGCGGCGGCCCAGCGGGCGGGGTCGACGGAGCGGAAGAGGTCACGGGTCTCGGCGTGCCAGGACCAGCGCAGATTGCGGGCCAGGTCACTGAGGGGGCGCAGGGGTTCGGGGAGCACGGGTCGGACGGTGAATCGACGGATCGCCTTCACAAGCCACCTCGGCGCGTTCGTGAGAGACGCGGTGTGCGTCCGGGCATCGCTGCCGACAGTACCGGCGTGAACACGCTCCGCGCGGGAGGCAAGAGGACGCGCGCCCCTCCGCGCCACCAACCGAAACGATTCACCCCATGGCCGATATGGCCGATTTCCCTACCTCCGTACCTCACGTCACCGCCCTTGGTGCCACCTGGGCGGCCGGCACGCCGGCCGGCAGGACAAGAAACCGGCCTTTTCCGGCTTCGGTTCCGCCGTGACCCGGTCCGTCCCCGGGGTCCCGCACCTTCGGCTCCGTGGCGGGCGGCACCGCGCGGGAGACCCTCCCGGGTACGGCCAAGGCGTCCCGCCCGCGGCGACGCCGTCCCCCGCCGGGCACCCCGGCGCGGACGGCGCGGGCGCTGGTCAGGAGTACGGCGGACGGAGAGGCGGGCGGGCCCGCCGGACCGGCCGCCCGAGGTGCCGCGCGGGGAGGCGCACCCGCGCGGGGTGCCGTGCGGCGTGCGCCCGTGGCGGCACCGGCGGACATGGGAACGAGCCCATCGGCGACCGGCTCCGTACCGTGCGGAGGCGGCCGGTCTTGTGTGTCGACATACGCGCGAGTAGTTAACAAACCGCCGGATTGCCCACCCGAACAGTGTGGGAAGGCTCCTGCGGGTACACCCCACAGAAACCCCGCAGGACCCACCTCCCCACAGTCATCCGCCCACCCACGTTGACGCGGACAGGAGCGGTCATGCCCGCCAAGCACCACTCGTCCTCACCCCCGGCGCCCAGCACCCCGACGCCACCGGAACGCGGCGTCGGGGCAAGTCCTCCACCGTCCCCCGCCGGTCCCGCGACCGCCGTGGGGCGCATCCCCGTCCTCGACGTCCGGCCGATGGTCCGGGAGGGGCGCAGGCCCGCGAAGGCCGTGACCGGTGAGACGTTCGAGATCTCGGCGACCGTCTTCCGTGAGGGACACGACGCGGTGGCCGCCAATGTGGTGCTGAAGGATCCGGAGGGGCGTCCGGGGCCGTTCACGCCGATGCGGGAGCTGGCGCCGGGCACGGACAGATGGGGGGCGGCCGTCACCGCCGGGGAGCCCGGACTGTGGACGTACACCGTGGAGGGGTGGGGCGATCCGGTCACCACCTGGCGGCACCACGCGCAGATCAAGATCCCGGCGGGCATGGACATCGACGTCGTCCTGGAGGAGGGCGCCCGGCTGTATGAACGGGCGGCGGCCGGGGTGCCCGGGTCCGGGTCCAGGAAGGTCCTCCTCGCCGCCGTGGACGCCCTGCGTGACGAGGGCCGTCCGGCGGCGTCCCGTCTGGCGGCGGCGTTGACGCCGGAGGTGGACGCGGTGCTGGCCCGGCATCCGCTGCGGGAACTGGTCACCAGCAGCGATCCGCTGCCCCTGCTGGTGGAACGCGAGCGTGCCCTGTACGGCGCCTGGTACGAGTTCTTCCCCCGCTCCGAAGGCACACCGCAACAGCCGCACGG
>NZ_JBICWF010000023.1:0-83410 GCF_043199595.1 Streptomyces sp. NPDC048584
AGTACGAGGCTCTGGGGCCGGCACACCGAGAGCACGCACCTGACGCCGCGCGGCCGCCCTTCGGGCGACGACGCGAATTGTCAGACAGGCCCTAGTCGAAGAGGTCGGGATCGGTGCGCGAGATCTGTTCGAACAGGGGCTGGAACTGGAACCAGCCCGCCAGCTCGAACCCCACCTGCCCGTACGTCAGCTTCGCTTCCGCGGGCGGGATCAGGGTGGTCTCACCGGCCGCCTTCGCGGCGAGCTGGGCCTGGGCCGACCGCTCCATGGTGATGAACCACCAGGCCGCCGCGTCGACGGAGCCCGCGCCGGTGAGCAGCCCGTGATTGCGCAGGATCACCGCCTTGTACGGGCCCAGCGCCCCGGCGATGCGCCGGCCCTCCTCGGGGTCGTCGGCCACCCCCGAGTAGTCCTCGTGGACACCGTGGTCCTCGTAGAAGGCGCACGCGTCCTGGGTGAGGGGTTCGAGTCGCTGGGTGGTGGCGGACAGGGCCTTGCCGTACACCGAGTGGCTGTGGGCGGCGCCGATCACGTCGGGGCGTGCCGCGTGCACGGCGGAGTGGATGGCGAAGGCGGCCCGGTTCACCCGGTGGCGCCCCTGGACGACGTCGCCCTCGTGGTTGACGAGAAGGAGGTCACTGACCCTGATGTGCTTGAAGGACATGCCGAACGGGTTGACCCAGAAATGGTCGGGGAATTCGGGGTCACGCGCGGTGATGTGGCCGGCGACCCCCTCCTCGAAGCCGAACCGGCCGAAGAGGCGCAGCGCTCCGGCGAGCCGTTCCTTGCGGTGGCGCCGCTCGACGGCAGGGTCGGTGAACGGGGTGGGGAGCCGGAAGATCAGGTTCTCCTCCGGGATCGGTGTCAGGTCCTCCCGGCTCAGCGGTTCGGCGACGACGTCGTCCTTCTTGACGGTTCCCTGGGTCACAGCTCGCTCCCCGGACGCGTACGGTCCTTGTTCCTCGCGGAGTCCGTCGTCACGTCCGCGGCACCTCGAGGGTGGCCAGGGGGACGTGGTGCTGGCCGGCGTGGATGTCGCGGTCGCGCACGCCGGCCTGGGTGACGGGGCGCGGGAAGGAGATCTTCACGACGTTCAGCGAGGGGATGCGGAAGAACTGGACCTGGGCGGCGTCGACTCCGTACAGGTCGGCGATCACCTGCTCGTTGAGGAAGGTGTCGTCGGCGGCGATGGCGTAACCGGCGCTGTCCTTCATGAACGTCTCCATGGTGACCCAGAAGGGTCCGGCGTTCTTGGACCGCACCTCGATCGCGAGGTCACCGAGGACGGACGGGGCGGGGGTACGGTCAGACATGGGTGTCCTCGTGGGCGTGGTGGGTGCGGAACATGCTGGTGGGTGAGTCCACGTCGACGGCGTGGTTGAGGACGAACTCGTAGGCGGGCCCGCGCTCGGTCTCCGCCGGGGAGGTGGCGAAGGCGAAGCTCGGCAGGTACTGCATCTCGGGCAGCGGCAGGTGCAGCATCAGCGGGTTGGCGACCTTGGCGATGGCCGTGGCGGTGGCCTGGGAGGGGGCGTTGACCAGCAGCATGACGCCTACCTCACGGGGCGGGGTGGTGTCCGGGTCGCTGTCCTCGAGGATGGCGTTGTGGCCGTAGAGGCGGATGTCCAGGGCGTAGTCGTCGTCGCTCAGGCCGAGGGTCTGACGGACCCGGTCGGTCACGATGGTGCGCAGGAGTGCGGCCCAGCGGTCGATATGGGCGGTGATGTAGGGGTCGCGGATACCGGTGAAGGACACGGTCTCGTAGCCGGTGACGCGGGCGCCCTCCAGCTTGATGGTGTGCTGGGCGGCGGGCTCGAAGCGGGAGCCCTCCACCCGTACGCGGCGGTGGTCCAGGGCGGTGTAGGTGGCGTCGGAGACGTCGAGGGTGCCGGCCGGTTCGCGCATGCGGAAGGGGTTGGCCGTCTCGTAGAGCATGTGGGCCGCGACGGATGCGGGGGTGCAGATGTTGGCCGGGTCGAGGGGTTCGATGACGAAGCCGTCGGCGTCGATGGTGGCCAGGACGCCGCCGGCCCGCGGGTCGGTGGTGCACTGTCCGCCGCATTCGACGACCTTGGCGGCGTGCCAGGTGGGACCGGCCGGCATGCCGCGCATCAGCGGGACGGCGGCGGCGAGCGCGGTGTCGGTGGCCCGTCCGGCCAGGACCACCTGGGCACCCGCTTCGATGGCGTCGGCGAAGGGTTCGTGGCCCATCATGCCGACGATGTGCGCGCAGCTCTCCAGGGTGTCGGGCTCCAGCGGTCCGTGCGGGGCCAGCGGCCGGATGCGGCCGGCGCCGAGCTCTTCCTTGAGGAAGGCGGGGTCCTGCTCGCTGTAGACGCGGGCGATCCGCAGATCGAGGCCGGCCTCGGCCATGACGCTCTCGGCGATCCCGGCGACCCAGTCGACGCCGGAGTCGGTGCCGCTGGTGCCGCAGGAGCCCACCAGCAGCGGGATGCCGGCGTCGGCGGCGGCCCGCAGCAGAATGTCGAGGTCCCGGCGGACGGCGGCCGCCGTGGTCTTGGCGACGCCGGCGCCGAGGTAGTACGGGCCGGAGTCGGTGGAGCCGCCGTCGATCGCGATGACGTCGGGGTTCAGGGTCAGGCCGTACTCGATGGTCTCCGGGGCGAACCCGGCGCCGAGCATGCCGCTGGGTGACAGGACCCGGACCTGCGGGGCGGGGTCAGTGGACGGAGGCATGCGGGTTCTCCTCGTGCGAAGGGGCGTCCTCGGGGACGTCCATGGGGGTCTCCTCGGGGAAGACACGGATGTCCTCCGGAGGGAGGCTGATGGTGAGTTCGCCGCCGGCGACGGGGCGGGTGGTGGTGACCGTGACCGGGGTGGCGCCGACGCGGACGGTGTAGCGGTAGTGGTCGCCCAGGTAGGCCCGGTTCTCCACCGTGACGGTCAGCGCGTCCGGTGGCGTGCTGCCGGCGGCGCCGGGACGGTGGATGTCGATGTTCTCGGGCCGGATACAGACGCGTGCGCCGCCCAGGTGCCTGCCGGTGTGCGGGACGCGCAGCGGCCGGCCGATACCGTCGACGCGGATCAGGGCGTGGCTGCCGTCCGCCTCGGTGATGGTGGCGGTGAGGATGTTGGCGGTGCCGACGAAGTCGGCGACGAACAGGTCGGCGGGACGGTCGTAGATCTCTTCGGGGGTGCCGACCTGGTGTACCCGGCCCCGGTTCATGACGGCGACACGGTCGCTGACCGACAGGGCCTCGTCCTGGTCGTGGGTGACGAAGACGGTGGTGACGCCGACCTGGGACTGGAGGTTCTTCAGCCACTGGCGTGAGCGGTCGCGGAGCTTGGCGTCCAGGTTGGAGAACGGCTCGTCCAGCAGCAGCATGTCGGGCGGGTGGGCGAGCGCGCGGGCCAGGGCGACCCGTTGTTGCTGCCCGCCGGAGAGCTGATGGGGGTACGCCCCGGCGTGGTCCCCCAGTTCCACCAGGTCGAGGACCTCCCGCACCCGCCGCTCGCGCTGCGCCTTCGGTGTCTTGCGGAGCTTGAGGGGGTAGCCCACGTTGGCGGCGACCGACAGGTGCGGCCAGATGGCGTACGACTGGAACACCACGCCGCAGTTGCGGTGCTCGGGCTCGGTGTCGACGCGGCCGTGGTCGAAGACGACGCGGTCGCCGAAGGCGATGCTGCCCGAGTCCGGCCGGTGCAGCCCGGCGATGGACCACAGCGTGGTCGACTTCCCGCAGCCGCTGGGTCCCAGCAGGGTGAAGATCTCACCGTCGTGGACGGTCAGCGACAGTTCGTGCAGTGCGGTGTGCCGGCCGAACCTCTTGGTGAGGCTGTTCAGGTGGAGGTCAGGCACGCGGACGCACCCCCAGCAGGGCGCGGCCCGCGCCCAGTACGACCAGCGTGATGACCATCTGGATCACTCCCAACGCGGCGACACTCCCGCCGATGCTTGTCGCTGCCAGTTGCAGCATGGTGAGCCCGAGCACGGGCGTCTCGTCGGTGACGAGGAAGACGGCCGGTTCGGCGTCGTTGAGCATGGCGACGAACAGCAGCACGAAGGAGGCGCCCATCGCGGGCGCGACGAGGCGGAGTACGACCGTGCGCATGGCCGTCCACCAGGAGGCACCGGAGGTACGGGCGGCATGGTCCAGGTCGGCGCCGATACCGGCGAGTGCCGGGTAGAAGGCGCTGTAGCCGAGAGCGAGACTGCGCACGGCGAAGGCGATGCCGATCCCCCACAGGCTGGCCCGGATCGCCCCGGACCTGTCCAGCAGGGCGAAGCTCCAGAAGAACGCCATGCCGGTGACCAGGGCGGGCATCATGCGCGGCCACAGCATGCCCTGCTGCAGCGAGCCGCGGAACCGGAACCGCGAGCGGTGCGCGACGACGGAGAGCACGGCGATGACCAGGGTGGTCAGGGCGCCGCCGACGCCGGCGATGAGCAGGCTGTTGACGATGGAGTCGGTGTACAGCGAGTTGTCGAGGACGGCGGAGAAGTTGTCCAGCGTCAGCACGCTCCACGGCGAGATGAAGGGCGAGAGGATGGAGGTGAACGCGGCGAGCACCACTCCGGCCAGCGGTACGACGACGAACACGGCCAGGAACAGGGCCAGTACGCCGCTCATCAGCCAGCGCACCGGCCCGAGCCGCAGTACGCGGACGCCGGTGGGTTTGCCGGTGGTGGTGGTGAACCGGGCGGTGTCGCCCACCAGTCGGTTGCGCAGGACCAGCAGCGCGGCGACGGCCACGAGCAGGAACACGGCACCGGCGGAGACCAGGCCCTGCTGGGAGTCGTTGGTCCAGTGGTCGTAGAGGTAGGTGGAGATCAGGCTGATCTCGCTGGAGAAGCCGAGGACGAGGGGAAGGCCGAGGACCTCCATCGACAGGGCGAAGACCAGCAGGGCCGCGTTGGTGATCGCGGGCCGCATCAGCGGGAGGCTGACGGAGAGCAGACTGCGCAGCGGACCCGCGCCGAGGGTGCGGGCGGCGTCCTCCAGGGCGGGGTCGATCGAGAGCAGGGTGCCGCGGCACAGCAGGAACACCGTGGGTGAGGCCACCGTCATGCCGACCATGGCCATGCCGGGGATGCTGTAGAGGTTGACCGGCATGCTCAGGAACGTGTGGGTCTCCAGCCACGAGGACGCGAACCCGGCGGGCGTCCACATGGCCGCCCAGCCGATGATCAGCACGAGTCCGGGCAGCGCGATCGGCACCAGCAGCAGCGTGGTCAGGGTGCGCCGTCCCGGCAGGTCCGTGCGGGTGAGCAGGACCGCGCAGGCGACCCCCACGACGATGGATCCGGCGGTGTTCAGTGCGGCGAACAGGACCGAGTTGCCGACCGCCGTCCACCAACCGCCGTCGGTGAACAGCGCGTCGAAGTTGTCCCAGGTGAAGTGGCCGCCGGACTCGTACAGCGGTGTGGACCACAGGGAGGCGGCGACGACGGGCACGATGGGGCCGACGATGACCAGCAGTGCGAGCGCCCACAGGACGTAGTGGCTCGCGTTGGTGGACAGCGGCCGCCGGCGGGGTTTCACGGGTGGTGGGGGGCTGTACGGCCGCAGTGGGGTGGCGGTCACCGGCCGAACGCCTTCTTCCAGCGGGCGACGATCGTGTCCTTGTTCTCGACGATGTCCTTCGGGTAGCCGCCGAGCATCAGGTTGTCGGCGCCGACGACCGCTTCGACGGCGGGAAGTCCGTACGCGCACTCCACTCCGTCGCGGTACGGGGTGAATCCGCCCTCGCAGGCGGCCTCCTGTCCCTCGACCGACAGCAGGAAGTTCACGAACAGCTTGCCGGCGTCGGGTGAGCTCGCCTTCCTGGTCACCGCGACGGCGCGGGGCAGCAGCGGTGTGCCGTCCGTCAGGTACGTGTAGTTGAGGACCTTCGCCGCGTCCTCGCCCTCGATCAGCGCACGGACCGAGCCGGCGACGAAGTAGGTCGCCTGGTACTCGCCCTGGGCGAGCTTCTGCATCAGGTTGCCGTTGCCGGACTCGACCCCGGTGTTGGGACCGAGGGCCTCGATGTTCTTCCAGCCCGCGTCGCCGTGCTCGGTGACGTAGCTGCTGACGGCGCCGAAGGACTGCGGATTGCCGATGTCCGTGGTGCCGACCTTGCCCTTGATCGACTGGGAGAGTTTCGCGAGGGAGGCGAGGTCCGCCGGCTGCTTGTCCTTGGGGATGAGCGCGGTGTTGTAGACGGCGACCAGCGGATCCTCGGACATGGCCACGACGCCCGGGGCGAGCCGGGCGTACTCGGGAAGGTTCGCGAGGTTGGGGTCGGTGTAGTCGAGCACATGGCCGTCGCCGACGAAGTTCAGCATCCCGACGGCGTCCGTGGCCATGACGACGTCCGCCGTGCGGACGCCGGTGGCCGTCTCCGTGGCGTAGCGCTGGAACGTCTGCGGGTCGTTCATGTTCAGCACGCGCAGCTTGATGCCGGCGTACTTCGCCTCGAAGGCCTTGGCGATCGGTGCCATCTGGTCGGCGTCCGCGTTGGTGTACAGGAGCACCGACCCCTGCTTCCTGGCCCGGTCGACCGTCGCCGCGTCGAGGGGCGTGACGGACGACGCCTTGCCCACGTCGACCGACGCCGTAGGGGTCGCCGACGCTCCCCCGCCGGAGGAACCTCCGCAGGCGGTCAGAGCGACCGCGCAGGCAGCGGCCAGAGCGCATGCCTTCGAAAGCGAGATCATCGTCGATCCTCCACTATTTGCTATAGCTCGTTGGGCGGAAAGCCGGGCAGCTTTCCGCGCCGCGCGTCCGGCGGTGCCGGGCACAGGTTCTTGGAATGCACCACCCCCGCGCGGCGATACGCGCAGCACATCAGGTAGGTGAGAGAGGTCCGCAGGGATTCCGGGCGGGTCGCGGGCTGCCCGCCCGATCTCTTGAACGGGGCTTGCGATGCTCGACACGCCCAAGAGGAATGGTATTTGCTACAGCGTCACTGTCAACCGGTTGCGCCGAGGTAAACCCGGGTCCGGTCGGGGTGGGTTCCGCGCGTCCCCGGGTGCGGCTCGCCGAGCCGGGTCACGAAGGGGTGGACGGGGGTCGTGCCGGGCTGCACGAGCCCGTGTTCGTAGGCGAAGGCGATGGCGTGGCCACGTCGGTGCACTCCGATCTTGGTGAGCAGATTGGCTATGTGGGTCTTCACGGTGAGGGGGCTGATGCGCAGTGCGGCCGCGATGGCGGGCCCTTCGTGGCCGTCGGCCAGCAGGGTGAGGATCTGACGTTCACGCAGGGACAGCGTCCCGGTCACCTCGGGTCCCGCCGTCCGGCGCTGGTGTGCCGCGAGGACGGGCGCGGTGCCGAGCACCACGACGAGGCCGCCGCGCAGCACCGTCTCCAGGGCCGCGACGAGCTGTACGGCGGTGATGTCGGCGGCGAGGACGCCCGTGGCGCCCGCTCGCAGACACGCGTCGGACTCCCCCACGTCGGCGACACCGAGGACGATCGTCCGGGCGGTCGCCGACACGGCGGAGACGGTCTCCGCGACGTCGGTGATGCTCCGGCCGGTGCGGTCGAGCAGGACGACGTCCGGCCGGACGCCCGCGGGGAGTCCCACACCGGGCCGAGCCGTGTCGCCGGCCTGGGCCACCACGTCGAAGAGCCGGCTCGCCTCGATCACCCGCGTGACGGCCGTGCGCACGAGGGCGGGTCCGCCGGCCAGGACGACGGTGGTCATGACCGGTCCCGCTCGCGTGGCAGCCGGATGGTGACGGTCGTCCCCACTCCCACGTCCGACTCGACGTCCACATGCCCGTGGTGGGCGTGGACGATGGCTTCGACGATGGCAAGGCCCAGGCCGGAACCACCGTAGGCGCGGCTGCGGCTGGCCTCGGCCCGCCAGAAGCGTTCGAAGACCCGCGGCAGGTCCTGGGCGGAGATGCCGGGGCCGTCGTCGGCCACGCTCAGCCGTACGTCGTCGCGCATGGGGGTGATCTCCACCAGGACGCTCGTCCGCGCGGGGGTGTGCTGGACCGCGTTGCCGACGAGGTTGCGCACCACCTGCTGCAGCCGGGGGGCGTCGCCGACGATGCGGGCGGGCGCCGCGGGTGCCATGGTGATGCGGCGCCGCGGGTAGATGATCTGGGCGTCCTCGACGACGGCGGCGGCCAGGGCGGTGAGGTCGAGGGGGTCCTGCTCGACGGGCCGGCCGGCGTCCAGACGGGCGAGCAGCGCGAGGTCTTCGACGAGCAGGCGCATGCGCCCGACCTCGTTCTCTATGTGCTCGAGCGCGGTCTCCAGGCCCGGTCCGGTGACACCGCCCTGCCGGTGCAGGTCGAGCCAGCCGGAGATCGTGGCGAGGGGGGTGCGCAGTTCGTGCGAGGTGTCGGCGGCCATGGAGCGCACGGTCGCCTCCGCGCGGGCCTGGGCGTCGAAGGCGCGGTTGACGGCCTCGGCGAGCAGGTCGGTCTCGCTGCCGCCGCGGCGCGTGGGCAGCCGTTCGCTGAGGTGGCCCTCGGCGATGGCGTCGGCGGTGCGTGCCATGCGCGCCAGGGGCCGCATGCCGAGCCGCAGCACGAGCGTCGCGAGCGCCAGCAGGGCTAGTAACGCGACTCCCACCAGCGCGAGTTGCCGCTCGACGAGCACGCGCGTGGTGCTGTCGTCGATCGAGGTGTCGATGGCCAGGATGAGAGCGGCCGGTTCCCTCGTCTCGGTGCCGGGCGACCGGTCGACGATGGTGAGTCCGGGGCTCGGGACCCGGACGGCCGCGAGGCCGTGCTGGTCGTCGTGCCCGTCGTAGGTGACGATGCGGCCCGCCGGCAGGCCGGTGCTGAGTTCGGCGAGTTCACCGGCTGCCGAGGTCGCGGACCCTGTGCTCTCCAGGACCCTGTTGTCCCCGTCGACGGCGACGATGCCCAGCGGGGGCCCGAGCAGGGCGGCGAGCTGGTCGGCGTCGGCGCTCTGCGGACCGCGGGCGATCACCTCGGTGAGCTGGCCGGCGCTCACCCGCAGGGTGTTCTCGTAACGCCTGTCGAGGAAGTCCTCGAGGAGGAAGGCGCTGGTGACGGTGCTGGCCGTGAGACCGAACACGAGGAGGACGGCCAGGCCGGCCAGCAGGCGCAGCCGGACGCTGGAGCGGGACCAGTTGGTACGGCCTTTCGGGCTCACTTGGCGGCCCGCTCCCGGAGGGTGTAGCCGACGCCGCGGACGGTCTGCAGCAGCGGTGTGCGGCCGTGGTCGATCTTGCGGCGGAGGTTGGAGACGAACCGCTCGACGACGACGGTGTCCCCGCCGAAGTCGTACTGCCAGACCGCTTCGAGGATCTGGGCGCGGGAGAGGACCTGGCCCTGGTGGGTGAGCAGGTAGTGCAGCAGCCGGTACTCGGTGGGTGAGAGTTCGACGAGGTCGCCCGCGCGGCGGACCTCGTGGCGGGGGTCGTCAATCTCCAGGTCGGCGCAGCTCAGCCGGGCGGTCTCCTCCGGGGCGGGGGCACCGCCCCGGGCGCGGCGGAGCAGGGCCTGGAGGCGGGCACCGACCTCGACGACGCTGAACGGCTTGGTGACGTAGTCGTCCCCGCCCAGGCGCAGTCCCCGCACCCGGTCCTCGACGGCGTCCCGGGCGGTGAGGAAGAGGACCGGGACGTCGACGGCGCGGGCCCTGAGCAGCTGGAGGATCTCGAAGCCGTCGGCGCCGGGCAGCATGACGTCGAGGACGACGACGTCGGGGGTGCGTCGGTCGACCTGTTCCAGGGCCTCGGTGAGGTCGCCCGCCACGTCGACGTCGAAGCCGGCGAAACCGAGGGCCGAGATCAGCAGGCGCCGGATGCCGGGATCGTCGTCGACCACGAGGACGTGGTCGGTGGTGCGGGGTGCCTCGACGGCGTTCATACGTGCTCCTCGTGCGGGGGCCGCACATTCCTCATCGGGTGGTGGCCGATGCCTTTGACGCTGGTGATGCTTCCGAGCGGAGTTGACGGCCCGCCCACGGCGAACCTGACGGTTTCCTGACGGTCCCCCGCCGGCCCTCCGGTGCTTGATGCGGTGTTTGATTCCGGACGCTGTAGCAAATACCATGCACGGTATGGGCCAGCTTCCTCAACTCTCTTCGCCGGTGACTCTCGGCGATCAGGCGTACGCCGCCATCCGTGAAGCGATCGTCTCCGGCGTGCTGAAGCGCGGGGAGAAGGTCACGGAGCGGGGACTGGCCGAATCCCTCAGCATCAGCGCGACTCCCGTCCGCGAGGCGCTGCGGCGTCTGGAGCAGGACCGGCTGGTGGAGCGGACGGGTCCGCGGTCCGTGCGGATCGCACAGTTCGGCAAGGAGGAGCTCCGCGAGTTCACGATGATCGAGGACGTGCTCCGGGCGCTGTCCGCCCGGCTGGCGGCCGAGAAGTCGACGGCGGCCCAGCGGCGCGAGATGGCCGCCTGCCTGGACCGGGCGGACGCCCTGCGCGGCGAACTGCGCGACGAGGCCGCCGGAACGGACCGGGAGCGGGACCTGGTGCTGAGGATCCAGCACCTCATGGCGGAGTTCCACGCCCTCGTGGACGAGGCCAGCGGGAACGCGACCCTTGTCCAGATGCTCCGCACGGTGGACGCGTTCGGTTCACAGGAGCGCCGCGACAGCACCCTGTCGCAGGTACGCAGCGGACACGCGAAGATCGTCGAGGAGCGCTACCGTCAGCACCGGGCCATCTTCGAGGCCATCGCCGCCGGCCATGGCGACAAGGCCGAGGACCTGATGAGGGCCCACAGCCACACCTCGAACACCTCGCGCATCAGGACGCGCTTCCCCGGAGCGTGATCACGCCCGCTTTTCGCCGCATGCCAGGGCGGGGTCAGCAACCGCCGTTCCACACACCGGTGTTCGTGTTCACCCACCACGCGCGGGAGCCGCGGCCGATGGCGGGCGGCACCACGTTCCGCTTCGTCACCGACGGCATCGGACCGGCACGGGCGCGCGCGGCGGCCGGCGGAACCGACGTCGCCGTTCAGGGCGGTACGACCACCGTCAACCGGTACCTGCTCCGCCGGACCGGTCGACGAGTCGCGGCCGCACCTGACGCCGGTCACGCTCGGCCGCCGGAACGCGGCTGTTCGTCGGCGCCCCGGCCGGAGCAGGTGAGGTCGCGGCCGGCGAGTCCGGTCACGCAGGTGACCCACCGGGCACCGCGCTGAGCACGGCGCGCGTGAAGCCCCGCGCCGTGCTCATCCCGCACGACCGCCCCGGCCGTCGGCGCGTCCGCGTCACCGACGGCCGGGGCAACCTCAGTTGACGTAGACCTCGGCCCGGTCGACGCTCACGAAGGACGCTCCGGACTGGGAGTTGTGCTCTCCCGTCACCCGGACCCGGAGGGTGTGGCCGCCGTACGCGAGACGTGGGCTGGTGTACTGCGCCGCCTCGCCGATCCGGATCGAATGGTGGAAGTCCACCCGCTGTTCGGGCCCGCCGTCGACGCTGACGGCCGCGTAGCCGTTGCCGGTGTCCTTGACGGACAGCAGGACGATACGGGTGCCGGTGAAGGAGAAGGTCGCCGTGGCGCCGGCCCGGTCGCTCCAGTGGTCGTCGCCCCAGAAGCACTGGGTGGCGCAGCCGGTGCCCGAGTTCCAGGTGCCGCCGTAGGTGACACCCCCCGGGCCGCTGGAGCGGCCGTCGTCGTTGATCCAGTAATTGCCGGATCCGGGGTCCCCCGACGGCAGGTCCTGGGTGGCACCCATGGCCAGCGGGCGGCCGAAATCGGGGCTGCCGTCGGCCCGCCAGGTGAACTTCTGCGCGCGGGTGGTGCGGTTGCTGTAGGTGTTCTGGGACGTGGTCTTGGCGTGGTAGACGATCCAGTCCTCGGTGCCGTCGGGAGAGCGGAAGAAGGCGTGGTGGCCCGGTCCGAACACGCCCCGGTCGTCGACCCGGGAGAACACGGCGCCCTGGTGCTGCCGCCAGTTGCCGGGCACGAGCGGGTCGGCGGTCAGCGGCATCGACATCATCCAGACCTGGTAGTCCGGCTTGCCGGTGTCGCACGCGGAGTAGGTCATCCACACCCGGCCGCCCCGGTACAGGAACTCCGGTCCTTCCCGCACCTCGGGGCAGCCCCCGGCGGCGTCGAGGGCGACGGCGTTGCCGGAGACGGTGTACGGGTTGGACATCGGGGCGATGTTGAGCCCGTTGTGCTGGTACTGGTTGATGCCGCTGTACGCGAGGTAGAGCCGGCCGTTCAGCTCCAGGATCCCCGCGTCGATGGCGAAGTCGTTCGCGTGGTTGGGCGGGGCGAGTTTCGCCTTGAAGCGGTACGGGCCGGCCGGGTCGTCGCGCTCCGACTCCAGGACGTACAGGCGGTGATGGTCGTCGACGCCGTCGTCGGCCGTGTAGTACAGGTACCAGCGGTCACCGAAACGGTAGAACTCCGGGGCCCAGATGTTGCGGTTGCGGGAGGGGTCGGAGTCCGTCCACACCGTGATCGGGTCGGCCGTCGCCAGGGTGCCCAGGGACGGGGAGCGCCACATCCTGATGCTGTTGCCCTGGGTCGTGGTCAGGTAGTAGTTCCCGTTCCAGTGGGTCATGAACGGGTCGGGTCCGGTGTTGAGCGGATTGCGGAACGTTCCGGCCGCCGCGGCGGCGGCCGCCTGTTCGCGAGCCTTGGGTGAGGCCGCGGTGGCCGGTCCGGCGGCCAGGGGCAGGAGGCCCAGGACGAGCCCGAGGAGGGCGGCGAAGAGCGGACCGAAGCGTAGGCCGGGACGCGGGAGGAGCCTGGAAGACATGGGGGGTCCTTTCCGGGAGCGGATCTCGGCCGGAAGGCCATGGGGGCGTGGAGTCGCTTTTTACATCGATGTAATGACGGGGCGCCATGCTAGGGACGGCATCCCTCCCCGTCAATGGCTGTCGCCCCGTGCCGAGTTGACCGCAGCCCCGTCCGGCACACCGCACTCGTATGGCGTGACGTGCCGCATGGTGGGACCCTGGAAATGGTGCTGTGTGCCGCTCCACGCTCCCGCGAGGAGGGATGGTCATGGCCAAGCGTCTCGTCGTCTGCTGCGACGGCACATGGAATTTCGCGGACCAGCCGAGCAAGACCAACGTCGCCAAGGTCGCCCTGTCCGTGCTCCCCGGGTCCGCCGCCGGGAAGGAACAGCGTGTCTACTACCACAGTGGGGTCGGCACCCTGCGGCGGGAGCGGCTGCGCGGCGGCGCCTTCGGTGCGGGGCTGTCCCGGAACGTCGTGGACGCCTACCGGTTCCTCGTCGAGACGTACGAGCCCGACGACGAACTGTTCCTCTTCGGCTTCAGCCGTGGCGCGTTCACCGCGCGCAGCCTGGCGGGGCTGGTTCGCAACAGCGGCATCCTGCGCAGGGACCACACCGACCGGATCCCGGAGGCCTGGGCCCTGTACCGGGACCGGTTGGAGCAGCCGAACGGCGCGGCCGCCACGCTGTTCCGTCGCTCCTACGCCCGCGAGACGGAGATCCGGTTCGTCGGGGTGTGGGACACCGTCGGCGCCCTGGGCATCCCGGTGCCCGACGCGAAGTGGCTGCGGCCGGCGGCGAACCGTTCCAACCGCCGCTGGGCGTTCCACAACACCGAGCTGAGCGGCTGGGTCGGGGCGGCCTTCCACGCACTGGCCGTCGACGAGCAGCGATCGGCGTTCCGGCCGGCCCTGTGGCATCGGCAGCCCGGTTCCGCCGCACGGGGCCAGGAGCTGAAGCAGGTGTGGTTCGCCGGGGCGCACAGCGATGTCGGCGGCGGCTACGAGGAGACGGGGCTGTCCGACATCGCCCTGCTGTGGATGGTCGATCAGGCCCGCCGGCACGGGCTGGAGTTCGACACCGTCGCGCTCGGCACGGGCGGGCCCCGGGTGATGGCACCGCAGGGCAGCGTCGACTTCCGCGTACGACCGGACGGTTCGGGCGCCCTGCACGTCTCGCGGACGGGCATGTACCGACTGGCCAGGCCGCTGCACCGGCCGCTCGGCGGGGCGGTGGACGACAACGGTGAACCCGACGGCGACGAGTTCCTGGCGGTGCCCGCCAAGGAGCGCTACGACCGCGACACGGACTACCGGCCGGCGGAGCTGGAGGGCTACCTGGGCAGGCAGGACCGGGTCCGGCTGGAACCCGTCCTGCTGCCGGACCTCGCCGCGGGCCTGCCGCCCATGCCCCGGGCGGCCGGCGACCGGGACCGGCTCCACCGCACCCCGTGACGCCGGCGGGCGGCCATATCCCTTTGCGCGGCCCTGCCCGGCCTGGTTGGCTCGCGCCCATGAACTGGCTCCCGCACGACTTCGTCCACCCCCTCCACGTCGGCATCCCCGACGGCGGAGGCCACCGGCTGCGCCCGATCAGCGGTGCCGACGCGCCGCTCGACTATCCGACGGTGATGGGGTCGCGCGAGAGGCTGTGGTCGGTCTTCGGTCCCGCGTGGGGCTGGCCGTCGGAGACGATGTCGTACGAGGCGAATCTCGCCGATCTCGAGCGGCACGCCCGGGAGATCGAGGCGCACGAGTCGTTCAACTACACGATCGAGACACCGGACCGCACCGCCCTGCGCGGCTGCGTGTACATCGACCCGCCGGAGAAGCAGGGGGCCGACGCGGAGATCTCCTGGTGGGTGGTGGACGACGAGGTGGGCAGTGCGCTGGAGCGGGCGCTGGAGGCGTTCGTGCCGCGCTGGATCGCC
Organism: Streptomyces sp. NPDC048584; assembly: GCF_043199595.1. Classification (NCBI taxonomy): domain Bacteria; kingdom Bacillati; phylum Actinomycetota; class Actinomycetes; order Kitasatosporales; family Streptomycetaceae; genus Streptomyces; species Streptomyces sp. NPDC048584. The sequence continues at coordinate 14,577 of NZ_JBICWF010000023.1, forward strand.
GAGGACTGGCCCTTCGATCGGCCCCGCTTCATCGGCCGGGACATCGCCTGGGACGAGTGGCTGCGGCTGCCGGACCGTTCTTGACCGCTGCCCGGATTCACCCGTGCGAGTGTGCGCCTCGCCGGCGCGGTGGGCAGTCATGTCCCGTACCGGCGTACGAGCAAGGGGGCACAGGTGACGCGGAGCATCGCCGACGCGGTGGAGTCGATGGAACAGCTCGCCACGGTGTGGCGTGCCATGGTGCTGGACCGGAGTCCGGACGCGGACGTACGGGATCTGCCGGGCCTCGCCGTGCGCTGGGCGGAGAGCCGGTTCGGCTTCTGGAACTGCGTCACGCTCACCGAGACCGGGGCGGACGCGGCCCTGATGGAGAAGCGGCTGGGTCAGGTGGCGGACCTCATGCGGTCGAAGGAGCGCACCGGTTTCCTGTGGGTCTTCGAGGACCTGCTCCACGACGGGGCTCGCGCGAGCCTGATGGAGGCGGCCGGGCGGGCCGGCCTGGAGCACGCCTTCTCGGGCACCGGTATGGCGGGGGACCTGCTGCCGGTCCCCGAACCGGCGCACCCGGAGCTGACGTTCGTGCGGGTCGGCACGGACGAACAGTTGCGGGCGTACGCCGATCTCAACTCGCGCGCCTACGACATGCCCCTCGAGTCCGGCCGCGACGGTCTCCTCGGCTCCCGGCTGTGGAAGACGGGGGTGCACGCCTATCTGGGCCTGCGCGACGGCGTTCCCGTGACCTGTGCCGGGACCGTGGAGGCGGAAGGCCGCCTCTTCGTCGCTCTGGTGGCCACGGACCCGCGGTGGCAGCGCAGGGGATACGGGGAGGCGGTGACCCGCAAGGCCCTGTACGAGGGTGCCCGGGCCGGCGGACCGACCCGGGCCACGCTGCACGCGACCGCCGCGGGAGCACCCGTGTATCCACGGATCGGCTTCGAGCCGAACTCTCCGCTGCACTTCTTCACCCTGGGCGGCTGAGACCGGGCAAGGAGCGTGCGTGCGTCATCCCTCCGTCAGGGCAGGGTCCACTTCTGGTTGGCTCCGGTGTGGCAGGTCCACAGATGCACGGGGGTTCCGTCCTCCCAGGTCCCGCCCGAGGCGTCCAGGCACTTGGCCGACTGCGGGTTGCGCACCGTGCCGTCCGACTGGGCCGCCCACTTCTGCGCCCCCGTCCCGTTGCACGTCCACAACTGGATCCGCGTACCGTCGGCGCTCCCGCCACCGGACACGTCCAGACACTTGCCCAGCGCCCTCAGCGAACCGTCCTCCGACACCGTCCAGCGCTGCGCCGCCGACGAGTTGCACGTCCAGACCTGCACCTCCGTACCGTCCGCCGTGCCCGCGTTGTCCACATCCAGACACTTCCCGCCGACCCCCTTCACCTCACCCGTACGGGGGCCGGTCGGGGGTCCGTTCTGCTTGATGCGGATGTTGCGGAAGGCCACGTCGTCGCCGTCGCCGTGGTTCTGCAGGCCGATGTGGCCCTGGGCCAGGCCGCGCGCGGGGTCGGTGTTGGTGAAGTCGTTGATCCTGCTGCCGTTGAGGAAGATCTCCAGCCGCTCCCCGGTGACCCGGATCTCGTACGTGTTCCACTCCCCCGGCGGGTTCAGCGCGGCGTCGCGTGCGGGCAGGTCGGCGGACCGGAATCCGTACACGGAACCCGTGGTGCGGTCGGCCGCGTCGGTGGCGTCGATCTGGATCTCGTAGCCGTTGTCCACCGCCGACCAGGGGTCGTCGGATGCCGGGAAGCCCACGAAGACACCGGAGTTGTCGTCGCCACTCGCCCTCCAGTCGAGCTTCAGGGAGTAGTCACCGGTGAACTCGCGGGCGTCGTACCAGAGCAGGCCGAGTCCGCCGTGGGAGGTGAGGGTGCCGTCGGCCAGGGTGAAGCCGCCCGGTCCCGCCTGCTTCCAGCCGGTGGTACCGCTGCCGTCGAACAGGGGTGTGTAGCCGGTCTCCGGGCGGCAGTCGGCGTTGACGGTGCCGGCGGCCCAGCGGATACCGCCGAGCAGATGCCTGCGGAAGGCGGGGTCCGCGTAGGACTCCTCGGTGTGACCGCCGCCGGTGTAGAAGGCGCGTCCGCCCGCGTAGTCCTTGCACCAGGCGATCGGATGGTCGCCGGACATGGTGCCGCCCGAGTAGCTGGACTCGTCGAGTGAGGCCAGTACATGGGCGGTGGTGCGGGGGTTGCTGCGGTAGTTGTACCACTCGTCGGTGCGCTGCCAGGTGCGGGCGAGATGCGCGGTGGCGTCGTGCGCCCGGTCCTCCACCTTGACGGTGGCGGGCTGGATGGCGGGGTGGGACTGGAAGAGGGCACCGGCCAGTCCCTCGTAGAAGGGCCAGTCGTACTCGGTGTCGGCGGCGGCGTGGATGCCGACGTATCCGCCGCCCGCGCCCAGGTACTGCTCGAACGCGGTCTGCTGGGCGGGGCCGAGGACGTCGCCCGTGGTGGAGAGGAAGACCACGGCCCGGTACTGGGCCAGGTTGCCGGTGGTGAAGGTCGCCGGGTCCTCGGTGGCGTCGACGGTGAAGTTGTTCGCCGCCCCGAGGTCGCGCAGTGCGGTCACGCCCTCGTCGATCGAGGAGTGGCGGAAGCCGGCGGTCCGGGAGAAGACGAGGATCCTGTACGCGGGGTCGGCCGCCGCGGACGGCGCGAGGTCCGCGCCCTGGTGGGCCGCCGGCGCGGCGCCGGGGAGAGCCGCTGTCTGGGGTGTCAGGCAGAGCACGGCGGCGGCGGACAGGCCGAGCGCGGTCTTGAAGAGGGTACGCATCGTGGGTCGCCTCCTTTCTACGGCAGGGTCCACTTCTGGTTGGCTCCGGTGTGGCAGGTCCACAGATGCACGGGGGTTCCGTCCTCCCAGGTCCCGCCCGAGGCGTCCAGGCACTTGGCCGACTGCGGGTTGCGCACCGTGCCGTCCGACTGGGCCGCCCACTTCTGCGCCCCCGTCCCGTTGCACGTCCACAACTGGATCCGCGTACCGTCGGCACTCCCGCCACCGGACACGTCCAGACACTTGCCCAACGCCCTCAGCGAACCGTCGTCCGACACCGTCCACCGCTGCGCCGCCGACGAGTTGCACGTCCAGACCTGCACCTCCGTACCGTCCGCCGTGCCCGCGTTGTCCACATCCAGACACTTCCCGCCGACCCCCTTCACCTCACCCGTACGGGGGCCACCGGTGGAGGTGGTGAAGGAGAACTCGTCGACGTCGAACAGGGCGCCGCTGCCGCCCTTGAAGACGAGGTAGAGGGTCGTCGTGCCGGCCGGCCGGCTGCTCAGTGCCGCGGTGACGTCCTGGAAGGTCTCCCAGTCGCCGGTGACCGGTGCGGTGGCCGTGCCGAGCAGGGTGCCGGTCGGTGAGCCGGCGCGGACCTCGAGGGTGCCGCCGGTGCCGGCCGAGGAGACTCGGGCGGTGAAGCCGGTGGTGTTGTCGAGGCTGTACGGCGTGAAGGAGATCCAGTCGCCGTTCTGGATCTCGCCGACGGTCTTGCCGCCGTGCGCGGCGGTGTGGTTGATGACCTGGACGCCGGCGGAGTCGCCGTAGTGCTCGGCCTGCCGGTGGCTCGGCTGGGTGATGTGCTGGTCGTGTGCGGTGAGCGCGGGCTGGCCGTTCGCGCCGTTGTCGGTGTACTCGGCGTCGAGGACGCCGAAGATGTTGGCGTTGGGGTCGTGTTCGCCGTCCGCCAGGGTGTGCAGGGTGCCGGTGCAGCCGGTGGCGGAGGTCTGCGGGTGGCCGTGGCTGTCGTGGCCGACGATGAAGGTGACCTTCACCTTGGCGCAGTCGACCGTGCCGTCCTCGGGGTCGGTGACGGTGACCTTGAACGGGATGGCTGCGCCGAAGTCGTAGATCCGTCCGTCGGCGGGTGTGTCGAGCCGTACGGTGGGTGCGGTGTTGCCGACGGTGATCTGTACGGAGGCCGTCGCGGACTTGCCGGTGGGGTCGGTGACCTTCAGCGTGGCGGTGTACTGGCCGTTGGCGGTGTAGGTGTGGGACGGGTCTGCGGCGGTGGAGGTGCTGCCGTCACCGAAGGTCCAGGCGTGGGTGAGCGCGCCCCCGTCCGGGTCGGAGCTGCCCGCCGCGGAGAAGTCGACGGTCAGGGGTGCCTTGCCGGAGGTGGTGTTCGCCTCGGCCTGGGCCAGCGGGGCGCGTCCGCCGGTCACGTGCTCGATTCGGTAGAGAGCCGAGTTGGCGTCGCCGTTGAAGTAGCCGGTGCCGTAGTCGAGGACGTAGAGGGCACCGTCGGGGCCGAACGCCATGTCCATCACCTGGGTGCCGGTCCAGGGGAAGGCGTTGATGGACTGCACGGTTCCGTCGCCGCCGGTCTCGATACGCTTGATCCAGCGGCGGCCGAACTCACCGGCGAAGAAGTCGCCGTCGTACTCGGCGGGGAACTTCACCTCGGACGCGGAGTTCGCGTCGTACCGGTACACGGGTCCGCCCATCGGTGACTCCGATCCGTTGCCGAACTCGGGAACGGATCCGCCGTCGTAGGGGATCCAGGCGGGCTGGACGGGCGGCAGGTCGGTCAGGCCCGTGTTGCGCGGCGAAGTGTTCCTCGGTGCCGAGCAGTCGAAGGCGGAACCGGATGCGCCGGTGGCGAAGTCGTAGTCGACGTAGGCGTCGTTCTTGCCGGTGCAGTAGGGCCAGCCGAAGTTTCCGGCCCGGGTGATCCTGTTGAACTCGACCTGTCCGCCGGGCCCGCGGGAGCCGTTGGCGGTACCCGCGTCGGGGCCGTAGTCGCCCACGTGGACCGTGCCCGTGGCCTTGTCGACGCTCATCCGGAAGGGGTTGCGGAAGCCCATCGCGTAGATCTCGGGCCGGGTCCGGGCGGTGCCGGGCGCGAAGAGGTTGCCCGCCGGGATGCCGTAGCTGCCGTCGGCGTTCACCTTGATACGGAGGATCTTGCCCCGCAGGTCGTTGGTGTTGCCCGAGGAACGCTGGGCGTCGTAGGCGGGGTTGCGGGAGGCACGCTCGTCGATGGGGGTGTAGCCGTCCGAGGCGAAGGGGTTGGTGTCGTCGCCCGTCGACAGATACAGGTTGCCCGCCGCGTCGAAGTCGATGTCGCCGCCGACATGACAGCACAGCCCGCGGGAGGCGGGCACGTCGAGGATCTTCTTCTCGCTGCCCGTGTCCAGGGTGCCGTCGGTGCGCAGGACGAACCGGGACAGCCGGTTGACACCGTCGAACGGGGTGAAGTCGGACGCCGTTCCGTCGGCGGGTGCGTCACCGGCCGGGGTGTCCGACTGGGGGGCGTAGTACAGGTAGACGAAGCGGTTGGAGGCGAAGCCGGGGTCCGCGGCGACGCCTTGCAGGCCCTCTTCGTCGTGGCTGTAGACGTTCAGCCGGCCGGCGACGGTGGTGGTGCCGGCCGCGTCGGTCCGGCGCAGGGTGCCGTCACGTGAGGTGTGCAGTACGGAGCGGTCCGGCAGGACGGCCAGGGTCATGGGCTCACCCGTCTCGGCGACGCCCTTGGCGAGGGTGACCTGCTGGAAGTCCTCGGCCGCCGCGGCGGCGCCGACCGGTGTGGCCGGGGCGTCGGGCGTCGCGGCGGCCGGCCCCGTCGGCAGCGCCAGGCCCATGGCACACGCCAGGGCCGTCAGCAGTATGCGGACACGTCTGTGTCCGAGCGGTCTCGTGCGCACGAAGGTCTCCAGGATATGGGGGGTGGCGGCAGGCCGCGGGGCCCACCGTGTGGAGTACGGGCGCGCGCCGTCGCGCCGTGGGACACCGGCCCGTCACCCCCGACAGGGGCATGACCGGTTCATTTCAAGGAAGTTAGCGGGCCTCGCGGGAACGCGTAACCCCTTTCGCGCAGAGTCCCGCCTCTTCTTCCTCGCATGGGACAAAGTGCCGGTGCGGGGTCAGCGGAGCGGGCGGCAGTACAGGGCGTCCGGGGTGCGTGAGGAGCCGATACGGCCGGTGTAGGCGAGGCCGGCGGCGTACTCTCCGTCCGCGCACTGGCCCTTGTAGTGGCCGTGTGCGAAGTCGCCGCCCTTGGGCGCGCCGCCCCGGTTGTCGCCCCGGTCGAACCAGACCGTACGACCGCCCGTGCCCGTGATCCCGCCGGGCTCGGCCTTCGTGCACAGGGCGGCCGAGAGGGCGGCGCCTCGGACGCTGTAGCCGGTGAGGAAATGACCGTCGGGGCACTGGAGTTTGGTGTATCCGGAGGCCCAGTCGCCGCCCGGCGGGACGTACCGCTCGTCCTTGACGACCGCGTGTCCGCCGGCCGGGTCCCCGAGCGGTCCGGCGGTCACGTCGGAGCACAGGCCCCGGTTGCCGGTGTGGCCGAGGCCCAGGAGGCGCTGCCCGTCGGGGCAGGCGGCCTTGCGGGCGCCGGAGTCCCAGTCGGGCAGTGCGCGCATCCGCCGGGAGGCGATGAAGTCGCCGTGGTCGGGGCTGAGCATCGACCAGTGGGCCACGGTGGCGACAGGTCCGGTGCGGCCGGTGGCGCCGATGAGCCGGGTCCACGCCCCGGCCCGCCAGTCGTCGCCGTCGTACAGGCCCATGCGGTGGCCGGCGGAGTCCCAGTGGAGCAGCGCCCAGCCGTTGCCGCGGCGGTTCTCGTGCAGTCCGACGAGTGGCCAGTAGGCGAAGTCGGCGTCGGTGCGCACGAGTTGGTCGACGAAGTTCTCGAACCAGGCGCGCTGGGCGGCGCCCGTCTCCTCTCGGCCGCCGACGCCGAACTCACTGATCCAGACGGGGGCGGTGAAATGCCGGTCCGCTTCGGCGGTGGCGAAGAACGCCTGGCGGTTCAGCACATCGACGAGTTCGGCGGGTGAAAGGTCCTGGTAGCGGGGGTCGGTGGTCTCGCCGATGCCGGTGGCGCCGCTGTGGTTCGGGCCGGTGTAGCCGTAGAAGTGGGCCGCGTACACGAGTTTGCCCGAGTCGACGAGGGTGTGCGAGAGACGGCGTACGGGCTCGAGGGTGGGGCGGCCATGGGCGAACCCGTCGACGGGGATGCCGGTCCAGTTGATGCCCTCGACGATGACGAGCAGATCGGGGCTGGCCTCGGTGAGAAGACGGTCGCCGAGGTGCTGGGAGGCGCTGAACCAGTCGTGGTCGTCGCCCAGGCCCCAGTTGGGGTCGTCCCAGACGTCGCGGCGGACCTCGTTGTAGAGGTCCGCGCCCACGACACGCTTGTTGTCCCGGTAGCGGCGGGCCATGAACAGCCAGTCGTCCTCCCATGCCCCGGTGGACCGGCTCGCGTTCCAGCGCTCGTTGCCGTCCACTCCGCAGCACCAACGGGTGGTGTTGGTGTGGTTGTTGAGGATGACCGCGAGGCCGGCGTCGGTGAGTCCGCGTACGACGGCGTCGTACACCTGGAGCGGGGTGCTCCCCCGCAGTCCCGGGTTGGCGGTGACGGCGTCGTCCGTGACCGGGCGCGTGTCGTGGATCATCTCGTTGGAGAAGGGGAGCCGGACGCTGTTGATCCCGATCTCCTGGAAACCGGCGATGATCTCGGCCATGGGGGCGCGGTCGAGGCCGAGCGGTATCCGGTGCGCGTTCTCCCCCGCGTGATGGTTGGCGTCGTCGTCCGCGCTGCCGGATCCGTTCCACGTGCCGCTGGCGCCGTGCCAGTTGCCGGAGCGCAGTTTGAAACGGTTCCCGTCGGCGTCGACGATCCAGCGGCCCCGGGTGCTGAGCGGCGCCGCCCAGTCCGCGGCGGCGGACGGGGAATGCGCGGCGGCTTGCCGGGGTGGTGCCGCCGCAGCGGGAACGGGCGCCAGGAGCGCCGACAGGAGGACCGCGGTCAGTACCGCCTTGCCCAGGGAACCGCGCACGGTCACCGTCCCGGTGGTCATCGCGACAGAGTGGTTGTCATGCAAGGGTCATGATGCGACACGGAGTCGCCGTGGTCCAGACCTGGAGCCCGGCGGCCGCGTTTCCGTGAAAGCGGCTGATCGTGCGCGCACGGCCCACATAGGCTCGGTGTGCGCGCCGCCGAGGCACGCGGGGCCGGGCCCGAAGACCGGAGGAACGGAGCCGTTTCACTGTGACGCGTTCTCACGAGGAAGAGGTCCTGGCCCGGATCGCCAAGGGGCTCGTCTACACCGAGTCGGAGGCCGCCTTCCAGTCTCCCCGGCGCCGCACGGAGGAGATCTTCGCGTACAACCACACACCCCCGGGCCAGGAGGAGAGACGGCGGTCGCTGCTGACCGCGATCCTCGGCTCCGTCGGTGAACGCACGGTGCTGCTGCCCCCGTTCCACGCCGGGTTCGGCGGCAACGTCCACATCGGGGACGACTTCTTCGGGAACGTGAACCTCACCTTCGTCGACGATGTCGACATCCGCATAGGTGACGGTGTGATGATCGCTCCGAGCGTGACGCTGACCACGACGGGACACCCGGTGCATCCCTCGCGGCGCACCGACTTCGGTCGGTTCTCGGAACCGATCGTGATCGAGGACAAGGTGTGGATCGGCAGCAACGCGGTGGTCCTGCCCGGCGTCCGCATCGGATACGGGTCGGTCATCGGCGCGGGCAGTGTGGTCAGCCGCGACATTCCCCCGATGACCGTAGCCGTCGGCACCCCGTGCCGGGTGGTCCGCGCCATCACCGACAAGGACCTGCTCACCCGCACCGCCGGCGGCTAGGGCCGGTCAGGGTTTCCGTCCCCACGCGATCAGCATCCCGGCGGACAACGCGGCGCAGTCGTCGGAGTCCAGGTACCGGACCGCCTCGTCGACGGCCGTGTCGTCGACGAGGCCGGTGGCGAGCATCGCCGCCCTGCCGCGTCGCCAAGTGTCGGCCCAGAAGCGGCTGATGGGGCTGCCCGGCAGCAGGGGCGGCACATGGATCTCGGCGCCGACCGACACCAGCCCGGCGCCGCGCAGCAGGTGGGGGTACGACGGTACCCGGGAGACGTCGGTGCCGATGGTGGCCCGCAGTCCTTCCCACATCGCCCGCATCGCCTTCGTGTACGGCGTGCCGGGCGGCCGCTCGCTCGTCAGGTCGACCGCGTCACCGAGCACCAGCACACCACCGGGTTCGACGAGTCCGGCCAGCACGGTGATCAGGCGTTCACGCTCGGGCAGATGCATCAGTACGAAGCGGGCGTGGACGAGCCGGAACCGGCCGGGTGCGAAGTCCGGGGCGGTGACGTCGGCCTCCAGCACCTCGAGCCCCGGCACGGGCCGTGCGGTGAGGAAACGTACGTCGCGGTCGACGGCGAGGACGCTCGTCACCCCGGCCTCGTCCAGGAGCCGGCGGGAGACGGTGCCCGTTCCGGCGCCCACGTCGAGGCAGCGCCATCCGGGGCCGGCGCCCAGCGCCCGCAGCCGCGCCATGGTGATGTCGTCGTAGGCGAGGGCGCCGAGGTCGATGCGCTCGTCCTCGTGCGCCTGACCGGGGCGGAAGACGGCCTCGCCGTAGCGACCGCCGCCCGGCGCGTCCCCGCGCGGAGCCGGGGACGGCGGATCGTCGGACGATGTCATGGCGGGGCCTCTTCGCGCGGTGGACGGTGCCGGGCGGCCCGTCGTCCCACAGATCCTCCCTCCACCCGCACCCGCCCGCACGGCGCGGGCGCGCCGCGCCCGGGCCGATCGGCCCTCGGCCTTCTCAGGCCGGGGGTACGTCGGGGACGCGCAGGGCCAGCAGGGCGACGTCGTCGTCGTTCTCGGCGGGGCGGACACGGCGGAGCAGTTGATCGGTGAACGAGGGGAGGGGGCGGCGGGCGAGGGCGGCGGCGTGCTGGCGCAGCCGGTCCAGGCCCGCGTCGAGGGACTGCCCGGGCACCTCGATGAGCCCGTCCGTGTACAGCACCAGGGTGGACCCCGGCGGGAGCAGCACGGTGGCGTCGGGGCGGCGCAGGCCGGCCTGGGTGCCCAGGAGTATGCCGTGGCCGTCGGTGAGATAGCGGGCCAGGCCGTCCCGGCCGACCAGCAGCGGCGGCGGGTGACCGGCGTTGGTCCAGGCCAGCTGCCAGTGACCGTCGTCGGCCGCTTCGATCCTGCCGAAGATCATGGTGGCCATGCTGACGTCGGTGATGTGCACGATCGCCTCGTCGAGCCGTTCGACGATACGGCTGGGAGGTTCGTGCTGGGACCAGGCGTAGGCGCGGAGCATGTTGCGCACCTGCGCCATCCCGGCCGCCGCCTCCAGGTCGTGGCCGACGACGTCCCCGATGGCCAGCGCGGTGGAGGCGTCGGCCAGGGGGAAGGCGTCGTACCAGTCGCCCCCGACGTGTGAGGCGTCGGGCGCGGGCAGATAGCGGACGTTCATCTCCAGGCCCGAGACACCCGGCATCTGGGGCAGCAGATGGTTCTGCATGGTCTCGGCCACCTTGCGCTGGCGCTGGTAGAGGCGGGCGTTGTCCAGGGCCAGGCCGGCCCGGCGCGCCACGTCCTCGATCAGCGGAAGGTCCACGGGGGCGAACGGCTCCTGATTCTCGGCGCGGCCCAGGGTCAGCGCGCCCAGGACGGCGCGCGGGCTGCGGATGGGCGCGATGGCCGCGGAGTGCATCCCCGTGGCCCGGAACAGCCGGCCCTGCTCGACCGCGATGCCGGAATCCGGTGTCCCCTGGTAGTTCTGCGGACCGGCCAGGGTGGAGGCGACCCCGCGCAGGGCTCGGGACAGGGGCATCGGGGACTCCTGGGGAATCGGCGGCATGGGCCCCTCCAGCTCCTCGTGGCGGACCGGCGCCTCACCGTCGACATGGGCCACCACGGCACGCCACACCTCGTCCCGCTCGGTGATCAGGTCGACGACCACCCAGTCCGCCAGCCGGGGCACGACCAGGGACACCAGCCTGCGCAGCGCCTCGTCGGCGTCGAGGGTGGACGTCAGCTGCGCGGTGGTCTCGGCCAGCAGGGCCAGCCGCTGCAGTTCCGACAGCGACTGGGCCCGTGATCCCGGCTGCAGGCCGGTGCGGGGCGGTTGTTCGGGAGTGTGGAACACGACCAGCGTCGTGGCGGTCCCGTGGTCGCCGGTGGCGTACGGGGTGATCATCCAGGAGATGGGCAGTACGGAACCGTCGGCGCGGGCGAAGAAGTCGTCGTCGGCCTGCGCCGGGATTCCGGCGTGGAACGCCTGCCGCATCGCACACTGGGTTCTCGGCAGCTGGTGTCCCTGCGCGTCGCGGTGCAGCAGGTCGTGCGCGTCATGACCGACCAGCTCCGCCGCGGTCCGGCCCAGCAGTTCCTCGGCGCGGGCGTTGACCGCGATGATGCGGCCCTGCTCGTCGACGGCGTAGGCACCGGCACCGATGGCGTCCAGCGCCTCGGAGGCGGTCGGCGCGCACAGCCCGTGGACCCCCGAATGCTCCGACCCTGTCATCGCGACCTCCTCACTGACCGGGCCCGCGCCCCGTCCGCCGCCCGTGTGGGCCTTTCCGCTCTTCCGCCTTCCCCGTATGCCCATACGCGCGACGATCCCACGTCATCCGGCATGAAGGACACCGTCGCGCCCGTGGAGAACGACCAGGGGGTGTCGTTCGGATCAGGTCGGCTCCAGTGAGCGGTGCGCTGCAGCCAGGCCGGGCGGGGTCTGGTGGTGGGGGTACCTCCCACGCCCTTCAGGCAGTGGGGGAGCATCGCAAGGCGGAGGAGGGCGACAGGGCGGAGCCCTGACAACCGACGACAACGCGGCGAGGTGCGGTGCCGGCCCCCGCGACCCGGCGGGTCTTCGCCGCCGAGGTCGTCGAGCGGACCGCGCTGCCGGTCGGGGAGGCCCCGTCGCTCTGCGGCGGCTCGGGAACAGAACGCCGTCCGGCCGACGACACGGCCCGGGGGCTGAGCCGCGTCCTCCTCGACCGGCCCTCGCCGTGGGCGGGTTGGCCGCGCCCTCCGGCACAGCGTGGTGTTCCCGTTGCGGGATGCTCCGGACAGGTGAAGAGTGGACGCATGGCGGCTCCGCGTTCTTCCGGCTCCGCATTTCCCGGAGCCCCCGTCCAAGGGAAGAACCGGTGACGGACGGAGCGGCACGGCGCACAACGTATCTGGGACCGACATGGCCAGAATCTCCCGGCGGTACGTCATCCACGCGGTCAACGCCTCCCTCCTGGCCACCGCGCTCGCGGTGCCGGCGGGTATGACGGTCGCCACGGCGGAGCCCCGCGGTACGAAGGGCGGCACCGCCGAGGCGGTCGTTCGGAGCACGGAACCTCCGCCGAGCGATCCGGGCGACGGCCCCACCACGACACCGCCCGCCCCGCCGCCGAGCGAGCCGGGCGAGCCCGACAGCCCCACGACGTCGTCCACCGCCACGCCGGACGGGACGTCCGACGACGCCACGCCGCCGACATCCGACGACGCCACGCCGCCGACGTCCGGCGAGACGGACGGACAGACCTCCGAACCACCGCCCGAGCAGGAGACGGAGACGGACGAGGTGACGACGGGTCTGGCCGAGGAGAAGGAACAGGTCCCCGAGGAACTCGCCCCGGCCGTGGACACCTTGCTCGGCATCATCGGAGCCCTCGACACCCCTGAGACGTCGCCGCAGGACAGGGAGGGCGTCATCGAGAGCGCGGAGAACCTGTCCACCGCGCTGGCAGCCATCAACGACCCGCGGACTCCTCCTGAACTGCGCGAGCGACTGATCGCCATCGTGAAGCAGGTGACGTCCACGCTCGAGGTGGTCGCCGGCTCCGGAGTACCGGACGAGGAACAGTCGTTGTTCATCCTGGTGGTCAAACGGACGACGTCCGCCCTGGACATCATCTGCGATCCCGGGACACGGGAGGAACTGCGGCGCCGGCTGATCGCCGTAGTGGGAGAGACGAACTACGCCCTGGAGCGGGGCGAGGAGCAAAGGCTGTCCGGTTCGGCGAGCGCGTGGCGGAGCCGGAAGGCGGACACGGTTCAGTCGACCGGCATGCTGCTGGGCGCCTCCGCGGACATCGTGCACGACCGGCGGACACCGCCGAAGGAACGGGAAGAGCTGGCGGAAGTCAGCCGGCAGGTCAGCTCGTCGCTGAGGAAGATCACCGATCCGCGGACGTCCCAGAAGGAGCGGTCCGAAGCCGAGAAGGAGATGGAGGACCGGACCGCTCGCATGAAGGACCAGCAGGAGGAGTCGGCCTCCGCCCGGAAGGGCCCGAAGGAGTCACTCGGCGAGGCGGCCGCCGTCTGCAGCAGCGCCATATTCGAGTCCGTCCGGGACTCGAGCCTCATGGGCGGGCTGCGGAGGCTGGTGCCCGCGGCATGGGAGGACGAGGGGGTCAAGGACTTCTGGAAGGCCCGGGAGAAGAGCGACGACCAGCTCGAGGTACTGGCCCAGCTGCGCAACAACGAACGCTCCGAGGCCCCGTTCGAGGTCGTACCGCTCATCACCGCACTCGCCGAACTGGTACCGCGCGACAAGCTGTACGGGAGTCTGGGCGGCTCTTCGCTCTCCTGCACACAGACCGCCAAGTACCTGGAGGAGAGGTTCGGGGTCACGGCGGGCTCCTGGCTCACCCGGTCCGGAGGGTGACCGGGTCAGATCCCCGCGGAACCCATCAGTTCGGCCATGGAGATCTCCGCGTCGACTCGGGCCTTGGCGGCCCCGTACCGTTCCAGTTCCCTCCGCTCCTCCCGGTAGTCACCCGGCCCGGAGTAGTCGAACGCCAGAGAGGAGATGGAGGAGATGAACCTGCCCCCCGGAGACCAGACGGCCGTCACATAGCGGGGTGTGCGCGTCATGTTGATGAGGTTGTTGTTGTGTCTGACCCGTCCGCGGTAGATGATCTGCTCCCCGCAGATCGCCGGCGCACAGTAGTAGCGCCGGTCGTTCCTGTTCCAGGTCGGGTGGGCGAAACCGAACTCCTCCACGTCGAGCTTTCCGCGGTCCTTTCTCATGTAGGCGATCTGTAATTCGACGCCCACGGTGTCGTACCGGCTGTCACGGGGGAGCTGGAACACCCGCTTCATGGAGTATTCCTGCCCGACGTCGAGCGAGCTGCCGGGATCGTGGAACCGCCCGCTGCTGACCGTCGTGTACTTGAGCCGGTCGACGTAGAGTTCCGCCTCCCCCTCCTGCTGCCCCTCCCGTCCCACCGTCCTCATCCACTCCGTCGCGAGGTCCTCCTCGCCGCGTGTGTACAGGGGCGCCCTGCCCCGGACGGTGTAGATGTCATTGATGATGTACACCGGAATTCCTCCGGTGTTCTTCATGCGCAGCGTCAGCGGGACGTGCACATAGGGGAGGTTCTGGTCCGCCCACGCCTTCCCGAACTCGGCCTCCAGGGTGAAGTGCATGGGTGCCGCGGCGGGCTGGTACATGGTGGAGTACGCGAGGCTGACGGCCGTCAGCAGTGCCGTGGCGACCACCCCGGCCGCGAACTTCCTCGGCTGCGGTATGCCCCTCCACGCCTTCTCGCGTACGAGAAGAACGAGTGCCCATACGGACCAGCACCACAAGGGCATGAAGAGGAACAGATAGCGCGTGTACTCCCGTTCCTCCAGCCAGAGGAAGAGGAGAAGACTGTCGGTGGCCAGCACGATGACGGCGCCGAGCAGCACGACGGCGCCGGAGGCCTTGAACTGCCGCCGCCCCCAGTGGTCGAGTGCCGCGATCGCCGCCGCGCCCTGGACCACACCCGACAGGACGAACAGGACCCCGGTGATCCGTTGGGCGAAGGTCAGGGCTCCCGAGGCGTCCGGCCATCCGATGGCCGCACCGAAGACCATGGAGACGAGCAGGCCGGCCGTCATGAGCGACATGACCGTGCGTCTTCTCCAGGGCCGGTCGGGCCAGGTCCCGCCGTCGCCGCCGCGCCAGGACACGGATGCCGGATCGTCCAGGTCCATGTTCTCCGGGTAACCGGAACGGCCGAGCAGCCTTCGCAGCTCGGCCCTCGACCAGGCGCTGCCGACCGTGCCACTGCCGATGGTGACCCGGCGAAGACCACGACTGTCGGGCGCCTCGACGATGACCCAGGGGCGGATACGCATGTCCTCAGACTCGAACCCGCGCCGATGGGGTGCACATGGGACTACCCCGTTCGGAGGGGGCCGCCGCGGGGCGGACGAGGCCGGGATCACACCGGACGGCAGTCACGGCGACTGGCCCAAGCGACAGGCGCCCCGTCAGGTCGCACAGCACAGTGGGACCATGAACCGTCACCGACGCCCGCCCAGGCGTGCCCCGTGGATCGTGGGCGGTGCCGCTGTGCTCGTCCTCGGTGGCGTCGGTGTGTGGGCGTGGGTCGCGCAGGACGACGGCACGCCCAGCCCCCGCCCCTCGGCCTCGAACGACCTGTCCCTTCCGACGCTGAACCCGCTGCCGTCCTGGACGTTCACGACCGAGCCGTCGAGTACGGAGCGACGGACGCCCACGTCCAGGTCCACCTCGTCCGTGCGCTCGCCGGGGCCGACGTCCCGGCCCCTTCAGCCGACCCCGCCGGGCGGTCGGCCGACGACCGGACCGACCCCTCCGGGGCAGCGGCCGACGGCCGTACCGCCGCCGCCGACCGGGAGACCGGCCACCGAGCCGGTTCCGCCGGGGCAGCGGCCCACGGCCGGGCAGGAGTCACCCGGCGGCCTGCCGGTGCCACACGGGACCGCGCCCGGCGCGTCGACCCTCCGCACCCCGGGTGCGGCACCGGCATCGCCGTCCGCGCCCGCGCGGTCCTCGGCGCCCCGGCGCACGCCACGGCCTCCGGCGCCCGAGACCACGCCCCGGCCCACGGCACCGAAGCCGCCGTCACAGTCCACGAAGCCGAAACCGCCGCCACGGTCCGGCGCGCCCGAACAGCCGCGGAAGTCCGCCACCCCTGAGCGCCCGCCGAAGCCCGCCACACCCGGACACGCGCAGCAGCCCACCGCACCCGGACTTCCGCAGAGGCCGACGGCGCCCGGGCGCTCGCCGAAGCCCACACCCCCCGGGTCCGCGGCGCCGCACCCCCCGGTGTCATCCGCCCGGCCCGCGCCCACCCGGACACCCTCGGCCACGCGACCCGCGCCCTCGAAGCACGTACCGAAGCCGTCCGCCACCTCCGCCGGGCCGACGGCACCGCACACGACCGGCCTCGGCACGCCGGTGCGGACCACCACCACCTGGTACACCTCGTCGGCTGCCACGGCCGCCGCCCACCGCATGGCGGACGCCAGAACGGTCGGTGATCCCGCCTGTTCGATGGCGGCCGCGGGTGCGGCCGATCCCGGGCTGGTTCCGGGGAACGGCCGTATCGGCATCGGGCATTACGGCGCGTACTGGTGCCTGATCTGGTGAGTCGGGACGCGTTCACCCGCCGGCCGGTGCTCCGAGCGCGTGCGGGGCGAGGATGTCGGCCACCGTCCGGTTGCGCGGGGCGGGAACACCCAGCCGGTCGGCGAGGTCGGCCACTCCCCCGCTGAGCCAGGGCAGTTCGAGACGGTGGCCGTGCTCCAGGTCGTTGTGCATGGAGGACGTCATGTCGGCGGGCAGGGTGTCACAGAACGCCAGCTGGCGCTCGGCGAACGTGTCGTCGAGCGCGACACCCGACGCCCGTGCGAGCGCCACGGTCTCCTCCATGATCTCGCGCAGCAGTACCCGCGAGCGCTCGTGGGAGCGGACGACACCGATGGGCCGGCGTACGGCCGCCGTGGTGGCGGAGAGGCCGACCAGGAAGACAAACTTCTCCCAGATCACCCGGTCGATGTCCGTGCTGATCGCCGCCTCCGCACCCGCCTCCTGACAGGCCGTCAGAAACCGTTCCGCCACGTCCTTCTGGCTCGGGTGCCGGGCGCCGAAGACCATGCGCTGCAGCACGCCGTTGTGCCGGACGACGCCGGGTTCCTCGATGAACGCGGAGATGAAGCACGTTCCGCCGAGGACGGACTCCTCGGGGAGATGGCGGCGGAGGATGGCGTCCTTGTGCACCCCGTTCTGCAGCGAGAGCACCGGGGCGCCGCCGGTCTTCGCGGAGGCCAGCTGCGCGGCGACGTCCTCCGTGTCCCAGAGTTTCACGGCGACGACGACCAGGTCCGCCGGCCCGAGCCGGGCGATGCTGTCGACGGCCGAGTCGGGTGAGGTCCGTACATCGCCCAGAGGGCTGCGCACGAGGAGCCCCGAGCGCCGTACGGCTTCCAGATGACGGCCGCGCGCCACGAACGTCACCTCGTGGCCCGCCGCGGCCAGCCGCGCTCCGAAGTAGCCACCGACTCCACCCGCTCCGACGACCGCGATCCGCATGTGCACCCATCCCCTTCACAACAGTTCAGGGGTCACTTTGAACGCATGGGAGGCCCACCGCAAGAACGTTGTACGAGGGTCATCGCCCGGACGCGGGACCTTCGCTCCGACGCCGGCGCGGTGTCGCCGGAAACCGAAGGCAAGGCACCCGGACCGACACGGATCACCGCGTAGGCTGGCCTCGGCACCGGAACGGCTGGGTGGGGGAGCACATGACGGCTGGTACGGCCCCGAGGTGGGCGTCGACTCTCGACTCGGTGGTGGTGTACGCGCAGGGCGCGCTGTGCCGCCGTCTCGCCCGGGGCACCGTTCCCGCGGACGGACGTGTACGGGTCACGGGACTGCCCCGTTCACTGGACGCCGACTCGCTGCGGGCCCGCGTCGTCGGCGCGTCCGAGGCGCGGGTCACCGAGGCCCGGGTGGAGGTCGAGGCCGAGCCCGTCGGCACGGAGCGGGCCGACGCGCTGCTGCGGGAAGTGAAGCGGCTGCACGACGACTGCGAGGCCGTACGGGCCCGCCGGGACCGGCAGCAGGGCCTGATCGACGAGGTCGCGGCGCTGCGTCCGGTGCCGCCGGCCCGCAAGCGGGACGATGGGCACCGCCGCACTCCGGTCGACGCCTGGCTGGAGCTCTCCGCGTTCGTCGACGACCGGCTGACCGGGCTGCACGGCCGGCTGCGTGAGCTGGAGGAGGAGCTGCGCCGGGCCGAGCACGAGCTGACGGTCGCCGAGGACCGGCTCGACCGTGCCTCCACCGACACGACGTCGACGCCGGTGGAGCGCTCGCTGGGCGCGGTCCTGACCCTGGACGGCACGGGCGAGGTGGAGGTGGAGGTGGAGTACGGGGTGCCGGGCGCCGTCTGGGTGCCCGCCTACCGGCTCACCCACCGTCAGGGCGACCGTGAGGCGTCCCTGCTGCTCCGTGCCTCGGTCGCCCAGCGCACCGGTGAGGACTGGACCGGCGTGCGCATCGCGCTGGCCACCGCCGATCTGCGCCGTCGTACCGACCTGCCCCGGCTCCGCTCGGTCCGCATCGGACGCAGCCAGCCCGCCCCGGCGGCTTCGGGCTGGCGTGGGCACCCGGCCGGGCTCACCGATCTCTTCGCCGGTTACGACGCGGCCGGCCCCCGCCCCGGCACGGGCGGCGGGTACGCCTCCCGGGTCGGCGGCGCTCCCCCGCCACCGCCCGCACCGGCGGGGTACGGCGCGCCCCCGGAGCCCCAGTTCTTCGGGGACGCCTCGGTGACCAGGGAGCGGTCGGGCGCCAGGCCGCGTACCGGCGCACGGCCCGCCGCGCCCGGCGCCGCCCCTGCCTTCGCAGCCGCTCCCGCGGCGGCGCCCGTCGCTTCCGCGGCCCTCGCCGAGCCGGCGAGGCCGGCGCCCCCGCCCGGCCCGCCGCGACCGGGCGGCGCCGAACTCGACTACTCCGCGCTCGTCCTGAGCGGCCCGGACGAGCCCGGCGGCCGCCGGGGCAGGCTGTTCCCCGGCTCCGGCACCGACCCGGTGACCGCCGAGTACCGCCGCCGTGCGCAGACGGTGGCCGCGCTGCCCCTTCCCGGATACGCCGTGCGGCCGCGCGAGTCGGCGGGTTCGTTCGACCACCGGTTCGACGCCGCCGCCCCGGCCGACATCCCCTCCGACGGGACGTGGCACACCGTCACCGTCGGCGGGATCCCGGTCGGTCTGCGCACCGAGTACCTCTGCGTCCCGTCCGTGGAGCAGACCGTGTACATGACGCTGGTGCTCTCCAACGCCACCGGACGGGCGCTGCTGGCCGGGCCGGTGGAGGTCACCCTGGACGAGGAGTACCTGCTGACCACGGCCCTGCCCACGCTCGCCCCCGGGGGTGTCAGCCGGGTCGGGCTCGGCCCCGCGGAGGCCATCGGGGTCACCCGCCGGGTGAATCTCCACGAGTCGACGGCGGGGCTGCGCAACAACGTCACCGTGCTCGAACACCGCGTGCACGTGGAGCTGGCCAACCGGCTCCGGGAGCCCGTCTGCGTGGAGGTGCGCGAGCGCGTGCCCGTCACCTCCGACGCGGACGTCAGGATCGAGGAACGCGCCGACTGGACGGTGCCCGAGGACGACCCGGGCCCGACACCGCACGCGCCGGGCACCCGCCTGTGGCGCGTCGAACTGCCCGCCGGCGGCACCGCCGTACTCGACGGCGGCTACGACATCAGGATCCCGGCCGGCAAGGCCCTCACGGGCGGCAACCGCAGGAGCTGACACAGCCACATGTCTACGTCAACCGAGACCGTCCCCCTCCCGGTCACCGCCGTCACCTGCACGGAGGACCGCGCCCACGTCGAGCGCACCGCCGTACTCGAGCTGCGGGCCGGCACCCAGCGGCTGCGCCTCGGTCCGGTCAGCGCGCTGGCCGTCGACCGCACCCTCCACGCGGAGCTGACCGGCGACCGTCCGGCGGCGGTGCTGGACGCGCGGATCGTCCGCACCTGGACACCGCGCGGCCCGCTTCCCGCCGACGGCGACTCCGCACTGCGCCGGCGCACGACCGAGCTGGAGGAGGAGCACACGGACCTGGAGCAGCGGCGCGACCGGCTGCGTACCCGGCTCGATGTGCTGGGCCGTCTCGCCACCGATCTGCTGCGGGAGATCGGTGAGGGCGCCGGCTTCGGAGAGGCCGACAGGGAGCGCTGGGCCCGGGAACTGGACCGGGTCGACGGTGAACGCGACGCCCACGGCGAGCGGTTGCGCGCGGTGGAGGCGAAGGCGGCGGCCGTCACCGCCGAACTCGCCGAGGTGCGGCAGGTCATGGACCTCACCGAGACGGAACCCGCCGAGCTGGTGGCCCACATCGAGCTGACCGTGGACGCCTCCGCCGCCGGACCGGCCGGACTGCGGCTGAGCCATCTCACACCGTGCGCGGTGTGGCGGCCCGCCTACCGGGCCGAACTCGACGGCGAGGCCCTCACGCTGGAGACCGAGGCCGTCGTCTGGCAGCGCACCGGCGAGGACTGGTCCGACGTACGGCTGACCCTGTCGACGGCCCGTTCCGCGCGGGCCGCGCAGCCGCCCCTGCTCGGCGAGGACCGGCTGACGCTCCAGGACCGCACCGCCGCCGAACGCCGTACCGTCCACGTCGACCTGCGCGAGGAGGAGATCGCCGAACTCGGCCCCGCCGGCGGGCTGGGGCTGCCAGGCGTGGACGACGGCGGCGAGGTGCGCGTGCTGCGCTCCCCGGCGCCGGTCTCCGTGCCGGCGGACGGCCGCGCCCACCGTGTCCCGCTCTCCTCCTTCACCGCGCCGGCGAGAAGGGAGTACGCCTGCTCGCCCGAACTGTCGCCCCTCATCAGCCAGGTGGCGCGGTTCGACAATCTGTCCGGGCACGCGCTGCTCGCCGGGCCGGTCGACCTGATCCGGGGCGGTGGGTTCGGCGGACGCGGCACACTGGAATTCGCCGCCCCCGGCGCGCCGGTCGAGCTCGCCTTCGGCAGCCGGGACGACCACCGGGTCCTGCGCGAGACCGAGGAGACCCGCGACACCACCGGCCTCACCCAGCGGACCGTGCTCACCCGGACGGTCCGGCTGCGTCTCTCCCGTTTCTCCGCCCCGGGCGAGCAGGGCGACAGGGTGATCACCGTCCGGGAACGGGTCCCGGTGTCCGAGGTCTCGGCGGTGGAGGTACGGCTGCGCCGGGACGCCTGTTCTCCCGCGCCGGACGCGATCGACGCGGACGGCATCGTGCGCTGGGACGTCCCGCTGGCCCCGGGCGGCCGGCGGACCGTCACCCTGGTCTACGACATCTCGGCGAGCGGCAAGGTCAGCGGTCTGTGACGCGCAGGGGGCGCCGGCTCAGAACCTGGGTGCCGGCGCCTGTGACCGCACCAGCTCCGCCGCCTCCTCCTGCGTCTGCACCGAGGGGGGCGAGCCCTCCAGCGGCTGCTGGGCCGTCTCCTTCATGCAGGCCACCGCGATGACACCGACCAGGGCGGCGGCCATCGAGTAGTACGCCGGCATCATGTCCGAGCCGGTCACGCCGATGAGGGCCGTGATGACCAGCGGTGTCGTGCCGCCGAACAGGGACGCCGACAGGTTGTAGCCGACCGACAGGGACCCGTAGCGCACATGCGTCGGGAACATGGCCGGCAGCGCCGCCGACATGGTGCCGAGCAGACAGACCAGGGACAGGCCGAGCATCAGCATGCCGGCCGAGACGGCGGGCAGACTGCCCTGCCGCACCAGGAGGAAGGCCGGGGCGGACAGGAAGAAGAAGCCCAGCATGCCGGTCATCAGCAGCGGCTTGCGGCCGAAGTGGTCGTTCAGCCGCCCCACCTGGTTGATGATCAGCATCAGCAGCACCATGGTGGCCACCAGGATCAGCAGACCGTGGGTCTCGCTGTAGTGCAGTTCGTCCGAGAGATACGTCGGCATGTACGACAGCAGCATGTAGTCGGTGACGTTGTACGCGCCGACCAGCGCGATGCACAGCACCAGCGTCGGCCAGTACTGCCGGAAGATCCTGGCGAGGTCGCCGTGGGCGGTGGTCTCCACGGCGTTCGCGGCGTCGCCGATGTGGACGTTGCCCTGCTCCAGCTTCAGATAGGCGGGAGTGTCGTCCAGCCTCAGCCGCAGATAGATGCCGACGATGCCCAGCGGCCCGGCGACCAGGAAGGGGATGCGCCAGCCCCAGGCGTCCATCGTGTCGTTGCCGAGCCAGGCGGTGAGCGCGGTGACCAGGCCGGCCGCGCCGGTGTACCCGGCCAGCGTGCCCAGTTCCAGGAAGCTGCCGAAGTAGCCGCGCCGTTTGTCCGGGGCGTACTCCGCGATGAAGGTGGAGGCGCCGCCGTACTCGCCGCCGGTGGAGAAGCCCTGGAGCAGCCGGAAGAGGATCAGCAGCAGGGGTGACCAGAAGCCGACGGCCGCGTAGGTGGGCAGCAGGCCGATCGCGGCGGTGCCGATCGCCATCAGGATCATGGTGAGGGCGAGCACCTTCTTGCGGCCGATCTTGTCGCCCATCGGCCCGAAGACCATGCCGCCGAGCGGGCGCACCAGGAAGGCGACGGCGAAGGTGGCGAACGACGACAGCAACTGCGCGGTGTCACTCCCGGAGGGGAAGAAGACCCGGCCGATGGTGCCGGCCAGATACGCGTAGATGCCGAAGTCGAACCACTCCATGGCGTTGCCGAGCGAGGCGGCCTTCACCGCGCGCTTGACCGCCCGTTCGTCCGTCACGGTGATGTCCGAACGGCGCAGGGGCGGGTTCCGCCGGCGGCGGACGGCACGGAACAGGGCGGGGTGCCGCCTGACCGCTGCGGAAGGGGGTGTGGGCTCGCTGTCGGTGGGGGACGTGGCGGGGTCCTTTCCAGGTCGGACCATGACAAACGGAACGTACCAGCGTCTTCGGGACGACGCCGGGAAACGCGCTCGCCATCGCGTCTTCCCGGTGATCGCCCGGATACGCCGGCATGTGATCACGGCGGGCGCTCACCCGTGTGCCTCCGCTGCGCTGGTAGCCCGGGCGGACCGGTGGTGCGGTGAGAGGACAAGGGCACAGAAGCGCTCGGGGCAGGTCGGCGCCGGGGCGCCCGTCCCATCCACAGGAGGCACTCGTGACCACCCCTCGCCCGATCGTCCGCTCGTCCCGTGTCCTGGCCGTCGTACTGGCCACCGGGACCCTGCTCACCACGGCGGCCTGTTCCGACGCGGACAACGGCACGTCGGCCGGGTCGGAGACCGGCGCCGCGGCGGTCGCGCAGACCGAATCCCCCACGTCGACCGACACGTCCCCGACGTCCTCGCCCGGTGCGGTGCTCAGTGAGACGGGTGCGCGGAACGCGCTGATCACCGCGGCGGACCTGGAGGGCGACTGGACGCAGGTGGACAAACCGCAGCAGTGGCGGGACTCCCTGCTCGTCGGGCAGGTCGACGTGGCCGCCTTCCTCGACGGGAAGAGTGACGCCGCGGACTGCCAGCAGCTGATCGACTCGCTGTACGACGAGACCCTGCTGGGGACTCCGTCCGGGGCGTCGGCGCTCAACGGGTTCGAGCAGGGCGACTCCCGGCTGCTCTACCAGGTGGCGGGCTATCAGCAGCCCGACCTCGACAAGTCGATGAAGTCGCTGCGGTCGCTTCCCGACACCTGCGACCAGTTCACCGTGACCGGTGGTGACCACGGTGACCGCACCGTCCAGGTCGTCGAGATGGCGCTGCCCGAGGAGGGTGACGCGCGGCAGGGGATGACCGTGACGGTGAAGGGGGACAGCGGGGGCGAGTCCGTGACCCTCACCCTGGACGTGGCCGTGGTGCAGATCGGCGCGGACGCGATCACGGTGACCAACGGCGGGCTCGGCGGAGCCGGCCACGACGCCACCAAGGCCGCCGTCCAGCAGGGCACGCAGCGTCTGAAGGACGTCCTGGCCGGCGGTACTCCGACACCCACCCCCAGCGGCATCGAGTGACCACGGGTCCCGTCCGGACGCCCTGACGCCGCGGTGGCGGGCCCGGTGCCCTTCACTCGCCCGGTCCCTCCGGCGGTGCCGGGCGAGCGGGCGGCGTGCGGTGTCGTCACCAGTCGATCCCCTCCCGGAAAGAGTGGTCATGATGCGCATACGGCACGCCGCCCGACGGGTGTTCCCCCTGGCCGTCCTCGTCCCCGCCGCGGCCCTGCTGGCCGCCGCCCCGTCCCTGGCCTCCGAGAGCGGGGGCGGCTCCGGCGCCAAGCCGACCGTGGTGCTGGTGCACGGGGCCTGGGCGGACGACTCGGGCTGGGACGAGGTCATCCGCAGTCTGCAGGCGAAGGGGTACCCGGTGGTCGCCACCGCCAACCCGCTGCGCGGCCTCGACGGCGACTCCGCCTACCTGGCCGCCCGGCTGAAGACGATCGAGGGCCCGGTCGTCCTTGCCGCGCACTCCTACGGCGGGGCCGTCATCACCAATGCGGCGGCCGGCAATCCGAACGTCAAGTCCCTGGTCTACATAGCGGCGTTCGCGCCCGACAAGGGCGAGACGGCGCTGGAGCTCGCCGCCAAGTACCCCGGCAGCCATCTCTCGGACGATCCCGACGCGCCCTTCCCCACCGCCCTGGCGGCGGTCCCGCTCAGCAGCGACCCCGCCGACATCGACACGTACATCAAGCCGGACAAGTTCGGTGACGTCTTCCTGAGCGACCGGCTGGCGGCGGACGAGACGGCCGCGCTCGCCGCCCGGCAGCGCCCCGCGCACGTGGCGACCACCACGGAGGCGACCTCGGCCGTCGCGTGGAGGAGGATCCCGTCCTGGTATCTCGTCGCCACCGACGACCGCACCATCGGCACCGACAACGTGCGCTTCATGGCCGAGCGGGCCGGCGCGACCACCGTCGAGGTCGACGCCCCGCACGCGGTGCTGGAGACCGACCCGGACGACGTGACCGACCTGATCCTGCGGGCGGCGCACGACTCCGGTCCCGCCCTCGCCGAGACCGGCACGGGCGACCGTGCCGCGGTCCTCGGCGGCGCGGCGGTCCTGGCCGTGGCCGGCGGTACGGCCCTGGTGGTCCGGTCCCGGCGGGGCTGACCCCACCCCCGGCGTCCGGTGGCGGCCCTTTGCTACTTGGGGGTAGGAACCCGGGCCCTCTTGCTATACAGTTCGTCAGCAACGCGGTTGGTTACCCGCGGTAAGACTGACCGGACTCGAGGCGAGGAGCCCTCGGCATGGGGAACACGACCTCCGGCGACGATGTGGCCCGGCGGCTGCTGGACTCGTCGGCGCAGCTCTCCTACGACCCGCTCACCGAGGTCGACTGGGACACACCGCTCGACACGGACTTCCACGGCGCCAGCCCGGAGTGGAGCACGCTCTACGGGACGGCGTACTGGAACGAACTGACCGACGCGCAGCGCAAGGAACTGACGCGGCAGGAGGCGGCGTCCGTCGCCAGCACCGGCATCTGGTTCGAGATGATCCTGCAACAGCTGGTGCTGCGGGACATCTACGCCAAGGATCCGACGGACGACGCCGTCCAGTGGGCGCTCACCGAGATAGCCGACGAGTGCCGGCACTCGATCATGTTCGCCCGCGGGGCGAAGAAGCTCCGGGCGCCGGCCTACCGGCCGCACCGGATCGCGCTGGAACTGGGCAGGTTCTTCAAGACCGTCGCCTTCGGTGAGGCCGCGTACGCGGCGATCCTGGTCGCCGAGGAGGTCCTCGACGTCATGCAGCGCGACTGGATGCGGGACGAGCGGGTGGTGCCGTTCGTGCGCACCATCAACAACATCCATGTCGTCGAGGAGTCCCGGCACATGAGGTTCGCCCGCGAGGAGACGCGCAGGCATCTCGCGCGCGCCGGGCGGGTGCGCCGCCGGGCGCACGCCCTGCTGATCGCCGTCGCGGCGTACGTCATCGTCACCAGCATGGTGAACCGGAAGGTCTACGCGAACGCCGGCCTGGACGAGGCACGCGCGCTGCGCGAGGCCAAGGCCAACGAGCACCACAAGTCGATGCTGCGGGCGAGCTGTTCGGGTCTGATGGAGTTCCTGGACTCGGTGGGACTGCTCACCGGTCCCGCGCTCCGCTTCTACCGGCGCGCCCACCTCGTCTGACGACCCGCACCTGTCCCGGCCTTCAGCGGAGTGGACGACCATGGCCTTCGCGATCACCCAGACCTGCTGCAGCGACGCCACCTGTGTGTCCGTCTGCCCGGTCAACTGCATACACCCCACGCCCGGCGAACAAGCCTTCGGCAGCACGGAGATGCTGTACATCGACCCGAAAGCCTGCATCGACTGCGGGGCCTGCGCCGACGCCTGCCCGGTGGACGCCGTCCTTCCGGTCGACCGGCTGCCGGACGGACAGCGCGAGTACGCGCGCATCAACGCGGACCACTTCGAGCGGGCCCTCCCCGGGGAGGGCGGGACACCGGCGCGTTCGGGGCCGAACTTCCACGACTGGGGCGAGCCGTCCTTCGACCGGGTACTGCCCCCTGACTTCGGGCCGCTGCGGGTCGCGATCGTCGGCACCGGCCCGGCCGGCCTGTACGCCGCCCGGGACCTGCTGCTGCACACCCGGGCCGAGGTGACGCTCGTCGACCGGCTGCCGGCCGCCGGCGGTCTGGTGCGGTACGGCGTGGCACCGGACCATCCGGCCACGAAGAAGGTGGGCGAGAGTTTCGCCCGCTTCCTCACCCATCCGCGCGCACGGACGTACCTGGACCTCGACGTGGGCACCGACGTCACGGCGGGGGAACTCGCCGCCCACCACGACGCGGTGATCTACGCGGTCGGCGCCGCCACGGACCGGCGGCTGGGCATCCCGGGCGAGGACCGGCCGGGCAGCCTCTCCGCGACCACGTTCGTCGCCTGGTACAACGCGCATCCGGAGGTCGCCCCGGACGCCGTCGACCTGTCCTGCGAGCGGATCGTCGTGGTCGGCAACGGCAATGTCGCCCTGGATGTCGCACGGCTCCTGGTCCGCGACCCCGGGACGCTGGCCGGCACCGGGATCGCGGACCACGCGCTGGCGGAACTGCGCCGCAGCAAGGTGCGCGAGGTGGTGCTGCTCGGACGCCGCGGACCGGAGCACGCGGCGTACACCGGACCCGAGGTGCTCGCCCTGAGGCATCTCGACGGCGTGGACCTGCTCGTCGACGACCACGATCCGCGCATCGGTGCCGCGATCGACGCCGCCGGCGAGCGGGACAAGGCGGGGGTCCTGCGGGGACTGGCGCGGGAGCCGGTCGACTGGTCGCTGTCGCCGGTCACTTCGGGACGGCGGCGTATCGTGTTCCGCTTCCTCTCGGCTCCCGTGGAGGTGTACGGCGGTGCCCGGACGTGCGCCGTACGGGTCACCGGCGGCACAGGTGAACGGGAGATCCCGGCCGGGCGGGTCCTGCGGGCGGTCGGCTACCGCGGGGTGGCGCCGGCGGGGCTGCCGTTCGACGAGGCCACCGGGACCGTGCCGCACCGGGCGGGCCGGGTGACGGGCAGGCCGGGGACGTATGTCGTCGGCTGGATCAAACGCGGCCCGTCGGGCGGTATAGGCGCCAACCGGGTGTGCGCGGCGGAGACCGTCGGCTCCCTGCTGGCCGACGCGGTGGCCGGCGCCCTTCCCACACCGGCCGGCGGGCCGAAGGCGTTCCGCCGCCTCGTACGGCGCCGGCGCCGCTGACTCAGCGGCTCACCGCCGTCGGGTCCGGGGCGTGGTGGGCGCGGCGGTAGGCCAGCGGGGAGAGGCCGAGGTGGGCGGCGAAGTGCTTGCGCAGGGCAACGGGGTCGCCGAAGCCGCTGGCCGTGGCCACCCGTGCGACGGTCAGCTCGGTGGACTCCAGCAGCCGCCGCGCCTGGTTCAGCCGGCACTGCAGCAGCCACCGCAGGGGGCTGGTGCCCACCTCGCCGCGGAAGCGGCGGGTGAAGGTGCGCACGCTCATGTGCGCGTGCCGGGCCATGTCCTCCAGGGTGAGGGGTTCGGCCAGCCGGTCGAGGGCCCACTGCCGGGTGGCCGAGGTGGAACGGCCGGCGTCCTTCGGCACCGGATGCTCGATGAACTGCGCCTGCCCGCCCTCGCGCCACGGGGCGACCACACAGCGGCGGGCCGCCGCGCCGGCCACCGCCGCGCCGTGGTCCCGGCGGATCAGATGCAGGCACACATCGATGCCGGCGGCACCGCCCGCCGAGGTCAGGACGCGTCCGTTGTCGACGAACAGGACGTCCGGGTCGACCTCGATCCGGGGGAAGAGCCGCGCGAACGCGTCGCAGAGCGCCCAGTGGGTGGTGGCGCGCAGACCGTCCAGCAGCCCGGCCGCCGCGAGCAGGAACGCCGAGGTGCACAGGCTGACGACGCGGGTGCGCGGGCCGATCCGGGCGAACGCCCCGGCGACCTCCGGGGGCAGCTCACCGGTGGCGAGCAGATGCCTCTCGGGCTCCTGGGTGGCGATCACCACGGTGTCCGCGCTCTCCAGGAGGGACTCGTCGTGGTCCACGACGATCCGGAATCCCTCGTGGGTGCGGACCGGCCGCCCGCCGAGCGAGCAGGTCGTCACGGAGTAGAGCGGCGTGCCGGCCGGATCGCACGCGGCGTCGAAGACGCGCGCGGCGATGCCGAGGTCCATGGCGAGGACGCCTTCGAGGGCGAGAACGGCGATGCGATGGGCCATGGCCGGAATGGTACGACAGGTGGCTCCCCAGCCACTCACCGTGGGCCGGGGGGAGGAGCGAGGCTGAGGATCACCGGGCCCGGCCCGGTTCTTGCACAGGGCACAGGGACAGGAAAGAGGAGAACATGAGCGAGCACACCATGCGGGCCGTCACCGTCGGCGAGTTCGGCGGGCCGGAGGTGCTGACCGTCGGGCGGGTGGCGCGTCCCGTACCGCTGCCCACCGAGGTGCTGGTGCGGGTGCACGCGGCCGGGATCAACCCGGTGGACTGGAAGACCCGCGCGGGACAGGGCATGGCGGGGTTGCAGACGCTGCCGCTGATCCTCGGCTGGGACGTCTCCGGAGTCGTCGAGGAGGTCGGCTTCGGCGTCACCACGCTCGCGCCCGGTGACGAGGTGTACGCGATGCCCTGGTTCCCGCGCCCGGCCGGCGGCTACGCCGAGTATGTGACGGCGCCGTCCCGCCAGTTCGCGCGCAAGCCCGCGTCGATCGGCCACGCCGGGGCCGCCGCCCTGCCCCTCGCGGTGCTCACCGCGTGGCAGGCCCTGGTGGACACGGCGGGTATCCGGGCCGGTCAGCGGGTGCTGGTGCACGCGGCGGCCGGCGGTGTGGGCCATCTGGCGGTGCAGATCGCCCGGCATCTGGGCGCCGAGGTGGTCGCGACCGCCCGGGAGCCCCGGCACGCCTGGCTCAAGGAACTCGGCGCCGACCGGACCGTCGACTACACCCGGCAGCGGTTCGAGGACGTGGCTGGTGAGGTCGATGTCGTCATCGACCTGATGGGCGGCACGGACGCCACCGACGTGCGGTCGGTGGCGGTGACCCGGCCGGGCGGCCTGATCGTCTCCGTCCCGGGCGGTGTCTCCCCGGCCCTCGCCGAGGCGGCCGGGGCGGCCGGGGTGCGCACCAGCCCGGTCCTGGTCGAGCCGGACGGCGCCGCCCTGACCACCGTCGCCGGCCTGGTCGACGCGGGCGCGGTCCGGGTGGAGGTCGAGCAGGTGTTCGCGCTGGAGGACGTCGCCGAGGCGCACCGTCGGGGCGAGACCAACCGCACCCGCGGCAAGCTCGTCCTGGATCTCGCGCCGTGACCCCGGCGGCGGTGTCGGCCGTGTCTTCGACGGCCCCGGCGTAGTAGACATCCTGGGAGGGACACAGGGTACGAGGCCCATCGTCCCGGCGCTGAACGCGCCGCGAGAGACAGGGAGTGCCGCGTGCTGCTGAAGACGTTCCGCTGGGCCTTCGCCGTCACGGCCCTCGGCCTGGTGGCCGGGGTGCTCTACGACGGCTGGACGGCGCTGGGGCTGGTCGCCATCCTCGCCGTCCTGGAGGTCTCGCTGTCCTTCGACAACGCGGTGATCAACGCCGGCATCCTGAAGAAGCTCAACGCGTTCTGGCAGCGGATCTTCCTCACCGTCGGCATCCTGATCGCCGTCTTCGGGATGCGGCTGCTCTTCCCCATCGTCATCGTCGCCGTCAGCGCCCGGCTGTCACCGTCCCAGGCGGTCCATCTCGCGCTCACCGACAAGGACCGCTATCAGGAGCTCGTCACCGACGCGCACCCGTCGATCGCCGCGTTCGGCGGGATGTTCCTGCTGATGATCTTCCTGGACTTCGTCTTCGAGGACCGGGACGTCAAGTGGCTCCCCTGGCTGGAGCGGCCACTGGCCAGACTCGGCCGGGTCGACATGCTGTCGGTCTGTCTCGCGCTGATCATCCTGCTGGTCTCGTCGATGACGTTCGCCGCCCACGCCCACCAGCACGGCGGCGGTCACGCCGACAAGGCGCAGACGGTGCTCGTCTCGGGCATCGCGGGCCTGATCACCTATCTGGTCGTGAGCGGGCTCTCGGACTTCTTCGAGAGCAGGCTGGCCGATGAGGAGAGCACGAAGAGCGAGGGGGCGGGGCGGCCGGCGGTCGCCCTGGCGGGCAGGGCGGCGTTCTTCACGTTCCTCTATCTCGAGGTCCTGGACGCGTCCTTCTCCTTCGACGGCGTGATCGGCGCGTTCGCCATCACCAACGACATCGTCCTGATGGCCCTGGGCCTCGGCATCGGCGCCATGTACGTCCGGTCCCTCACGGTCTACCTGGTCCGCCAGGGCACCCTGGACGACTACGTCTACCTGGAGCACGGCGCCCACTACGCCATCGGCGCGCTCGCCCTCATCCTGCTCGCCAGCATCCGGTACCAGATCAACGACATCGTCACCGGCCTCATCGGCGTCACCCTGATCAGCGCGTCGTTCTACTCCTCCGTGCGCCGCAACCGCGCCGTGCGGGAGTGAACCCGCGCCGCGTCACCCGGTGGGGGCCGGGCCGTGCGGCATGGCGAGGTGGGCGAGGTCTCCCGGCGGCGGGGTGCTCACCGGCCACAGCGGCGCGGGTACGCCGTCGGCCACCGCGGCGGGCGCGTCGGTGAGATTCATCCGGTCCCGGAGGCGGCCGTAGAAGTCCATCGGGCCGAGCCGTGCGACCCGCAGCCGGCGCGGTGCCGCGTACACGCCGATCCAGTCCCCTGGCCCGAGCACCCCGCGCAGCTGGCCGTCGATGCTGACGGCGGCGCGGCCCGAGCGTTCGAGCACCCGCAGCCCGACCGGTTCGTCGGGGGCGGCCACGACCGAGCGGTTGAAGGTCATGTGCGGGGCGACCGGGGTGAACACCAGCATCTCGGCGCGCGGCGAGACCACGGGACCCCCGGCGGCGAAGCTGTACGCGGTCGAGCCCGTCGGTGTCGCCACCAGCAGCGCGTCGGCGGAGTACGAGGCGAGCAGCCGGCCCGCGATGTAGACGCCGACGGAGACCTGCCGGTCCCGGGCGAGCTTCTCCAGCACCACGTCGTTGAGGGCGGCCACGTCGAGCGGGACGCCCCACTCGCCGCCCGTCTCGCAGTCGGAGCGCACACTGGTCGGCGGCAGCAGCGGGCCCCTGCCGTACTCCATGAGCGCCTCGATGTCCGAGGGCACCTCCAGACGCCGTGAGGCCCGCATCGTCAGCAGCATGCGCCGCTCCACGTCGAGGCGGTTCTCGCGTACGGCGTCCAGGGCCGCCCGCACCAGGGCCGCGGGCACCTCGGTCAGGAAGCCGACCCGGCCGAGGTCGACGCCGAGGACCAGCGCGTCGACGGCGGCGGCGAGCCGGGCCCCGCGCAGGAAGGTGCCGTCCCCGCCGAGGGTGACGACGAGGTCGGGGTCGCCGGCCGCCGCCACCTCCTGCCGGGCGCTGCGGCGTCCGCCGTCGTTCCACACGTCGATGTCCGCGCACGCCACCGCGTGTTCGGCACACCAGGCCCGGACCGTACGCGCGGCCTGAGCGGCCTCGGGGCGTCCGCCGTGCACGACCATGCCGACCCGGTCCACCGTCATCTCCGCCTCCACAACGTCCGTCGGGGCCCCATCCTGGCCGTGCCGCGGTTCGCGCGGGGCCGTGCCACGCCGCGGGTACGGCGGACGGCCCGGTACCGCGGGTGGCGGTACCGGGCCGTCCGGTGGAGGGGGCGGCTCGTCAGTGCCGGCTGCCGTAGCGCCGCTCGAAGCGCTCCAGGCGGCCCGCGGTGTCCACGGCGCGGGAGGTGCCGGTCCAGAACGGGTGGCCTGCCGACGAGATCTCGACGTCGACGACCGGATAGGTGGCGCCGTCCTCCCACTCGACCGTGTGCGACGACTCGATCGTGGAGCGGGTGAGCAGCCGGAAGCCGGACGCTCGGTCGCGGAAGACGACCGGGCGGGAGACGGGGTGGATGCCGTGCCTCACGGGATGTCCTTCCTGGGGGTCCTCCGCCGCCGTGGGGCGGCGGAGGCGGGGTCATCGTTCTTCGCGGAAGAGGACGTGCCGGCCGGCGACCGGGTCGTACTTCCGCAGGAGGAGCCGGTCGGGGTCGTTCAGACGGTTCTTGCGGGTCACGTAGGTGATTCCCGTGCCCGCCGTCGACCTGAGCCTGACGACCGGGCGTGCGGTGCCGCGTGCCATGGGGTGCTCCTTCCGCCACCACCCGAGCTGCTTGACTCGAGCATGTCAGACGTCTCAACACGTGCCCCCTCACCGTTGTTCCCGGGATCCGGCAGAACGTTCGAACGCCCGGATTCCACATCAAAAGCCGCGGAGAAGGGAAGAAACGGACCATGCCCACAGGAGTGCAGGTGTGTTCCCTGAAGCGGGACACCCCCCAGACGATCCCGGCCAACAGCCCCTACACGGTCATACGGTTCCCGTTCGGGTCCGCCGAGTCCACCGACAGCTTCAACATGCACCAGGTCAACCAGCCGGACGGGTACGTGGTCACGAGCTGGGACACGGACGCCCGGTCGGGGCTGATATGGCCCGGCGTGGCCGGCTGGGGTGCGCTGTACGCGATGATCCAGTGGGAGGCCGGGGGCTATGACGAACTGCGTGACCAGTTCGTCCGGGACCCGCTCGGTCTCACCTCCACACCCAACGACACCACGGCGACGGAGCACCGGCCGCCGAGCCCCGGCATGCAGTGCTGGACGAAGCACTGGGGCATCTTCGTCGACCCGGCCGTCCCGCTCGCCGTACGCGCCACCCATGACGACGGCGTGGCGCGGAACATCGTCCTGGCCGAGTTCAAACTCGTGGTGCACCAGGCGGCCTGACCGTACCGGAACCGGCCGCCCGTGACCGACGCCGAGCAGGACGCACCCCGCGTCCCGGACGGCGCGGCGGCGAAGCCCTCGGCGCCAGTACGTCACGGGTGCCGGGCCCGGTGCCGGTCGCGGTAGGCACGGGGTGAGCTGCCGGTGACCCGTTTGAACGCGGCACTGAGGGCGCTCTCGGAGCCGTAGCCGACGGCGCGGGCGATGGTGGCGAGGGTGTCCGTCCCCTCGCGCAGGCGGGCGGAGGCCAGCTCGATGCGCCATCCGGTGAGGTAGTCGAGCGGTCCCTGTCCGACCGCGTCCTTGAACCGGGCCGCGAGCGTGGAGCGGGAGACGGCACCGGCGCGGGCCAGTCCGGCCACCGTCCACGCCTGTCCGGGTGCGGTGTGCATCGAGGTCAGGGCCGTGGCCACGACCGGGTCGGCGAGGCCGGCCAGCCAGCCGGAGACGGCGCGCGGCTCGCGGGCGAGGTGCAGGCGCAGCACATGGACGAGCATGACGACGGCGAGGTGTTCGGCCACCAGCGTCGACGCCATCTCCCGGTCTCGCAGCTCCCGGTCGATCTGGGTGAGCGCCCAGCTCAGCGTGCCCGCCTCGTCGGATCCTGCCGGTATGTGGATGACCGGCGGGAGCGGGTCGAGCAGCAGCGCACGCGCGCGCTCGCCGAACGAGAACCCTCCCCCGATGAGCACGGTGTCCTCGCCCTCTCCGGCGTGCGCGGGGCCTCCCGCGGGCGCCGAGAAGAGCGTGGCGGCCGCCACCGGAACCGCTTCGTCGTCGCCGCGGAGGGTGAAGCCGAGCGGCCGGGTGAGGAGATAGCAGTCCCCCTCGGACAGGGAGACCGTCGTATCGGTCCCCTCCACGCTCAGGAGGCATGTGCCGCGCCGGACGGCGTTGAACTTCACTCCGTCCGGCGCGTCGAAGCGGACGGCCCAGCGGCCGCCGGCCACCAGTCCGGCCGACAGGTGACCACGTGTCTCGAGGAGTGCCAGGACGTCTTCGAGCGGATCCACCGCCCTCCCACCCTTCTGGACGCTGAATCAAGTTCTCCGGACTTTCCAGCATAGACCGTCCGGACGCGGGTGTTTACGTTGACGAGGTGAGCACATTCCCCCGTACGAAGGGCCCGACCGTGAACCACGCCGTCCGCCTGACCACACCGTTCCACTCGCACTCCACCACCGCCGAAGTCATCGACGGTGCGGACCTCTCCGGGCGTCGCGTGATCGTCACCGGTGGTGCCTCCGGTATCGG
This sequence comes from Streptomyces sp. NPDC048584, assembly GCF_043199595.1. NCBI lineage: Bacteria > Bacillati > Actinomycetota > Actinomycetes > Kitasatosporales > Streptomycetaceae > Streptomyces > Streptomyces sp. NPDC048584. Next base: position 48,627 of record NZ_JBICWF010000023.1, read on the forward strand.
CGTCGAGACCGTACGCGCCCTGGCCGGCGCCGGGGCCGAGGTCACCGTCGCCACCCGGAATCCGGCGGCGGCCGAACCGCTGGTACGCGAACTCGCCGCCGCCCCCGCAGCGGGTGCCGTGCGTGCGGCGGCACTCGACCTGGCCGATCTCGCCTCGGTGGCCGCCTTCGTACGGTCGTGGCAGGGGCCGCTCGACGTCCTCGTGGCCAACGCGGGGATCATGGCGGTCCCGGAGCGGCACGTCACCGCCGAGGGCTGGGAACTGCAGCTGGCGACCAACCACCTCGGCCACTTCGCCCTCGCCCTCGGGCTGCACGACCGGCTGCGGGCGGCAGGCTCCGCCCGGATCGTCGTCGTCAGCTCCGGCGCGCACCGCAACGCGGCGTTCGACTTCGACGACCCGCACTTCGTGCGCCGCCCCTACGACCGCTGGACGGCATACGCGCAGTCCAAGACCGCCGACGTCCTGTTCGCCGTGGGCGCCCGACGCTGGGCCGCCGACGGCATCACCGCCAACGCGCTCAACCCGGGCTGGATCAGCACCAACCTGCAGCGCCATGTCGACGACGCCACCATGCGGGCCCTGGGGGCGATGGACGAGGACGGCAACCTCATCAGGACGCCCTACTACAAGACGCCGGCCGAGGGCGCCGCGACGTCCGTCCTGCTCGCGGCCTCTCCCCTCCTGGACGGCGTCACCGGGCGCTACTTCGACGACAACCAGGAGGCGCCCCTCGTCGCCGCCGACGACGAGCAGGCCGGCGGTGTCGCGGCCCACGCCCTGGACCGGGAGGCCGCGGACCGTCTCTGGGAGTACGCCGCCGGCACCGTGCGCTGAGCGGCGTACCGCCTCTCACGGGATCGGGACCGCCGGCGCGGCGGCTCCCCAGGCGGCCGCGCACAGGGCCCGTTCGACGGCGTCGGTGTAGACGGCGGCGGCGAGCCAGGCTCGGGCGAAGCGGTCCGTGTCGGCCGGGAGGAGCCGGCCGAAGGGGTCACGGGAGCGGTCCGCGGCAGCCGCGTGGAGGTCGTCGAGGAGGTCCCCCGCCGTGGCCAGGCCCAGGCGGCGCAGCCGGGCGGCGTCACCCGGCCCGCTCCCGGCGACGGCGAGGACCCGGCGGCCTCCCGGCACCGCCTGGTGGACGCGGCGTCGCAGCAGGTGCAGCGGGGCCTCGTCGACGGCCCGCGCGGGCCGGGACCGCGGTGTGACCGCGCCCTTGGGGAGGTCCGCGTGCTGGAGACGGTCGAGGCCGAGGTCCACCCGGGCGTCGGGGTCGGTGGGGTGCTCGGCGGCGAGCAGCAGGGCCCGCGGGGCCGGTCCGGGAGCCAGGCGTGCGACGATCCGCAGCCGTCGGCCCCCGGCGGCGGCGAGCAGGCGCAGGTTGTCGCGGTACGGGAGTGCCGGGTCGTCGTGGGCGGTGACCAGCCGCAGAGGCAGGCCCGCACAGTCGGCCAGGACACCGTCGCCCGTGGCCTCGCGCACCGGGCCCGCGAGGGTCACCTCGAGGAACAGCAGGTCCTGCCCGCCGCCCAGGGCGCGGGCCACCTGCTCGGCGGCGGATACGGTCCACAGCCGGTCCAGCGGCTCGGCGCGCCAGGCGGCGCCGGAGGCACGGACCGCCCGCACCCCCGCTCCCGCGCCGAGACGGCCGGTCGGGGAGACGGTGGCCCCGGACACGGCGAGGCCGGCGCGGGACAGTTCGCGGTGGGTCAGGGCGGTGTCGCCGATGCGTACGGCCCGGTCGGCGGCGCCGGTCGCGCGGGCGGGCCCGCCCGGTGCCACGTCCGAGACCGTGTACAGACGTCCGTCGGCGTCGGCGGTCCAGGTGACCGCGCCCGCGTATCCGGTCGCGGTGAGGACGGGCTCGGAGAAGAGGCCGTACAGCCGCAGGGAGCCGTCCGTGCGGTACGGCTGACGGACCGTGCCACGCAGTCCGGTGAGGCCGGGGCCGGTGGTGTGCGGGATGCGGTGGGCGACGCCGAGAACGCCGGAGAGCGCGCCGGCGAGGTCGGTGAGGCGGTGTGCGGGGTCGGCGGAGCGGGCCGCGCGCACCCCGGTCACCACGGAGACCGCGGCGGCGGAGGCCCGTGGGAGACCGGCGAGGCGGGCGGCGTGCGCGGCCTGCAGGAGTTCCGCCTGGAGCACGGCGCCGGCACCGTCGGTGCCGGCCTCCAGGACGGCGGCCGCCGCGTCGAACACGGCGCGGGCGGCGGCGCGTTGCTCGGGGGTGACGGCATCGGGCTCCGCCGGTGCCGTCTCCGCGTCCTTCTCCGTCTCCGTGGCCTCGGCGGGGGCCGGGGTGTCCTCGGCGACCGGTGCGGCGGAGGCCGCCGCCGCACGGTGCAGGCAGCCGGGAGCCAGCAGGCATCCGCAGTGGATCGCGTCCGCGTCGGTCACCGTCCCGCCGGGCGCCCGCAGTTCGACGTCGGTGTCGTCGTCGACGGCGATCCGTACGGTGTCGCCGTCCCGGACGACCGGACGCGCCAGCAGCTTGGTCACGCCCGCGTCCAGCCGTTTGCGCAGCCGGGGCGAGAGGGCCGCGACCAGTTCGGCGGTGACGGACGGGACGACCGGAGGCAGGTCCGGGCTCATGAGATCTTCTCCCCTACCCAGCGGGCGAGTTCGAGCGGGCTGAGGGCGGCCACGGGCATACCGGCGGCGACGAGCTGCCCGGCGACGCCCGTGGAGTAGCGGGGCCGGCCGGTGTCGTCGAGGCTCGCGCAGCCCAGGACATGGCAGCCGGCCCCGACCAGGGCGCGGACCTCGGCGAGGAGGCCGCCGAGCGGGTAGCCCTCCTCGAAGTCGCTGACGACCACGACGAGGGTGCGCGACGGCACGGTGACGAGTTCGCGCGCGTGCCGCAGTCCGGCGGCGATGTGGGTGCCGCCGCCGACGCTGACCTCGAGCAGCAGCGACAGCGGGTCGTCCACGTGTCCGGTGAGGTCGATGACCTCCGTGGAGAACGCCAGGAAGTGGGTGGAGAGCGTCGGCACTCCGGCCAGGACGGAGGCGGTCAGGGCGGCCCACACCGTGGACGCCTCCATGGACCCGGAGACGTCCGTGACCAGGACGAGCCGCCAGTCGGCGGCCTTCCGCGCCCGGGTCCTGAAGACCGGGTGTTCCGGAATGACCTGCACCGTACCGTCCGGGGTGCGGCGGGCGGTCGCCAGGTTGGCGCGCAGGGTGCGCGGGAGGTCCAGGCCGCCGCCGGGCCGCCTGCTGGGACGGGGCAGGGCGGTGCCGTGCAGGGCGGGGCGCAGCCGGGTGGCGAGCTGCCGGGTCAGCGCGTCGACGAGCCGTCGGACGAGCGGGCGCAGGGCGGCCAGCCGGGCCTCGGGCAGTCCGCCCGCGTGCCGCAGCACGGTGCGCAGCAGGTCCACCGAGGGCCGGGCGCTGTCCGCGTCCAGTTCGGCGAGGACGTCCTTGCGGCCGGCCGCGGCGGCGGTCGCGAGCACCTCCTCCCGGATGCCCGGTCCGAACAGCGCGGCCAGTTCCTCGGACCACTCCCGCACACCCGGGTACGGCGCCTGCCGTCCGCCGCCGTTTCGGGGGCCGGTGAGGTCGCCGCGGCTGCCTTCGCCGCGTCCGCTGCCGTACAACTCGTCCAGGGCGGTCGCCAGGGGTGCGGCGGACGCCGGGAGCCGGTCGGTGCGGCGGCCGAGGAGGAGACGCCAGCGGTCGGCGGGGGCGAGGCGCCGCTCCTCGGTGTCCCCGGGAGCACCGCTCTCCGGGCTGTCCGCCGTGTCCTGCGCCACGGGGCCGCCGCCCGGTGCGGGAAGCAGGCCCAGGGAGCGCAGGGTCTCGCGGGCCGCGAAGTCCGCTTCCGTCCAGATGGCGAGGGCGGCCGGGTCGACGTCGTCGGTGCCGGTGACGTGCCGGGGGCCGAGGCGTTCCTCGACGGCGGCGAAGAGGCGGTCGCGGGCCGCGGGACTCAGGGTGTCGAAGCCGCCGCGCAGTGCGGGGAGCCGGTCGAGGAACGCCCGGTCGGGCAGGTCGGTCACCCGGGCGAGCAGGGGTTCCAGTGCGGGTGCGGCCGCTTCCAGGAGGGGTCCGGCGGCGGTCAGCAGTCCGGTGAGCCGGGCGGTGAGCGCGGCGCGGGAGTCCGGGCCGGTGGCCGCGTCGATCCAGGAGGCCACGCGGTCGCCGAAGGCACGGGCGTCCTCGTGCCCGAGCAGGACGCGTACGGCCCCGGCGGCGCCCCGCATCAGCGGGGAGCCGCCGGCGGCCAGCCTGCCGAGGGCGTCGGTGAGCCGGATGCCGCCCAGCGGGTCGGCGCGATGGGCGAGTTCGAGGAGGGCGTGGGCGTCGGCGGGGTCCTCGGACCCGGTCAGTCCGTCGACCTGCCGTACCGCCGCCGCCGTGATGAGCTCCGCGGCGGCCGCGGCCCGGTCCTCGCGGTCCGGTTCGGCGGGCAGGCCGGGGACGTGGCCGGCCCGCAGCCGGTCGAGGAGGGCCAGTGCGGCGAGGAGTTCCGGCAGGGTGCCGGCGCCCGGCAGGACGCCGGCGACGTCGTCGAGCCGTTCGTCCGCGAGGCCGGTCAGGCCGCACTCCGCCGCCCGGGCGAGCCCTTCGAGGGCCTGTGCGGCGGTAGGTCCGCCGTCGTCGCGTTCCTTGCGCCGCCGTTCGCGCAGAACACCCTCGGCGGCCTGCGCGGGGGTGACTCCGCGCACGCCGGCCGTGGTCAGTACGGCCGCCGTGGCGGGGGTCCAGCGCACCTCCCAGCGGGAGGTGAGAGCCTCGGCGCCGCCCGCGCCGACGACCTCCTTGGCCTCGCCGTAGGGGACACCGCACACGGTGAGCCGGCGCAACAGCAGTTCACGGCGCCGGTCGAGGTCGGACCGCAGCGGGTCGAGCCGCATGTCCCGCGGGACTCCGGGGCCGTCCGTACCGGGGCCGGGCAGGCCGAGGCGGGACACCTCGGCCTCGACCGCGGGGACGAGTCCGCTGCGCGGCGCCCCGGGGGCGGGGCTCCCGGTGCGGGTGCCGACGAGCACCCGCTCCATCGCCCGCGCCACGGCCCGCCCGCGCCCGTAGGGCTCGCCCTGGGCGAGCACCGTCTGCACCGCTTCGACCAGTTCACCGCGTCCGGCCGCGGGCAGGCCGCGCAGCCGGGCGAGATCCGAGGCGAGCCGGCTGATCTCCCGGGCGTCGGCGGGCCCCGACGGGTGGCCGAGGCCGCGCAGTTCGGCGCAGACGCGCACGGCCGCACGGGTCAGCGCCTCCTCCAGGGCCGCCGGATCGCCCGCCGCGCGCAGGACCATGTCCTGCCACTCCGGGTCCCGGATACCCGCGGGGTAGCCGGACCGCTCGTCCAGGAGGGCGTAGGTGTACGGGATCAGCGAGGTGTTCCACACGGGCCGGTGCGGTTCCGCGGGCGTGGTCGCGTCCTCCTCCCCCGTGTTCTGCCGTAGGAGCGCCGGGGCGTGGAAGGCGCCCACCACCACGGCGGCCCGCTCCCCGCCCGCGGTGGCCTCCGCCAGCCGGGCCCGCATCCACGCTTCGCGCCGCAGGTCCAGCTCCGGTACGCCGCCCGAGGCGACCGCGTCCTCACGCAGGGCCCAGCCGGTGAGCAGGGCGGCCCGGCGCAGCGCCTCGGGCGCGGAGCCGGGGGCGGTCGCCTCGACGAGCCGGTCCCACAGATCGTCCCCCGCCCGGCCCGTCAGCCGGGTCCGCAGCGCGGCGGCGAGACCGGGGGTGCCGTCCCCCGCCCCCGGGGCCCGGCGTCCGCCGGTCCAGGCACGGTCGGCGAGCGGCAGGTCGCAGGCGACGACCGGTACGCCGTGCCGGACGGCCCAGCGCACGGCGGTCAGTTCGGGCGAGAAGTCGGCGAACGGGTAGAACGCCGGTCCTCCGGCGCCCTCGCCGGGGGCGGCGGCGAGCGCCACCGGGGCCCTCGTCTCCTCGTGCCCCAGCCAGGGCAGCCACTCCTGCGTCTCCGTGGGCAGTTCGACGAGCAGGACGTCCGGCTTCGCCTCGTCCAGCAGCGCGGGCACGGCGGCGGCCAGGGAGGGCGCGTGGTGCCGTACGCCGATGAGGCAGGGCGCGGACGGGCCGGTGAGGGCGGCGAGCGCCTCCTCGGGCGGGGCGGCGGCCCCGTGGGAGAGGGACACGGCCGTCAGCCCTCCAGGACCGTACGCAGGTCCCACAGGGTGCGCCAGGTGGCGGAGCCCTGTTCGGCTCGGCGCCGGACGGGACCGTCCCAGTAGCCGCGCAGCCGGGCGGCGTCGGCGGGGTCGTCCTTGCGGACCACGCCGAGCAGATGGCCGGGCAGCAGTCCGAGGACGTCGCGGTCGCCGGGGAAGTAGGCCGCCGCCAGGGCGAGCGCGCCGGCGACGGACACCGCCTCGGCGGTGCTCATCACCGTCGACGGCCGCTCCACCTCCCAGCCCTCCGCCGAGCGGCCCTCGCGCAGGTCCCGGAAGGCGGTGACGAGGGCTTCCAGCACGGCGTCGTCGACCTGGAACGGCGCCCCCGCGCGCTCCACGGACGCCCGTGCCTGGCCGCGCACCAGCGCGGTCTCCGCGTCGAGGTCGCCGATGGGGCCGACGGTCTCGAAGTTGAAGCGGCGCTTGAGGGCCGCGGACATCTCGGAGACGCCCTTGTCGCGGAGGTTGGCGGTGGCGATGAGGTTGAAGCCGGGTGCCGCGTGCGCCAGGGCGTCGTCGGTGCCGGCCAGTTCGGGTACGGCGATGCGCCGCTCGGACAGCAGCGACACGAGCGCGTCCTGCACCTCGGGCAGGCAGCGGGTGACCTCCTCGACGCGGGCGAGCGCGCCGCGCGACATGGCGGTCAGGACGGGGGACGGCACGAGCGCCTGCCGGGTGGGGCCCTGGGCCAGCAGCAGCGCGTAGTTCCAGCCGTACTTGAGCTGGTCCTCGGTGGTGCCGGCGGTGCCCTGCACGACCAGGCCGCTGGTGCCGCACACGGCGGCGGACAGCAGTTCCGACAGCATCGACTTGGCGGTGCCGGGCTCGCCGACGAGCAGCAGGCCGCGCTCACCGGCGAGGGTCACCACACAGCGCTCGACCAGGGCCCGTTCGCCGACGAACTTGTCCTCGATCACCAGCCGGCGCGGCACCCCGTCGGGCACCTCGGCGTCGTCGGGCAGCTTCAGGGCACTGCCCGCGCTGCCCATGACGAAGGTGACGACGGCGCGCGGGGTGAGCCGCCATGCGGGAGGGCGCGGCCCGCTGTCGTGGGCGGCGAGGAAGGCGAGTTCGGTCGCGTACCGGTCCTCGGGCGGGACGATCTGGCGGGCCGGTGCGGGAGCGAGGGTGGTGGTCATCGGCGCGGGTTCTTCCGGGTGCGGGTGGACAGTGGTCATCGGCGGCGGCCCTTGCGGGTGACGCGGGTGGTGAGTTCCTCGTAGGCGGGTGCGTCGCCGGCGCGGACGCGCTCCCAGGCGCGGGTGAACAGCTCGGGCACCGGCATCAGGGGCACCGCGCGGGCGTGCTCCTCGACCGGGTGGAGACCGCGCTTCCAGAGCTCCACCGGCAGGGCGGGGGACTTCAGTTCGAGCCATCCGCACGGCAGGAAGAGGGTGCGTCCGGCGCGGGCCCGCTTCGCCTCCACGACCAGGTCGGTGGCGGCGAGTTCGGTGCGGGCCTTCTTCGCGCGGGCGGGCTTCCAGCCGGTCCAGCGGGCACGGTTGCGGTCCGTCGGGTCGGGCAGGGCCAGCAACTGCAGATAGAGGACCGCGGCGTCCTCGCTCAGGCCGTGGGCCCCGGCGACCTCGGCGACCAGTCCGGGCACGCTCAGGGCCGGGTCCTGGGCGTAGCCGGCGGGCCCCTCGGGGTCCGTGCCGGCGGTGAGGGCGCGGGCGAGTCCGTCGTCCAGGATCGTCCGCAGCGCCCGCAGACCGCTGCGCCGGCCCTCTGCGACGAGTCCCTCCATCAGTCCGAACAGGGGGTCGTCGGCCGTCGTGAGAGCGCTGGTGCGGAGCAGTACGGCCTCCTGGTCCCCGTACCAGGGGCGCAGCACCAGCGCCTCACCGACGGGGGTGAGTCCGTGCTCGTCGGCGCCGCCGGTGGCGGGCAGTCCGTACGCCTTGCGGAGCTCGACGGCGGTGGAGGTGCCCTTCTCGGTCCACTCCAGGTCGAGGTCGACGAGGAGCCCCGGGTCCGTGAGACGGCGGCGCAGCACGGCCAGCGCGTCGGGCAGCGCGGCACGCAGGGGGTGTCCGTACGGCAGTGCGTAGGCGAGCCCGGCCAGGGCGGCGACGGCGTGCGTGAGGCTGTACCGTCCGGGCACCGCCTGGGGATCGTCCGCGGCCAGGTTGCCGTCCTTGTCGGGCCGCTGCACGGTGGTGCGGCTCATCCAGGGGGTGCGGTGCGGGTTGAGCACCTGCTCCACGGAGCCGGTGGACAGCCCGGCCAGGGTGAGTTCACCGGCGAGGTCCTCGGGGAGGCGGACGACGCCGTCGAGGCGCTCGGCCCACACCTGGCCGGCCGCGTCCGTGTCCGGTCCGGTGGTCCACAGGTCACCGGGGTTGTCGGGGAGCAGTGCGCCGACGAGCGCCTTCAGGTCGCCGTTCTCCAGCGAGCCCAGCAGCGCGTCGCCGAGCTGCTTCTGGCGGGGCTTCAGACCGGTGGCGGCGGCCACCTCGTCGGTGAGCTGCGCGGGCTCGCCGGCGAGCAGCAGGGCCGCCTGGACCGGGCCCAGCCCGTCCCGGGTCGCGGCGGACAGGGCGGCGGTGGCCTCCGGCTGCCAGGGCGCGGGGCCCTTGTCGCGGATCAGGCCGGTCACGGCGGCCAGCGCGTCGGCCGGGAACACCGGCGGGTACGCCTTCTCCCGCTCCAGGGTGAAGTGGGCGACGGCGCCGAAGACGCCGGCCGGGTCGTGGTCCAGGGCCAGCCAGTTGACCCGTCCGGTGCGGTGGTCGACGTTCTGGCGGCCGAGGACGACGACGGTACGGCCCTCGCGGCGCAGCACCTGACCGTTGCGCTCCTGCCGTTCGTTCGGCTCGCTCAGCGTCACCTCGCGCAGTGCGGCCCCGGGCGCGGCCAGCGGGCCCTCCGTGATCGCCTCGAACAGCAGGAGCAGCGCCCGGCGGTGCTCCTCCGTCAGGGTGGCGCAGGCGGCGCGGTAGGCGAGGGGGCGCAGCACGCCGAGCACCGACGGCCACACGGCGGCGATGCCGGGGACGGTGAACTCGTCGCTGCGCCACCCGTCGGCGGTCCCGGCGGGCCGGGACGACGCGGACAGGGGTGTGCCGTCGGCGGGTTCGCCGGACAGGACGTGGTTCACGGCGCGGATCTGGCGCAGTGTGCTCCAGTTCCGTGCGCCGCCCCACCAGCCGTGCAGACGGGCGATCGGGGAGGTCGCCTCCCGCAGCGTCTGGTCGTCGCCGTCGTCGGGGCTGTAGTCGGCGAACATGCCCTCGGCGCGTTTGCGTTCGGTGCGGGGCCGCTCGACCGGGGGCGTGACGAAGCTGTCGACGGACACCGCGAAGCGCAGCACCGCGTGGACGAGGGCGGCGACTCCGGTGAGCAGGTGGGGCTCGGTGAGGGCGGGGAGGGCGCGGGCCACGGCGTCCCGCACCACCTTGTCGGCGGAGGGGACGTCGGGCTTGGCCGAGCCGGTCGTCGCGCCGGCCGCCTCGATCCTCGCCAGCCGCTCGGTCAGCGCCGCGGCGCCGACGCGCAGCAGTTCCTCGGCCTGTTCGTCGCTCAGGGCCCGCAGGAGCGCCGAGGCGTTCTCGTCGCGTGGCCGCAGCGCGTGCCAGAAGTCGGCCGGCGGGACGAGCCGGGTGCCGGCGGCGAACTCTCCGCCGCGCTCCAGGGGTGTCAGCCGGCCCAGTTCCCGCAGGCCCGTGGCGGCGTCGGTGGTGTAGAGGGCGAGGTGCCGGTGCTGGGCGACGACGACGGGCTCGACGCCGCCTGGCAGCCGCAGCGCGCCGAGCGGAACGCCCGGTATCCGGCCGTCGGCCGGGGTCAGGGTGGCGGTCCGGCCGTCGGGGGTGCCGACGGTGGTGCGGGTCTCGTCGCCCTCCCGCTCGGTGCGCACCCAGCGGCCGAGGACCGTGCCGTCCGTGCCGAACGGGCTGTCCTCCAGGCCGGGCTGCAGGGGCAGCACCACGCATTGGTGCTGGAGGAGGGTGGCGCCGTCGCGGATGCCGGAGTTCAGGAAGGCGGGCAGGGAGGCGCGTCCGTGGGTGCCGGTGGCCGGGTCGTACTCGAGCCACACCTGCCGCGTCCCCTGCCGTCCGCTCCGCCAGTAGGAGGTGCCGTCGCCGAGGATCTGGCGGGCGGGCGGCAGGACCGTGTCACCGGCGTGCAGGGCGCGTCCGCCGGTGGCGCGGCCGCCGTCCGGCAGGGGGATGGAGGTCTCGCCGACGCCGCCGCCGTACCAGTGCGGGAGCTTCTCGCCGTCGAGGGGGAACACCTCGGTCGGGCGGGCGGACCAGTAGCCGTACTGCTTGTTGTCCTGCCGCCACATCACCAGGAGTTCGCCGTCCGTGTGGCGGAACGTCGGGCGCTGCCACTTGTCCAGTCCGTCCGGCAGCCGCAGGTCGTGCTCCAGCAGGATGTCCTGCGGGCCGACCGCGATCGCCTTGTGCCGCCGGGAGAGGATCAGCGCCGGCCAGGCCTCGTGGACGGCGAGGGTGTCGTCGCGGTCGCTGCGGGTCTCCGCGTCGAGCCGGCGCAGCGCCTCGTCGAGGGCGGGCCAGCCGAGTTCGTCCGGGATGCCGGCGCGCAGGGTGTTGCCGAGCAGCGGCGACACGTCGAAGGCGTCGGCGCGGGCGACGGCGTCCGGGCTGATCCGTGCGGCGATCGCGCGGAACGGGCTCAGCCGGTGGAGTGCCGTGCGGGCGGCCTCCAGACCAACCGCCGCGTCCAGTTCGGCGGCGGCGTCGTCCAGCCACTCGCGGAGCACGTCGGCGAGCACGGGGTGGCCGGCGATCCCGTCCAGCGTCTTCGGGCCGGTGTGCCGGCCCTGCTGGCTGCCGATGGCCCGGTAGAGCGTGCGGCGGCCGAGCCGGTCCGCCGCGACGGCCGTCAGGTCGCGCCGTCCGGGCCGGGTGTCCCGCAGCCACCGGTCGAGGGCGAGGTGGACGTCGGTGCCGTCCGCGGGCGGGGCCAGCGGCACGTCCAGCGCCAGGCACAGGTCCAGCAGGTCGAGGTCGGCGCCGGCGTGCCAGCGGCCGGTGAAGAGGTCGACGGGGCGGCCCCGTTCGCGCAGCGGCGGGGCCATGCGCTCCACGAGGGCGAGGGTGGCCGGGGAGCGGTCGCAGACGTTTCCGCCGTGCTTGCGGTACAGGGACCAGCGGGTGAGCCAGTCCGCCGCGTCGGTGCCGTCCGCCGTCTCCGTCTCTCCCGTGAGCAGCAGGTCGGCGCCGGTCTCGGCGAGCAGCGCCAGCCAGAACTCGTCGTCCTCGGTGGTGCGGCCGAGCCCGGCCGGCATGATCTCCAGCAGCCGGGCGCGTACGGCGGGCTGCTGTCCGGCGAGGACGACGAGGGTCGCCCGGTAGGTGTTCCAGAAGGAGGCGGGGGCCCGGACCGCCGCGGGCGAGGCGAGCAGGTCACCGACCAGGGCGCACTCCTCGGTGACCCGGTCCAGGCCCGCGGCCTTGATCAGGGCGCGGGCGTCCTGGGGCAGGGACGCGTACGGCGGCATGCCGGCCGCGCAGCGTTCCACGGTGAGCTGCCGGAACTGCGCCCAGGCGTCGGCCGGGGTGAGCCGGGCGGCGAGCGCCTTCACATGCTCCTTGAGCGCCTTGACGGTCAGCGCCCCGGCGAAGGCGAACTCCAGGAACACGGCCCGCTGCCGTTCCTCGTCCACGGTCAGCGCGTGCACCCGCTCCGCCGCGCGGGCCTTGCCGAAGAAGGCCGCCGCGTAGGTGGTGTTCTCGTGCTGGAGGAAGACGCGGGCCGCCTGCTCGTAGAAGGTGGGCAGGAAGTGCGGCACGGCCCGGCCGAGCCGGTCGCCGAGCGCCTCGAAGCCCTCCTTCGCGGTGCCGGGGCGGGACTTGGCCTGCCGGGCGAGCCGCTCCACGTCCTTGACGAGCGCGAGCGCGTGGTGTCCGTTCGCCGGGTCGTTGACCAGGGCCCAGGCGGGGAAGCCGAGGGTTTCCCGGCGTACCTGTCCGACCTCGCGGGTCTCCGGCTCGCGGGCCAGTCCGAGGAAGTCCAGGGCCAGGTCCTCCGCCTCGCCGAGCGTGCCCGGCACCAGCCGTACGATCTTCCGCTCGTCCAGGGCGGGGTGCGTGTACGTGCGCACGGTGAGGACGTCGGCGTCCTCCCGGCCGGTGGTGCCGGGGGGCAGTACGGCGCCGGCGTCGAGCAGTGCGGCGCAGGTGGTCTCGTCGTAGGTGAATCCGTCGTACGTCGTCACGCCGCACGCTCCTCGTCCTCGATGTCGCGTCCGGCGTACAGCGCCGCCGCCATGCGCATGCCCTCCGACCAGGCCACCGGCCCGACCTGGCCGAGCTTCAGCACCCGGCCGGCCGGGTCGGTGAAGACCAGGGAGCCGGTCTCCGTCTCCTCGTAGCCGTCGTAGTCGCCGACCCATACCCGGGCCTCGACCGCGCGGCCGTCCTCCACCACGGAGCACACGGCGTGGCCGCCGCGCACGCGGTAGCCGAGCTGGGCGGCCCGGCCGTGCAGGAACCGCAGTTCCTTGAAAACGCCGCCCGCGTAGTCGTCGACGGAGACGGCCTGGGCGTCGACGGCTGGGGGCCGCCGCCACACCTCGCGGAACAACTGCTGGGCGCCCTGCTCGACGCCGAGTTCGACGGCGAACTCCCGCAGGTCCTCCAGGTCGTCGAGGAGGACGGGGTGCGGCAGGCGGACCAGGCCGGGGGTGAGCCGGACGGTGTCGCCGTCGAGGTCGACCAGGCCGAGGCCGCGCTCGGGGTCGGCGTCCCGAAGGAATCCGGCCACCTCGCCGTCGGTGCCCGTGACCACGAGGTCGCGCAGGGCGGCCTGCCAGGCGGGGTCCGGCCAGACCCGGGCGAGGACCGCGAACGGCACCGGCAGCGAACGCACCATCCACCGCTCCACGTCGGCCAGGCACTGGCGTTCGTGCCGTTCCAGCCACTCGGTGAGCTGGCGCAGGCCCACCACGGCCGGATCGTCGGCGATCTTCGGCGGTACGGACTTCAGCCGCCGCCCCGCCGCGTTGCGGCACACCACCTTGCCGTCATCGAGAGCGACTTCGTAGTCGCCTGCCGACACCCACCCCATGCGTGCCTCCCGCACCCGCAGTGATCAAGTCACGGGAACAGTAGATCAGGCCACTGACAACGGGTCCGGGTGGTGTGCGAGGTGCCCGCGTCCGGGGCCATCAGGGTGGACGCGTGCCGTGTCGGGCGGGTGTGCCGGGTCCGGCTGGCCATCCTGGGTCGGTGACGCCGCCCCTTCCGAGCGACAAGGAGCACCGCATGGCCACGGACCCGGTCGGACGATTCCTCACGGCCCTGGACCCGCACCACCGGGAGGCCGTCGGCGGCAGACCGCGTGAGGAGCAGGAACGGCTGGCGGCGGCCTGGGAACGGGAGCTGGAGTCCGACACCGAACTCGACTCCCTCGACGAACTGTCCCCGTCGGCGGCGGAGTCCGAGGCGGCCCGCCGGGTTCTGGAGCGTGAGCGGGGCTGACGCCGGTGCGCCGGTCAGTGGTGGGTGTGGGCGACGGCGTGGCCCCTGCCGCGGGCGATCATCCACTTGTTCACCGGCGTGGTGATCACGAACGCCACGGCGAATCCGCCCAGGAGCGCCGACCAGAAGAGTCCGTCCGACAGTTGCGCGTCCATCGCGCCCGGTGTCAGGGCGATGATCGTGTTGTCGACCAGTTCCATCACCGCGATGGAGACCGTGTCGGCGGCCAGCGCCACCTTGACGGCCGCCTTCGGGGACAGTCCGGCGCGGACGACCGCGAAGAACGTGAGGGAGTAGCCGAAGACGAAGGCGAGGACGATCGCGAGGACCATGGTCGGCACGTTGCCCCACAGCAGGGCGGTGCCGATGGCCATGCCGAGGATCTCGCCGATGGCGCACCCGGTCAGACAGTGGAGCGTCGCCTTCACCGCCATCGCCCAGGAGGCGTGGTGCGTGCTGTGGTCCATGGCCCTCATCCCCGTCCGGCGTCGCGCGGTGAGCCGGGGCCGGCTCGCCTCTCACCCCGCGAACATATACCCCTGGGGGGTATATTCCCAGCGCCGCGCGCCGGTCAGTTGCCCACGCCGAGGTCCGCCATGAACGCGGACGGGTAGCGGTCGCCGCGGGCCGCGCCCGCCGGGACCGCCTTCTCGATCTCGGCGAGGTCGTCCGCGGTGAGGTCGAAATCCAGCGCCGGCAGTGCCTCGGCGAGCCGGACGCGGGTGCGGGGACCGACCAGCGGGACGATGTCGTCGCCCTGTGTGGCGACCCAGGCGATGGCCAGCTGCGCGACGGTGCGGCCCTTGGCGTCGGCGACCCGGCGCAGGGCCTCCACGAGCGCGAGGTTGTGCTCCACGTTGCCGCTCGCGAAGCGGGGGCTGCGCGCCCGGTGGTCGCCGGTGCCGGCGCCCCGGCCGGCCGACCAGTGCCCGGAGATCAGGCCGCGGCCGAGGACGCCGTACGCGGTCAGGCCGATGCCCAGCTCGCGCAGCGTGGGCAGGACCTCCGCCTCGACGGCGCGGGAGATCAGCGAGTACTCGATCTGCAGGTCGCTGACCGGGTGTACGGCGTGCGCCCGGCGGATCGTCGCCGCGTCGACCTCCGAGAGCCCGAGGTGCCGTACGTACCCGGCGTCGATCAGTTCCTTGATCGCGCCCACGGTCTCCTCGACGGGCACCGCCGGGTCGAGGCGCGCGGGCCGGTAGACGTCGATGTGGTCGGTGCCCAGCCGGGTCAGTGAGTAGGCGAGGAAGTTCTTCACCGCCGCGGGACGGCCGTCGTATCCGCCCACGGCGGGGGTCGGCCCGCTCAGCATGCCGAACTTGACGCTCAGCCGGTAGGAGTCCCGGTCGCGGCCGCGCAGCGCCTCGGCGAGCAGCAGCTCGTTGTGGCCCATGGCGTAGAAGTCGCCGGTGTCGATCAGGGTGACGCCCGCGTCCAGCGCGGCGTGCACGGTGGCGATGCTCTCGGTGCGGTCTGCGGCGCCGTAGGCGCCCGACATGCTCATCGCGCCGAGGCCGAGCGCCGAGACGGCCGGACCGGTGCTGCCCAGAGTGCGTGTCTGCATCGTGTTCTCCTTCGTGGTCGTTGCGTCGTCCACATTGCGCCGGTGCCGGGGCCGCCGGGAGCGGAGCGTTCATCATGGGAGAGCCGCTCCCTGGATGGGCGGGCACGCCAGGAGGGACGATGGGGCCATGCAACGTGAGGAACTCGCCGACTTCCTGCGCCGCCGCCGTGAGGCGATCCGCCCGGCCGACGTGGGGATCTCCGACGGCCCGCGCCGGCGCACGGCCGGGCTGCGCCGGGAGGAGGTGGCGATGCTGGCGGGCATGTCCGTGGACTACGTCGTACGCCTCGAACAGGGCCGCAGCAGTCAGCCGTCGACGCAGTTGCTCGTCGCGCTGGCCCGGGCGCTGCGGCTGTCCGACGACGAGCGCGACCACCTGTTCCATCTGGCCGGTCACCGGCCGCCGCCCGCCGACGGGGTGGCCCGGCTCGCGCGGGCGGGGCTGATGCGCCTGCTCGACCTGCTCGGGGACACTCCGGCGCTGGTGCTGTCCGACCTGGGGGAGGTGCTGGCGCAGAACCGGGCGTCGCTGCTGCTGATGAGCGACCTCACCGGCTTCTCGGGCGACCGTCGCTACATCGTCTACCGCTGGTTCACCGAACCGGCTGCGCGCGCCATCGGCCCGGCCGAGGAGGAGGAGCACTACGGCCGTCAGCTCGTGGCCGACCTGCGCGCGGTCGCCGGACGCCGGGCCGGCGACCCCATGGTCGGCGGGCTCGTCGGGCGCCTGTCGGCCGAGAGCGCGCTCTTCCGCCGGCTCTGGGCGGAACACGAGGTGGCGGTCCGGCGCGCCGACCGCAAGACGTTCCTGCATCCGAGGGTGGGCCGGGTGCTGATGGACTGCGAGACCCTGGTCACCCCCGACCAGGGGCAGCAACTGCTGGTGCTCACCCCGGCGGACGCGGAGGCCCGCGAGCGGCTGGAGCTGCTGCGTGTGCTCGGCAGCGAGGAGTTCCCCACGGGCGCGACCGGCCGCTGAGCGCGGGGCGGACGCGGTTGGGGGGCGCCGTGTCCGGCGGGGAGGACGCCGCACATGCTCTCGCGCGGAGACCGCCGGCCCTCCTCCCCCGAACTGTCCGAGGCGTGGACCGGACCCCGGGGCGGATTCCGCGCGAGCACGCCTCCTGCTGGACCGATCCGCCCGCCGTCGCCGCCGGCGGTGTCACCCTGCTCCACCGGTAGACCGTGGCGGCTGGCGGGCGGCCGGAGACGGAGATCGCCGCGGCGGTGGTGGCCGCCGACCCGACACCGGACGAGGGCGACGGTTCGGCCCCGGCCGCACGCCTCACGGCCGTCCGCGGTGACCGGCAGCACGGCGACCGGGACCGCGTCCGGCCCACGGGGCCGGTGGCCGGCTCGCGGTTCCTCCGCCCCGGCACGGCCCCGCTCGACAGACCGGGCCCGTCGGCCACGTCCGCACCACCGGACCGTCACCGGCATGCGGTCGCCCTGACACAGCACGCCCCGGCCCACCGACCACGACACCCGGCCACGCGACGACCGGGATGCACTGGGCGGGCCCGGCATCGGCTCAGCGGGCCCTGACCGGCCGGCGCCGGCTCAGCCGGCATGGCCCGCCGGCCACGGCAGCCGGGTGCCGCGTCCGCACCGCCGGGCCGGTGGCCGGCGTGCGGACTCGGCCGGTCAGCGGGTCTGGTCCGTCGGGCGGATCAGGATTTCGTTGACGGCGACGTGATCGGGCTGGGTGACCGCGTACAGGACCGCGCTCGCGATGTCCTCGGGCCGCAGGGTCCGCATCGACGCGGCCATCGTCCTGGCCATGTCCCGTATCGCCGGGACCGTGATGTGGTCGGCCAGTTCGGTCGAGACGATCCCGGGCTCGAGGACCACCACACGCACCCCCTGCTCGGTGACCTCCTGGCGCAGCGCCTCCGCGAAGGCGTTGACGCCGAACTTGGTGGCCGAGTAGACGGCGCTCGCGGCCGACGACGTACGCCCCGACGTGGAGGAGATCTGCACCACGGCGCCCTTGCTGTCGAGCAGATGGGGCAGCGCGGCGTGGACCGCGTACATCGAGCCGAGCAGGTTGGTGCCGACCATGCGGGTCCACTCCGTGGTGTCCGCGCCCAGGATCGGGCCGCTGAGCATCAGGCCCGCGTTGTTCACCAGGATGTCGAGGGAGCCGAAGCCGTCCACGGTGGCCGCGACGGCCTCCTCCACCGACCGGCGGTCGGTGACGTCCAGGTCGAGGACGAGCACCTCGCCGGGAGCCTCCCGCTCCAGCGACTTCAGCCGGTCGCCCCTGCGCGCTCCGACGGCCACCCGGGCACCGGCCCGGGACAGGGCGAGCGCGGTGGCCCGGCCGATGCCCGAGGACGCGCCCGTGACCAGGGCGATCTTGCCGTCAAGGGTGTTGTTCACGCGCTTCTCCGATCAGAAAGTGACCGTGCGGTCATTTTGAACCAAGCTAGCATGACCGCCCGGTCACCTTGCTGATAGGTTTCCGTCAGGAGGAGGCACCATGATCGAGAGGGCGCCCGCGCAGAGCCCGCGGGCGGACATGGTCCGCAACCGGCATCTGCTGCTCACGGCGGCGACGCAGGCGTTCGCCGAGGGCGGGGTGGACGTGTCGATGGGCGAGATCGCACAGCGGGCGGGCGTCGCCAAGGGCACGGTGTTCCGGCACTTCCCGTCGAAGGACGATCTGCTCGCGGCGATCACGCTCCGGCTGCTCGGCGGGCTCGTCGGCACCGCGGAACGCCTGCTGAGGGCCGACGACGCCGGTGCGGCACTACGGGAGTTCATGACGGCCGGTGTGGAGACCCTCGCCGCCGACCGTGCGTTCTGCGAGGTGATCGGGCGGCCGTCGCTGCAGCACGCCGAGGTGCGGGACGAGATCGCCCGCCTCTGCGACACGGTCGAGGCCCTCACCGCCCGGGCACGCGAACAGGGCACCGTACGCGGCGACATCACGGGGACGGACGTCGTACTGCTGCTCGGCGGCATCCATCAGACGGCCGCGCCCGTGCTGGACCAGCAGCCGCAGGCCTGGCGCCGCTACCTCGAGCTCGCCTTCGACGGCCTGTTCGCCACCGGCGCCCGCACGCTGCCGCACCACCCGCCCGCCGGTCTGCACCTCACCGATCCCCGTCAGTCTGCCTGACCCGCGGGCGGCTCTCCGCCGTCCCCGGCACGACGGAGACAGGAGGTGACGACCACGAAGGGCCACAAGGACTGAAGGACCGTCACCACCCGTTCCGCGAGGCCCGCGACGCCGTGACGGTGCGTCTCGACGAGGAACCAGACCGCGCCGACGACCATCAGCGCGGTCGCCGCGGCCGAAGCCGCCGGCCGCAGCGCCCAGGGAACGGCACGGCCGCCGACGGCGGCCAGCATCGGCCACAGGGCCAGCAGTGCGAATCCCACGGCGGCCACCGAGCCGTGCCGCAGGGATCCGCCACTGCTCGGCGCCGGCAGCATCGCCACCACCAGTGCCGCCACTCCCCCGCCGGCCAGCGCCACGCGCCCGGCGGTAGCCGCCACCCGCAACCCCCAGGCGGTGAGCAGATGGCAGGCGCCCAGGGCGAGCAGCGCCCCGGTCATCACCCAGGAACCCGCGGCACCGTAGGCAGCAAGCACGCTGATCGTCTGGGTGACGGGGTCGTAGGCGGGCCCCTCCAACGACGCCGCGATCACCCAGCCCGCGATCAGCAGGACGGGCGCACACCCCGACGAGAACAGGACCCATCTGGGAACAGACACCATCGGATCACCATAGAACGTGATCAAACGCTCTTCGATGTGCATTCCGGAGATGAGGGGTGCCGGGTCGGCGCGTAAGGTGAATGCCGTCGATCCGGTTCACTCGGAGGGATCACCCATGGGCACGGTCACCACCCCCGACGGCACGACCATCTTCTACAAGGACTGGGGTCCGCGCGACGGACAGCCGATCGTCTTCCACCACGGCTGGCCGCTCAGCGCGGACGACTGGGACAACCAGATGCTGTTCTTCCTCTCGCACGGCTATCGCGTGATCGCCCACGACCGGCGCGGCCACGGGCGCTCGAGCCAGACCTCGTCGGGCCACGACATGGACACCTACGCGGCGGACGTGGCGGCGCTGACCGGCGCCCTCGATCTGCGCGGCGCCGTCCACATCGGGCATTCGACCGGCGGCGGCGAGGCCACGCGCTATGTGGCGCGGGCGGAGCCGGGCCGGGTCGGGAAGGCGGTGCTGGTCGGCGCGGTTCCCCCGGTCATGGTCAAGTCCGAGAGCAATCCCGGCGGAACGCCCCTCGAGGTCTTCGACGGGTTCCGTGCGGCTCTGGCCGCCAACCGCGCGCAGCTCTACATCGACGTGCCGTCAGGTCCGTTCTACGGCTTCAACCGCCCCGGCGCGGAGGTCTCCCAGGGGCTGATCGACAACTGGTGGCGACAGGGCATGACGGGCGCGGCCAACGCCCAGTACGAGTGCATCAAGGCGTTCTCCGAGACCGACTTCACCGAGGACCTCAAGCAGATCGACGTCCCGGTGCTCGTCGCGCACGGCACCGACGACCAGATCGTCCCGTACGAGGACTCCGCACCGCTCACGGTCGAGTTGCTGAAGCACGGCACCCTGAAGACCTACGAGGGGTACCCCCACGGCATGCTGTCGACCCACCCGGACGTCCTCAACCGCGACATCCTGGAGTTCGTGAAGTCCTAGGCGGGTGCGGCCGCCTCACAGCGCACGGAAGGGGGTGCCCGCCACGCCCGGTGGCCGGCACCCCTCGGCCGTACGCCCCGCGCTCACGTCCCCGCCGGCACCGGGCGCCGCAGGAGATAGCCGGTCGACGCCACGACCAGGACTCCCATACAGGCGATGAACACCAGTCCCGCGCCCTCCAGCCCCATCGGGCCGGTCAGCAGCCCCACGCCGATGACCGGCACCGAGATGCCCAGGTACGCCACCACGAACAGCGTCGAGATCACCGCCGCGCGCCGGTCCGGCGGGGACGCCCCGCTCACCGCGGACAGCGCGCCCCGGAAGGCCAGCCCCTGGCCGAGGCCCCCGGTGACCGCGCTCAGCACCACCAGGGACAGCAGATCCCAGTGCAGCGCGCCCGCGAGCAGCGCCAGCCCGACGAAGAGTCCGGCGCAGCCCAGCGGCAGTGCCCGCACCGTGCCGACGTGGCCGGCGGCCAGCTGTCCGCCGGTCGAGGAGAAGAAGGCCAGCGCCACGACCAGCCCGCTCACCGCGTGATCGGTCACGTCCAGGTACTCGGCGAGGAAGGCGGGACTGACGGCGGTGAACACACCGAACAACGCGAACCCCACGAACGAGGCGGTCGCCGCCGGGCCGAACACCGGCCGGACCGGCGGAGGCACACCGGGCCGCTGGGGTCGTACGGTGCTCAGCGGGCGGCGCTCCGCCACGGTCTCCGGAAGCCGGAGCAGCACCGCCGTCGAGCAGGCGACCAGGGCGAGATGCACGGCGAACGGCAGATACAGCGGCCAGGGCGCGTACTCGGCGAGGATTCCGGCGAGCAGTGGGCCGCAGCCGAGGCCGCCCATGTTGACGGCGGTGGCGACGAACGTGGCCCGCGCGGTGCCGCCGGGCGGGGCCGACTCCATGACGTACGCCGTGGCCGCCCCGGTGAACAGTCCGGCGGAGAGCCCCGACAGCACCCGCCCCGCGTACAGCCAGCCCAGCCCCGTGGCGCACAGGAAGCAGACGGCGCTCGCGGCCGCGCAGCCCAGGCCCCACAGCAGCACCGGACGTCTGCCGACCGCGTCCGAGGCGTTGCCGGCCAGCAGCAGCACACCGATGACGGCGAAGGCGTACGCGGCGTAGACGACGGTGACCGTCAGCTCGGAGAAGCCGAACTTCTGCTGGTACAGGGGGTAGAGCGGGGTGGGCAGCGTGGTGCCGGTCATGCACACCGCGAACACCGCACCGCCGAGCAGACACACCCGCCATCCGCGGCGATCACCGGCCATGCCCCGACGCTAACGCCTCACCCGGCCGCGGTCCCCCGGGCGCCCGCCACCGGGGTCACTGACCGCCGAGACCGGTCGTCGCCACGGACTTCACGATGTGCCGCTGGAAGAAGACGAACACCAGCACCAGGGGCAGTGCGGCCAGTACGGAGGAGGCCATGGTCTGGGCGTAGTTAACGCCGTAGGCGTCCTTCACGGCGGTGATGCCGACCGGCAGGGTCATCAGGTCCGGGTCGGAGGTGGACACGAAGGGCCACATGAAGTTGTTCCACGCGCCGATGAACACGAAGATCGACACGGCGGCGAGCATGGGGCGGGACAGCGGCAGCATCACGGACCAGAAGATCCGGGCGTGGCCGGCGCCGTCGATGCGGGCGGCCTCCTCCAGTTCGCGCGGGACGGAGTCGAAGTGCTTCTTCAGGATGAAGACCATGACGGGCGCGACCGTCTGCGGCAGGATCACCGCCGCGTAGGTGTCGACCAGGCCCAGGGTGAGCATCTGCTGGAACCACGGCACGATCAGCAGCTGCGGGGGCACCAGGATCGACGCCATGGTGACGGTGAACAGCCACCGCCGGCCGCGGAACAGTGTGCGGGAGAACGCGTAGCCTGCCATCGCGGACACGGCCACGGTGAGGGCGGTGACGGCCGCCGCGATGAGGAAGCTGTTCAGCATCCACAGGGGCAGGTCGCCGCGTTCGATCACGGTGCGGAAGCCGTCGAGGGTGAAGCCGCCCTGGGGCCGGATCCAGTGCAGCGGATCGCTGGCGTCCTGCTCGGACTTGAACGCCGTGAGTACGGCCCAGGCCATCGGGAGCAGCCAGATCAGCGCCATCACCGCGAGGGCCGTCAGGGCGAGGACGCGGGACAGTCGGCTCGGGCCGAGGGTGAGGTTGGGTCCGCGCGGCGGGGTGGGCCGGTCGCGGTGGGCCCGGCGGGCGGCGGGGAGCGGGGAGACCGAACGGCGCGCGGGCCGTGTCGGGACGTCGGTGGAGGTCATGTCACTTCTCCCTGCGGCGAAGGGCGACGAACTGCACGGCGGAGGCGAGGACGATGAGGGCGAAGAAGACGTAGCTGATGGCGGAGGCGTAACCGAGGCGGTAGCCGGTGAAGCCCATGTCGTAGAGGTATTCGACGACGGGGCGGGTGGAGCCGTCGGGTCCGCCCTTGGTGAGCAGGTACACCTGGTCGAAGACCTTCAGCGAGGCGAGGATCTGCAGCACCGTGACGACGCCGATGATGCGCCGCAGCTGTGGGAGCGTCACGTGCCACAGCCGCCGCCAGGCGCCGGCGCCGTCCAGCGCGGCGGCCTCGTACAGGTGGTCGGGCACGGCCTGGAGCGCGGCGAGGAACAGCAGGAAGTTGAAGCCGACGGTCCACCACAGGGTGGCGATCACGATGGCGTAGAGGGCGACGGACTCGTCGCTGAGCCAGGCGTAGCCGTCCAGGCCGACCGCCTGCAGCAGGTGGTTGTAGAGGCCGAGGTCCGGCTGGTACAGCCAGCCCCACAGCAGGCCGATCACACCGACCGGCAGCAGGTAGGGGGCGAAGAAGGCGAGCCGCCACACCCATTGTCCGGGCAGTCCCGTGTACACCAGGAGGGCCATGCCGAGGGCTACGGCCACCAGGGGCACGGTGGAGACGACGGTGAACCACACGGTGTGCCACATCGAGCGCCACATCTCGGCGTCGCCGAGAGCCTCCGCGTAGTTGTCCAGTCCGATGAAGGACGGGTCCTGGGCGGCGAGCGAGGTGTCGGTGAGGCTCATCCAGGCGCCCTGGACCAGGGGCCAGAGCATGAAGAGGACGAACAGGACGAGGAACGGCAGGGCGAAGAGAAGTCCCGGGGAGACGGCGCGGCGCAGTGTCGCGCCGGTCCCCCGGGCAGGGCGGGCGGCCTTCGGACGGCCGCGGGAAGCGAGTTCGGTGGACATCTGCTGCCTCCTTCGCGGCGGCTCAGGCCGGGCTGGGCTTGGAGAGGGCGGTGTTGATCCGCTCGACCATGGCGCGGGCCGCCCGGTCGGGTGCCAGGCCGTCGAGCATCGACTGCTGGAGCACCTGTGACATGGAGTTCTGGAAGTCGGAGCCGGCTCCGGCGAACCAGACGGCCGGGTCGAGGACCACGTGGTCGGCCGCCGCGGCGTACCGGGCCTGCGGCTCGAGCCGCGTGTACTCCCGGGTGCGGGTCACCGGCTGGTAGGCGGGGATGTGCCCGGCCTTCGCCCAGGTCTGGCCGGCCTTGAGGATCGCGGCCACCGCCTGGTGGGTGCGCCTGCGGTGTGCCTCGTCGGGGTCGGGGCGGCGCGGCAGGACGAAGGAGTGGGAGTCGGCGTAGACCGCCGGGGTGCCGAACACCGTGGGGAAGGGCGCGGCCCCGAGCCCGGGGTCGGCGGCCTGGAAGGTGCCGAGTTCCCATTCGCCGGAGAGGATCATGGCGCTCTGGTCGTTGGTGAAGTTGGCCAGGGCGGCCGGGTAGTCGAGGCGGCGCGGGTTGGCGCGGCCGTCGACGAGTTTCTGCATGAAGGCGATGACCTCGGTCATCGCTTCGACGTTCGCGGCGACCCGACCGCCGATGGGAAGGTCGAAGTCGTTGCCGGTCTGCCGGTAGAGGCCGTAGAACAGCCGCCAGCCCTGCGCGGTGTCGTTGACGTAGCCGAAGGCGATGCCCTGCTTGCCGGAGGCCCTGGCCAGTTCCCGGCCGGCTTCGAGGAAGCGCTCCGGGGTGGAGAAGGCGTCCTGGTCGAGGCTTCCGTCGCCGGTCAGCAGTCCGGCCTTGCGGACGGGGTCGGGGTGGTAGAAGACGATGAACGGGTGGGTGTCCAGCGGGATGGCGAACGTCCGGCCCTCGAACTGGGTCCGGCCCCACACCGCTGCGGCGAAGTCCTGTTCACGGACGCCGAATTCGGCGAGCAGACCGGTGTCCCAGGGGTCGAGCAGCCCGAGCGGCGCGTATCCCGCGAGCCGCGACATGTGGGAGATGGCGACGTCCGGGCCGCGTCCGCCGGCCGAGGCCATGGCGAGCTTGGTGTAGTAGGGCGTGCCCCATTCGAGCACGGTCCGCTCGACGCGGGTGCCGGGCATGTCGGACCGTGCGGTGCCGATGAGCTCGTCGAGCAGGGCGCCGTCGGCGCCGCTGAACAGGTCCCACATACGCACGGTGCGCGGGTCCGCGGCGGCCGACGCGGAACCGCAGCCGGCGAGCGCCCCGCCGCCGAGGAGTACGGCGGCGGAGGCCAACGAGGCCCGCAGCAGGCTCCGTCGGGACGGCGCGGCACGGCTGCCTTCCGGCACGGCGGAGGCGGCCCGTGGGCCAGGCAGGTCGACCATGGCACTACCTTTCTCTACATCGATGTACATCACCGGCGGACGCCGCGGCCGACATGCCGTGGGGTCGGGGGTGGTGCGGTCAGCCGTCGGATTCGCAGGCGGCCGTGCGCTGCTGGACGCGGCGCAGTGCGGCGGTGTCGAACTTCTCGGCGCGGTCGAAGCCGTAGACGCCGTTGCGTTCCTGGAAGACGTCGGTGAGCTGTGTGTAGCAGTAGCCGAACATGTCGGGGTCGTCGAGCAGAACATCCACCAGGCCGGTGAAGCGGGCGACGAACTCGTCGGTGCTGCGCGGCCGTTCGCCGTATCCCCAGGAGGCTCCGCGTTCGTCGCCCGCGGCGGTCGCGGCGGCGGCCGCGTCCCACCAGATGCCGCCGAACTCACTGCAGAAGTAGGGCTGTCCGCGGTAGGGGACGGACCAGTCGCGGCCGTCGGGGCCGGTGTTGACGTACGGGCGGTCCTCGGCGAGGCCTGCCATGGTCTTCGCGAAGACCCGGGGGTCCTGTTCGTAGCAGTGCGAGTCGTAGACGTCGGTCTCCGCCACGCGGTGGGCGTAGCCGGAGGCGTCGATCACCGGGCGGCTCGGGTCGGCCTGCTTGGTGGCCAGGAACATCGCCCGGGTGACGTCGTCCAGTTGGGTGATCCGGTCGTGCAGGTTCTGGTACGTCTCGTTCAGCGGGCACCAGCCGATGATCGACGGGTGGGAGTGGTCGCGTTCCAGGGCTTCCAGCCACTGGGCGACGTAACCTGCGTCGGGGCGCTGGTTGTCGTCGCGTACGCCGGTCTCGCAGCCCCAGTCGCCGAACTCGCCCCACACCAGGTAGCCGAGCCGGTCGGCGTGGTAGAGGTAACGCTCCTCGAACACCTTCTGGTGCAGTCGGGCCCCGTTGAAGCCCGCCCGCAGGCCCAGTTCGATGTCGCGCACGAGGTCGGCGTCGGTGGGCGCGGTCATCAGCCCGTCCGGGTAGTAGCCCTGGTCGAGCACCAGCCGCTGGAAAACGGGCTCGCCGTTGAGCAGGACCCGCTTGCCGTGCAGGGCGACCGAGCGCAGTCCGGCGTACGACGTCGCCTCGTCCACGATCCCGCCCTCGGCGTCGAGGAGTTGGAGGCGCAGCCCGTAGAGGTGCGGGTCCGAGGGTGACCAGGTGCGCAGCCGGTTTTCGGGCACGGTAAGCACCAGCCGGGGGCAGAGGTCGAGATCCGCGCGGGCGGAGGCGGTCACGACGTCGCCGTGCTCGTCGGAGAGGACCGCGCGCACCCGGTGGCCCGGCAGGTTGCCGGTGACCGGGAGGTCGAGGTGGAACGAGCCGGAGCCCAGGTCGGGGGTGATCCGCGGGCGCTTGAGGCGGGCGGCGGCCGGCACGGGTTCCAGCCACACCGTCTGCCAGATCCCGGTGGTCCGGGTGTAGTGGCAGTGCGTGTTGGCGTACCAGGTGGCCTGCTTGCCCCGGGCCTGCGGGCCGTGCCGGGTGTCGCGGGCGCGGACCACGATCACGGCCTCCTCGCCGGGCGCGACGACTCCGCGCAGCTCCGCAGTGAAGGGGGTGAAGCCGCCGCGGTGGCGGGCGACCTCGGTGCCGTTGACCCAGACGGTGGCGTCGTGGTCCACCGCCCCCAAGTGCAGCAGTACGTCGTTCCCGGACCACTCGGCCGGGATGGTGACCGCGCGCCGGTACCAGACGGCCTCCAGGAAGTCCGTGTCGCCGATTCCCGACAGTTCGGACTCGGGGCAGAAGGGTACGAGGATCTCGCCCGTGAGGTCGCGTTCGCGCAGTCCGCGCTCGAGTCCGCTGTCCCCGCGGTCCGTCTCGAACTGCCAGCGTCCGTTGAGATTCAGCCATGCCTCGCGGACGAACTGGGGCCGGGGGTACTCCGGACGCGGGAGGTCCTGGGGCAGGGGCGTGCTCATGCTGCTCCTCATCAGTGCAGGTGCGCTGCGTACGGGGTCATGCGACCATACGATTACATCGATGTAAATGGCGACGGCGGAAAGTTTTCGATGGAACGATTCACGCTGCCCGCGGCCTGGCCGGGCATGGCGGCGGTTACGATCCCGGAGGCGGCGGGAGGGGTCGGGCGGCGCCGCTCGGCGGCTGCGACGGGCCCCTCCCGGGCGCGCGGTGGGGGCGTGTGCCCCGCGTCCGCGTCGCGATCCGGACGACGGACTCCGAGAAGGGAAGCATGAGCAGGCCGAGGATCAAGGATGTCGCGGAGTACGCCGGAGTCTCGGCGAAGACGGTGTCGAACGTCCTCAACGACTACGAGCACGTCTCCGAGCGGACCCGGACCGCGGTGCGGGAGGCCATCGACACGCTCGGCTACCGCGTCAACATCGCCGGACGGCAGCTCCGCCGGGGCCGTACGGGCATGATCGCGCTGGCCGTGCCGGACCTGGACGTCGCATACTTCGCGGAGCTCGCCCGGCATGTCATGGCGGAGACCGAGCGCCGGGGCAGCACCACGCTGCTGGTGGAGACGGGCGGGCGGCGCGAGAAGGAACTGGCGGCGGTGCACGGGTTCGACGCCCAGTTCACCGACGGCGTCATCCTCTCGCCGCTCGCGCTGGAACCCGCCGACCTGGCCGATCGCGACACCCGGCTGCCGCTGGTCCTGCTCGGCGAGTGCAATCTGCCCGGCAGCGCCGACCATGTGGCGATCGACAACGTGACGGCGGCCCGCGAGGCGACCGGGCATCTGCTGGCGCGGGGCCGCAGGCGTATCGCGGTGATCGGCGGTGATCCGCACGGATCGCGGAACACCAGCCGGCTGCGCACCGTCGGCCATCAGGAGGCCCTGGCGGCGGCCGGGGTCGCACTGCGCCAGGAGCTGATCCTCCCCGTCCCCGCCTTCCGCTGGGCCGACGGGGCCGCCGCCGCCCGCGCCCTCATGCGGCTGCCGGAACGCCCCGACGCGATGCTCTGCCTCAACGACCACCTGGCACTGGGCGCGGTGCGCGCCCTGCACGAGGACGGCTGGTCGGTACCCGGAGACCTGGACGTGACCGGCTTCGACGACATCGAGGCAACCCGCTACAGCATCCCCACCATCACGACGGTCGCCCCGGACAAACGAGGCATCGCGCGGCGGGCGGTGGAGCTGCTGCTGGACCGTATCGACGCGGACGGACCGGGTGGTCCCGCGGTGGACGAGACGGCGGGACACCGGCTGATCGTGCGGGAGAGTTCGGGAGGATGAGGCGTGCGGGGGCGTTCTCGACACGCCCCCTGTTCACGCCTTGTCAGTGTCACGGGACGGCATGTATAACGTTGTAAAACTTGAGCCCAGCGGCTCGGCGCACGGCTCATGGTGACGGCTCCCCATCCGCACCGACCAACCGAGTCGGGCCGCTCACGAAGGGATTGCCGTGCGGGTCAGCCTCAAGGACGTCGCCGCGCACGCGGGGGTCTCCATCAAGACCGTCTCCAATGTGGTGAACAACTACCAGCACGTCACCCCGGCCATGCGCGAGCGTGTCCAGCGGTCCATCGACGCGCTCGGCTACCGGCCCAACCTCGCCGCGAGACATCTGCGGAAGGGGCGTACGGGCATCATCGCGCTCGCGCTGCCGGAGCTCGGTAACCCCTACTTCGCCGAACTGGCCGCCTCCGTCATCGACGCCGCGTCCGAGCACGACTACATCGTGCTGCTCGATCACACCGGCGGCTCGCGCGAGCAGGAGCTGCTGGTGAGCCAGGGCTTCCGGGCCCGGGTCATCGACGGACTCATCCTCAGTCCCATCGAGCTGGAGACCGAGGACCTCCGCGACCGCGCCGAGGACGTACCGCTGGTGCTGCTCGGCGAGCGGGACTACGACCTGCCGTACGACCACATCGCCATCGACAACGTGGCCGCGGCCCGCGCCGCCGTACGACACCTCATCGGTCTCGGGCGCCGGGAGGTGGCGTTCATCGGGGCACGGCGGCGCAGGAGCGAGCCGGCGCAACTGCGTGTGCAGGGCTGGCGCGAGGAGCTGAGCGCGGCGGGGCTGTCGTCCGACGAGGGACTCGTCGCCGCCACGGACGGCTGGGGACACGCCGACGGGGCGCTGGCCATGAACCACATCCTCGACAGCGGACGGCGGCCCGACGCGGTGTTCGCCTACAACGACCCGATGGCGATCGGGGCCATGCGGGTGCTGCACGAGCGGGGGCTGCGGGTGCCGGAGGACATCGCGGTCGTCGGCTTCGACGATGTGATCGAGGGGCGGTTCGGGGCGGTGACGCTTACGTCCGTGTCGCCGGACAAGGCCGCGATCGGGCGCTTGGCGGTGGAGTCGGTGCTGGCGCGGCTCAATGACCGGGCGCCGGAGCCGCGGCGGATCTGGGCGGATTATCAACTCGCCGAGCGGGAGAGCACGTTGGGGCGGCCCGCGGCGGGAGGCTGAGCCCGAGGGTGCGACACGCCCGCGCGGCGTGCGGGGGCGGGGGTGACACGCCGGCGTCGTCGCTCGGGGCCGGTATGTGGGCGGCGGGGGCGGCCCGGCGGGGATGCGGGCGGGATCCGCCGTGAGGGCACGACACGCCTGCGGAGCTGGTGGGGTCCTGGGCGTCCGTGCGCGCCGACACGCCGGAGCGGGCGTGGGCCGGGGGGAGTTGAGGTGCCCTCGGTGGCGCCGGGGGGGCGGGCCGGGGCGGGTGACGCAGCCCGGCGCCGACGGGGTGTCGTCGCGCCCGCCCGTGCCGCCCTGGGGGTACCTCCCAGGCCCTCAAGGCACTGAGGAGGCACGCCTGCCCGCGGGAACGACGGTATACGACTGCCCGCCGAAGGCGGATGCATGCGGCATGACTCCCCGCGGCAGCGGAAACAGCGCAACTGCCCGCGGGAGCGGAGCACACAGCGCAACCGCATGCGGGAGCGGAGCACACAGCGCAACCGCATGCGGGAGCGGCGGTATACGACTGCCCGCACAAGGCGGGGGGCCGTGACGCGACCGCACGCGGGAGCCGAAGGCAGGGCACAACTGCCCGCGGGAGCGTCGGTATACGACTGCCGCGGAGGGCGGTTCCATGCGGCGTGACTCCCCGCGGGAGCGGAACGCACAGCGCAACTGCCGCGCGGGAGCGGGGGTGCGGCGAGACTGCCCGCGAAAACGGCAGGCACCGCGCGACGGCACGCGGAGGCGCGGCGTGACTGCGCGCGGGAGCGGAGCACGTGGGGCAGGGTCTCGAAGTGCGGTGGGTCACACCGTAGTTGTGAGGTGCACGCCGTGCCCGCGTGCCGTCCCCCGCCGCCCGGGCCGGCACTGCTTCCTGTGGACCGCGAGGTACCGCCCGGCACAACTCCCCGGGTTGCGGCGGCCGCGGGCAAGCGCTTGCCCGGGTGTGGGGCCGTCGTGCGGACCGGGGGGCCGCGGGGCGTTCCGTTCGCCCCTTGCGCGCAGGGGGTTTACAGCATCCTTCCAACGATGTAAAAACTCCTTGCACAAGGGGAGCAGCTACACATCCGCGGGCCTTTCGGCTCCCCAGTTCCCTTTTCAGCGTCACCCGGATCGGGGTCACCATGCAGCGCAGCACTCACCGTTCTCACCTTCTCGCCCGTCCCGTGGTCGTGGCCTTGGCCGCCGCCGTGGCCCTGACCGCCTCCTCCTGCGCCAAGTCGGAGGACGACGCGGCGGACAGCAAGAAGTCCCCGGCGGCCGCCGCCGACGCCGGCCAGAAGGTCGTCACGCCGAAGCCGGGCAGCAAGACCTGCACCATCGACGCCTACGGCGGCGAGAAGCTCGATCTCAAGGGCGCCACCGTCGGCTTCTCCCAGTCGGAGAAGGAGGCCAACCCGTTCCGGATCGCGGAGACGCAGTCCATCAAGGACGAGGCGGCCGAGAGAGGCGTCAAGCTGCTCACGGCCAACGCCCAGTCGCAGTTCTCCAAGCAGATCAGCGACGTCCAGACGCTGCTCGCCAAGGGCGTCGACCTGCTGGTGATCGCCCCGCTCAACTCCGACGGCTGGGACCCGGTGCTGCAGGCCGCCGCCGCGAAGAAGGTCCCGATCGTCACCATCGACCGTAAGATCAACGCGACCGCGTGCAAGGACTATGTCTCCTTCATCGCCTCGGACTTCGTCGAGCAGGGCCGACGGGCCGCCGACCAGATGATCGAGGCCACCGGCGGCAAGGGCGAGGTCGCCATCCTGCTCGGCTCGGCCGGCAACAACGTCACCACCGAGCGCACCAAGGGCTTCAAGGAGCGGGTCGCCGAGAAGGCCCCCGATCTGAAGGTCGTCTTCGAGCAGACCGGTGACTTCACCCGTGAGAAGGGCCAGCAGGTCACCGAGCAGCTCATCCAGTCCAAGCCCGGCATCAAGGGCGTCTACGCGGAGAACGACGAGATGGGCCTCGGCGCGGTCGCCGCGCTGAAGGGCGCGGGCAAGAAGGCCGGCGACGTCAAGATCATCACGGTCGACGGTACGCGCAACGCCGTCCAGGGCGTCGTCGACGGCTGGATCAGCGGTGTCATCGAGTCCAACCCGAGGTTCGGCCCGCTGGCGTTCCAGACGCTGGACACCTTCACCCAGGGCAAGGAAGTCGCCCAGGACATCGTGATCCAGGACAGCGCCTACAGCGCGGACAACGCCGAGCAGGACCTCGGCAAGGCCTACTGACCGCTCCGGGGCCCGGTCTTCCGGGCCCCCCGTCCGTCCGTCACCACTTTCTTCCTGGAGGCACAGGTGGCTCCCCCCGCCGAAGTCCTCGCCGTCCGCGGACTGAGCAAGTCCTTCCCCGGCGTCCGGGCCCTGGACGACGTGGACCTGACCCTGCACCCCGGTGAGGTCCACGCCCTCATCGGCGAGAACGGCGCCGGCAAGTCGACCCTCATCAAGCTCCTCACCGGGGTGTACCGGCCCGACGCCGGTGACATCGTTTTCCAGGGCCGTACGGTCTCCTTCGGTACGCCGCTGGAGGCCCAGAAGGCCGGGATCTCGACCATCTACCAAGAGGTCAACCTCATCCCGCTGCTGAGCGTGGCCCGCAACCTCTTCCTGGGCCGCGAGCCGCGGAACCGTTTCGGCCTGCTCGACTCGGCCCGCATGAACCGCGAGGCCGAGGAGGCGCTGCGCGAGTACGGCGTCCGGGTGGACGTCCGCCGCCCGCTGCGGACCCTCGGTGTCGGCGCGCAGCAGATGGTCGCCCTGGCGCGTGCCGTGGCGAGCGAGGCCCGGATCGTCATCATGGACGAGCCGACCTCCTCGCTGGAGCCGCGGGAGGTCGAGACGCTGTTCTCGGTCATCCGCCGGCTGCGCGACGAGGGCATCGCCGTCGTCTACGTCAGTCACCGCCTGGACGAGCTGTACGCCGTCTGCGACACGGTCACGGTGCTGCGCGACGGCCGCCGTGTCCACCACGGCCGGCTCGCCGAACTCGACCGGCTCTCCCTGGTCTCCACTATGCTGGGCCGGGAGCTGGGCGAGGTCCGTCAGGAGGGGCTGACGAAGTTCACCGGCGACCACCACGCCACCGACAGCCGGCCCGTGCTGGAGGCCGTCGGACTGACGGTCCCGCACAAGCTGAACGAGGTGTCGGTGAGCATCCGCCCCGGCGAGGTCGTCGGACTCGGCGGGCTGCTCGGCTCCGGACGCACCGAGACCGCGAAGGCCATCTCCGGTGCGCTGGCGACCAGTTCGGGCCGGGTCACGGTGGCCGGGGTGCCACTGCGCGGCGGCTCCACTCCCGCCGCCATCCGGGCCGGCATCAGCCTGCTGCCGGAGGACCGCAAGAGCGAGGGCATCGTGCCCGGCCTTTCGGTGCGCGAGAACATCTCGCTGGCCGTGCTGCCCCGGCTGTCCCGCTTCGGACTTGTCTCCGAGGCGCGGGTCGACAGCATCGTGGACACGTTCATCGAGCGGCTGCGGATCAAGGCCTCCTCACCGCAGCAGAAGGTCGGCGAACTCTCCGGCGGCAACCAGCAGAAGGTGCTGCTCGCCCGCTGGCTGGCGATGAACCCCAAGGTGCTGCTCCTGGACGAGCCCACCCGGGGCATCGACGTCGGCGCCAAGGCCGAGGTGCAGAAACTCGTGGACGAACTGGCCGCCGACGGCCTGGGCGTCCTGCTCATCTCCTCCGATCTGGAGGAACTGATCGAAGGGTCCGACCGCGTGGTCGTACTGAAGGACGGTGCGGTCGTCGGTGAACTGACCGGCGACGAGGTCACCGAGGACAAGCTGATGCGGACCATCGCCGGGCACGCCCCGGAGAAGGACGCGGTCGAGGAGGCGGCCACCGATGGCTGAAGCCGCCCTCAAGACCGTCCCGCTGGACAAGGCCCGCGTGCTGCAGTGGCTGCAGACGTACGGTGTGTACGCCGGCGTGGCGCTGCTGCTGGTCGTCAACATCGCCATCACCCCGCACTTCCTGTCCGCGGAGAACTTCCGCACCCAGGCCGTGCAGGTCGCCCCGGTCATCATCGTGGCGCTCGGCATGGCCCTGGTCATCGGCACCGAGGGCGTCGACCTCTCGGTCGGTGCCGTGATGGCCCTGGCGGCCTCCGTGACGGCCCTCTACCTCGGCTACGGCCTCCTGCCGGCGCTTCTCGTGGTGGCGGTGTTCGCCGCCGCCGTGGGGCTCGCCAACGGGGCGCTGGTGGCGTTCGTCGGGGTGCAGCCGATCGTGGCGACACTGGCGCTCATGGTCGGCGGCCGGGGCGTCGCCCTGGTGCTGCTGCCGCAGCTGGAGGATCTGCGCAACCCTGCGCTGGCCTCCCTGGGTTCGGGCGATGTGCTGGGCATCCCGTATCTGATCCTGATCGCCACCGTGCTGGCGCTGCTGGTGGCGTTCGTCGTCCGCCGCACCACCTTCGGGCGGCAGCTCCTCGCCATCGGTGACAGCCGCCCGGCCGCGGAGCTCGCCGGACTGCCGGTGCGGCGCGTGCTGATCCTGGTGTACGTCGGCTGCGCGCTGCTCGCCGCGGTGGCGGGCGTCCTCGCCACCGCACGGCTCCAGGCCAGCGATCCCACGTCGCTGGGCAACTTGATGGAGCTGTCCGCCATCACCGCCGTCGTGGTCGGCGGGACTCCGCTGACCGGCGGCCGGGTGAACATCGCCGGCACCGTGGCGGGAGCCGTCCTCATCCAGCTGCTCACCGCCACCCTCATCAAGCACGATCTGCCGCCCTCCTGGACCCAGATCGCGCAGGCCATAGTGATCGTCGCCGCGGTCTACGCGGCACGGGGACGGGGGAAGCGATGACCGCCACGAAGACGGGCCTCCCGGTGGCCCCGGCGGGCGACGAGAAGCCGGCGCCCGCCGCCGAGCCCGTGGGCTCCGCCCGCTCGGAGAGGCTGAGCGCGCTGGTCCAGCAGCACGGCGCGCTGGCGGTGCTGGTGGTCGTCTCCCTGGTGGCGTCGTTCAGCTTCGACTCCTTCGCCACCGGGGACAACGTCGGCAACATGGCGACGAGTTCGGCGTTCCTGGCGATCGTCGCGCTCGGCATGACCTTCGTGATCATCACCGGGGGCATCGATCTGTCGGTCGGCTCTCTGTTCGCGCTCGGCGGGGTCCTGGCGGCCTGGGGTTCGCGGCACGGCACCCTGGTGGCGCTGCTGCTGCCGCTGGTGGTGTGCGGGGCGATCGGCGTCGTCAACGGGCTGCTGGTGGCCCGCTCCCGGCTGGCGCCGTTCATCGTCACCCTGGCGGCCATGCTCGGCGCGCGCGGTCTGATGCTGGCGCTGACCGACGAGGGCGCCAACACGTATCTGATCGGCAAGGGTTCGTTCCTGGCCGAACTCGGCCAGGGCACGACCCTCGGTCTCGGCAACCCGGTGTGGATCACGCTGGCGCTGTTCGTCGCCGGCGCCGTCGTCCTGCGCCGCACGCGCTTCGGACAGCATGTGTACGCGGTCGGCGGGAACGAGGACGCGGCGGCGCTGATGGGCGCCCCGGTGGCCCGTACGAAGATCCTCGTCTACACGCTGTCCGGGGTGCTGGCGGGACTGGCCGGGGCGCTCAACGCGGCCTGGCTGGCCTCCGGGGTGACGATCCTCGGCAACGGCATGGAGCTGGACGCCATCGCCGCCGTCGTCATCGGCGGCACCCTGCTCACCGGCGGGCTCGGCTACGTCAGCGGCTCGCTGGTCGGGGTGCTGCTGCTGAGGGTGATCCAGAACGTCATCAACCAGGTCGGCTCCCTCGACTCCTCCTACCAGCAGGTCGTCAGCGGTGCCTTCCTGGCCCTGGTCGTCGTCGCCCAGACCTGGCTGGGCCGCAGACGGCAACTGTTGTAGAGCTCCGGGTGCCGCGGCGGACGCCGCGGCACCCGGGGACCCCGCGGGCCGGGGCCGGCCCAACCGCCGCCGGCCGGGTGCCCCCGGCGCCCGGGTCCCACCCCCCCTACCGCGGTGTGGGGCAGGGGGGCTCAACC
>NZ_JBICWF010000024.1:0-77443 GCF_043199595.1 Streptomyces sp. NPDC048584
GCCGCAGGCGGTGGAACCGACCTGACCTCCCTGGCCTCCGCCGCGAACTCCGCCGACGGCGTCGACGCCGTCTACGGCGCCTCCGGCTGGGGCAGCTCCAACATCTACCTCCTCATCGGCACCCCCGACGCCAACGGCGACGCGATCCCCGACATCTGGACCGTGCGCACCGACGGGACCGTACGGTTCTACGCGGGCGGCAGGACCGTCCTGTCCGGATCCGGCACGGAGATCATCGGGACGGCCTCCTACTGGAAGACACGTATCGCCATCGGCTGAGCGGAACGGGTGAGGGCCGCCGGAGTGTTCTTCGGCGGCCCTCACCCGTTTGTCGCGTCAGCCCCGGTGCGAGCCGGTGGCCGGCTGGGGGCGCTTGGTCCTGGCGCCGTTCGGCCACAGGCGTGGCCTGCGTTTGGCGCCGAGGTCCTCGACCCAGCCCACGGTGAGGATCATCAGGCCGATGAGCGGCCAGACCAGGGCGAACGTCCAGAGGGTGTACGTGCTGTCCAGGGCGGACGCCGCCTTCTCGCTCTGCATGAACGGGAGGCGGTACAGCAGGTCGATGATCGGGAAAGTCGCCATGATCATCATGTTGTGCCACAGGTAGATGGTGACGGCCCGGTTGTTGGACAGGGTCACCAGCTTGTCCCAGTTCGCCAGGCGGCCCGGGAGTTCACTCCAGGACGGGGAGTACTGGAGCAGGATCACCACGAAACCGAACGACCAGGCGGCGTCGGCCATCGGGATGTCGTTGAGGTCCCAGCCCGAGGAGCCGAGGTGGTTCGAGGCCCACCACAGGCCGAAGGCCATCACCAGGGTCGCGCAGGAGACGGTGACGTAGCGCGGGATCCGCTTCAGCATGCCGTCGTGATGGGCGAAGCCCAGGATCCAGCAGCCGCCGTAGACCGCGAAGTCCGTGACCGCGTTGCCCAGTTCGCCGGGGATGGTGACCAGGCCGGTGCCGACGATCGCCGTCAGGCCGAGCGGCGCGAGCAGCGTCGGCCAGGGGGCCCGCCGGAACAGCCAGAGCAGCAGCGGCGACGCGAAGACGAACCACAGGTAGGCGCGCAGGTACCACAGCGGCCCGACCGTCTCCTCCGCCCAGGTGCTCTCCAGCGGGCCGATGACTCCGGCGTCCACCGGATAGGGCGGGGCGCCGAACGGGAAGACGTAGTTGACCAGGCTGACCAGACCCCAGACGCCGTCCTGGTCCGGGTCCTTCGAGGGGCTCCAGTGGGTCAGGAACAGCAGGACCAGGACGACGGCCCCGAACGCCCACATCGGCGGCAGCAGCCGGCGGACCCGCCCGCGGATCACGCCCCACGCCGGACGCTTCAGCGAGCGTGCCATCAGCGAGCCGGCCAGGGCGAACATCACGCCCATCGACGGGAACAGCACCGACAGCCAGGCCCAGCCGAACAGGTGGTAGACCACGACGCGGACCAGGGCGACGGAGCGCAGCAGGTCGAGGTAGCGGTCGCGGCCCGGCTTCCCTGGCGCCGGGGCGGGTGCGGGTTCGGGGGGAGGCTCGGTCGTGTGCTGCCGCGGGACGTCGGCGTACGGCGTGCCGTACGGTCCTGCCGGTTCCGGGCTCGTGCCCGTACCGGTCGTGTATCCGTGGGTCATGCCACGGGCCTCCGATCATCGCTGCGCCGGTTCTGGCTCGGCACCCCGTCGGCGACGGGTGCTCCGACCACGCCGGTGCGCCGCAGTTTCTGCCAGCGCAGCCGGCCGCCGGTGAGCGCGGTGATCCAGGACTGGAGCAGCACGACGTACATGAGCTGGCGGTACAGGATCTGCTGCAGCGGCAGCGAGATCAGATGGGTCATGCGTTCGCGGTCGAGGCGGAAGGCGTACGCCGCGCAGACCGCCTGGATGGCCAGGACGCCCAGCCAGGCCACGATCGTCTTCTGGGTCGGGCCGAAGACGATGCCGTAGAGGAGGAAGACGTCGATGAGCGGGGCGAGGAGCGGGGCCACCACCATGAACAGGGAGACGAAGGGCAGCCCCACGCGGCCGAAGCGGCCCGAGGGGCCCTTCTCGATCAGGGAGCGGCGGTGCTTCCAGATCGCCTGCATGGTGCCGTACGACCAGCGGTAGCGCTGGGACCACAGCTGCTGGACGGTCTCCGGCGCCTCGGTCCACGCGCGGGCGTTCTCGGCGTAGACGACCCGCCAGCCGGCGCGGTGCAGTGCCATGGTGACGTCGGTGTCCTCGGCGAGGGTGTCCTCGCTCATGCCGCCGATGGGCTCCAGGGCGGAGCGGCGGAAGGCGCCGACCGCGCCGGGGATGGTCGGCATGCAGCCGAGGATGTCGTACATACGGCGGTCGAGGTTGAAGCCCATCACGTACTCGATGTGCTGCCAGGCGCCGATGAGACTGTCCTTGTTGCCGACCTTGGCGTTGCCCGCGACGGCGCCGACCCTCGGGTCGCCGAAGGGCTGGACGAGTTCGCGGACGGTGGACGGCTCGAAGACGGTGTCGCCGTCCATCATCACGACGATGTCGTAGCGGGCGTTGGCCAGGCCCCGGTTGAGGGCGGCCGGCTTACCGGCGTTGAGCTGCCGGATCACCCGTACGTTGGGCAGGCCCATCGCCTCGACGATACGGGCGGTGCCGTCGGTGGAACCGTCGTCGATGACGAGGACCTCGATCGGGTGCTCGCTCGCCATGAGTGAGTTGACGGTGTTCTCGATGCACTTGGCCTCGTTGTACGCCGGCACGAGCACCGTCACCGGTTCGCTGACCGGCGGGCCCCAGCGGAAGTCCTTGCGGCGGACCCGGCGGGCGTGGAAGCCGGAGAGGACGAGCATCAGGACGAAGCGGGCGATGACCAGGGTGCCGATGATCGCGAGGCCGACCACCAGGACGCCGGTGATGTTCTCCGAGGCCTGGACCAGGAAGATCCACGCCTTGCCCTTCCAGAGTTCGGCGCCGGTGACGGGGCTGTGCGCGCTGGGCGCGTCCAGGGCCTCGGTGAGGTTCTCGAACGCGTAGCCCTCGTCCTTCATGTCGGGCAGGAAGGTGTCGAGCGCCGCCACGGTCTGGCTGCGGTCGCCACCGGAGTCGTGCATCAGGACGATGGCGCCCTTGCCGCCGTGCGGTGTGGCGCGGCGGATGATCTCGTGGACACCGGGCCGCTTCCAGTCCTCGCTGTCGGTGTTGTTGACGACGGTGAGGTAGCCGCGGCTGCCGATGTACTGGGTGATCGGCCAGGACTCGTTGTCCATCGCGTCGGCGTACGAGGAGTACGGCGGACGGAAGAGCGAGGTGCGGATGCCGGCCGCACCGGTGATCGCCAGCTGGTTCTGCGACAGCTCCCAGTCGATGCGTCTCTTGGACTGGAGGGAGAGATCGGGGTGGTTGAAGGTGTGCAGGCCGATCTCGTGGCCCTCGTCGACCATGCGCTTGACCAGGTCCGGGTAGCGGGAGGCCATGGTGCCGGTGACGAAGAAGACCGCGTGCGCGTCGTGCTTCTTCAGCACGTCGAGGACCTTCGGGGTCCAGGTGGGGTCCGGGCCGTCGTCGAAGGTGAGGACGAGATGGTGGTCGGGGACGCGCAGGCCCTCGGTGTGTCCCGCGCGGGCGTCGATGACCGGGCCGCCCTCCAGTATCTTCTCCGGCACCTGTGTGGTGGGCGCGGGACTCTGGATGCGGTGGTCGGCGAGGATCTCGCTGTGCACATAGCCGCGCAGCATGAGCATCGCGGCCAGGGCGACCAGGACGAGCACGGGGAGCAGCAGGCGCAAGGGCACACGGCGGCGCGGGGCGCCGTCACGGGCCTGGCGGGTGGCCCTGCGACGGTGGGAACGGGATGCCATCAGACGACGTTCTCCGGGGATGGTGCGGCGGGAGTGGTGGACGTGGCCGGCGGGGCGGCCGAGCCGTCGGAGACGACGACCGGCTGATCGGCGGGCGCACCGGCGACGCGGGGGTCGCTGCCGTCGGCCTCACCGCCGCCGCCCGTGGGAGCGGTCGTCACGGGGTCGGGTTCGTCCGACACCGGCGGGCTCGCGGGCGCCGTGCTCACGGTGTCGCCCGAGGGTGTGGAGGTGGTGTCGCCACCCCCACCGGTGGCCGGCTTTCCGGTGTCGTTCCGCCGGGTCGTCGTGGGTGACGGGTCGACGGATCCGGGCTGGTCCGCGGTGCCGCCCGTCCCGCCGCCCGTCGCGGGCGCGGTGGCGCCGGGAGCGGTGGCGGTGGGGGCGCCGGTGGTCGGCGTGCTGCCGGGAGTCACGCCGGTGCCGGCGCTGGGCGTGGTGTCCGTCTCGGCCGGTTCGGGCGTGGTCTCGACCTGGCCCGCGGGCTTGTCCTCCTGGCCCGGTACGGGCATCCAGGGGGCGTCGGAGTTGCCGGACAGCAGCGTGGCGACCATGACGACGGCGTAACCGGCGCAGGCGAGGCCCACGGCCATGCCGATACGGCGGTAGAGGCGGCTGCGGCGTCCTGACTCGTCGACGAACACGGGTCCGGCCGCGGCCTCCTGCCCTCCGCCCGCCCGGCCCGGGGCTGCCCGGCGGAGCTCCAGGCCCTCCCCTATCTGTACGGAGTCGAGCTGGACGGTGACCTCGTGCGGATCGTGGGTGGCGGCGCCGGAAGCACCGGCGTCCTCCTGCCACGGGTCGCGGACGGTCGCGCGGGAGGCGGGCTTCAGCAGCTCGGTCGGGGCGTCGGTGCCGGTGGTCGCCGGGGAGCCGGGGGCTCCGTCGCCGGTGGCCGGCGGGAAGACGGCGGTCGCGGGGTCGGCCGACGCGGGGCGGGGCCCGCCGGCCGCGGGACGGCCGAGACCGCCCGGGGCGCCGGACGGCCGACGCCCGGTGGGCGGCTGGAAGACGGAGGTCTCGCCCTCGGGAGACCCGGAGCGAGGCCCGCTCGCCGGGCCGGACACGGAACGGCCGACACCGGCCGCGGCACCGGACGACGGGCGCCCGACGACCGGCGGAAAGACGGAGGTCTCGGCCTCGGACGACGCGGGCGGGGAGCCGCTCGCGGGGCTTTTGGACGCGGGACCGCCGCCGGCGGACGCCGGATGCCGGGGCGCCGTGGGGGCGCCGGTCCGGCCGGAGTCGTACGGCGGGCGCGGCCCGCCCTGCCGGTCGCCGGGGTTGCCGCCCGGTTCGCGGGGGACCCGCAGGGCCGTGGTGCGTTCGGCGTCCCAGGGACTCTCCCGCGCGTCCCGGGACGGTGTCGCGGGGCCGCCGGCGGGGGGCTCCGCGCGGTGCGCGCCGGCGTCGGGCAGGACCTGGGTCCTGTCGGCTCCGCTGGGGAAGACTCCGAGGCGGGCCCAGCGGTCCTCGATGGAGTCGGGCCCCGTGCCGGGTCTGACGGGCTTCTCGTTCAGGGGAAGGACCCGAGTCTCCCGCAGGTTCTCGTCCTCGGCGTTGTCGCCGGACGCCCCGACGCCCTCAGGCCGATCCGGTTGGGCGTCTTCTGGCCAATTTCTCACGCGCACGCACTTCCCCCCACAGGACTTACCGGCGCGCACACGACCGAGCCCTCGTCGTCGGACCGGGCCCCCACCCGCTCCGAGCGCCCCGTTTATCACACTGAGCTCGGGCATTGAATGTAGCGCACGCGGAGGTTCTGTGTTTCCGGGGCAGTCATTCGTGTCAGTAGCGAGACATCAGTGGGCTGCCATGGCGACAATATCCGGTTTGGGTATCCATCCGTCCTCGGGCCGCCGCAGCCAGTCCTCCTCGGCGGCGACGAGGGCCGCGGCCCGCCGCAGAGCGTCCAGACCGGGGTGAAGCATCCCTTTCCGCCACACAAGAGACACGGGTGAGAGCGGGACGGGGTCCACCAAAGGGCGTAGAACCGTCGCCGGAAGTGGCGGAAAGTCGACTACGGCAAGGATCGGATGGCGGGTCCTCCTCATGATCCGCTGGAACTCCTCGTCCCCCACGGCCAGCGGAGCGGGTGGCGCGAGGGCGATTCCCCGCCCCTCGAAGAGGGCCCGCGCGAGGTCCGTCCACTCCGGGGTACGGGGGTTGCCGGCGCCCGCGTAGACCGTCTCGCCGGCGAGCGCGGCGAGCGGAACCTCGGGCCGCGCGGCCAGCGGATGGTCCTCGGGCAGGACGACCGCCATCGGCTCGTAGCGCACGGGCCGGTGCTCCAGCCCGGACCGCAGTGCGGGGGCGAGGCCCGCGAAGCGTCCGAACGAGGCGTCGAGCCGCCCCGCGAGCACCTCCCCCGCGGCCCAGGTCAGTCCGCTCTCGTAGCGGGCCATCAGTTCGTGTCCGGGAGCGAGTTCGCGGGCCCGGTGCAGCACCAGACGCGGGGTGAGCAGGCCCGGGGAGTTGAGGTCGACCAGCAGGGGGCGGGCCCGGCCGGCGGCGGCGAGGAGGTCGTCCTGCGCCTGGAGCACCGCGCGGGCGTACGGCAGCAGGCGTTCGCCGTCGGCGGTGAGGGTCACGTGCCGGGTGGTGCGTACGAACAGCTCGCCGCCCAGCTCCCGTTCCAGTCGCCGTACGTCCCTGCTGAGGGCCTGCTGGGCGACGTAGAGGCGGGCGGCGGCACGGGTGAAGTGCAGCTCCTCGGCGACGGTCACGAAGGCACGCAGGAGACGGGGGTCGACGTGGGCGGACATCCCGTGAATTTACAACAGGAGCGCGTCAATCGGCGCCGGGAAGGTGTTGGACCCCGCACGTGAGCGGGGGCGACGGTGGTGTCATGCCGCAATCAACCACCGGGGCCACCCGGAACACACCCCTGTTCACCGTCACCGCCGACACCCTCGTCGCCGTCGACTTCGGCCCGCGCGGGCGCGACAGGCCTCGCGCCGAGGTCCCGCGCGGGCGCGGCGAGCCCCACCCGGAGGACCCGCGCGAGCGGCGCGGACCCCGCGCGCCGGGCC
This sequence comes from Streptomyces sp. NPDC048584, assembly GCF_043199595.1. NCBI lineage: Bacteria > Bacillati > Actinomycetota > Actinomycetes > Kitasatosporales > Streptomycetaceae > Streptomyces > Streptomyces sp. NPDC048584. Next base: position 6,854 of record NZ_JBICWF010000024.1, read on the forward strand.
CGTACCGCCGCCTCTTCGCCCTGCCCGGCGCCCGCGCGTTCACCGCCGGGAACCTCATCGCGCGGCTGCCGATGGGCATGTTCAGCGTGAGCGCGGTCGTGATGATCGCCGGGACGCGTGGGTCGTACGCCCTGGCCGGCGCCGTCACCGCGACGGGCCTGGCGGCGACCGCGGTGGTCGCCCCCTGGACCGCCCGCCTGGTCGACCGGTACGGGCAGGCCCGGGTCGCGCTGCCGGCCACGGTGTTCGCCGTGCTCGGCTCCCTCGCGCTGCTGCTGTGCGTACGTCAGGGCGCCCCGGACTGGACCCTGTTCGCCTCCTACGCCGCCACCGCGACCACCCCGAACACCGGCGGGATGTCCCGCGCCCGCTGGACGCATCTGCTGAAGGGGGACGAGAAGGCACTGCACACGGCGAACTCGTTCGAGCAGGCCGCGGACGAGCTGTGCTTCATGCTCGGCCCGGTCCTCGCGGCCTTCCTGTGCGGGACGTTCTTCCCGGAGGCGGGCACGCTCGTGGGCGCCGTACTGCTGCTGACCGGGGTGGCGCTGTTCACCGCCCAGCGGTCGACCGAGCCGCCCGCCGCACGTCGTTCCTCCGCGCGGGCGCCGTTCCGGTCGCCCGGGATGCGGCCGCTGCTCGTGGTCTGTCTCGCGACGGGGGCGGTGTTCGGCTCGCTGGAGGTCGTCACCCTGGCGTTCGCGGACGAGCGGGGGCACCGCACCGCGTCCGGCGCGGTGCTGGCGCTCCAGGCGGCCGGCTCCTGCGCGGCGGGACTGCTGTACGGGGCGATGCGCCCGGCGGGCTCCGCGCGGTCCCGGCTGCCGTGGTGCCTCGCCGCGATGACGGCGCTGATGACGCTGCCACTGCTCGCCGCCGAGGTCACCGGCTCGCTGCTGGTGCTGGCGGGCGCGCTGCTGATCGCCGGGATGGCGACCGCGCCCACCATGGTCACCACCATGACGCTGGTGCAGCGGTACACGCCCGAGGAGCGACTGAACGAGGGCATGACGCTCGCGGTGACCGGTCTGCTCGGCGGCATCGCCTGCGGCAGCGCGGCGGGCGGCTGGACGGTGGAGCACATCGCCGCGACGGCCGGGTACGGGGTTCCGGTGGCCGCGGCCGCGACCGCCCTTCTCGTGTCCCTCTGCACCGTTGTGCCGTTCGGGCCGTCGAACCGCTCCACCGATTGTCTCCCGACCCATTGACGACCACAGGTCCCGCACATACCTTCACCCGTCGAAGCGCTTCGAAACCGCTTTCTGCATCCCCACGGACCATGCAGACGAGGACCCCCGATGGTGAAGATCACGGATGTGGCCCGGCGTGCCGGGGTCTCCCCCAGCACCGTCTCGTACGCGCTCAGCGGCAAGCGGCCCATCTCCGACGCGACCCGGCTGCGCGTCCAGGCGGCCGTCCGCGAACTGGGCTACCGCGCGGACGGAGGCGGCCGGGGCCCGGCCGGCCGCAGATCGAAGGTGCTGGCGCTGGCGGTCCCGATGCGCTCCGGCGTCCATGTGCCGGTGGTGACGCAGTTCGCCGTGTCGGTGGTCACCGCGGCCCGCGCGCACGACCACGACGTCCTGCTGCTCACCCAGGGCGAGGGCGAGGAGGGCCTCGCGAGGGTCGCGGACGCGGGACTCGCGGACGCGGTGATCGTCATGGACGTACAGCTGCAGGATCCGCGGCTGCCGCTGCTGCGCTCGCGGTCCCTGCCCTCCGTGCTGATCGGCGTGCCCGCCGAGCCGGACGGGCTGACCTGTGTCGATCTGGACTTCCGGGCGGCGGGCGAGCTGTGTGTGGACCATCTGGCCCGGCTGGGGCACCGGGCGGTGGCGCTGGTCGGCTCGCCGCCGGAGGTGTACGTACGGCGGACGGCGTTCGCGCGACGGCTGGTGGAGGGGTTCACCGGGGCCGCCGACCGGCACCGGCTCGCCTCGGCCGTGCACCCCTGCGGCACCGGCAGGGAGGCCGCCCGCGCGATCGCCGGGCGGCTGGTGCGGGAGCTGCCCTCGCTGACGGGGGTGGTGGTGCACAACGAGCCGCTGGTCGATCCGCTGATCGACGCCTTCGAGGAACTGGGGCTGAGCGTCCCCGGCGATCTGTCCCTCACGGCCGTCTGCCCGTCGCCCGTCGCCGCGTCGGCCCGTATCCCGGTCACCTCGGTCGCCGTGCCGTCGGCGGAACTGGGCACCCGCGCGGTGCACCTCCTCGTACGGAAGCTGTCCGGTGCCCCCGTGCCGGGGGCCACGCTGCTGCCGCCGCGGCTGACGGAACGGGCCAGCACGGCCCCGCGCGGGGCGTGACGGGGCGGGGTGGGGCGGGTCGGAGGACCGCATGACGGACCGCATGACACAGGCCCCGCCGCTCGAAGCGACGGGGCCTGTGCCCACATGGGATGAGTGGAGATGGCGGGAATCGAACCCGCGTCCAACGGTGCGGAACCAGGGCTTCTCCGTGTGCAGTCGACTGTGCTTTTCTCGGCCCCGGAGATCACGTCGACAAGTCTCCGACGGGCTCAGTCACTGTTAGATTTCCCTCTTCACCCCGTGACCGGGATCAAGGTTTAGTCCCCTAGCTGATGCCAGGATCCGGGTCGGGAACATCCCCGGGCTGACACTCCCTTAAGTAGGGGAGCCGCTGCTCGCTACCTGAAAATCAGGCAGCGAGGGCGAGCTCGCCCTGGGAGACAGATCGCTTGGAATTGGCGATTGTTTTTTTCGGCCTGTGGTTTACGAGATCATGGCCGCTTCCTCGACACGCTTCCCCTGCTTCGACATCCGCTGTCGAAACCGATCATCCCCATGTTGTTTTTTCAAAACCCTCCGAGGAGGGGGCTCGCACCCTCTGTGAGGTGCTGACGCCATCGTACGTGACCAACGCGGGTCGGTGCCAGCGTATTCCCTGGGGCCTCCGGGAGAGCCCTACGCGCGCTGCTTCCTGCGCACCGCGGAGATCGCCCGGTCGGTCTCGCGCCGGTCCTGCTTCTCGCGCAGCGTCTGCCGCTTGTCGTACTCCTTCTTGCCCTTCGCCAGCGCGATCTCGACCTTCGCGCGGCCGTCCTTGAAGTACAGGGCGAGCGGCACGATCGTGTGCCCCGTCTCCTGGGACTTGGAGGCCAGCTTCTCGATCTCCGCGCGGTGCAGCAGCAGCTTCCGCTTGCGCCGTGCGCTGTGGTTGGTCCACGTGCCCTGGCTGTACTCCGGAACATGCACGTTGTGCAGCCACGCCTCGTGGTCGTCCAGCTGGACGAACCCGTCCACCAGCGACGCCCGCCCCTGACGCAGGGACTTCACCTCGGTGCCGGTGAGGACCAGGCCGGCCTCGTAGGTGTCGATGATGAGGTAGTCGTGCCGCGCCTTCTTGTTCTGCGCGATCAGCTTGCGCCCTTTTTCCTTAGCCATAGTGCCGCCCATTTTCGCACTACGGAGGGGTCCGGCGGGAAGCCGATTATCGGGGTTCGCTAACGGCCGAGTCCACTGAGGACCGTTTCCGCGCGCCGGAGGGCATCTCCGTCGGCCTCCAGGTCCGGGGTGAGGCCGTGGCCGTCGACGCCGCGGCCCGAGGGGGTGCGGTAGTGGCCCACGGTCAGCTCGGCCACGGAACCGTCGGGCAGCTCGGTCGGCATCTGGACTGAGCCCTTGCCGAAGGTGCGGGAGCCCACGACGACCGCGCGGCCGCGGTCCTGGAGGGCGCCGGTGAGGAGCTCGGCCGCGCTCATCGTGCCGCCGTCGACGAGCGCGACCAGGGGTCTGGTGGTGTCGCCGCCGGGTTCGGCGTGCAGGGCCCGCTGCTCGCCCTCGACGTCATACGTGGCGACCAGGCCGCCGTCGAGGAAGGCGGAGGCGGCGGTGACGGCCTCGGCGACCAGCCCCCCGGAGTTGCCGCGCAGGTCGAGGACGATGCCGGCGCCGGCCGGGGCCTCGCGTACGGCGGTGCGGACCTCGTCGCCGGAGCCCTTGGTGAAGGCACCCACCTCCACGACCGTGACCCCGGAGGCGAGCTCACGGACGGTGACGGTGTCACGGGACAGCCGGACCCGGCGTACGGTCTCGTGCCACGCGCGTGTGCCGCGCTCCAGACCGAGGCGGACGGTGCTGCCGGCCGACTCGCCCGTCGTCTCGCCGCGCAGTAAGGAGACGACCTCGGTGACCGGCCGCCCGTCGACCTTCTCGCCGTCGACGCTGCGCAGCCGGTCGCCCGCGCGGATGCCGGCGTCGGCGGCGGGCGTGTCGTCGCCCACCTTCGTCACCTCGATCCGGCCCTCCCGCTCGCGGGCCCACAGCCCCACGCCGGTGTAGCGGCCGTCCAGCGTCTCCTCGAACTCCTCGTACTCGCCCGGCGAGTAGACGGCGGCCCAGCGGTCCCCGCTGCGGCTGACGGCGCGCTGGGCGGCCTCCATGGGGGACGTGCCGTCGGCGGCGGCCTCCTCGGCCGCGCGGGCGACGTCATGGCCGACGGGAACGGCCGGAGGGGCCCCGTCCGAACGGGGCTCGCCCCCCGCCTCCGGGAGGCTTCCCGTGGCGGCTCCGGCGACGAGGACGCTCGCGAACACCAAGGTCAGGGCGGCCCCACGGCCGATACGGCGGGGCTGACAGAACAGGGCACGACCTGACATGCCGGTGAGTCTAGGACAACGAGAAGGGGCGCACGGCCGGTTGACCGCACGCCCCTCTTGGCAAGAGTCACACCTTCAGGTACTTGCGCAACGCGAAGAACGCGGCCAGCGCCGGCATCAGGAGACTGGTCGCCAGGATCAGTGGCAGCTTCGTCAGTACGGCGTCCCAGCCGATGAAGTTGATCAGGTTCAGCTTCTCCGACAGGGCCAGGCCGTTGTCGATGATGAAGTACCGGCCCACCACCAGGAACGCGCACGCGAGGATGCCGCCGATGAGTCCGGCTACCGCGGCCTCCATGATGAACGGCGTCTGGATGTAGAAGCCGGACGCGCCGACGAGCCGCATGATGCCGGTCTCACGTCTGCGGCTGAACGCGGACACGCGCACCGTGTTGACGATCAGCATCAGCGCGACGACGAGCATCAGCGCCATCACCGCGAGGGCGGCGACGTTCATGCCCTCCAGCAGCCCGAAGAGGCTCTCCAGGAGGCCCTTCTGGTCCTGCACCGACTGCACGCCGTCCCGCCCGTCGAAGGCGGTCGCGATGACCTGGTACTTCTCCGGGTCCTTCAGCTTGATGCGGTACGACTCCTGCATCTGGTCCGGCGTGAGGGAGCTGGCCAGCGGGGAGTCGCCGAACTGCTCCTTGTAGTGCTTGTACGCCTCGTCCTGCGACTCGTAGACGACCGAGTCGACGACCGACATCTTCTCCAGGTCGGTCTTGATCTGACCCTTCTGATCGTCGGTCACCGCGCCCTTGGCGCAGTTGGGGTCGGACTCGGCGTCCGCCTTGTTGCACAGGAAGACGGAGACGTTGACCTTGTCGTACCAGTAGCCCTTCATCGTGTTCACCTGGTCGTTCATCAGAAGCGAACCACCGAACAGGGCGAGCGACAGGGCGACGGAGACGACGACCGCGAAGGTCATCGTCAGGTTGCGGCGGAGACCCACACCGATCTCCGACAGGACGAACTGGGCGCGCATGGCGTCTGATCAAGCCTTTCCGTGGAGCGTCAGTGCTGGTAGCCGTAGACGCCGCGCGCCTGGTCGCGGACGAGACGGCCCTTCTCCAGCTCGATGACGCGCTTGCGCATCTGGTCCACGATGTTCTGGTCGTGCGTCGCCATCACCACGGTGGTGCCCGTCCGGTTGATCCGGTCGAGCAGCTTCATGATGCCGACGGAGGTCTGCGGGTCGAGGTTGCCGGTCGGCTCGTCGCAGATGAGCAGCTTGGGCCGGTTGACGAAGGCCCGCGCGATGGCCACGCGCTGCTGCTCACCGCCGGAGAGCTCGCCGGGCATCCGGTCCTCCTTGCCACCCAGCCCGACGAGGTCGAGCACCTGGGGCACGGACTTGCGGATCTCGCCGCGCGACTTGCCGATGACCTCCTGCGCGAAGGCGACGTTCTCGGCGACCGTCTTGTTCGGCAGCAGACGGAAGTCCTGGAACACGGTCCCCAGCTGGCGCCTGATCTGCGGCACCTTCCAGTTGGAGACACGGGCGAGGTCCTTGCCCAGAACGTGCACCTGTCCGTGGCTGGCCCGCTCCTCGCGGAGGATCAGCCGCAGGAAGGTGGACTTTCCGGAGCCGGAGGACCCCACGAGGAACACGAACTCGCCCTTCTCCACTTCCAGGGAGACATCCCTGAGTGCAGGACGGTTCTGCTTGGGGTAGGCCTTGGACACGTTGTCGAATCGGATCACGGATGCACCACGGGTAGCCGGGGGTAGATGAGCGTGACCATACGCGACCGGGGCAGTCGAGCGCAGGCGCCGATAGCGGTTGCGTAAGACTTGCGCCCTTTTGTTCTGTGATACCGGGCAGGGCGGCCCCCCTCAGGGGCGCGGGGCCCCCGAGGGGGCGGCCCCGGCGCAGCTTCCGCGGGAACCTGGCAGAGTGGTGGAGGGGAACGTTCACGGGAGCGTGGACGTTGTTCCAGTGGGACCGGTGCGAGGAGGGCGAGCGCATGACGTACGACAGGCTGGTGTGCGCGAACTGCGCCGCGCCCGTGAGCGAGGGCCGGTGCCCGGTGTGCCGTGCGAACCGCGAGCGGCTGCAGCAGGAGAACTTCTTCGCGGGGCTGAACCCCATGACGCTGATCGCCCTGCTGGCGGTGCTGATCGCGGCGGTGGCGCTGCTCGCGCACCAGACCGTCTGACGCGGCAAGGGAAGGGCCCGGAGCGCGGTCGCGCTCCGGGCCCTTCCGTCATCTCACGCTACGGTGCGTGGACGCGCGGCCACCGTCAGGCGGCGGCACCCCCGCGGCCGTTCGCCAGGCGCGGCAGCACCCGGAAGCCGATGCCGCCGGCGATCATCGTGGCGGCGCCGATCAGCAGGAACGTCGTCTCGGTGGCACCGGTCTCGGCGAGTTCCTTGCCGTTGCCCTGGGCCGAGGTGGCCGGGGCGTCGTCGCCGGTGTCGGTGAGGGCCGAGGAGCCCTCGTCCTGCGGCGAGGCACCATTGCCGCCGTCCGGGGTGGTGCCGGGGTCGTCGTCGCCGTTGCCCGGGGTGGTCGGGTTCTCGGTGGGCTCCTCCACGGGGTCCTCACCGCCGGGGTTCTCCCCGCCCGGGTTCTCCCCACCAGGGTTTTCACCGCCGGGGTTCTCCCCGCCCGGGTTCTCCCCACCAGGGTTCTCGCCGCCGGGGTTCTCCCCACCGGGGTTTTCACCGCCGGGGTTCTCCCCGCCCGGGTTCTCCCCGCCCGGGTTCTCCCCACCAGGGTTTTCACCGCCGGGGTTCTCGCCGCCGGGGTTCTCCCCACCGGGGTTCTCTCCACCCTCCCCTTCGCACTCCGGGTCGACCGCAATGTCGCAGCCGGGGTCCGGCTCGTCCGCGACGGTGACACCGATGTTGAGGTCGAGCGCCGAAGCGGCGCCGGCCGCCGACAGCGAGGCCCCGGCCGCGATCACGGCGCCGGCCGCGATCCGAGCGACACGGATCCGCGTCTTCTTGGTCATATGTTTGCTACCCCCAGTAGCTCATCGTCAGTGAGGCGGCGCCCGGGGCCGTGATCAACGGGGGTAACTGCGGTGAAACGCCCCCCGGTTCACATGCGCCCCGGAGATACGCATGCCACGCTTCACCATTCCCATTTTCCAAAAGAACGTCAAGGCCGTTGCGTACGCGATGTCCCGCTACGCGCGCTTTGCGGGAGAAGGAAGCTGTGAGTGTGATGTAAATCCCGGACATCCCCGGCACGAAAAAGGCAACTGCCGTCAAAGTGACGGCAGTTGCCTTGTCGACAAATCGGCGCTCGCGCGAAAAGTTACTTCTCCTGCTGCTTGCGCCAGCGAATTCCGGCCTCCAGGAAGCCGTCGATCTCGCCGTTGAACACGGACTCGGGGTTGCCGACCTCGAACTCGGTGCGCAGGTCCTTGACCATCTGGTACGGGTGCAGCACGTACGAACGCATCTGGTTGCCCCAGGAGTTGCCGCCGTCGCCCTTGAGGGCGTCCATCTTGGCCTGCTCCTCCTGCCGGCGCCGCTCGAGGAGCTTGGCCTGGAGGACGTTCATCGCGGTGGCCTTGTTCTGGATCTGCGACCGCTCGTTCTGGCAGGAGACCACGATGCCGGTGGGCAGGTGGGTGAGCCGCACCGCGGAGTCGGTGGTGTTCACGCCCTGGCCGCCGGGCCCGGACGACCGGTACACGTCCACCCGCAGCTCGGACTCGTCGATCTCGATGTGGTCGGTCTGCTCGACCACGGGGAGGATCTCGACACCGGCGAAGGAGGTCTGGCGGCGGCCCTGGTTGTCGAAGGGGGAGATGCGCACCAGACGGTGGGTGCCCTGCTCGACGGAGAGGGTGCCGTAGGCGTAGGGAACCTGGACGGAGAAGGTGGTCGACTTGATGCCGGCCTCTTCGGCGTACGACGTCTCGATCAGCTCGGTCTTGTAGCCGTGCTGCTCGGCCCAGCGCAGGTACATGCGCTGCAGCTTCTCGGCGAAGTCCGCGGCGTCGACGCCGCCCGCCTCCGCGCGGATGTTGACGAGCGCCTCGCGGGAGTCGTACTCGCCGCTGAGCAGCGTACGGACCTCCATCTCGTCCAGGGCCTTCTTCACCTGGGCGAGCTCGGACTCGGCCTCCGCGCGGGTGTCCGGGTCGTCCTCCTCCTCGGCCATCTCGAAGAGGACCGCGAGGTCGTCGATACGGCCCCGCAGTGCCTCGGCCTTCCGTACCTCGGCCTGGAGGTGGGAGAGCTTGCTGGTGATCTTCTGCGCCTCGTCCGGGTTGTCCCAGAGGGACGGCGCGGCCGCCTGCTCCTCGAGCACGGCGATGTCTGCCCTCAGCTTGTCGAGGTCCAGAACGGCCTCGATCGACTCCATGGTGGAGGAGAGGGATTTGAGCTCTTCGGATACGTCGACGACTGCCACGTTGTCCAGCGTAACGGTTCCGGGGGGCGGGTAGGCAGGGTGGTTTGGCGGGGAGGCCGGGGTGGGGTTGTTCGTTTCGCCCCCGCCGCCCCTTCCCTTCCCGTCCCTGGGGGCTGCGCTCCCAGACCCCTTCGCGCCCACGCGGCGCCGCATGCCGACACGGCCCCGCGCCCCTGGGGAACTCGGTCCCAGGGAGCTAGGGAGTGCCCGGGGCCGAGTTCTGGGTGTCCTGGGGTGGGGTCGGGGCGTCCTCCGTCGTGGCCAGCCAGGTGCCCACTCCCGCCGCCGCCAGGATCGCCACCGCCACCGCCACCGTGAGGCGGCGGCGGCGGGTGATCGTGCGGTTGCGGGCCGAGCCCGGGCGGCGGGCGCCCGCCGCGCGAGGGGCGCGGGCTGTGCCGCGGGCGCCGCCGGCCAGTTCGTCGGGGGCCGGGACCCTCATCGACGTATGCGTGTCGCGGTTGGAGTCGGCCGGTCTGGCGCCCGGCACCAGGGGGACCGCGCCCCGGCGGCGTACCGGCTCGCCGGCGGCCGGGGCGGTGCCGGAGGGCTGGAGGTCCTCGTCCGTGTCCTCCGCGGACTCGGTGTCCGGCTCGTCCACGTCCAGCGGGGGCATCCCCGCCAGCAGCGGCAGCAGCTCCCGCAGCCGGGCGCCCAGCTCGGAGGCGCGCAGCCGGGACGCAGGGGCCTTCGCCAGGCACTGCACCAGCAGCTGCCACAGCTCGTCCGGGATGCCCGGGAGGGGGACGACCGTCTCCGTGACGTGGCGGCGCAGTACCGCGCCCGGGTGGCCGCCGCCGAACGGGGTGAAGCCTGCGAGCAGCTCGTAGAGGACCGTGGCCAGCGCGTAGATGTCGACCGACGCGCGCGGGGGCAGGCCCTCGACGATCTCCGGGGCGAGATAGTCCGGCGTGCCGATGATCTTCGTGGCGCGGGTGCGGCGCGGGGTGTCGATGAGTTTCGCCACACCGAAGTCGGTGAGGAGGGCGCGGTGCGAGCCGCCGGGGCCGAGCGGGCCCTGCATGTCCAGCAGCACGTTCTCCGGCTTGACGTCCCGGTGCACGACCCCGGCCGCGTGCGCCGCCGCCAGACCGTCGGCGATGTCGGCGACGATCGCCACGGCTGCCTCGGGGGCCAGCCTGCGCTCGCGGTCGAGGCGGGTGCGCAGGTCCGTGCCGCGGACGAGGTCCATGACCAGCGCGAGGTCGTTGCCGTCGACCACCAGGTCGCGTACGGAGACGACGTGCGGATGCTCCAGGCCGAGCAGTGCCGTCCGCTCCTGCACGAAGCGGCCGACGAGTTCCTGGTCCGAGGAGAGATCCTCACGCAGCAGCTTGACGGCGACGGGCCCCTCGGGGCCCTCGCCCAGCCACACCGTCCCGGCGCTGCCCCGCCCGAGGATCTGATGGGCGGTGTACCGGCTGCCGATTCTCCGTGCCAAGACTGCTCCTACCGACGCGTGTTGTCGCCAAAGCTACGCGTCCGGTGCGGCGACCTTCACCGGGGATACGGAAATTGCTCCCCGGATGTCGACAAATCAGCAAACAAGCTCAGTTCGTCCCGGAAGGCACCGAGGGCTCGTCGGAGCCGCCCAGGTCCTCGATCCAGCCGCCCACCTTGCCGAACCAGTCGCCGATCTGGTCCCAGTAGCCCTGGCCGGTGCCGATCCAGTCCTGGAGCGGGGTCAGCTCCCAGATCAGCCAGCTCGCGACGAACAGGATGAGGAGCGTGAACAGGCAGCCCTTCAGACAGCCCAGACCGGGGATGCGCATCGGGTTGGCGCCGCGCTGCCGGGGCTGCCGGGGCTCGGGGGCCGGACGCTGACGCTCCGGGGGCTGCGGTGCGTACCGCTGCGGCGGGGGCTGCTGCGGCCGCTGGTGCTGCTGCGGCGGCGGGGCGTACTGCTGCTGGGGCTGGGGCTGATAGCCGTACCCCGGCTGCTGACGCTGCGGCTGCTGCGGCTGCTGCGGCTGCTGCGGGGGGCGTGACACCTGCCGCTGGGGGCGGCGGCGCAGCGGGTCCTGGTGGGGGTCGAGGTACTGGACCTGGGTCTGCTCGTTACGGTCACGGGCCGCGCGGAGCTGGTTCTGCCAGGGGTGCGGGTCCTCCGGACCGCCGCCGGGCCCGCCCGGCGGTACGGGCGGCATCACGGCCGTGGGGTCGGCGGCGCCGGCCGGGCCGCCGGTCTGCGGCAGGACGCTGGTGGCGCCGTTCGGGTCGTAGGCGCCCGCGCCGTGCGGCAGCACCTGGGTGGGGTCGGCGTCGCCCGGCGCGCCGGGTACGGCCGTGGGCGCCGGGTCGGGTGCGAGGAGCACGCCGACGTTCTCGGCGGCGCCGATCTGCGCGGAACTCGCGTGCACGCCGATGCCGTCGGCGACGACACGCAGACCGCGTGCGAGGTTCCCGGCGCTGGGCCGCTGGTCGGGGTTCTTGCGCAGACAGCGCTCGATGACCGTCCACAGCGGGTCGGGGACCGTGGAGGGGCGGCGCGGTTCGGCGTTCAGGTGCTGGTGCAGCACCTCCAGGGCGGAGCCGCCGGAGAACGGCGGGCGGCCGGTGACCAGCTCGTAGAGGAGGATGCCGGCGCCGTAGATGTCGACGGCCGAGGTCTGCGGTCGGCCCTCGGCGGACTCGGGCGCGATGTACGCGGGCGTGCCGACGAACTCATGGGTGCGGGTGAGGCCCGGGGAGTCGGCGAGGCGGGCGATGCCGAAGTCGGTCAGCATCGGGTGCAGCTCGCCGCCCTGCTGCTTGAGCAGCACGTTGGCGGGCTTCAGGTCGCGGTGGACCACGCCGTCGGCATGGCTGGCGCCGAGCGCGTCGGCGATCTGCGCGGTCAGCAGGGCGGCGGCGACCGGGGTGAACGGCCCGTTCTCGCGCAACTGACGGTGCAGGTCGGGGCCCTCGACGAGGTCCATGACCAGTGCCAGCAGATCGCCCTCGACGACCAGGTCGCGGACCCGGACGATATTGGGGTGGGTGAGCCGGAGCAGGACGGACCGCTCGCGCAGGAAGCGCATCACGACGTCGGCGTCGTTCGCGAGTTCCTCCTTGAGGACCTTGATCGCGACGGTCTCGCCGGGCTGTCCGGCCACGGCCGCCTCGGCGCCCGCGGTCTCCCGCTGGCGGGCTCGCCAGACGGTGCCCGTGGCGCCGCGTCCGAGCGGCTCCTCGAGCAGGTACTTGCTGCCGACTGGCCGCACGTCACGCACTCCCTGCTGCTTGCTTGGCGTACACCCTGGTCCACGGTGCTACGGAACGTTCCGACCCACTGTAGTGCCGCCGCCCGGGATACCGGCCGGTCGTCCTCGACGTGATCTCCCCGTGGTCCTTACGTACCGGTTCCCGTCCGTGTTCGGAGGTTGGCGGGAAAGACGCCCGACCCGGTCCGTTGGTTGCCGTATGCCGAACGTGACCGATCTCAAGTGACGCCGGAACGATCATTCACTCCTCACCTGTCAGGCACTTTTGCGGGCAGAGCCGACCAATCAAGATCATTTGATGGTGGAAGGCGGGCGCGTTGTCGGTGGCAGGTGCGAGGATGCGTGCAGTACTGGCCGTACGTGCGCGTGTGGCGGTGGGGGAAGTCCACGGTGGGGGACCGCGGGCCGGCCGAGTCCCCCCGCGTCGCGGGCGCCCTCGCAGAAGGGACCGCTGACGGCGATGCAGATCCGGCTGACCGTCGTAGACCCGCTGGGCTCCTCCTCCCCCGCGCGGGAGCGGGCGGCGAGCTGCGATGTGCTGGTCACGGCACCCGCGGGCACGGCCCTGGCCGCGGTCGCCTCCGCGCTGGCCTCGGCGGTCTCCGGTGCGGACGGCTCGTCGGGCACCCCGGTGCTGTACGCCGGTGACCTGCGGCTCGACGCCCAGCGCTGCACGCTGGGAGAGCCGCCGCTGATCGACGGCGCGGTGCTGGCCGTGGGCGCCCCCGGTGAACCCGAGCCGCATCCCGAGCTGGACGGGACCCCCACGCGGCTGCATGTCGTCGCCGGTCCCGATGCGGGCGGGGTGCATCTGCTGCACGGCGGGGAGATCCGCATAGGCCGTTCCGCCGACGCCGACGTGCCGCTGGACGACCCGGACGTCTCCCGGCTGCACTGCGCGGTGACGGTCGCCCCGGACGGCGGTGTCTCGGTCGCCGACCTCCACTCCACCAACGGCACGACCCTGGACGGCCGGCGCGTCGGCCCCCGCCCGATCCGGCTCACCCCGGGCGCGCTGCTGCGCATCGGCGAGTCGGCCCTGCGGCTGACCCCGGCGGCGGGACCCCGCGCGCGTGCGGCGACGACACCGGACGGCGAGGGGCACGTACGGGTACCGGGGGCGCGGGCGGGCGAGGACACCGGCGCGTCCGCACGCGTGCGGACGGAACCGGGTGCCGGCCCTCGCGCGGGGACGCATCATGCGTACGGCTCCCTGGAGTGGGCCGCGTCCGCTGGCGCCGCTGAGGAGCACGCGTCCGGTGCGGCCGACCCGCGCGCGGGGCGTACGCCGGGGGTGCCGGGACAGGGCGGTGCGCCGGACACCGAGGGGGCGGACGGCACCACCGGCCGGCGGCCGGTACGGGTCGTGACCCGGGGGGACGACGTTCCGCGTATGCCCAAGGGGCGGCGGGTGTCCCGGCCCCGGCCCGCCGGTGACGAGACGCACGCGGGGAGCGGTCCCCTCGATCCCGGGTTCGGTCACGGCACCGTCGCTCCGGGTCGACGCGGCCCCGACGCCGCGCACGGCGACTCCCGGGACGAGTCACCCGCCGCGGCGCGGCACGGCGGGGCGCCGGGACAGGGCTCCGTCCGCGGGGACGACGGCACACGTGGCGGGGAGTACGGCCGGTACGCCGACGACGGTCCCGGCACCGGACCGCACGCCGAGCGGCCCGCCCGCTCGGACGAGCCCGAGCGGCCCGCCCGCTCGGACGAGCCCGAGCGGGGCGGACAGCACGGCCGGTACGACGGCCTCCGCGGCGGTGTCGACGGCACACCCGCCGCCCCCCGCGAAGGCACCCCTCCGCGCGCCACCGGCCTCCCCCGGCCGCCCGCCGCCCGCAGGCGCGGCGGGATCGGCGCCTGGGCCCGGCGGCTGGCCGGGGGACGGCAGGAGCGGGAGGACACCTCCGCGCGGGACGCGTACGGGGACGAGCCGGCCGGGTTCGCCGCCGAACCGGTGCACGTCGCCCCCGTACTGCCCGAGACCTGGCCGGACCCCGCCACGCTGCTGCTGACCGCGCTGGGCCCCGGCCCCCGGCTGTGGGAGCGCGGGCCGGACGACCCCGAGGCGCTCGCGGTGCGGCTCGGTACGGCCGACCGGCCGGCGCCGGACGGTTCCGGACTGCTGCCCGCCGTACCGGTGACGTCGGGCCTGCGCGAGGCCGGCGCGCTGGGACTGGCCGGCCCGCGTGAGCGGCTCGCCGGGCTGGCCCGCGCGGTGGTCGCACAGCTCGCCGCGCTGCACTCCCCCGACTCGCTGGAACTCGTCCTGATCGCCGCCGACCACTCCCGCCCGCTGGCGCAGCGCACCGCCGAGTGGTCCTGGGCGGGCTGGCTGCCGCATGTACGCCCGGCACACGGGCAGGACTGCCGGCTGCTGCTCGCGCACGACCGGGATCAGGCGGCGGCCCGCGCGGAGGAGCTGCTGCGCCGGCTGGAGGACCACGACCACACGGCGCCCCGCATATCCGACGGCTGTCGAGGGCCGTACACCGTCGTCGTCGTGGACGGCGACCCGGGCGGTGCGGAGGTGCGCGAGGCCATGGCCCGGCTGGCCCTGGAGGGGCCGCGGGCCGGTATCCACGTGGTGTGTCTCGCCGAGACGGCCGCCGCCTCCCCGTCGTCCCCGGTGACGGAGACGTACGAGGCGGCCTGCGCGGTGGCGCCGACGTTCCGGCAGTGCGGGGCCGTCGCCCTGCTCAGCGGGGACGTGGCGACCACCCTGCGGCTGCTGCGGATCGGCGGGACCGGCCCCGTCGGCCACGGCACCCTCGCGACGGTCGACGCGGTCTCCCCCGCCTGGGCGGAACGCTTCGCGCGGGCGCTGGCACCCCTGCGCACCGACGGCACCGGCGGGGAGCGGCACGCGCGCGTGTCGGCGCCGCTGCCCCGGTCGGCGCGCCTGCTGGACGAGCTGGGCCTGGCCCGCGCCACCCCGGCCTCGCTGATGGCCCGCTGGGCGGACGCGGCCGACGACACCCAGGCGCTCGGCGGACGCGTCACCGCCATACTCGGCGCCGGCCCGCGCGGGCCCGTCACCGCCGACCTCGCCGCCGACGGACCGCACCTCCTGGTCGAGGGGCCGTCCGGCAGCGGCCGTACGGAACTGCTGCGGGCGGTCGTGGCCTCGCTCGCCGCCGCCGAGCGTCCCGACCGGCTGGCCGTCGTGCTGGTCGACGGCCGGGGCGTCCCCTCGCCGGACGCCACGCCCGGCGAGGGACTGGGGGTGTGTACGGACGTACCGCATGTCACCACGCATCTGTCCGCCCACGACCCGGTGCGGATGCGGGAGTTCGCGCAGTCCCTGAGCGCCGAGCTGAAGCGGCGCGCGGAGCTGCTGGGCCGGTCGGACTTCGCGGAGTGGCACACCGGGCGGGAGTTGTCGGACCGGATGGTCGCCCAGCGCACGGCGGCCGCGTCCCGCGAGGACCGGAACGGGGACCTGGACAGTCCGCCCAGTTCGACGCTGCGGCTGCGGCCGGGCGGGGACCGGCGCAGGGCGGAGCCGGCGCCGCCGCTGCCCCGGCTGGTGGTGGTCGTGGACGACCTGGACGCGCTGGTGTCCCCGGCGCTCGGCTCGCCGGGGCGGCCCGCCGCCGGATCGGTGATGCGGGCGCTGGAGGCGGTGGCGCGGGACGGGGAGCGGCTGGGGGTGCATCTGGTCGCGGCCACCGGGCCGTGTGCGCGTACGGCGCAGACGGAGCCGGTGCGGCGGGCGTCGCTGCGGGTGGTGCTCGATGCGGTGGTGCCGGGGGGTGGTCCTGACGAACCGGCGCCGGGGCGGGGGCGGTTGGCCCGTGCGGACGGGTGGGAGACGGTGTTCCAGGGCGGGCGGGTGACCGGGCGTATCCCTCGGACGGCGACGCTGCGGCCGACGGTGGTGCCGCTGGAGTGGCATCGGATGGGGGATCCGCCGGCTCGGCGGCAGGTTCGCGAGCTGGGGAACGGGCCTACCGATCTGGCGTTGCTCGCCAGTGCGTTGGAGCGGGCGGCGCGGCAGGTTTCGGCGGCGGAGGTTCCGTCGCTGCTCTGAGCTGGTTGCGGGTGCGGCGCGTGGGGGTGGGCCGGGGGGTGGGTCGCGCGGCCCGGCGCCAACGGGGTGCCGTCGCGCCCACCCGTGCCGCCCTGCGGCACGACTGCCCGCGGAGTGCGGGGGTGGGGTCGCCGCCCCAGCGGTGCGGGTGTCCGCGGACTGCGGGGTCGGATCGCCGACCCAGCCGTTCGGATCGCCCCGCCCCAGCCGTGGGGGTGCACGTGGGGGGTACGCGGCCCGGGTGTGTGGGATGTGGTGACGTGGGGTCACGGCGTGGTTACGATCGTGAGGTTGACGTGGGGTGCGGTCTTGCCACCCCCATCCCCCGGGCGTAGACCAGTGCGCACGGGAACAGTGCTCGGCGTTCGACGGCGTACGAAGAACGGGGCAGTGATGCGCAGGACGAGCAGGATCATCCGGATACGTGGTGCCGCCGCGCTCGCCGCGGGGGTGCTCGCGGTCTCGCTGACCGCGTGCGGCGGTGGCGACGACGACAGTGGCGGCGGCGACGAGGACAAGGGCACCGGCGACACCGGAACCACCGTCACCCTGCCGAAGTTGGACGGCGAGAGCCTCGAGGTCGCCGCCGTGTGGACCGGCGCCGAGCAGGCCAACTTCAAGAAGGTCCTCGCCGAGTTCGAGAAGCGCACCGGCGCCAAGGTGACCTTCGTCCCCGCCCAGGACCCGATCATCAACTTCCTCGGCTCGAAGGTCGCGGGCGGCGCCCCGCCGGACGTGGCGATGCTGCCGCAGCCGGGCGCCATCAAGCAGGCCGTCGACAAGGGCTGGGCCAAACCGCTCGGCGCCGACGCGGTCAAGGAGCTCGGCGAGAACTACTCGCAGGGCTGGCAGGACATCGGCACGATCGACGGCAAAGTGTACGGCGTCTACTACAAGGCCGCCAACAAGTCGCTGATCTGGTACAACGCCCAGGTCTTCGAGAACGCCGGCGCCGCCGAGCCCAAGACGTGGGACGAACTCCTCACCGCCGCGCAGACGGTGTACGACTCCGGTGTCACGCCCTTCTCGGTCGGCGGGGCGGACGGCTGGACGCTGACCGACTGGTTCGAGAACGTCTATCTCTCGCAGGCCGGCCCGGAGAAGTACGACCAGCTCGCCCGGCACGAGATCAAGTGGACGGACCCGTCCGTCAAGGAGGCCCTCACCACGCTCGCCGGGATCTGGGGGAAGAAGGACTACGTCGCGACCGGCGCCCTCGGCACCGACTTCCCGACCTCCGTGACCCAGACCTTCACCGGCGGCGACCAGCCCAAGGCCGGCATGGTCTACGAGGGCGACTTCGCGCAGGTCAACATCGGTGAGACCAAGGCGAAGGTGGGCACGGACGCCAAGGTGTTCCCGTTCCCGGCCGTCGGCGACACCGCGCCGGTGGTCTCCGGCGGCGACGCGGCCGTGATCCTGGAGGAATCGAAGGCGGCGCAGGCGCTGGCCACCTTCCTGGCCTCGCCGGACGCGGCGCAGATCCACGCGAAGCTGGGCGGCTTCCTCTCGCCGAACAAGAACGTCGACCCGTCGGCGTATCCGAACGAGGTGCAGAGGAAGATCGCCGAGGCGCTGGTCGCGTCCGGTGACGACTTCCGCTTCGACATGTCCGACCAGGCCCCGCAGGCCTTCGGCGGCACACCCGGCAAGGGCGAGTGGAAGGCGCTGCAGGACTTCCTGAAGAACCCGGGGGACATCGCCGGCACACAGGCGAAGCTGGAGGCCGACGCGGCCGCGGCGTACGGGAACTGATCCGGCGATGACGTCGGACACGGCGGCAGGGGCACCGAGGACAGCCCCCTCCGCTCCCAAGTCGCGCAGGAGCGTCACCGGGACCCGCAGGACCGTCGCGGCGCTGTTCCTGCTGCCCGCGCTGGTGCTGCTCGGCGCGCTCGTGGTCTACCCGATCGGGTACTCCGTCGTCCGCAGCCTCTACGACCAGTCCGGCGACGGCTTCGCCGGATTCGACAACTACGAGGCCCTGTTCACCGACGACGGCATCCGCACCGCCCTGCGGAACAACGTCCTCTGGGTGGTGTTCGCGCCGACGGTCGCGACCGCGCTCGGTCTGGTCTTCGCGGTGCTGACCGAACGGGTGCGCTGGGGCACGGCGTTCAAGCTGGTCGTCTTCATGCCGATGGCGATCTCGATGCTGGCGGCCGGCATCATCTTCCGTCTGGTGTACGACCAGGACCCGGACAAGGGCGTGGCGAACGCGGTGTGGGTGGGGGTGCACGACACCTTCGCCCAGTCGTCGGCGTTCCCGAAGGCGCACCCGGGCCGTGAGTCGCCGCTTGAGCCGGCCGGCGGGGGCGCGTTCATCACCACGTCGGCGGTGAGCGCCGGTGACACGGTGACGCTGCCGCTCGTCGGTGTCGCCCCGGATCTGATGCCGAAGGAGGCGCGGCGGGCGGCATCCCCGAAGCCGGAGGACGACCGGATCACCGGCACCACCTGGCAGGACTTCACCCGCGGCAAGGGTGTCGGCACGCTGAACGGTGTCGACGCGACCGAGCTCGGCTATCCGGGGATGAGGATCGAGGCCGTGAAGGACGGCGAGGTGGTGGAGACGGCCACGGCGGGCGACGACGGCACGTTCTCCTTCTCGTCGAAGGCCGACGGGGCCCTGCTGCGGCTGCCGGCGGACAACTTCGCGCAGCCGTACAACGGCCTCGACTGGCTGGGCCCGTCCCTGGTCACGCCTGCGATCATCGGCTCGTACATCTGGATGTGGGCGGGCTTCGCGATGGTGCTGATCGCGGCCGGGCTCGCGGGGATGCCCCGGGAGCTGCTGGAGGCGGCGCGGGTGGACGGCGCGAACGAGTGGCAGGTGTTCAGACGTGTCACGGTGCCGCTGCTGGCGCCGGTCCTGGCGGTCGTCACGGTCACCTTGATGATCAATGTGCTGAAGGTGTTCGACCTGGTCTTCATCATCGCGCCGGGCTCGTCCCAGGACGACGCGAACGTGCTCGCGCTGGAGCTGTACCGCAAGGGCTTCGCGTCGGACCAGCCGGGCATCGCCAGCGCGATCGCGGTGTTCCTGCTGCTGCTCGTCATCCCGGTGATGTGGTTCAACGTAAGGCGGCTGCGGCGGGAGGTGCGGCGATGAGCGGCGTCGTCAAGGCGGCTCCGGTCGCCAGGGTCGATGAGCCGCTCGGCTCCTGGCTCAGCCGGTGGGTCGGCGGCGGTCTGGTGCGCGTGTTCCTGATCGTGGTGGGGCTGTTCTGGCTGGTCCCCACGGTCGGGCTGCTGCTGGCCAGTCTGCGGACGCCGGAGGACATGGCCGCCGACGGCTGGTGGAACGTGTTCACCGAGCCGTCGCAGCTCACCTTCGGCGCCTACGAGACCCTGCTGAAGAACGACGACATCACCGGTTCGCTGCTGAACACGGCGTACATCACCGTCCCGGCGACCGTGCTGGTGGTGGTGATCGGCTCCCTGGCCGGATACGCGTTCGCATGGATGGAGTTCCCGGGCCGCGACTGGTGGTTCCTCGCGGTGGTGGGGCTGCTGGTGGTGCCGGTACAGGTGGCGCTGATCCCGATCGCCGAACTCTTCGGCACCATCGGCATCTTCGGCTCACTGACCGGGGTGATCCTCTTCCACGTCGGTTTCGGTCTGCCGTTCGCGGTGTTCCTGCTGCGGAACTTCTTCGCGGAGATCCCGCGCGAACTGCTGGAGGCGGCCCGGCTGGACGGCGCGGGCGAACTGCGGCTGTTCGTCAGGGTCGTGATGCCGCTGGCCGGTCCCGCGATCGCCGCGCTCGGTATCTTCCAGTTCCTGTGGGTGTGGAACGACATGCTGGTCGCGCTGATCTTCACCGACTCGGGAAGCCAGCCGATCACGGTCGCCCTGCAGACGCAGGTACGGCAGTTCGGCAACAACATCGACGTCCTGGCACCCGGCGCGTTCATCTCGATGGTGGTCCCGCTGGTCGTGTTCTTCGCGTTCCAGCGGCAGTTCGTCTCCGGTGTCATGGCGGGCGCGGTGAAGTAGCCGAACGCAATGCCGGGTTGAGGGGGCGCGTCCGTCCGGGGCCGCCCCTTCGTGTGACGGTTGTCCCCCGGATGCCGCAGGGCGCGTAACCAAGTCGGGCGGGCGGCCGTTGCCGGGCAGAGCACCCGCACCGACCGTTGGACGCCCCTTGCCCAGGTTCAGTGTCATTGTCCCCGCGTACCAGGTCCAGGCGTATCTGCACGAGTGCCTGGACTCGGTGCTGTCCCAGTCGTATCCCGATCTCGAACTGATCGCCGTCGACGACTGCTCGCCGGACGCCTGCGGTGCGGTGATCGACGAGTTCGCGGCCCGCGACCCGCGCGTACGGGCCGTGCACCTGCCGGAGAACGGCGGCCTCGGGCCCGCCCGCAACGCGGGCATGGAGCGGGCGACCGGCGACTACCTGGTGTTCCTGGACGGCGACGACACCCTGACCCCCGACGCGCTGCTCGCCCTCGCCGACCGGCTGAAGGAGACCGGCGAGCCGGACGTCCTGGTCTACGACTACGCCCGCACCTACTGGTCGGGCGAGACCGTCCGCAACCGGGCCGCCGCCGAACTCGGCGAGGCCGGGCCCGCGCCGTTCCGGCTCGCGGACCGGCCGGGGCTGCTGAACCTGCTGATGGTGGCCTGGAACAAGACGTACCGGCGGAAGTTCGTCGAGCGGGCGGGCCTCGCCTTCCCGCCCGGCTACTACGAGGACACCCCGTGGACGTACCCGGTCCTGATGACGGCGGGTTCCATCGCCACCCTGGACCGGGTGTGCGTGCACTACCGGCAGCGGCGGACCGGCGGCATCCTGCGCACCACCAGCGAGCGGCACTTCGACGTCTTCGACCAGTACGACCGGGTTTTCGCGTTCCTCGACGAGCGGCCGGAACTCCGGCGCTGGCGGCCGGTGCTGTTCCGCCGCATGGTCGACCATCTGGTGACCGTGTACGCCCGCCGGGACAGGCTGCCGCACGGTTCGCGCACCGCCTTCCTGCGCCGGGCCCGTACCCACTACCGGCGTTACCGGACGCCCGGCGCGCCCGTGTCCACGCGCGCCCGCGCGCACCACGCGATGGTCCGGTTCGGACTGCACCGCACCTACCGGTCGCTGCGGCTGGCGGCCGCCCTGCGCCGCAGGTGGACCCGGATCGCGGGGCGACTGCCGCGCGCCCTGGGGCGGGCCGCCCTGCGCCTGCACTACCGCGTCCAGCGCCTGCTGCCGCTGCGCGCCGACCGGGCCGTGTTCACCGTGCACGGCGGCCGCGGTCACGGCGGTGACCCGGGCGCGCTGGAGTCCGCGCTGCGCGATCTCGTGCCGCACATCCGCACGGCGTGGGTGGCCCGTCCCGAGTACCACCACACCGTTCCGCCGGCCACCGCCCGGCTGGTGCCGGGGACGGCCGCGCACTGGAGCGCGCTCGCCCGGTCGGCGTATCTGGTGACGGACGCCGACGTGGTGCCGGGGCTGGTCAAGCGCAAGGGGCAGGTCGTGGTGCAGACGCGGCGCGGCACCCCCCTCGGGCATGCGGGCCTGGATCTCCTCGAACGTCCGGCGGCGGCCCGGGGCACCGACTTCGCACGGCTGCTGCGGGGCGTCGACCAGTGGGACTACGTGATCTCCGCCGACCGCCACTCCACCCTGACCTGGGAGCGGGTGTGCCCCGGCCGCTACACCACCCTGGAGTACGGCCGTCCGCGCACCGACCGCTTCCACACCGCGACCGCGGCGGACGTGGCCCGGCTGCGGAAGTCGCTGGGCGTACCGGAGGGCTCGGTGGCGATCCTGTACGCGCCGGCCCACCGCGACTACCGGCGCACCCAGCCCCAGCTCCTCGACCTGGAGCGCCTGGTGCGCCGCCTCGGCCCCCGCTTCGTGGTTCTGTCCCGCGCCCACCACCCGCACCGCGGGCCGCGGGAGGCCGCCTCCGACCGGGTCCTGGACGTCACCGGCCACCCGGACCTCACCGCGCTCTGCCTGGCCTCGGACGTCCTCGTCACGGACTACTCCCCCGTGATGTTCGACTACGCGGGGCTGGACCGGCCCGTGGTGCTGTACATCGAGGACTGGGAGGCGTACGAGGCCGCCCGCGGCGCCTACTTCGACCCGCGGACGTTCCCGCCGGGCGCGGTCGCGGGCAGCGCGGACGAACTGATCGACATCTTCGCCACCGGGCACTGGTGCGGCGCCCGCTCCGCCCGGCTGCGGGCGGACTTCCGCGCGCGCTTCTGCGCGTACGACGACGGCCGCGCCGCCGAGCGGGTGGTGCGGCGGGTCTGGCTCGGCGAGGCCGGGCCGGCGTGGGTGGTCCCGCCCGGGGAGCGCCGGCCGGTGCCGTCCGCCGCCGACATGACCGGTCCCGCGTCGCTCACCACGGTGCCGCCGCAGCAGCCCGCCGGCCTGCGGACCGTCACCGACCACGGCTGACCGCCGTTTTCCCCCACGTACAGGGAGTACCCATGCCCTCCGGCTCGTCGCGGCCCACCCCGACCCGGCCGTCCACCTGGCGGCCGGCGGGGCGGCCCGGCCGGCGCCCCTCCCGCTGAGGGCGCCAGACATCCGCTACGGAAAGAAGAGAATGCCCCGCTTCAGCATCATCGTCCCGTCCCATGGGGTCGCAGGCAGGCTGGGACTGGCGCTGGACTCGGTCCTCGCCCAGTCCTTCGGCGACTTCGAGCTGATCCCGGTCTGTGAAGCACCCGGTTCCCCGGCCGGCGGCGTGGCCGCCCGGCACGCCGCGCGGGACTCCCGGGTGACGCCCGTGCACGCGCCGCCGTCGGCCGGACTCGCGGGGGCGCGCAACGCGGGACTGCGGGCGGCCACGGGGACGTATCTGCTGTTCCTCGACGGTGACGACGTTCTCGTGCCGGGTGCGCTGGCGGCGCTGGACGGGCGGCTGACGGATACCGGCCCCGTGGACGTGCTGCACTTCGAGCACGAGCGGGTGCCCTGGTGGGAGGGCGAGCCCGCCAACCCGGCCGCGCCTCTCCTGGCGCGGACCCCGGACGGCGCGTTCGCGCCCGAGGACGCCCCGCATCTCACCGGCGTGAGCCTCCCGGCGTGGAGTGCGGCCTGGCGGCGCGCGTTCGTCGCCGAGCGCGAACTCGTCTTTCCTGACGGTCACTTCACGGATGTCGGCTGGGGCGGGGTCGCGATGGCGGGCGCCGGGCGGGTCGCGGTGCTGCGGTCGGTCGTCGTACGGCATCTGGTGCGGCGGCAGGGCAGCCGGCTGAACCTGCCCGGGGAGCACCACGCCGAACTCCTGGACCAGGTGGAGCTGGCACTTGTACGGGCCGCCGGGCTGGGGCTGTCCGCCGAGCGGTCGGGGCCGTTGTTCGAACAGCTCTTCACCGCCGTACTGAAGACGGCCGCGCATCCCCGGCGGCTGCCGTCGGGGCGCCGGGCCTTCTTCCGCCGGGCGAGCACCCTGTACCGCCGGCACCGCCCCGCCGGGTTCCGGCCGCCGCCCGGCAGCCTCGGGGTGCAGCACCGGCTGCTGGCGTCCGGCTCGTACGAGGCCTTCGCCGCCCTGCGCGGTGTCCGTCGCGCGGTGACCCGGGCGGTGGCCCCGCTGCCGCGCCCGCACGGGCTGCGCACCCGGCTGCGGTACCGGACGCGGCTGCGCCGTCCCCTCGATCCGAACCTGGTCGTGTACTGCGCCTACTGGGGCCGGGGCTACGCCTGCAACCCGGCCGCGATCCACGCCAAGGCCCGCGAACTCGCCCCGCACCTGCGCTCGGTGTTCCTGGTGGAGGCCGACCAGGCGCACACCGTGCCGGACGGCGTCGAGTACGCGGTCATCGGCAGCCACCGCTACTGGGAGGTGCTGGCCCGCGCCACGTATCTGGTCAACAACGCCAACTTCGCGGAGGGCGTGGTCAAACGGCCCGGCAGCGTCCATCTCCAGACCCAGCACGGCACCCCGCTGAAGACCATGGGCATCGACCAGTCGACGTACCCGGTGGTGGCCGCCGCGTCCGGCAGCTTCACCAAGCTGCTGGGCCGGGTGGACCGCTGGGACTACAACCTCTCCGCCAACCCGCACTCCACCCGCGTGTGGGAGCGCGTCTTCCCCGGCTCCTACGAGCACCTGGAGTACGGGTATCCGCGCAACGACGTGTACTGCACGGCCGGCGCCGACGACGTGGCCCGTGTCCGCGCGGAACTCGGCATCCCCCAGGGCGCGCGGGCGGTGCTGTACGCGCCCACGCACCGCGACCACCACACCGGCTTCGAGACCGGTCTCGACCTGGAGGCGTTCTGCGCGGCGGCCGGCGAGGACGTCGTCGTCCTGCTGCGCGCCCACTACTTCTACGACCGGGGCGCACGCGGGAACACCGGCCGGGTCATCGACGTCACCGCGCACCGCTCCGCCGAGGACGTCTGCCTCGCCGCCGACGTCCTGATCACCGACTACTCGTCGATCATGTTCGACTACGCCAATCTGGACCGTCCGATCGTCGTGTACGCCGACGACTGGGACGTCTACCGGGAGACCAGGGGCGTCTGCTTCGACCTGTTGGCGGAGCCGCCGGGCCGGGTCGCCCGTACCCCGGGCGAACTGGCCCGGATGTTCCGCGACGGCTCGTACGCGGACGCGGAGTCGGCCGCGCTGCGGGCCCGGTTCCGGGAGCGGTTCTGCCCGTTCGACGACGGACGGGCCGCCGAACGGGTCGTGCGCCGGGTGCTGCTCGGCGAGCCGCCCGAGGCCCTGCCGCCCGTGATCCCGCTCGCGGAGCGTGTCCCCGCTCCCGCGGCCGCCACCCTGGTGAGGAGCTGACGTGCCCCGCTTCAGCATCATCGTCCCCGTCTTCAAGGTGCGGGGATATCTGCACGCCTGCCTCGACTCGGTGCTCGGGCAGTCGTACCGCGACATCGAGGTGATCGCCGTCGACGACCGCTCGCCCGACGAGTGCGGGGCGATCCTCGACGCGTACGCGGCCCGCGACGACCGCCTCCAGGTCCTGCGACTGCCCGAGAACGTGGGCCTCGGCCGGGCCCGCAACGCCGGGATGCCGCACGCGACCGGCGACTACCTGTTCTTCCTCGACAGCGACGACACCCTCACCCCGGGCGCGCTGCGCGCCCTCGCCGACCGCATCGACGAGACCGGCGACCCGGACGTCCTCGTCTTCGACTACGCCCGCACCCACTGGTGGGGCGGCACCCGCCGCAATGCGCTGGCCCGACTGCTCGCCGTCGACGACGTGTTCACGGCGGCCGAGCGGCCGGAGATCCTCGATCTGCTGATGGTGGTGTGGAACAAGGTCTACCGCCGGGACTTCGTCGAACGGGAGGGCTTCACCTTCCCGCCCGGCTACTACGAGGACACCCCCTGGACGTTCCCGGTGCTGCTCAGCGCGGAGCGCGTCGCCACCCTGGACCGGATCTGCGTGTACTACCGGCAGCGCCGCCGGGGCAGCATCCTGTCCACCACCAGCCGCAAGCACTTCGACGTCCACGAGCAGTACGCGCGGGTGTTCCGCTTCGTCGACGCCCGCCCGGCGCTCGCGCACTGGCGGCCGTTCCTGCACGCGAAGATGGGCGAGCACTGTCTCGACATCCTCTCCAAGCCGGACCGGCTGCCCCCGTCCGACCGGGGCGAGTTCTTCCGCCGTACGGCCGAGATGTTCCGCGCGCACCGGCCGGACGGAGCGCCGGTCCCCGCCGAACTGCGGGTGCTGGAGGGGAGCTACGCCGGGTACGTCCTGCGGCGGCAGGCGGGAAGGGCCGGACGCGAGCTGGGACGGCGGGCGCGTCGGACGCGTACGGCCTCGGCGGCACGGTACGCCCGCGCCCGGGCCGCGCTCCCCCACTCCCTGGACCCGGACCTCGCCGTGTACTCGGCGTTCTCCCACCGGGGCGTGCTCGGCGACCCGGCCGCGATCCACCGCGCGGCACGCGAACTCGCCCCGCACATCAGGGGCGTATGGGTGGTCGCCGACGAGGAGCGGGCCGCCGCGCTGCCGCCGGACACCGACTACGTGCTGCTCGACTCGCCCGAGTACCGGCGGGTGACCGGGCGGGCCACCTACTTCGTCAACAACGTCAACTGGCCGGGCTCGCTGGTCAAACGCCCGGGGAGCGTGCACATCCACACCCACCAGGGCACCCCCCTGAAGTACATGGGCGCCGATCTTCTCGGCCGGCCCGGCGCCCGGCTCGGTACCGACGTACCGCGGATGCTGCGCCGGGCCGACCGCTGGGACCACAGCCTGGTCGCCAACCGGCACTCCGAGCTGGTGTGGGAACGCGCCTACCCCTGCCACTTCGCCTCCGCACGGACCGGCAGCCCGCGCAACGACGTCCTGGTCGCGGCGCCCGAGGAGCGGGGCCGCGCGGTCCGCGCACGGCTCGGTGTCCCCGACGGCGACACCGTGGTGCTGTACGCGCCGACCCGCCGCGACTACCGCAGGGACGGCCTGGTGGAGCGGATCGACCTGGCCCGGTTCGCCGCCGATCTGGGTCCCGGCCACACCCTCGTCGTCCGTCTGCACCCCTCCCTCGCCGCCGGACCGGCGCGCGGGCTCGGCCTCACGGAGCTGCACCGGCGGGGTGTGCTCGTCGACGCCACGGACGAACCGGAGGTGCAGGACGTGCTGCTCGCCTCCGATGTGCTGGTCACCGACTATTCGGCCCTGATGTTCGACTACGCCCTTCTGGACCGGCCGATCGTGCTCCACGCCGACGACTGGGACGCCTACCGGGCCGGCCGGGGCGTCTATCTGGACATCACGGCCGAGGCGCCGGGCCATGTCACGCGCTCCCACGGGGAGCTGGCGCGGCTGTTCGGCTCCGGGACCTGGCGGGACGGGGAGTCGGCCCGGCTGCGGTCGGCGTTCCGGGAGCGGTTCTGCGAGTTCGACGACGGGCGGGCCGCCGAGCGGGTGGTGCGGACGCTGATGCTGGGCGAGCCGATGCCGGAAGCGGCGGCCGGTCCGGTCCCGGTGCCGTCCCAGGGCGCCGGCGCCGGCCTGCCGGCCCCGTCGTGAGGCCGCGCGCCTGGGTCCTGCTGCTGGCCGGCGTGTTCGCGCTGCTGCAACTCGCCAACGTCACCGGCCGGGACACGCCCGACAGCAAGAACTATCTGTCGTACGCGCTGAGCCTGACCGGGGCGGACAAGCGGGACGCGGCGGCCGCCACCATCGACTACTACTGCGCGGGCCGGGCGGTGATCGCGCACCGCGGGCAGAACGTGAACGTGGTGCGCTTCCACGCCCCGGACCCCGCCCCGGAGGTTCTGCGGGAGTGCCGGGAGCGGGAGTGGCGGCAGGTGGAGGCACGGCTGGCGGCCGGGGAGACCGGCGGGCACACCGTGCCGTTCATGCCGGAGCGGTTCATGCGGATCTTCGAGACGCGGCCCGGCTACCCGGTGTTCCTGGCGCCGTTCGTCGGCGTGTTAGGGGTGACGTGGGGGGTCTGGGCGGCGGGCGTGGCGGTCACCTGTCTGGGCGGCGCGCTCACCTTCCTGGTGCTGCGCACCCTGGCGCTTTCGGTGCCGCTCGCGCTCACCGGGCAGGCGCTGTTCATGGTGCTGCCGTGCGGGACGACCGCGATGCGCCCGATGACCGAGGGGCTGCTGCTGGCGCTCACCCTGGCCGTGCTGTGGGGCTGTGCGCTGCTCCTCGAGGGGCGCGGGAGACGGCGGGGTCCGGCGCTGGTGTACGGGGCGCTGCTCGCGCTGTTCACCGTCAAGCACTCGCAGGCGCTGTTCCTCGGCCTGTGCCTGGCGGTCGCGGGCGCGGTCGTCGCCGTACGGCGGCGGTGGCGGGGTCTTCCGGCGGGGCGCGGGGTGGTGGCGCTCGCGGCGGCGGGGTGTGCGGGGGTGCTGGGCACGGTACTGCTGGCCCGGCTGCTGCACTATCCGTCGGTGTCGGAGAGCGTGCAGGATCTGCTCACCGGTCACTTCGCCCGTCCGGACCGGGAGCGGCCGTGGGCGGAGTTCTTCCAGTTGCAGGGGAACTTCTGGACGGAGTGGCTGCGGCGGCGGTTGTGGGAGCCGCTGTTCGTGGCGTTCCTGGCGGCCGGTGTCCTGGGGGCGCGGCGGCGGCCGGCGTTCGGCGCCTTCCTGGTGGCCGCCGCCTGCACGGGGTTCCTCAACCAGGCCGGGCATCCGGACATCAACATCTGGGGCGACCGGCTGATCGTCCTGGCCTGGCTGCTGCCGGTGCTCGGCGTGCCGCTGCTGCTGGAGCCGGTGGTGCTGCGGGCGGTGGTGCCGACGCAGGGGGTTCCGGTGGAGCCGGCGCGCTGACCTGCCCCGTTCACTCGTTGGAGTGAGGAGAGGTCATGTCGTTGATCGTTTCGGGAACATACGACAAATGCCCACAATGCCCCCTTTGCCCGTCATCCGATGAGCTCCGGAGTCCTCGTACGCGGACCCGGGCACGGCGCCACGGCGCTGCGCGGCGACCGGACCTGGCGCCCGACCCCGTACCAGTTCTTCGGGTTCCTGTTCTGGATCATGATGTCGCTGGCGTACTGGAGTGTGCCGCTGTGCTGTGACGCCGGGCTGCACGCGGCCGTCGTCGAGCGCCTCAGGGACGATCTGCTGAACCCCCGGCATCCGATGGCGGACCTGCCGGGGGCGGGCAGCCCCTACTACTCGCCGTTCGCGCTGGCGCAGGGGGTGGCCGCCCGGCTGACGGGGCTGGGCGGCTGGGAGGTGCTCCGGCTCACCGGGCCGCTGAACCTGATCGTGCTGCTGACCGGGATCGGCCGCTGCGTGCGCGTGCTGACCCCGCGCCCCTGGGCGCCGGTGCTGGCACTGGGCGCGATGTCACTGCTGTGGGGGGTGGAGCGGGCCTGGTGGAGCGGTTTCATCAACGTGATGTCGATGACCGGCAATCTGTCCTACCCGTCGGCCTTCGCGATCGGGCTCACCTTCTGGGCGTGGGCGCTGACGGGTGCGCGGGCGCGGGACGCGGGGGCCGTGCGGTACGTGGGGCCGAGCGGGCTGCGGCCGGTGTCCGGGTACGCGGCGCTGGGCGTGCTGTACGGGGTGATCCTGCTGGTGCATCCGATCACGTCGGTCGCGGCGGTGCTGGGGGCGGTGGCGCTGGTCACCGGCTGGCAGCGCCGGTGGCGGCCGGCGGTCGTCGCGCGGTGGGCGCTGACGGGGGCGGTGGCGCTGCTGGCGGCCGCGTCCTGGCCGTACTTCGACGTGTTCGCGCTGGCCGGCGACGACAGCGTGGACGCCATGCACCGGCGGCTGTATCTGGACCTCGGCGGGCAGTTCGGGCTGGCGCTGCTGGGGCTGCCCGCGCTGTGGCTGCGGGCCCGGCGCACCTCGTGGCGCGATCCGCTGGTGCTGATGTTCGTACTGGACTGTCTCGTGGTGGCGTACGGCTGGCTCGGCGGCCACTACACCTACGGCAGGATCCTCGGGCTGACCCTGGCGCCGCTGCAGTTCGCGCTGGCGGTGGAGCTGGCGGCGCCCCGGCCGTGGCCGGTGTGGCGGCGGCTGCTGGGCGGGGCCGCGGCGGCGGGCGCGTGCGCCGGGTTCCTGACCGTGCACGCGGGGGCGGTGCTGCCGGCGGGCTTCGAACGGCCGCCGGACTGGCCGTCGTACGTCTGGGCCACGCGGTACATCGGGCCGGGCGAGGTGGTGATCACCGACGGGTACTACGCCGTCCACGCGATCGCCGGATACGGGCCGAACCTCGCGGCGCCCGCCTGGCCGGACCCCTCGCTGGACGAAGGGGAGCGGCTGCGGCGGGTGGCCGATGTGCGGGCGTATCTCGATCCGGGTTCGACCCGCGCCGAGCGGGCCGCGGTCGTCCGCCGGTACCACGCGCGCTGGCTGCTGCTGACCCCCGGACAGCGGGTGCCCGGGGAGGCGGTGGTGGTGACGTGGAGCCGGCGGACGGGGGAGGTGCTGGCGCGGGTCGGGGGCTGAGCCCGCCGCCGGTTACTCGATGACGAGGTCGACCGGGATGTTGCCGCGGGTGGCGTTGGAGTAGGGGCAGACCTGGTGGGCCTGCTCGACCAGCTTGCGGCCGGTCTCCTCCTCGATGCCCTCGGGCAGCTCGACGCGCAGCGTCACGGCGAGCGCGAAGCCCTCGCCCTGCTTGCCGAGGACCACCTCCGCGGTCACCGCGGCGTCGCTGACGTCGACCTTCGCCGCCCGGCCGACCACGCCGAGGGCGCCGCCGAAGCATGCCGCGTAACCGGACGCGAACAACTGCTCCGGGTTGGTGCCCACGCCGTCGCCGCCGAGCTCGACGGGCATGCTCAGGCCGAGGTCCAGCTTGCCGTCGGAGGTGACGGCCCGGCCGGCACGGCCGTGGGTGGCGGTGGCGACAGCGGTGTAGAGCGCGTCCATGGGAGGACCTTCCCTTTTCAATCGTGACACGGCCGGCCCGGGGCGGGTCCGGCTGCCGTACGACCACAAGTAGAGCACGCAATTTAATTGCGCGCAACCAAATGGCTCGCTAGCGCTACGCTGGACGCATGACTGCCACCCCGAGCCCCCCACCCGCGACGGTCCCGGCACCGGGCTCCGCGGACGACTGGCTCCGCCTAGACCAGCAGGTCTGCTTCACGCTGAACGCGGCCTCCCGCGCCTTCAACGGTGTCTACCGGGTGATCCTCAAGGACCTCGGGCTCACCTATCCGCAGTACCTGGTCATGCTGGTGC
This sequence comes from Streptomyces sp. NPDC048584, assembly GCF_043199595.1. Taxonomy (NCBI): domain Bacteria; kingdom Bacillati; phylum Actinomycetota; class Actinomycetes; order Kitasatosporales; family Streptomycetaceae; genus Streptomyces; species Streptomyces sp. NPDC048584. The sequence goes on from NZ_JBICWF010000024.1 coordinate 37,711, forward strand.
TGTGGGAGCACGGCACGCTGCCCGTGAAGAAGCTCGGCGAGCATCTGCGACTGGACTCCGGCACCCTGTCCCCGCTGCTCAAGCGACTGGAGACGGCCGGCCTGGTGCGCCGGGAGCGCAGTGCGCGCGACGAGCGGTCCGTGGAGGTCCGGCCCACCGAGGAGGGCACCGCGCTGCGCCGGCAGGCCCTGGAGGTGCCGCTGCGGATCGCGGCCGCGACCGGCTTCGAGGTGGAGGAGATCCGCGAGCTGAGCGCCGTCCTCCAGCGGCTCACCACGGCACTGGACGCGGCGGCGGCCGCGGCGGAAGGCGCGCAGAGACCGGACTCCCCGTAACCTACGCCTGCGTAGGTTACGATGCCGTAGCTTACGGAACCGTAAGTTCACGGATACGCCGGTACGGACCCGGTGCGTCACCCCGGTCCTGCCGCCACCCTTGCGAGGACCGCATGAACGAATCCCGGACGGCGGCCGAGCCGCCCTGGCTGATCCAAGGCGGCATGGGTGTGGGGGTGTCCGGCCGGCGGCTCGCCCGCGCGGTCGCCCGCACCGGGCAGCTGGGAGTCGTCTCCGGTACCGCTCTCGACACCCTGCTGATCCGGGTGCTCCAGAGCGGCGACCCGGGCGGTCACCTCCGGCGGGCGCTGGCCGCCTTCCCCGTACCGTCACTCGCCGCCGAGCTGCGGGAGCGCTACTTCGTCGAGGGCGGCATCGGACCCGGCGAGCGGTTCGCGGCCACCCCCATGACGACCGCCGACGAGGCGTGCCCCGCGCGGGCACTGACCGTGGCCGCCAACTTCTGCGAGGTCTGGCTCGCCAAGGAGGGCCACGGCGGACCGGTCGGCATCAACTACCTGGAGAAGCTCCAGCTCGCCACCGTGCCCGCACTGTTCGGCGCGATCCTGGCGGGCGTCGACTACGTCCTGGTCGGCGCGGGCATCCCCGCGCAGATACCCGGGATCGCCGACGGTCTCGCCCGGTCGGAACCGGTCACCGTACGGGTGGACGTGGCGGGTGACGACCAGCCCCACGAGCTGCGCTTCGACCCCTCCTCGGTGCTGCGCGGGGCGGATCCGGGCCGCGTCGGCCGGCTGCGCCGCCCCCGCGTCCTGGCCATCGTCTCGCTGCCCGCGCTGGCCTCGTACCTGAACCGCGACGAGGAGACCCGGCCGGACGGATTCGTCGTCGAGGGCCACCGCGCGGGCGGCCACAGCGCCCCGCCCCGCGGACCGCTGGGCCTGGACGAGTCAGGTGAACCCGTCTACGGCCCCAGGGACGTCCCCGACTTCGCGAAGATGGCCCGCCTCGGACTGCCGTTCTGGATCGCCGGCGGCCAGTGCGGACCGCGGCAGTTGCGCGAGGCCAGGGCGGCGGGTGCCGCCGGTGTCCAGCTCGGCAGCGTCTTCGCGCTCTGCGAGGAGTCCGGCATGGACACCGGGCTGCGGCGGCGGCTGATCGAGCGTGAGCTGACCGGCGGACTGCGGGTGCGCAACGATCCGGCGGCCTCTCCGACCGGCTTCCCCTTCAAGGTCGCCGACCTGCCCGGCACCCTGTCCGACCCCGGCGTCGGCGCCGCCCGCGCCCGCGTCTGCGACCTCGGCTATCTGCGGACTCCCTACCGCACCCCGCAGGGCGCCATCGGCTACCGCTGCCCGGCGGAACCGCGGGTGGCGTACGTCCGCAAGGGCGGGGACGCCGAGCGGACCGAGGGGCGGCACTGCCTGTGCAACGGGCTGCTGGCCGCCGTCGGCCTCGGGCAGCGGCGCCCACGGGGCGTGGTGGAACCGCCCGTCGTCACCATCGGCCAGGACCTGGGGTTCCTGCGCCATCTCGCGCCCGATGGGGGTCCGTACAGCGCCGCTGAGGTCGTGCGGTGGCTGCGCGCGGGCGTGACGGCCTCCCACGTGTGAGCGGCCGAGCGGGGGCGCCATCCGGCCGGGGTACCGGGGTACTGATGAACAGAATGCTGACAATCAGCCCATAACACCCTGAGGATGCCATGCGCCCCCACCTCTCCCCGGCCGTCGCCGTCGTCGTCATCGGCCATGACGACGCCGCCCATGTGACCGACGCCGTGCGCTCGGCACTCCGGCAGGGCCCCGCCGTACGGGAGGTCGTCGCCGTCGACGACGGCTCGACGGACGGCAGCGCGGACCTGCTCGACCGGCTCGCCGCCCGCGAACCCCGGCTGCGGGTGATCCGGTGCCCCGTCAACAGCGGCGGCTGCGGCACCCCGCGCAACACCGGTCTCGCCGCGGTGACCTCGCCGTACGTGATGTTCCTGGACAGTGACGACGTCCTGCCGCCCGGCGCGGTGGACGCCCTGCTCACGGCGGCGACCGCGGCGGACGCGCAGGTCACCGGTGGCCTGTGTGTGCGCCGCGAGCTGCCTTCGGGGCGCGAGGTGCCATGGGAGCCGGGCCTGTACGCGGCGCCCGCCGTGCACGCCCGGCCCGCCCTGCGCCCGCGCCTGGTCCACGACACCCTGTGCGTCAACAAGCTCTACGCCACGGCCTTCCTGCGCGCGCACGGCATCCGCTTCCCCGACGGCCGTTTCCCCTACGAGGACGTCGTGTTCACCGCGCGGGTGTGGGCGGCCGCCCCGCGCGTGGCGCTGGTCCCGCAGCGGGTGTACGTCTGGCACGTCCGCCGGTCCGCGCGGCGGCTGTCGATCTCGCTGGACCGCGCGGGCATCGGCAACTGGCGGGCCCGCACCCACGCGTGCCGCACCGCCCACGAGATCCTGCTGGACGCCGGGCAGAAACGGCTGGCGCGCAGGGCGCGGGCCAAGTTCCTCGACCACGAGCTGCGTATGTACGCGCGTGAGCTGCCCCTGCGCGACGAGGGGTACCGGCGGGAGTGGTGGGCGCACACACGGGAGTTCCTCGCGGAGTACGACGCCGCCGACTGGGCCCGTGACCCGGTCGCCCCCGGCCGGCTGATCGGGCGGGTGGTGCTGGCCTCCCCCGGGCCGCGCGATCTGCCCCGGCTGCGGGAGCTGGCGGCGCGGCCGGCCCGGCTGTACCCGCCGTACGCCCGCGCGCGGGACGGCACACCGTGCTGGTCGGCGGAGCTGCCCGGGGTCACCCTGGAGCCCCTGCCGGACCGGCCCGCGCCCCTGCTCCCGCTCGCCGTGGACGCGGAACTGCGTCCGCGCGCGCGTGGCCTGCGGCTGCGCCTGCACGAGCTCTACGGCCGGGTGGGGCGGGCGGGACCGGTGTCGGTGGAGCTCGAGTGGCGCCACCGGGAGCGCGCGGAGGCCGTGGTCCGTGACACCCTGCCGCTGCGGGTGGCCGCCGACGGCACCTGGGTCGCGGCCGCGCCCCTCCGCCTCGACCGGCTGGCCGCGCTCGGCGCGGGCGCCTGGGACCTGCGGCTGCGGGTGCGCTTCCGGGACGGCTCGAGCCGCCGCGTCACCGCGCACGCGCTCGCCGGGCCGGGCCTGCTGCGCCGCCGCGCGGTGCCGAGCGCCCGGCACGGCGTGGTCCTGGTCCGGCCGTACGCCACCCACTCGGGCTCACTGGCCCTGCGCGTGGCCGCCGGCGTCCGCGGAGTCGTACCGGTGCTGCGCGCGAGACTGCGGCGCCCGACTGACCAGTGCCGGGCCGGCTGATCCGCGAGTCGCTCGCTTTCTGTCATTTCCGCCCACTGCCATTTCCGCTCACTGCCCGGCGCCGCCACTTCGGGCCCCGACCACAGGACCCGTCGGGCCAGGGCTTCGGTGACCGCCGGGCAGCCCGTTCTCCTCCGGCGGTACGGGGGAGAGGGTCAGATCTGGTTGGCGCCTCCGTCCACGGCGAGTTCCGCGCCGGTGACGAAGCTGCTCCGCGGGGTGGCGAGGAAGAGGACCGCGTCGGCCACCTCCTCCGGGTCGCCCAGGCGGCCCAGCGGGACCGCGGCCGCGAGCCGGTCCGTGAAGTCGGACGGGGCGACGCCCTCGGGGGCCACGCCGGTGAGTCCGGGGGTGTCGATGGGCCCCGGAGTGACGGTGTTGACGCGGATGCCGCGGCCCTTGAGCTCGTTGGCCCAGGTGCGGGCGAAGGAGCGCAGGGCCGCCTTGGACGCCGCGTAGACGCCGAACGACTCCGCGCCGCGCGCGGCGTTGGTCGAACCGGTCAGGACCACCGCCGCACCGTCGTTGAGCAGCGGCAGCGCCTTCTGGACGGTGAAGAGCGCGCCCCGGACGTTGACGCCGAAGGTCTGGTCGAAGTGCTCCTCGGTGATCTCCTCCAGCGGTACGAACGAGGCGATCGCGGCGTTCACGAACAGCACGTCGAGCCCCCGGCCCCGGTCGCGGACCGCGGCGATCAGCCGGTCCAGATCCGCCAGGTCGGAGGTGTCGCCCTGGACGCCGGTCGCCGAGCCGATGGTCTCGACGGCCGCGTCCAGTTCGGCCTTGCGCCGGCCGGTCACGAACACGTGCGCGCCCTCGTCCCCCAGCCGTACGGCGGTCGCCAGACCGATGCCGGTGCTCCCGCCGGTGACGACGGCGGTCTTGCCTGCGAGCTGCCCCATGACAGCACCTCCTCTTTCTGTATCGATCGGTACGGTAACACGCGAATACCGAACGGTACAGAATTGGTATGCTGGTCGGCATGGAGAGCAGGCAGAAGGCACCGGCGGGCCGGCCGAGGGGGTTCGACGCCGAGGAGGCGCTGGAACGCGCGGTGGTCGTCTTCTGGCGGCAGGGTTACGAGGGCGCCAGCCTCACCGATCTGACGGAGGCCATGGGCATCACCCGCCCGAGCATGTACGCGGCCTTCGGCAACAAGGAGGAGCTGTTCCGCAAGGCGCTCGAGCGCTACTCCGAGGGCCCGGGAGCCTACGTCGCCAGAGCCCTGGAGGAGCCGACCGCCCGCGCCGTGGCCGCCGCGCTCCTCAACGGCACGGTCCGCGCCACCACCCGCCCCGGCTACCCGACGGGCTGTCTGGGCGTCCAGGGCGCCCTGGCCACCGGCGAACCCGGGCGCCGGGCCCACGACGTACTGATCGCCTGGCGCAACTTCAACGGGGCCTGCGTCGCGGACCGGTTCCGGCGCGCCGTCGCCGAGGGCGATCTGCCGTCCGGCACCGACCCGGAGCAGCTCGCCTGCTACCTCACGTCCCTCTCGTACGGGATCTCCGTACAGGCCGCGAGCGGCGTCGGCCGTGACGAACTCCAGGGGGTGGCCGACACCACCCTGCTCAACTGGCCTCCGGCGACCTCCGGATGATCACGGCGGGCCGCCTCACAGCGCCTTCAGCGCCTCCGTCGTGGCCCGGGTCAGGGCCGCCAGGTAGCCCTTCGGGAGTTTCGGGCTGCGGATGACCACCGAGCGCCAGTACAGAGGGCCCGAGATCAGGTCGAGGGCTAGGGCGTGGTCGGTGCCGGGGCGGAGTTCGCCGCGCCGCTGTGCCGCCGCGACGATGCCCTTGGCCACTCCGTCCTGACCCTCGCGCAGCGCTGTCTGCAGCGCCTCCGCGATCTCCGGGTTGCGGGCGGCCTCGGCCTGCAGGTCGGGGAGGATCTGCGAGGCGACGGGATGGCGCAGGGCGCGGGAGGTGACCTCGTACAGCAGACGCAGGTCGCCCTCCAGGGAGCCGGTGTCCGGCGCGGGCAGGCCCTGGACGGCGATCGCGGAGACCAGGTCGAGGACAAGGTGCAGTTTGGAGCGCCAGCGGCGGTACACCGCGGTCTTGCCGACGCCCGCGCGGCGCGCGATTCCCTCGATCGACATCCGCGCGTAGCCGACCGCGGCGAGTTCCTCGAAGACGGCCGCCCGGATGGCCTCCGTCACGTCCGCCCGCAGCACTGCGGCCCCCGCGGGTGCCCTGCGGCGCGGACGCTGCTGAGGCTCGTCTGCGTGGGTCGTCATACGGAACAGCATAGGCCGCCACCGTCACGACGAAACGGTTGCGTTCCGACGTTCTTTCGACTTACGCTCCCGTTGCGACGATACGGTCCCGTCCCGACGTAGCTTCGTCGTCCCCCCTCCCTCTAGCGAAAGCGCCGGATGTGAGTCAGGCCCTCCACACACCACCCCCCGCGCCGGCCCGCCCGATACCGGACGAGGGCGACCTCGCGGCCCTCGCCGCCCGGCACGGCCTCACGGTCAGCGGCGCCCGGCCCACCCTCCGGGAGTACGTCCGTCAGCTCTGGGACCGGCGGCACTTCATCCTCGCCTTCTCCCGGGCGAAGCTGACCGCGCAGTACAGCCAGGCCAAGCTGGGCCAGCTGTGGCAGGTGGCGACGCCACTGCTGAACGCGGCCGTCTACTTCTTCATCTTCGGCCTGCTGCTGGGCGCCCGGCGGGGCATCCCGCACGAGATCTATGTGCCGTTCCTGGTGACGGGCGTGTTCGTGTTCACGTTCACCCAGAGCTCCGTGCTCGCCGGTGTGCGGGCGATCTCCGGGAACCTTGGGCTGGTGCGGGCCCTGCACTTCCCGCGCGCCTCCCTGCCCGTCTCCTTCGCGCTTCAGCAGCTCCAGCAGCTGCTGTACTCGATGCTCGTGCTGGTCGTCGTCGTGATGGCCTTCGGGAGCCTGCCCGCCCTGTCCTGGCTGCTGGTCATCCCCGCGCTGCTGCTGCAGTTCGTGTTCAACACCGGGCTCGCGCTGATCTTCGCGCGGATGGGCAGCAAGACGCCCGACCTGGCCCAGCTGATGCCGTTCGTGCTGCGCACCTGGATGTACGCGTCCGGCGTGATGTTCAGCATCCCGGCGATGCTGCACGACAAGGACGTGCCCGGCTGGCTCGCCGACGTCCTGCAGTGGAACCCGGCCGCGGTCTACATGGACCTGATCCGCTTCGCGATGATCGACGGCTACGGCTCCTCGTACCTGCCCCCGCACGTGTGGGCGTTCGCGCTGGGCTGGGCCCTGCTGGCCGGCGTGATCGGGTTCGTCTACTTCTGGAAGGCAGAGGAGAGGTACGGCCGTGGCTGACACCACCGACGCGAAGATCCCCACGGTCGTCGCCGACCACGTCGACATCGTCTACCGGGTCAACGGCACCGGCGCCGGACGCGGCTCCGCCACCGCCGCCCTCAACCGCATGCTGCGCCGCAAGCAGACCGAGAAGGCGGCCGGGGTGCGCACGGTGCACGCCGTGCGGGACGTCTCCTTCGTGGCGTACCGGGGCGAGGCCATCGGCCTGATCGGCACCAACGGCTCGGGCAAGTCGACCCTGCTCAAGGCCGTCGCCGGCCTGCTCCCGGTGGAGAACGGCCGTATCTACACCGACGGCCAGCCCTCCCTGCTCGGCGTCAACGCCGCCCTGATGAGCGATCTGACCGGCGAGCGCAACGTCCACCTCGGCGGGCTCGCCATGGGCATGTCCCGCGAGGAGATACGGGCACGCTACGACGAGATCGTCGACTTCTCCGGCATCAACGAGAAGGGCGACTTCATCACCCTGCCGATGCGCACCTACTCCTCCGGCATGGCGGCCCGGCTGCGGTTCTCCATCGCCGCCGCCAAGGACCACGACGTCCTCCTCGTCGACGAGGCGCTGGCCACCGGCGACCGCTCCTTCCAGAAGCGCTCCGAGGCCCGGATCCGGGAACTGCGCAAGCGGGCGGGGACGGTGTTCCTGGTCAGCCACAACAACAAGTCGATCCGCGACACCTGCGACCGCGTGCTGTGGCTGGAGCGCGGCGAACTGCGCATGGACGGGCCGACCGAGGACGTGCTCAAGGAGTACGAGGCGTTCACCGGCGGCACGGACAAGGCCCGCAAACCGAAGCCGAAGGCGGCACCGGTGCCCTCCTGAGGCCCACGCCCGCGCGCCCAGGCGACCTATTCGTCGTATTGATGCCAATATGACCGAAGAGGAATGCCCGGAGCGACGAGCAGCCGAAGGAGCCCCGCGATGCCCGAACTCAGCGTCGTCGTCCACGGGCCGAACACCCAGGACCACCTGACCGGCCTGCTCGACTCCCTCGCCGCCCGTCCGCTCCCGGACACCGAGGTCGTCGTCGCCGCCGTCGGCGACTGGGCCCGCGAGACCGCCGTCCGGCACACCCCGCACATCCAGGTGCTGCCCCTGCCGGACGGCACGTCCGGCGCGGCGGCCCGGACGGCGGGGGCGGCGCGGGCCACCGGCCGCTGGCTGCACTTCGTGAGCGCCAAGGACGGTCTGCCGCCCGACAGCACCCGTACCGTCGCCGAACGGCTCGCCGAACTCCCGGACACCGTGGACGTACTGCTCCTCGACCACCTGCGCAGCACCTGGCGGAGCTCCGGCCTGCCCTCGGCGGACGGCCCCCTGCTCGCCCGCGCGGGACGCGCCGAACTCGCCCTCGGCGACGCCGCCTACCTGCTGCGCCTGACCCCACTGCTCGGCACCCGCGTGCTGCGCGCCGGCTTCTGGCGGGCCCACGAGGAACAGCTCACCACCGACGACGAACCGCGCGCGGCCCTCGCCGCCCTGCTGCTCGCCGACCGTGTCGCCGCCCTGCCGCAGATCGCCCACGAGGACCGCCGGCTGCGGTCCGCCGCCCTCCCCCCGGTCACCCCCGAACAGCGCTACGCGCTCGTCGACCGCTACGAGAGCCTGCTCGACCTCGCCCGTGACCGCCCCGCCGTCTACACCGTGCTCTACGAGATCATGGTCCGCGACTGTCTGCGCACGTTCACCCGCGGCGGCATGCCCGAGGACGTGGCCCGGGAGTTCTTCCACCGGGCCTCGGTCGCCGCCCTGCGCCGCCGCCCCGAGGGCCACCGGCGCCCCGCCGGCCCGGAGGGCATCCGCCGCTCCCTGCTCGAAGAGGGCGCCTACGGGAAGTACCGCGCCTTCCAGACCGCCAACCGCGCCCGCCGCGCCGTGCGTTCCACCGTCCGCGCCGGCCGGCGCCGGCTCGGCGCACAGGTCCGCGAACAGCAGTACCGCAGCGCCCTGCGCCGCCCCGTCGACCCCCGTCTCGCGGTGTTCGCCGCCTACTGGAACCGCGGAGTCGCCTGCAACCCGGCCGCGATCGCCGCGAAGCTCGCCGAACTCGCCCCGCACATCCACCCGGTGTGGGTGGTGACCGCCGAGAACGCCGCGCTGCTCCCGCCCGGCACCGACCACGTCGTCCCCGGCACCCGCCGCTACTGGGAGACGCTCGCCACCGCCGCGTACCTCGTCAACAACGTCAACTTCCCGAACGCCCTGGTCAAACGCCCCGACGCGGTACACCTCCAGACCCACCACGGCACCCCCCTCAAACGCATGGGCGTGGACCAGATGCCGTTCCCCGCCGCCGCCCAGGGCCTGGACTTCGCCGCGCTGCTGGAACGCGTCGACAAATGGGACTACAGCCTCTCCGCCAACCGTCACACCACCCGTATGTGGGAGAGGGCGTACCCGTCCCGGTACATCCCGCTGGACTACGGCTATCCGCGCAACGACGTCTACTACACGGCCGGTGCCGACGACATCCGCGCGGTCCGCGCCCGCCTCGGCATCGCCCCCGGCCGCCGGGCCGTCCTCTACGCGCCCACGCACCGCGACTACGAGGCCGGCTGGACCCCGCGCCTGGACCTCGCCTCCCTCGCCGACCGCCTCGGCGAGGACACCGTGCTGCTGGTGCGCGGCCACTACTTCTACGAGGGTTCCGCCTCCCCGCTGACCGGTCTGCGCCGCTCGGGCCGGATCGTCGACGTCTCGTCCTACGACCCCGTCGAGGAGCTGTGCCTGGCCGCCGACGCGCTGGTCACGGACTACTCGTCGATCATGTTCGACTACGCCAACCTCGACCGCCCGATCGTCGTCCACGCCGACGACTGGGAGACGTACCGCACCACGCGCGGTGTCTACTTCGACCTGATGGCGGAGGCGCCCGGCCCGGTCGCCCGCACCCAGGACGAACTCACCGGGATCCTCACCACCGACGCCTGGCGCGACGACAGCGCGGCGAAGGCACGGGCCGCCTTCCGCCGCCGCTTCTGCGAGTACGACGACGGCCGCGCCGCCGAACGCGTCGTACGCCGGGTCTTCCTCGGCCAGGACGAGGCGTCGCTGCCGCCGGTGGTCCCGGTCGGGGAACGCACCCCGGCACCGGCTCCCCAGGAGGCCGTATGACCGTCTCGCCGCCCCCCGACGTCACCGTCACGGTGATCGTGCACAACGACGCCGGACGGCTCCCCCGCGCGGTGGAGTCCGTACGCCGCCAGACCCACCGCGACCTCGAGATCGTCATCAGCGACGACCACTCGACCGACGACACCCCCGAGGTCGCACGGGCGCTGGCCGCCCTCGACCCCCGCATCCGGTATCTGCGGCTGCCGGAGAACAGCGGCGGGTGCAGCGCGCCCCGCAACCGTGCGCTGGAGATCGCGCGGGCGCCGTACCTGATGTTCCTCGACAGCGACGACGAACTCCCGCCGGAGTCGGTCGCCTCGCTGCTCGCCGCACACCGCGAACGCGACCTCGACTTCGCGATGGGCGCGGTACGGCGGATCCGGGTGGACACCGGACGCCGCTCCACCTGGATGCCGCACCTCGTGCGCGAACGCCGCACCCTGGACGGCGTCGAGGCCGATCCGCGGCTGTTCTTCGAGCACCTGGCGACCAGCAAGATGTACTCCCGCGCCTTCCTGGACCGGCACGGTCTGCGCTTCCCCGAGGGCATCCACTACGAGGACCAGCTGTTCTCGGCGCAGGCGTACTGCCTGGCGAAACGATTCACTGTCATCCCGGAGCCGGTGTACCACTGGTACATCGCCCCGTACGCGGACTCCGACGCGGTGTCCATCTCCAACCAGCGGCATCTGCTCACCAACGTCCACGACCGCGTCCACGTCCAGCGGCTGATCGACGCCTTCCTGACCGGGAGCGGGCACGGGGCGCTGCGCGAGGACAAGGACCACAAGTTCCTGAAGCACGACTTCCGGATGTACGCGGGCGATCTCCCCTACCGGGACGAGGAGTGGCTCACGGCCTTCGCGGACCTGGTGAACCCGTACCTGGAGACCCTGTCACCGGGCGCGTACGCCCGTCTCCCCCGCGCCGAGCGGGTGGTGCTGCAACTGCTCCGCGACCGGCGGCTGACCGAGGTGCGGTGGGCGGCGCGCGGACTGGGGCACGCTGTCGCCCCGAGGGAGCTGACCACGGGCCCGGACGGCCGTACGTACTGGGGCGGACGGATCCCCGAGTCGGCGACGGCCCGCCGCGAACTGGACCTGACCGAGCTGGAACCGGCCACCCGCCCGTTCCCCGTCGCCCACTTCCGCCACGAGATCACCGAGATCAGGCGCGGACCCGGCGCGTCGGTCGACCTGACGGTACGCACCTACGACCCGGCCCTGCGCCTGCCGGTGGGCCCGCAGCGCGCGAGTCTGCTCCTCACCCCCGGCAGGCACCGCCTCACGGTCCCGTTCCGGCTCTCCCCCGTACGCCCCGGCGTCTTCGAGGGCCAGGTCCGCCTCGACCCGGCGGCCGCCCGCCTCCCGCTCACCGGCTTCGCGGGAAAACGCCACCCGATGCTCCAGCTGACGTCCCAGGGCCGCAGCAACACCTCCCTGCTGCTGGCCCCCCTCGCCTTCCCACCCCTCAGGGCCCGCCTCCCCCACCACCACCTCACCATCGAACCCGAGGGCCACACCCCGGGCCGCCTCCAACTCCACTGGCACCCCACCACCGCCCTGCACCACCTGAAAACCCCCCGCCTCCGCAAAGCAGCCCGCACAGCGGCAAGCATCTTCAGCCACCCATAACCCCTGCAACGCCGAAGAAGCGCGGCCCGAACCCCCCACACACCCACCCACCCCACCCCCACCCAGCCCCTACGGCGTTTGAGGAGCGGGGTCCGGGGCGGAGCCCCAGGGACGGGAAGGGAAGGGGCGGCGGGGGCGAAAAAGCCCAGACCGGCCGCCCCCACCCTCAAACGCAAGGGGCGCCCCGGGCCGGACAGACCCGGGACGCCCCACATACCCGCCGCTACCTACGAATGCGACCGCAACAACGTCCGCATCGTCCGCATGGCCACAGACAGATTCGCGAGATCAAACGCCTCGGACCCGTGGATCTCCTCCAACGTGCTACGCGCCCGCCCCAACAGCGCGGCATTCTTCCGCTCCCACAGATCGAACCGCTGCTGCGGCGCGGCAGCACCATCCCCCTCCGCCAGAACCTCCGCAGCCACAGCCGAGTGCGCCGCGTACAGATCCTCACGGATCGCCGCACGGGCCATGGACTGCCAGCGGTCGGCCCGCGGCAACTCGATGATGCGGTCCATCAGCTGAGTGATCCGCAGCCGGTCCCCGAGGTCGTAGTACACCTCGGCGACCTCCAGCGGCTCCTTCCCCATCCGGTCGGCCACCGACACGATGTCCAGCGTCGGGAACGCGGAGGAGAACCCGGCGACCCGCGTGGCCAGCTCGTCCGGAACCCCGGCACCGCTCAGCTCGTCGTAGATCCGCTGGTACCACTCGAGGTCGGCGCCCCGCAGCAGCTTCGGCAGCTGCGACCACACCTGCTCGACCCGCTCGCCGAAGAACGTCACCGTCTCCTCGAGCTCCAGCGGCTGCGGCCGGTTGTTGAGCAGCCACCGCGTACCGCGCTCGACCAGCCGGCGCGAGTGCAGCCTGATACGGGTCTGGAGCTCCGCGTCGACCGTGTTGTCGAGCGCCTCGACCCCGTCCCACACCACCGAGGAGCGGAAGATCGCACGGGCCGCGGTCTGCGCCCGGACGATCTCCTCCAGCGACGCGCCGGTCTCCTCGCGCAGCCGGTGCAGATACGTCGTACCGCCCGTGTTGACCGTGTCGTTGACCAGCACCGTCGTGGTGATCTCGCGGCGCAGCGGGTGGCTGTCGATCCGGTCGAGGAACTGCTCACGCAGCTCGGTCGGGAAGTACGCGTGCAGCAGCACCTTCAGATACGGGTCCTCGGGCAGCGAGGTGGCCAGCAGCTCCTCGGCGACCGTGATCTTCGTGTACGCCAGCAGCACGGCCGTCTCCGGTCCGCTCAGACCCTGCCCGGAGGCGAGCCGTTCACGGATCTGCCGGTCGGTGGGCAGGAACTCCAGGGCCCGGTCGAGATGCCCTTCGCGCACCAGGTGCTTCAGGAAGCGCTGCTGCGCGTGCATCATGTCCTTCGACTGTGCCAGCGCGTTGGCGATGGCGGTGTTCTGCGCGTAGTTGTTGCGCAGGACCAGCCGTCCGACCTCGTCGGTCATCCCGGCGAGCAGCTTGTTGCGCTGCTTCACGGTCATGTCGCCGTCCTTGACGAGACCGTTGAGCAGGATCTTGATGTTCACCTCGTGGTCGGAGGTGTCCACGCCGGCGCTGTTGTCGATCGCGTCGGTGTTGATGCGGCCGCCGTGCAGCGCGAACTCGATCCGGCCGAGCTGGGTGCAGCCCAGGTTGCCGCCCTCGCCGACGACCTCGACCCGCAGGTCCTTGCCGTCGACGCGGATGGCGTCGTTGCCCTTGTCGCCCACGTCGGCGTTGGACTCCGTGGACGCCTTGACGTAGGTGCCGATGCCGCCGTTCCACAGCAGGTCCACCGGTGCCGTGAGGATCGTCTTCATCAGGTCGGCCGGGGTCATCTTGGCGATGCCGGGCTCGATGCCGAGGACCTCGCGCATCTGCGCGTTGACCGGGATGGACTTGGCGCTGCGCGGGAAGATCCCGCCGCCGGCCGACAGCAGCTCGGTGTTGTAGTCGGCCCAGGAGCTGCGCGGCAGCTCGAACAGCCGGCGGCGCTCGGCGTAGGAGACGGCAGCGTCGGGGCTCGGGTCGATGAAGATGTGCCGGTGGTCGAAGGCGGCGACCAGGCGGATGTGCTCGCTGAGCAGCATGCCGTTGCCGAACACGTCGCCGGACATGTCGCCGATGCCGACGACCGTGAAGTCCTGGCTCTGGGTGTCCACGCCCAGCTCCCGGAAGTGCCGCTTCACGGACTCCCAGGCGCCGCGGGCGGTGATGCCCATGCCCTTGTGGTCGTAGCCCGCGCTGCCGCCGGAGGCGAAGGCGTCGCCGAGCCAGAAGTTGTACGACTCGGCGACCTCGTTGGCGATGTCCGAGAACTTCGCGGTGCCCTTGTCGGCGGCGACGACGAGGTAGGTGTCGTCCTCGTCGTGCCGGACGACGTCCGCCGGGTGCACGACCTCGCCGGCCACCATGTTGTCGGTGATGTCGAGCAGCGCCGAGATGAACGTCCGGTAGCTGGCGATGCCCTCCGCCATCCAGGCGTCACGGTCGGCGTTCGGGTCGGGCAGCTGCTTGGCGACGAAGCCGCCCTTGGCGCCGACCGGCACGATGACGGTGTTCTTCACCATCTGCGCCTTGACCAGGCCGAGGATCTCCGTACGGAAGTCCTCCCGGCGGTCCGACCAGCGCAGACCACCGCGCGCGACCTTGCCGAAGCGCAGGTGCACGCCCTCGACGCGCGGCGAGTACACCCAGATCTCGAACGCCGGGCGCGGCGCGGGGAGGTCGGGGATGGCCGTCGGGTCGAACTTCATGGAGACGTAGTCGTGCGGCACGCCGCCGCCGGCCTCCTGGAAGAAGTTGGTGCGCAGCGTCGCCTTGATGACGGTGAGGAAGGAGCGCAGGATGCGGTCCTCGTCCAGCGAGGCGACCTGGTCGAGGGCGGCGTCGACCTCCTCGAGGAGCGCGTCCACCAGCTCGTACCCGGCGCGCTGCCGGTCCGGGGACATCCGCGCCTCGAACAGGGAGACGAGCAGCCGGGTGGTGTGGACGTTGGTGCGGAGGGTGTCCTCCATGTAGTCCTGGCTGAACGTGGAGCCGGCCTGGCGCAGGTACTTGGCGTACGCCCGCAGCACCACGGCCTGCCGCCAGGTCAGCCCGGCGCCGAGCACGAGGGCGTTGAAGCCGTCGTTCTCCGCCTTGCCGGTCCAGGTCGCGGCGAAGGTGTCCTGGAACCGCTCACGCGCGTCGTCGCCGAGATGGTCGGCGCCGGCGCCCTTGGGCATCCGCAGACCGAAGTCGTAGATCCAGGCCACGCTGCGGTCGGCGCAGCGCAGTTCGTACGGCCGCTCGTCGACGACCTCGACGCCGAGCCGCTGGAGCACCGGCAGCACGGCGGACAGGGAGACGGCCTCGCCCTTGCGGTAGATCTTGAAGCGGCGCTCCTGGGCACCGGCGCCCACCGGCTCGTACAGGCTGAGCGCGAAGTCCCGCTCCTCGTCGAGCTCCTCGATCCGGACCAGGTCGGCGACGGCGCTGCGCGGGGTGTGGTCGGCCTTGTAGCCCTCGGTGAAGGAGCCCGCGTAACGGCGCAGCAGCTCGGCGGCGCGCTCCTCGCCGAACTCGGCGTTCAGCGCCTCGGAGAAGCCGTCGGCCCAGGAGCGGGCGGCCTCGACGAGGCGGGCCTCGATGCGCTCCTTGTCGGCGTCGGACAGCTCGGGCAGTTCGGTGCCCTGCGGGACGCGGACCACGAAGTGCAGCCGGGAGAGGACCGACTCGGTGTTCCAGGCGGTGAAGTCGACGCTGATGCCGCCGAGCTCCTCCTTGAGGATGTCGATGATCCGCAGCCGCACACCGGTGGTGTAGCGGTCGCGCGGGAGGTAGACGAGCGCCGAGTAGTAGCGCCCGTACTCGTCCTGGCGCAGGTAGAGCCGCAGCCGGCGGCGCTCCTGGAGGTAGAGCACGGAGGTCGCGATGGCCTGGAGCTCACCGACCGGGGTCTGGAACAGCTCGTCGCGCGGGTAGGTCTCCAGGATCTGGAGCAGATCGCGTCCGTCGTGGCTGTGCGGCGAGAAGCCTGCGCGTTCGAGGACCTCCTCGACCTTGCGGCGGATCACCGGCACCCGGCGCACGGACTCGGTGTAGGCGGCGGAGGAGAACAAGCCGAGGAAGCGGCGCTCACCGACGACGTTGCCGTCCGCGTCGAACTTCTTGACGCCGATGTAGTCCAGGTACGACGGCCGGTGCACGGTGGCCCGGCTGTTCGCCTTGGTCAGCACCAGCACCTTGTGCTCGCGCGCCTTGGCGCGGGCGTCGGCGGGCAGCCGCTCGAAGGACGGGCTGACGGGGTGGCCCTCGTCGGTGGCGTGGTGCGGGTCGGAGCGCAGGATGCCGAGGCCGGTGCCGGGGACGGCACCCAGCGAGTCGTCCCCGCGCAGCTCGTACTCGCGGTAGCCGAGGAAGGTGAAGTGGTCGTCGGCGAGCCAGCGCAGCAGCTCGCGGGCCTCCTCGACCTGCGGCGCGGGCAGGTCGGCGGGGACGTGCTCACCGGGCAGCGCCTCGGCGAGCGCGGTCGCGGCCTGGCGCATCTTGCCCCAGTCCTCGACGGCCTCGCGGACGTCGGAGAGGACCCGCAGCAGGTCGGAGGTGATCTGCTTGAGGTCGCCGCGGTCGGTCTCGCGGTCGATCTCCACATGGATCCAGGACTCGACGTGCGCGTCGTGCGGCAGACCGCGGGTGTCCTGGGGGAGGTCGCCGCCGACGGGGGCGGTGAGCACCTCGATCAGCTTGCCGGTGACGTCCCGGCGGACCACGACCTGGGGGTGGATGACGACGTGGATGCCGCGGCCCTGGCGGGTCAGCTCGTTGGTGACGGAGTCGACCAGGAACGGCATGTCGTCGGTGACCACCTCGACGACGGAGTGGCTGCAGGTCCAGCCGTTCTCCTCGACGGTCGGGGTGTGGACGCGGACGCTGGCCGTGCCCTGGGGGCGGCTCTCGGCGAGGCGGTAGTGCGAGTAGGCGGCACCGAAGACGTCGACCGGGTCGCGGTCGGTCAGGTCCTCCGGGGCGGTGTGCAGGAAGTAGCGCTGGAGGAACTCGAGCACGGTGTCCCGGTCGGGCATGCCCTTGTCCGTCGTCCCGGTCGGCAGTTTCCCCCCGGCCGGGCTGTTCTCAGCTACCCGGGCGGCCCTTTCGAGCAGCTCGGCCTTGGCTTCGTCCAGCTTGGTCTGCATGGTCCTCTGGCTCCTGTCGCGCGCCATTGCGTGACGTAGAAGGAAGTACGGTCTCCGGCCTCGCGGTGCGGTGGTACGACGCGGGGTGTCCGCTCTGTACCGACGCTATGCCGCGAGGTGAAGTGAGTGGGGGCTTCTCGGCGGAATTCGACGCGCCCGACGGGTGTGACGCCGCTCTCCCCGATACCCGTCCGGGGGAGGTGTGGCGCGTCCCGAGTGCCCTGGTGCGAAGACCAGCGACCGCCACCCGGTCACGGATGTCGTCCGTGCTCGCCGGGCGCACAGCAGGGACACCGAGGCCCCCGCGAGCTATCGCGCTGATCACGCCACCAAGGCTATCGCTCCCCACAGGCCCTCCGTCATGAGCCGTATGTGTACAAAACCAGCCCCCGAACTTTGACGTTCTGCACAGTGCGCTTCCCCCCACACATACCCGTGCCCTCACAGCCACGGGCGCCCACACCGCCCCGCCACTACGGCCGGCACACCATCGCCACTACGAACAATCGCGCCACCGCCACTGCGGGCAGCGACCCACCGTCACTGCGGGCGGCGCACCATCGCCAGTACGGGCAGCGACCTACCGCCAATACGGGCAGCGCGCCACCGTCACTGCCCGCAGCGACCCACCGCCACTACGGGCAGCGCACCAGCGTCAGTACCGGGAGCGCGCCACCGTCACTGCGGGCAATCGTGCCGCTGGGGCGGCACGGGTGGGCGCAGCGGCACCCCGCAAACGCCGGGCCGCGCGAACACCCCCCGGCCCCCGGCCGCCCCCCACTGCAATCGTCGGCCGCGTAAACGCTCAGCCCGCCGCCAACCGCTCCGCCACCCCCACCGCTTCCCGCAACGTGTCCACCACCGGAACCCCCACCGCCTCCAGGCTGGCCCGCCCGTGCGACCCCCCGGTGTACAGCACCGCCCGCGCCCCCGCATGCAGCGCGGCCACCGCATCGTCCGCCGCGTCCCCGATCACCACCGTGCGCCCCGGATCGACCCCGGCCAGCGCCGAAAGATGCCGCACCATGTGCTCCGCCTTGCCTCCCCCGGACGGCCCGGTCCGCCCCTCCACCCGCAGGAAGTGGGTCTCGATCCCGAACCCCCGCACCAGCGGCACCAGCTCCTCGTGCCCGTACAGGCTGAGGATGGACTGGCTGCGCCCGGCCGACGCCCACCCCGCCAGCAGCTCCACCACCCCCTCGGCGAGCCCGCACCGCACATGGTGCCGCGTGTAGTACCGATGGAACGTGGAGTCCATCAGCTCCCACTCCGCCGCGCTGGGCAGCCGCCCCATCAGCCGCTCGTAGAACTTCGGCACCGGTACGCAGTACAGCTCCCGGTACCGCTCCAGCGTGAGCGGCTCCAGGCCCAGCTCGGCGAAGGCCGCGTTCGTCGCCCCGATGACCGCGTCGACATCGTGGAACAGCGTGCCGTTCCAGTCCCAGACGATGTGCGCGTCCGTGTACGTCCCCATGCCCGAAAACGTACCCGCCCCCACTGACATCCGGCAGGGCCACAGGTCAGGGCGGTCAGCCCACCAGGTTGGGGATCTCCTGGGTGGCGTACCAGAGCAGTTCGTGGTCCTCCGCGCCCTCGACGGTGAACCGGGCGTCGTCGTCCCCGCCGTCCGCCGCGGCCAGCGCGCCCGCGGCGGCCGCCACGTCCGCCTCGGCGTCGGCCGCGTCCACGTGCACCGCGGCCGCCTTGGCCAGCCGTACGGCGCCGGCGACCCGCACCTCGCCGAGGGCGGCCGGGTCGAGGCCCCGGTCGGGGTCGCTGGAGGCGGCGCCGTCGGACACGTCCACGGCGACCACGACCCTGCGGCGCGGCGCACCGGCGTCCGCGGCCAGCAGCCGCAGGGAGGCGAGCGCGGCGCGGCTGAGCGCGGCGTACTCGAGTTCCTCGATGTCGTCGGAGAGGTACCACTCGCGCAGCGCGGGCGTCACGGCGTACGCGAGGAACGGCCCGTCGCCCAGCACACCGGTCCTGGACGCCTCGGCGAGCCCGGGAAGGGTCAGGGGGACGTAGACGCGCATGGCGGGCCGCTTTCACGAGATCGGGAGCTCCGGACGAACCCTCAGGATACGTGCGGGGCGTCCCCCATCGAGTCCCCACCCACACCCCCACCCACGTCCACTCCCGTCCCGCGATTCACCCGGCTCCCCCGCCCCACCACGGGCCCGGCCTCCCCCGATTCACCCTGATAAGTGAATCCCGACGGCCTCCTCACTCGGCCCTCCGTCGCCTTGCCCGGGACCCCCGCAAACCCGTACAAGATCCACGAAGACGAAGTTACCGCCCGGTACGTCCGACCGGCCGGGCCCGCAGAACGGGGTCCCCATGCACAAAGTCATGACCAGAGCCCAGCACCGCCCCGCAGGCCGTCCCCCCACCCGCCACGACCCCCGCCGCCCTTCAGCGGCCCCGCCGCCTCACGCGTCCACGGCACGGCCCGCGACGTCCCCGGCCCCAAGAACGTCCCCGCCCGCGAACGCCGACGCGCCCCGTACGGTCCCGCAAGCCCTGAGAGCACCCACTACGGCCCGCCCCCACACCGGCACACCGCGCCGGGACCGGCAACCCCTGACACCCCCCACCCCCACCGGCACGGCTGCCCCGCACACAGGACCGGAAGGAGCCACGTCCGCCGCTGCCGCCGCCCCGGCCCACTACCCGTCCCCCACGTCCCTCACCCCCGCCGGCGCTCCGCACAGGCCCGCAGGAGTCCCTGCACGCGTCTCCTCACCCGGCGCGGGCGCCCCGCCCCGTGTCCCCGTCGGCAGGGTCGCCGCCGCGCCCTCTCCCGGCGGGCGCCGCCCCGCTGCCACGGCTAGGGCGACCCGGCCCACCGACAACCGTCCGCCGGCCCGCGCGGGCCGGCGGACCACCTCGCCGACGCCGTCGGCACCCGGCGTCCGGGGGCCGTCGACCGTCGGCGGCCGCCCGCACGCAGCCGACCGGGCTCCCGTACGTCCCGTCGTCCCCCAGCCCCGGCCCACCGACCGCTTCGCCGAGCTGCTGCTCGCCGTTCTCAGCGGGCAGCGGCCCGTGCACGCGATGCTCCGGCACACCGCCGGACGCGCCTACGACGACCTGGTGCGGCTCGCCGAGCGAATGCCGCTGCGCACCCGGGGAGTCAGACCCGTCGTACGCGACATCGGCTGGTTCGAGCCGCGCGAGGGGGCCCTCGAGGTGTTCGCCCGGATCGGGGCGGGGGACAGACTGCGCGCCATGGCCTTCCGGCTGGAGCAGGGCCGGGATCTGCGCTGGCGCTGCACCGCCGTGGAGCTGGGCGGCCCCCGCGCGGGCATCCGCTGACCGCACCGGGTACAAAGCCCGAGGGCCGGGCACCCTGGGGTGCCCGGCCCTCGGCCCGCTCACAGCCGCTCCGCCGCGGCCGCGCTCACTTCTTGCGGCGGCGGCCGCCCTTCGCCTGCTTGCGGCGCTCCGCGCGCGTGAGGCCGTCCGCCTCGGAGCGCACCGGCTCCTCGTCGGTGGCGAAGTCGCCCTCGACGGTGCCGCCCTCGCCGTCCACGGTCGGCGCCGAGAAGTGCAGATTGCGCCGCTGCGGGGCGTCGAGCCCCTTGGCCCGGATCTCGGGGCGGGATCCCGCCTGCGCGGGCACCGCGTCCTGCTTCTCCAGGTCGGCCACCGGCTTGACGTCCTCGACCGGGACCTCCTCGACCTGCTGCTCGACCTGGACCTCCAGGTTGAACAGATAGCCGACGGACTCCTCCTTGATGCCCTCCATCATCGCGGAGAACATGTCGAAGCCCTCGCGCTGGTACTCGACCAGCGGGTCCTTCTGCGCCATCGCGCGCAGACCGATGCCCTCCTGGAGATAGTCCATCTCGTAGAGGTGCTCACGCCACTTGCGGTCCAGGACCGACAGCACGACCCGGCGCTCCAGCTCACGCATGATCTCGGAGCCGAGCTGCGTCTCACGCGCCTCGTACTGTGCGCGGACGTCGTCCTTGATGGACTCGGAGATGAACTCGGCGGTGAGCCCGGCCCGGTCGCCCGCGGCCTCCTCCAGCTCCTCGATGGTGACGCTCACCGGGTACAGCTGCTTGAACGCGCCCCACAGCCGGTCCAGGTCCCAGTCCTCGGGGAAGCCCTCACCGGTCTCGGCCTGGATGTAGGCGTCGATGGTGTCGTCCATGAAGTGCTGGATCTGCTCCTGCAGGTCCTCGCCCTCCAGCACGCGGCGGCGCTCGCCGTAGATGACCTCGCGCTGCCGGTTCATGACCTCGTCGTACTTCAGGACGTTCTTACGCGTCTCGAAGTTCTGCGTCTCCACCTGCGACTGCGCGGACGCGATCGCACGCGTGACCATCTTGTTCTCGATCGGCACGTCGTCCGGCACGTTCGCCATGGACATCACGCGCTCGACCATCTGCGCCTTGAACAGCCGCATCAGGTCGTCGCCGAGGGAGAGGTAGAAGCGGGACTCGCCGGGGTCGCCCTGACGGCCGGAACGGCCGCGCAGCTGGTTGTCGATGCGCCGCGACTCGTGCCGCTCGGTGCCGAGGACGTACAGGCCGCCGTTCTTCTCGACCTCGTCCTTCTCGGCCTTGACCGCCGCCTCGGCCCGCTTGATCGCCTCGGGCAGGGCGTGCGCCCACTCCTCGATGTGCTCCTCGGGGTCGAGGCCGCGCTGGCGCAGCTCCGCCTCGGCGAGGTCCTCGGGGTTGCCGCCGAGCTTGATGTCCGTACCACGGCCGGCCATGTTGGTGGCGACCGTGACACTGCCCTTGCGGCCGGCCTGGGCGACGATCTGCGCCTCGCGCTCGTGCTGCTTGGCGTTCAGCACCTCGTGCTGGATGCCGCGCTTGCTGAGCTGCTGCGACAGGTACTCGGACTTCTCCACCGAGGTCGTGCCGACGAGGATCGGCTGGCCCTTGCGGTGCTTCTCCTCGATGTCGTCGACGACCGCCTCGAACTTGGCGACCTCGGTGCGGTAGATCAGGTCCGACTGGTCCTTGCGGACCATCGGCCGGTTGGTCGGGATCGGCACCACACCGAGCTTGTAGATCTGGTGGAACTCGGCGGCCTCGGTCATCGCCGTACCGGTCATGCCGGACAGGCCGGGCATTTCCTTGTCGTCGTGGTCGCGGCGCTTGTAGAGGCGGAAGAAGTTCTGCAGCGTGATCGTGGCGAGCGTCTGGTTCTCGTCCTTGATCGGCACCGCTTCCTTGGCCTCGATGGCCTGGTGCATGCCCTCGTTGTAGCGGCGGCCGGCGAGGATTCGGCCGGTGTGCTCGTCGACGATCATGACTTCGTCATCGATGATGACGTAGTCCTTGTCCTTCTTGAAGAGCTCCTTCGCCTTGATGGCGTTGTTCAGGTAGCCCACGAGCGGGGTGTTCACCGACTCGTACAGGTTGTCGATGCCCAGCCAGTCCTCGACCTTGGCGACACCGGACTCGTGGATGGCGACCGTGCGCTTCTTCTCGTCGACCTCGTAGTCGCCGGTCTCCTCGATACCCTTGAGCGGGTTGCCCGCCTCGCCGCGCTTGAGGCGCTTGACCAGCTTGGCGAAGTCGCCGTACCACTTGGTGGCCTGGTCGGCCGGGCCGGAGATGATCAGTGGCGTACGGGCCTCGTCGATGAGGATGGAGTCGACCTCGTCGACGATGGCGAAGTTGTGGCCGCGCTGGACGAGCTCGTCCTTGGACCACGCCATGTTGTCGCGCAGGTAGTCGAAGCCGAACTCGTTGTTCGTGCCGTACGTGATGTCGCTGGCGTACTGCTCGCGGCGCTGGGCCGGCGTCATGTTGGCGAGGATGCAGCCGACGGTCAGGCCGAGGAAGCGGTGGACGCGGCCCATCATCTCGGAGTCGCGCTCGGCCAGGTAGTCGTTGACCGTGATGATGTGGACACCCTCGCCGGACAGGGCGTTCAGATACGCGGGCAGGGTGCCGACGAGGGTCTTGCCCTCACCGGTCTTCATCTCGGCCACGTAGCCCATGTGCAGGGCGGCGCCGCCCATCATCTGGACGTCGTAGTGCCGCTGGCCCAGCACGCGCTTGGCGGCCTCGCGGACGGTGGCGAACGCCTCGGGGAGCAGGTCGTCCAGGCTCTCACCGTCGGCGTACCGCTGCTTGTACTCATCGGTGAGGGCCCGCAGCTCGGCGTCGGAGAGGCCTTCGAAGTCCTCTTCGATGGAGTTGACCTGGTCCGCGATGCGGTGCAGCTTGCGCAGGATTTTGCCTTCGCCTGCACGCATGATCTTCGAGAGGACGGACACGGGGGTTGGTCTCCTTGCCGGTCGGGCCTGGGACGGTCGGTTTCCATTTCACTGACTGAGCAACGGCCATCGTATGCGAGGACCCCGCCACGCCGGGAGGCCTGCCGTACGGGTGACTGCCGGCTGCTTCCCATCCGTTTCTCGGCTGCCTCGGAAAGAACAACGTGCGGGGCCCCCGGATGGTGCCGCCCCGCAGCGGCGAATTGCGCGAAGGGTGATCGTCGCCTCACGCACCGCGAAAGGGATGGCGTGGGCCGCCGCCGCGTGAGCAGAATCGGCCGATGGAACCCGTCACGCTCACCACCGACCGCCTCCTGCTGCGCACGGTCGGTCCGCAGGAGACCGACGCCGTGTACGCGATCTGCCAGGACCCGGACATCCAGCGCTGGACCACGATCCCCTCGCCGTACCTGCCGGAGCACGCGCGGGGTTTCACGGAGCAGATCGCGCCCGACGGGTGGGCGGCCGGTTCGATGTTCACGTTCGGTGTCTTCCTGCCCGGCGGGGAGCTCACGGGCATGCTCGGCATCACCATGCGCTCCCTGGGGACGGGTGAGATCGGCTTCTGGGGCGCGAAGGAGCACCGCGGCAACGGCTACATCACGGAGGCCGCCCTGGCCGCCTCCCGCTGGGTCTTCACCCGTATGTCGGTCGACCGCGTGGAGTGGCGCGCGGAGGTCGGCAACACCGCCTCCCGCGCGGTGGCCGAACGCGCGGGGTTCACCGTCGAGGGCGTCCTGCGCTCCTCGCTCAACAACAAGGGGGTGCTGCGGGACTGCTGGGTGGGCTCCCTGCTCCCGTCCGACCTGGGGCTTCCCTCCACGGCGCCCTACGTGCCCGGGCGGGCATGAGCCCGGACCCCGCCCGCGTTGTCAGTGGCGCCCTCTATCGTGCGGACGTATGACGACCCTCCCGCGTCCGACCACGGAACTCTCGGCCGACGAGGCCCGCCGCATCGCCCTGCGGGCCCAGGGCTTCCTCGGCGCCCCGGACCGGCGCTCGGGTGTCCGGGGCGTCCTGCGTCATCTGGGCGCGGTGCAGCTCGACACCATCTCGGTCCTCGCCCGCTCCCACGAGCTGATCCCCTACGCCCGGCTGGGCGCCGTGGGGCGGCGGACGGTCGAGGAGGCGTACTGGAAGAAGGAGTCCCAGCCCGCGCACGCGTTCGAGTACTGGTCGCATGCCGCGTGCATCCTCCCCGTCGAGGAGTGGCCGCACTTCGCCTTCCGCCGCCGCGCCTACCGCGCCCGCCCGCACTGGCACCACGAGCTGCCGGACGG
Organism: Streptomyces sp. NPDC048584; assembly: GCF_043199595.1. Lineage (NCBI taxonomy): Bacteria > Bacillati > Actinomycetota > Actinomycetes > Kitasatosporales > Streptomycetaceae > Streptomyces > Streptomyces sp. NPDC048584. The sequence goes on from NZ_JBICWF010000024.1 coordinate 62,091, forward strand.
CGCCTACGACCAGGTGATCAAGCAGCTCCGCGCGGAGGGCCCCCTCACGGCGACGGAGCTGGGCGGCGCCAAGCGCACCAGCGAGTGGTGGGACTGGTCCGGCACCAAGGTCGCCGTCGAGCGGGCGCTGATGTACGGCGAGGTGGTGTGTGTGGAGCGCCGCGGCTGGAAGCGGGTCTACGACCTCGCCGAGCGGGCCGTCCCGGCGCGACTGCTGCACGACGAGCTGGACGACGCGGAGTGCCTGCGCCGTCTGGTCCGCCTGGCCGGCCAGTCCCTCGGCGTGGGCACGCGCGCGGACATCGCCGACTACCACCGTCTCAAGGGTGAGCAGGTCGACGCCGTGATCGACGGCTCGGGCCTGGTCCCGGTCACGGTGGCGGGCTGGTCCAAGCCGGCCTGGGCCGACCCGGCGGCCCTGGCCACACCGCCGCGCGGCCGGCACCGTACGACGCTGCTGTCCCCGTTCGACTCCCTGGTGTGGGAGCGGGCTCGTACGGAGCGGATCTTCGGCTTCACCCACCGCCTGGAGGCCTACGTCCCCAAACCGAAGCGGGTGTACGGCTACTTCGCGATGCCCGTCCTCGCGGGCGGCCGGCTCGTCGGCCGCGTCGACCCGGCGCGCGAGGGGCGCACGCTGGTGGCCCGGCAGGTCACGCTGGACGGCCCGAAGGCGGTGCCCGCCGTGGCGCGGGCGCTGGTGGAGGCCGCGGGCTGGGTGGACTGCACGGACGTGCGCGTGGAGCGGGTCGACGCGCCGGAGCTGCGCGAGGCCCTCGCGCTGGAGCTCGCCCGTGCCCTGGCCTGATCCGGACCCCGGCGCAGGGTGCCGGTCCCGCGGCCCGGTCAGCGGATCTCGAGGATCTTCTCCCGCATCGCGTAGACCACCGCTTCCATCCTGGAGTGCAGCTGGAGCTTCTCCAGGATGTTGCGTACGTGGTTCTTCACGGTGTTCTCGGAGATGAAGAGTTCCTTGGCGATGTCGCGGTTGTTCATCCCCGTGGCCACGAGTTTGAGGACTTCGAGTTCACGGTCGGTCAGCCGGGGCGCGGGCACGAGCCGGCGCTCGTCGGTGCGCTGGATCATCGATTTGAACTCGGTGAGCAGTTTCGACGCCATGGAGGGGCTGATCTGCGACTGTCCGTCGGCGACCGCGCGAATGGCGGTGGCCACCTCGTCGGTGGAGATCTCCTTGAGGAGATAACCGGTCGCGCCCGCCTTGATCGCGTCGTAGAGGTCGGCCTCCTCGTCGCTGATCGTCAGCATGATGATCTTCGCGCTGGGGGCGACCTCCTTGATGGAGGTGCACGCCTCGATGCCGCCCCGCTTGGGCATCCGCACGTCCATCAGGATGATGTCGGGCAGCAGGTCGGCCGCCTTCTCCACCGCCTCGGCGCCGTCCCCCGCCTCGCCGACGACCTGGATGTCCTCCTCGGCCGCGAGCACGATCTCCAGTCCGCGGCGGAACAGCGCGTGGTCGTCCACCACAAGGACTCTGATCGGCTCCTTGCGTGGAGTGTCCGCGTCCGGGCCCATGCCGGCGACGCCGTCGTCGGCGTCCTCGTCACGCATCGGTCCGAAGCTGTCCGCCATCGTTCCTCCCCCTGCCGGCTGCGGCCTGTGGTCCTGACCATCGCCAACCCAAGGCAACGGCCCACCGGTTGAGCCGCTGCCGCCATGATTCCATGCCGCGCCGCCACCGCGGTGCCGGTGTGCGCGCCGAGTGGTCGCACACCGGTGCCCCTGGGGGCGCACAAGCGCACCAGGGGCACCGGTAAGCGTCACGCGCGGGTCAGCCGCCGAGCGTCCCGCCCGCCTCGGGGGACTGCGTCTGGGTGACCATCGTGTCCGTGCTGAGGTGGATCACGCCGTAGTCGTAGGCGTGCCTCCGGTAGACGACGCTGGGTTCCTTGGTCTCGGAGTCGACGAAGAGATAGAAGTCGTGCCCCACCAGTTCCATTTCGTAGAGAGCCTGGTCGAGGGTCATGGGTGCTGCGACGTGGGTCTTCTCGCGGACGATCAGGGGCCCGTCGCCCTGTACTTCCAGCGAGCCGATCTTCTTGGTGGGGACGGCTTCCGGCTCGTCCGCGACGAAGCCTCCGCCGGATCCGTTGAGTGTCGCCACGCCCGGGACGTGGTCGGGGACCTCGGCTGCCGAGATCCGGCGCGAACCGCGCCGTGAGAAACGCTTGTCGTGCTGCTTGCGCAGCCGGGCGTCCAGCTTCTCCGCTGCCAGGTCGAGCGCCGCGTACGGGTCGCTGGCTGCCGCCTCCGCCCGGATCACCGGACCGCGGGAGCGGAGCGTGATCTCCACCCGGTCGCAGCGGTCGGCCTGCCGGGGGTTGGGCTCCTTGGACACCTCGACATCGAGGCTGATCACCTTGCCATCGAGCTTCTGGATCTTCTCCAGGTTCAGCTTCTCGGCCACGTGCTTCCGGAACCGCTCGGGCACCTCTGTCTTACGGCCCTTGACGACGATGTCCACGCAGAACTCCGTTCCCGGATCACTCCGCCTCGGTGCGGAGCGTCTCCCTTTTGCACCAGGTCCCGGTGTCGTCCGGAACCTCGGACTTCGGTGACGTCCACCTCCTCCCCCATGGGCGAGATCTCCACTCCACCGGCACGGGTGATACCGAAAACCCGCAGCACGGCAATCGGATTCGAGAGGTGTGGCCTGCGGCTTTCCCTCTCTCCCGAACATATCTCGCCCGGACGGATGTCGTCACCCTCTACCGCGCCGTACCTCCATTCTGGTGAATTGTTTCCCTCATTACCTGCAACGACGTACGTTCTCAGTCAGTTCCGGTTTATTTCGAAAGCGTCTGGAGACGCCGCGACGACGGCCGCGCACATCGCGCCGGTGTTCCCGTCGGCGCCGCCCGCGCCCGTCGTGACCGGCGGCCGTCCGGACCGCCGGCCGGCACTCCGTCGAGCCGGTCCGCTCCGCTGTTCTCCTCTCCCTTCCCCTGTCTCACTCCGGTACACGAACGCGGGCGCCGAAATACTCGATTCGCCGCCCCGGTCCGGTGACGCGGCGTCCGGCCGCGCCCGTACGGCGCGCGCCGCCTCGGCCAAAGACGCACCGGTCGTCATCAGGTCGTCGACCAGGACGACCCGGCCCGCCGGGAGCAGCCGGTCACAGCCCGGGGCGAGCGTCAGCGCGCCCGCGAGGTTGACCAGCCGCTGCCGGGAGCCGAGCCCCGACTGGTCGGCCACGTCCCGTCGCTGCCGCAGCGCGGGAAGCACTCGCGCGGGTACCCCCGCCCGGCGCAGCTCACCCGCCGCCGCGTACGCGATCCGCCGCGCGGGATCGTGCCCGCGCGTGCGCACCGCCCGCCGCGCGGAGGGCACCGGGACGAGCAGCACCGGACCGTCCCGGACGCCCGGCGCCCGGACCGCTGCCAGCCCTGCCCGCACCGCTCCCGCCAGCGCCCTGCCGAGCGGTCGCGCGAGGGCCAGGGCGCCCCGCTCCTTGTGGGCCAGCAGGGTGGCGCGCACCTCGTCCGTGTACCGGGCCGCCGCGTGCACCGGGGGCAGTCCGGACGGCTCGGGCACCGGCCGCACCCGGCACGGCACGGCCCCGCCCAATGCCGTACGGCACCGGGCGCACAGCACCGTACGAGGTGCGCCGCAGCCGCCGCACTCGGCCGGGAGCACCAGATCGGTGAGGTCCTGCCACCAGTCCCGCATGGCCCCACTGTGCCAACGCCCGGCGCACCCGGCCACCCCTGTGGATAACCCGGGGGAACCTCCGGCTCAGCCGGGATAGACCGGCGCGGTTCCCTCCGTCACCTTCTGCCACTGGGCCCCCGTGGGCAGCCGTACGATCCCGTCCACCGAGTACGCCATCAGCGGCGCCTGTTCGTCCTCGGAGCCGGTGACGGCCTTGACGCCGGTCAGGGCGGCGGGCGGCGGCACGTCCGGCGTGGAGCCGTCGACCTCGACGTACTTCATCTGCTCCACCCCTCCCTCCTCGCGCCCGACCACCACGAGCCGGCTGTCCCCGGCCCACGACATGGCCGTGACCTGCTCCAGCTCGGGCGTCGCCGAGCGCGGGTCCAGCACGGTGACCCTGGGCCGGCCGTCCGTCCCGTCCTCGCGGTCGATCCGCCCGATCAGCAGGGAGCGCCGGTCGCCCTTCTCCACGGCGAGCGCGATCCGCACGCCGTCGGCGGCCACCCGGACGGCCCGCACCCGGCCGTCCAGCTCCGGCGTGTGCACCTCGACCGGCTCGTCGGAGCCCTCCTCGAGCAGGTACAGCCGCGGCTCGTCGGCGTCGCTGTCGGCGACCCACAGCCCGCCCCGCGCGTCCCAGCTGGGCGTGGTCAGCCTGTCCTCCTCGGTCTTGCCCGTGCTCTGCAGCACCGGCTCGCCGAGCGGACTCCCCGCCACCAGCGGGGCGACGTACAGGGACCTGCCGTCCACGGAGACCCCGGCCGCGGTGCGCTCGTCCCGGGCGACCGCCACCGACCGCAGCGCCTTCTCGCCCTCGCCCAGCGCACCGGGCGCCGGGGCGGGATCGGTGTCGCCGGTGCCGGAGGTGATCCGTACGAGACGGCCCTCCTCGTCGACGAAGTACAGGTAGTCGGGCTGGTGCAGGGCGCCCCGGGTCGCGACGGTCTCCGCGCCGTTCCTGGCGAGCGAGCAGAGCGGTCCGCCGCCGGCCCGCACCTCCACCTCCTCCACCGCCGGGCTGAGGGTGCGCAGTGTGAACAGCAGCTGGGCCGCCATCTCCTCGCACCGCCCGGTGCCGGCCTCGGCGGCCTTGTCGTTGAGCGGCACGGTCAGCTTGCCCCGGTCGTCCGGGGTCAGCGGAGCGGCCTCCTTGCTCAGGGCCGTCCCGACGGGGAAACCGGTCCTGACGGCAGGCTTCAGCCACGTCGTGGGGCCCTTGATGAGCGAGCGCACCATCTCGGTCGTGGGGTCCACGTGGCTGCGCACATAGACGGGGTCGGCGACCGTCATCGGCGGCGTACTCGCGTTGTCCGAGGCGAAGTAGTACTTGTTGACGGACATGTAGTTGCGCTGGAAGTCCGACTTGCCCATGACGACACCCTGCGGGACCACGTCGATGCGCCACTGCTCGGTCTCGGCGTCCCGGGTGAGGTGCACCAGCTTGTCGTACGACCCCGAGGCGGGCGCGTACGCCTGCTGCGCGTCCACCGTGGCGACCTGGGTCCCGGTCAGTGTGTAGGACAGCGAGCCGGTGTTCCGCGGCTCCGGCGCTTCGACCTGGGCGTCCGGCCCGTTCGACAGCACGGTGGTCGACAGCTCCGGCCGCCAGGCCTTCGCCGCCTCGCGGGTCAGATACTGGCGCGCGGTCCTGTAGTCGGGGTCGTCGCTGGTCAGCGCTTCCAGGAAGCCCTGCACGATCTGGGTGGGGGTGGCGTCGTCGCTGGGCGGCATGGCGAACACGCGCACCTGTGCGTCCTGCCGGGGTGTCGACTCGACGCCCCGCAGATCCCCGCTGTCGGGCATCGAGGCACACCCGGCCAGCAGGACGACCCCGCTGGTCGCGTACGCCACCCTCCGCAGCGACACCCCCCGGCCGCGCTCACCGCCGTCCACGCGAGGCCTCCCCGTCCCTGTCCACGTCCCGCCCCTCACTCCGGCCGCCCTCGCCGCCGGCGTCCTGCCGTCCCGCCGGGTCCCCGCCGTCCTGCGACCCCGATGACATCCGGGTGCTCCCCGTCGGCCGGGACACCACGCGTGCGCCGTTGCCGGGCAGCGCCGTGGGATCGGCCGTCGGGGGCCCGGCCGCCTGCCGCAGGGCGAGCGGGTCCCGCGCGGAGGCGTCGTTGCCGGGCTCCCCCGCGGAGACCGTGGCGCGCTTCTCGCCGTCCCCGCCGCCGCGCGCCGGCCCGGCGTCGTCGAGGCCGCTGTTGCGCCGCGAGTCCTTGGGCTCCAGCGGTATCGGAGAGCCCCTCAGCGGCTCGTCCGCGGTCCTCGGCAGCGTCAGCCGGAACTGCGAGCCGCCGCCCGGCTCGCCCCACGCCTGGAGCCAGCCGCCGTGCAGCCGCGCGTCCTCCAGAGCGATGGACAGGCCCAGCCCCGTACCGCCGGTGGTGCGCGCGCGTGCCGGGTCGGCCCGCCAGAAGCGGCTGAACACCCGGGTGGCCTCGCCGGGCTTGAGCCCGACGCCGTAGTCGCGCACGGCGACCGCCACCGCCCCGCCGGCCGCGGCGAGCTTGACGACGACGTCCCTGCCCTCGCCGTGTTCCACCGCGTTGACGACCAGGTTCCGCAGCACCCGCTCGACACGCCGCGCGTCGGCCTCGGCGACGACGGGCTGCTGGTCCCCGACGATCCGCACGCGCGTGCCCTTGCGTTCGGCGAGCGGCTCCGCGCCGCCGACCACGCGCCGTACGACCTCGCGCAGGTCTATCGGCTCGGCCTCCAGCGCCGCCGCGCCCGCGTCGAACCGGCTGATCTCCAGCAGGTCCGCGAGCAGCGACTCGAACCGGTCGATCTGGTCGGCGAGCAGTTCCGCCGACCGCGCGGTGATCGGGTCGAAGTCCTCGCGTGCCTCGTGGATGACGTCCGCGGCCATGCGCACCGTCGTCAGCGGTGTCCGCAGCTCGTGCGACACGTCCGACACGAACCGGCGCTGCATCCGCGACAGGTCCTCCAGCTGGTTGATCTTCAGCTGGAGGTTCTGCGCCATCTTGTTGAACGCCTCGCCGAGGCGCGCGATGTCGTCCTCGCCGGTGACCTTCATCCGTTCCTGCAGCCGCCCCGCGGACAGCCGCTCGGCGATCCCGGCCGCCATCCGCACCGGCGTGACGACCTGGCGCACCACCAGCCAGGCGATCGCCCCGAGGAGTACGACGACGAACAGCCCGGCGGTCGCCAGGGTGCCCTTGACCAGGCTCAGCGACTTCTCCTCCTGGGTGAGCGGGAAGAGGTAGTACAGCTGGTACGGGTCGCCGTTGGGGTCGTTGACCTGCTTGCCGATGACCAGTCCGGGCTGGGAGTCCTTCTTGGTGTCGTAGACGATGCGGGTGTAGCTCTGGGCCGCCGTCGTGCCGCTGTCGATCCGCTCCCGCAGCGCCGCCGGCACACTCGCCGTCGGATTGACCGCACCGGAGGCGCGCGGTCCGCGCCCGCTGCCGCTCTCGTCGGCCGCGGGCAGGGTCACCACGTCGAAGGCGCCCTGGCCGCCGCTGGAGAGCGATTCCACGAGGTCGCTCATCCACTGGATGACGCTCTGCGAGGGCCGGCCGTCGACCGCGGTGTCGTCCTCGCCCGTGACGCTCTCGTCCTCCTCGGCCTGCTGTCTGGCCACGGCGAACCCGCCGGTGGCCTGGCTCTGCGACGCCTTCACCTTGGCGTCCAGCAGCCCGTTGCGGACCTGGCCGATGACGACGAAGCCCAGCAGCAGCACCACGCCCAGCGACATCAGCAGCGTGGTGGCGACGACCTTGAGCTGGATGTTGCGCCGCCACAGCCGCATGACGGGCAGCAGCGGCCGGCGCACCCACCGCACGAACAGCCGGATGACCGGGCTGCCCTGGACCCCGCCCTGCAGCAGCCCGCCGTCGAGCAGACGCCCCCAGCGGGAGCCGGGAGCCTTCCGGCCGACAGGCCGCCCCGGCCGGCCCCCGGACGGGCGGGGCGCCGAAGCGGCACTGTCCCCGGACATGTCAGCTCGGTCCTGCCTTGTATCCGACACCACGGACGGTCACCACGATCTCGGGCTTCTCCGGGTCCTTCTCGACCTTGGAGCGCAGCCGCTGCACATGCACGTTCACCAGACGGGTGTCGGCCGCGTGGCGGTAGCCCCAGACCTGCTCCAGCAGCACCTCACGCGTGAACACCTGCCACGGCTTGCGGGCGAGCGCGACCAGCAGGTCGAACTCCAGCGGTGTCAGCGCGATCGACTGCCCGTCCCGCTTCACGGAGTGACCGGCCACGTCGATCACCAGATCGCCGATGGCGAGCTGCTCCGGCGCCGGCTCCTCCGACCTGCGCAGCCGCGCCCGGATACGGGCCACCAGCTCCTTCGGCTTGAACGGCTTCACGATGTAGTCGTCGGCCCCGGACTCCAGGCCCACCACGACATCGACGGTGTCGCTCTTCGCCGTGAGCATCACGATCGGCACCCCGGACTCCGCCCTGATCAGGCGGCACACCTCGATGCCGTCCCGTCCGGGCAGCATCAGGTCCAGGAGCACCAGATCGGGCTTGGACTCGCGAAAGGCGGCCAGCGCCTTGTCGCCGTCGGCTACGAAAGACGGCTCAAAACCTTCACCGCGCAGCACGATGCCGAGCATCTCGGCCAGTGCGCTGTCGTCGTCGACGACAAGGACTCGTCCCTTCATAAACGACATCATCCCATTAGCTAATCGTTACCTGGCACACAGCGTGGCCAGAGCCTCGGTTGTCACGGGCGAAACGGCACCCTCTTCGGTGACGATCGCCGTCACCAGCTCCGGTGGCGTCACGTCGAACGCCGGGTTGTACGCCTGGGTCCCCAGGGGCGCCACCGGAATCCCCCCTCCTGCCTCCATACCGGCCACCGGCACCTGCGGGGCCGTGACCTCGGTCACCTCATGTCCGGGGCGCTGCTCGACCTCGATGGACGCCCCGTCCGGCGTCCCCGGGTCCACCGTCGTCACCGGTGCCACCACGATGAACGGCACATGGTGGTACCGCGCGAGCACCGCGAGCGGATAGCTCCCCACCTTGTTCGCCACCGAACCGTCGGCCGCGATCCGGTCCGCGCCGACGAGCACCGCGTCCACCTCGCCCGCCGCGAACAGCGATCCCGCCGCGTTGTCGGTGAGCAGGGTGTACGCCATGCCGCTGCGTGCCGCCTCGTATGCCGTCAGGCGAGCACCTTGCAGCAACGGACGCGTTTCGTCCACCCACAGCCGGCGGAGCCGCCCCGCGCGGTGCGCCGCCAGCGCCACCGCGAAGGCCGTCCCCTCGCCGCCCGACACCAGCGAACCGGTGTTGCAGTGCGTGAGGATCCGGTGCCCGCCGCCGGGCAGCAGCTCGTCGAGGAGCGCCAGCCCGTGCCCGGCCATCCGGGCGCTGGCCTCGGCGTCCTCCCGGTGCAGCCGCCGCGCCGCGGCCAGCGCGGCCCCGGCCGCCTGCCGGGCGTCCCCGCCTCCCGTCAGTGCCGCCCGATACGCCGCGTGCGCCCGGCGCACACCGACGGCCAGGTTCACCGCGGTGGGCCGGGCGCTCTCCAGCGCCGCCGCCGCGTCGTCCACGTCGTAGCCCCGTACGGCGGCGAGCGCGACGCCGTACGCCCCGGCGATGCCCAGCAGGGGGGCACCGCGCACGGCGAGCGAGCGGATCGCCTCCACCAGCGCCGGCGCGTCCGTACAGACGAGTTCGACCTCCTCGGCGGGCAGCCTCGTCTGGTCGAGAAGCACCAGGACGGGGCCTTCGGGTGGCTCTTCCCAGCGCAGTGCCGGGATATCGGTCGGCCGTTTGTCGTCGCCGCTGTCCGCGTACTGATCAGCCATGCGGCCAGTCTGCCCCCTCTCGCGCGGACAATTGAAGGCAAGCGGCCCTCACCTCGGCAGGTCACCCGATGACCACCCCATGGCACGATGGCAGCCGGACTGCCGCCGCGACCGCGGACGGGCACCGTGAAGGAGCGACGATGAACGACACTCCGGGCTGGGCCTCGCCCGGATCCGCCCCGTCCGACGGACAGGAACCGGGCAGCACGCCCCGCCCTGCCGAGCCCGCCGACCAGCCGCAACAGCCGGGCCAGGTCCCGCAGGACCCCGGCGTGAAGTGGTCGAAGGAACAGCCACCGCCCGCCCAGTGGTCCGCGCCCACCGGCCCCGGCCGGTCCACCCCGCCCCCGCCGCCGGGCCCGGGCTGGGGCGCCCCGCCCCCCGGCGGCCCCGGCGGCCACGGCGGTGGCCCCGGAGGTCCCGGCGGGCACAGCGGCTGGGGAGGAAACTGGGGTGGCGGCTGGGGCGGCCCCCCGCCCGCGGCCAAGCCCGGCGTCATCCCGCTCCGCCCGCTCGGTGTGGGCGAGATCCTCGACGGCGCCGTCTCCACCATGCGCACCTACTGGCGCACGGTCCTCGGCATCTCGCTGACCGTCGCCGTCCTCACCGAGGTCGTCGTCGTGCTCCTCCAGGGCCTCGTCCTGGACCACGCGGGCACCGACGCCCTCGACGACCCCAGCGCCACCCTCGGCGAACTGGCCGACGCCATGGGCAACGCCCTGGTCAACTCCGGCGTGGTCTTCCTGATCACCCTGGTCGGCACCGTCGCCGCCACCGCCCTGCTCACGACCGTCACCAGCCGCGCCGTACTCGGCCGGTCGGTCACCACCCGGGAGGCCTGGCACGACGCCCGCCCCCAGACCCTCAAGCTGTTCGGCCTGATCTGCCTGCTGCTGCTCATCACCGCCGTCATCGTGACCGTCGGTGCCCTGCCCGGCTTCCTCGTGACCCTCGCCGCGGGCGGCGAGGCGGGCATCGCCCTCACCGTCCTCGGCCTGATCTGCGCCGGTGTCCTCACCCTGTGGCTCATGATCCGGCTGTCGCTGGCCTCCCCCACCCTGATGCTGGAGAAGCAGGGCATCATGAAGGCGATGAGCCGCTCCGCCAGGCTGGTGCGCGGCTCCTGGTGGCGGGTCTTCGGCATCCAGCTGCTCGCGACGATCATCGCGAACGTCGTCGCGTCGATCATCGTCATCCCGTTCACCTTCCTCGCCGCTGCCGTCGGCGGCGGCGGCGTCTCCGGCTTCCTCGACAGCGCCGGCGGCGACATCGGCTGGACGTTCCTCATCATCAGCGGCATCGGCTCGGTCATCGGCTCCATGATCACGTTCCCGATCACGGCCGGCGTCACCGTCCTCCTCTACGTCGACCAGCGCATCCGCCGCGAGGCCCTCGACCTCGAACTGGCTCGCGCCGCAGGCGTCCAGGGCCCCGGCGCCACCCCGGGGAGCTGATGCGGTGACCGCCACGGGGGGACCGCTCACTTCCCTACATGCACTGCCCACGGCCGCCGACACCGCCGTACGCCTGCTGCTGCGGGGCGACGGCGAGCCGCCCGTCACCGTCCCACGCGACCCCGCGCGGGACGCGGCCCGGCGCGAACTGTCCAAGCGCATGTACCACGAGAACGACCCCAGCTGGTTCCAGCGGGCCCTCGACGCCTTCTGGGAGTGGGTCGACGAGCTGTTCAGCACCGCCGCGAGCGCTGCACCCGGCGGCACACTCGGCCTGGTCGTCGTCATCGCCGCCGTGATCGCCGTCCTGGGCGCCCTCTGGTGGCGCCTGGGCACCCCACGCCGACAGCCGGCCACAGCCCCCGCACTCTTCGACGACCGCCCACGCAGCGCCGCCGAACACCGCGCGGCCGCCGAGGCCCACGCCGCCCAGGGCCACTGGAACCAGGCCGTCCAGGAACGCATGCGGGCCGTCGTCCGCGCCCTGGAGGAACGCGCCCTGCTCGACACCCGCCCCGGCCGCACCGCCGACGAGGCCGCCGCGGAGGCCGGCCGCGCCCTGCCCGCCCACACCACCCGGCTGCACGACGCCGCCCGGGCCTTCGACGACGTGACATACGGCGGCCGCACCGCCACCGAGCGGTCGTACCGCCTGCTCACCGAACTCGACCGCGACCTGGAACGCACCAAGCCACAACTCGCGACCACCGGCAGCAACACGGCCGGCAACGCCCGCCGGGGAGCCGCCGGATGACGACCGAGGTCACGCTTCCCTCCACCTCGGCCTCGCCCACCGCCCGCCAGGTGTGGACCCGCACGCGCGGCATCGCCCTCGCGCTGGTGCTGCTGCTGGCGGCCGCCGTCGCCATCGCCGTGGTCCGCTCCGACGCCCGGCACGGCGAACTCGACCCTCGCTCCGCCGACCCCTACGGCAGCCGCGCCGTCGCCGAACTCCTCGACGACCGCGGCGTCGGCACACGTGTGGTCACCACCCTCGACGAGGCCACCGCCGCGGCCGGCCCCGCCACGACCCTCCTGGTCGCCGTCCCCGATCTCCTGACCGGGCCTCAGCAGTCCCGGCTGCACTCCGCGACCACCGGATCCGGCGGCCGCACCGTCCTCGTCTCGGCCGGCAGCGCCTCCGTCGAACGCCTCGCACCCGGCGTCACCGCCGACCCGGCCACCAGCTTCGACTCCACCCTCTCCCCCGACTGCGCCCTGCCCGCCGCCCGCCGCGCGGGCACCGCCGACACGGGCGGCATCCGCTACACCACCACCCACCTCGACGCCGACGAGTGCTACCCCAGCGAACGTCTCGCCACCCTGCTGCGGATACCGGCCCCCTCCGGCGACGGCGACACCGTCCTCCTCGGCGCCCCCGACATCCTCCTCAACGACCGCCTCGACGAGCACGGCAACGCCTCGCTCGCCCTCCAGCTCCTTGGCTCCCGCCCCCATCTGGTCTGGTACCTCCCCTCGCTCGCCGACGCCTCCGCCACCTCCGGACAGGGCGAGCGAGGCTTCTTCGACCTGCTCCCCTCCGGCTGGCTCTGGGGCACCCTGCAACTCTTCGTCGCGGCAGCACTGGCCGCCCTGTGGCGGGCACGCCGGCTCGGCCCCCTGGTGCCGGAAGAACTCCCCGTGGCGATCCGCGCCTCCGAAACCGTCGAAGGCCGCGCCCGCCTCTACCGCAAGGCCGACGCCCGCGACCGCGCGGCCACCGCTCTCCGCTCCACCACCCGCACGCGCCTGGCTCCCCTCGTCGGCGTCCCCGTCTCCCAGGCGCACACACCCGAGGCCCTGCTCCCCGCCCTGTCCGCCCACCTCCGGGGGGACGGACAGTCCCTGCACACTCTCCTCTTCGGCCCGCCGCCGAGCGACGACACAGCACTCGTCCGGCTCGCCGACCACCTCGACGCCCTCGAAAGAGAGGTACGCCGTCCATGATGGACCCGACCACCGACAACGCCGCGCACACCGGGGACCCGGCCGCCGCCCGGGCCTCCCTGGAAGCCCTGCGCGCCGAGATCGCCAAGGCCGTGGTCGGCCAGGACCCCGCGGTGACCGGCCTCGTCGTCGCCCTGCTCTGCCGCGGCCACGTCCTCCTCGAGGGCGTCCCCGGCGTCGCCAAGACCCTCCTCGTCCGCGCCCTCGCCGCCACCCTCGAACTCGACACCAAACGCGTCCAGTTCACTCCCGACCTGATGCCGAGCGACATCACCGGCTCCCTCGTCTACGACGCCCGCACCGCCGAGTTCTCCTTCCAGCCCGGCCCGGTCTTCACCAACCTCCTCCTCGCGGACGAGATCAACCGCACGCCCCCGAAGACCCAGTCGTCCCTGCTGGAGGCCATGGAGGAGCGCCAGGTCACCGTCGACGGCACCCCGCGCCTCCTCCCCGACCCCTTCCTGGTCGCCGCGACCCAGAACCCGGTCGAGTACGAGGGCACCTACCCCCTCCCCGAGGCCCAGCTGGACCGCTTCCTCCTCAAGCTGACCATCCCCCTGCCCTCCCGCCAGGACGAGATCGACGTCCTCACCCGCCATGCCGGAGGCTTCGACCCGCGCGACCTGCGCGCCGCCGGCGTACGCCCCGTCGCGAACGCCGCCGATCTGGAAGCCGCCCGCCGCGCGGTCGGCGAGACGACGCTCTCCCCCGAGATCACCGCCTACGTCGTGGACATCTGCCGCGCCACCCGCGAGTCGCCGTCCCTCACCCTCGGCGTCTCCCCGCGCGGCGCCACCGCCCTGCTGTCGACCGCACGCGCGTGGGCCTGGCTGACGGGCCGCGACTACGTCATCCCCGACGACGTGAAGGCCCTCGCCCTCCCCACGCTCCGCCACCGGGTCCAGCTCCGCCCGGAGGCCGAGATGGAAGGCGTCACGGCCGACTCGGTCATCAACGCGATCCTCGCCCACGTCCCCGTCCCCCGCTGATGGCCCTCACCGGACGCGCCGCGCTGCTCGCGGCCCTCGGCTCGCTCCCCGTCGGCATCTGGGAACCCGGCTGGACGGGCATCCTCGCCGTCAACGCACCCCTGGCCGTGGCCTGCGCCTGCGACTTCGCCCTGGCCGCCCCCGTACGACGGCTCGGCCTGACCCGTTCCGGCGACACCTCGGTACGCCTCGGCGACACCGCCGACGTCACCCTGACGATCACCAACACGTCCGGCCGCCCGCTGCGCGCCCGCATCCGTGACGCCTGGCCGCCCAGCAGCTGGCGGCCCGGCACGGAGGTGACGGACTCCCGCCACCGCGTGACGATCCCAGCGGGCGAACGCCGCCGCGTCATGACCCGTCTGCGCCCCACCCGCCGCGGCGACCGGCACGCCGACCGCGTCACCATCCGCTCCTACGGTCCCCTCGGCCTCTTCGCCCGCCAGGGCGCGCATCGGGTTCCCTGGACGGTCCGCGTCCTGCCGCCCTTCACCAGCCGCAAGCATCTGCCGTCCAAACTGGCGCGCCTGCGCGAACTGGACGGCCGCACCAGCGTGCTGACCCGAGGTGAGGGAACGGAGTTCGACAGCCTGCGCGAGTACGTCCCCGGCGACGACACCCGTTCCATCGACTGGCGCGCGACCGCCCGCCACTCCGCGGTGGCGGTACGCACCTGGCGTCCCGAACGCGACCGTCACATCCTGCTCGTCCTCGACACCGGCCGCACCTCCGCGGGCCGTGTAGGCGACGTACCCCGCCTCGACGCGTCCATGGACGCCGCTCTGCTCCTCGGCGCCCTCGCCTCACGCGCCGGCGACCGTGTCGACCTCCTGGCCTACGACCGCCGTCTGCGCGCCCTCGTCCAGGGCCGCGCGGCCGGCGACGTCCTTCCTGCCCTCGTCAACGCGATGGCCACACTGGAACCCGAGCTCGTCGAGACGGACGCCCGGGGTCTGACGGCGACGGCACTTCGTACGGCGCCCCGACGGTCCCTGATCGTGCTGCTCACGACGCTCGACGCCGCTCCCATCGAGGAGGGTCTGCTGCCGGTTCTGGCCCAGCTGACACAGCGCCACACGGTCCTCCTCGCCTCGGTGGCGGACCCGCACATCGCCGCCATGGCCAAGGCACGCGGAAACACGGACGCGGTGTACGAGGCCGCGGCCGCAGCCCAGGCCCATGCGGAGCGCGACCGCACGGCGGAACAGCTCCGCCGTCATGGCGTCACGGTCGTGGACGCGACCCCGGAGGAACTGGCTCCAGCCCTCGCGGACGCGTATCTGGCCCTGAAATCGGCGGGACGTCTGTAGTTCACGGAACGGGCCGGGCCCTTTTGGGCCGCACCCACTCCTGAAACGCAGAAAGCCCCCGTGCCGAATGGCACGGGGGCTTTCTATTAAGAATTGTTCGGCGGCGTCCTACTCTCCCACAGGGTCCCCCCTGCAGTACCATCGGCGCTGTAAGGCTTAGCTTCCGGGTTCGGAATG
>NZ_JBICWF010000025.1:0-55697 GCF_043199595.1 Streptomyces sp. NPDC048584
GTGGGGGGTGGGGGGGGTGTGCGTGGCTGGGGGGGGGTCCCCCACGCCTGGGTGGGCGCGTCCCTCCTTGTTTTTTGGGGGGGGGGGGGGCGGGGCGGCCCCCCCCCCCACCCGGGTACCAGGCGGCCGGTCACGCTCCATCGCGCGACCGGCCGTTTCCGCACGCGCACGTCTCCCACCCCCACTTCCCTAGGAGTGACGATGCGTCGAACACCCGCACCACCACCGCACCTGCCCCGGTCCGGACGGCGGGCACGCTGGGTCGCCACCGTGCTCGCGGTCCTGGCCCTCGTCGCCGGTACGGTTCTCACCGTCTCCGGTACCGTGGCCGCGGCACCTCAGGCGTGGACCCCGAAGCCCGCGCCGATGACCACCCCCTGGACCGGTCAGGTCGCGGTCGACAACCCGCTGCCCGAGTACCCGCGTCCGCAGCTCACCCGCCCCGACTGGGCCAATCTCAACGGTGTCTGGGACTTCGCCGTCACCTCGGCGGACGCCGGCCGGCCCGCCGCGTTCACCGAGCAGATCCGGGTGCCCTTCGTCGCCGAGTCCGCGCTCTCGGGCATCCAGCGCAGGATCACCCAGAATGACAAACTCTGGTACAAGCGCACCTTCACCGTTCCGTCGAACTGGAACGGCCGCCGCGTCCAGCTCAACTTCGGTGCCAGTGACTGGCGTACGACCGTGTGGGTCAACGACCGGCAGGCCGGCGCCACCCACAGCGGCGGCTACGACTCCTTCTCCTACGACATCACCGACCTGTTGAACGGCGGCACCAACACCGTCGTCGTCTCCGTCTGGGACCCCAGCCAGACCGGCGGCCAGGCGGTCGGCAAGCAGCGCATCAACGAGGTGACACCCCATCCGGGTGGGGGCATCTTCTACACCGCCGCGTCCGGCATCTGGCAGACGGTGTGGCTGGAACCCACGGCGGCCGCGCACATCACCCGCCTCGACATGGTGCCGGACCTCAGCAACAACCGTCTCAAGGTCACCGTGCGGGGCGCGGGGATCAACGGCCACCAGGCCCGTGTCACCGTCTCCGCCGGCGGCACCACGGTCGGCACCGCCACCGGACCGGTCGGCGGCGAGTTCACCGTCCCGGTCCCGACCCCGCACCGCTGGACCCCGGACGACCCCTTCCTCTACGACGTGAAGGCGGACCTGCTGTCCGGCGGCACGGCCGTCGACTCGGTCGGCAGCTACGCCGGTATGCGCACCATCGGCCTCGCCCGTGTCGACGGACTGCTGCGCCCGGTGCTGAACGGCGAGTTCGTCTTCCAGACGGGCACCCTGGACCAGGGCTACTGGCCGGACGGGATCTACACGGCGCCGACCGACGCCGCCCTCCGGTACGACCTGCAGAAGCACAAGGACCTCGGCTTCAACATGGTGCGCAAGCACATCAAGGTCGAGCCGCAGCGCTGGTTCTACTGGGCCGACCGGCTGGGACTGCTGGTGTGGCAGGACATGCCGGCCATGGATACGCGCACCCCCGACTCGGCGGCGCGCACCCAGTGGGAGGCCGAGTACGACCGGATCATCGACCAGCACCGCAGCTCACCGTCCCTGGTGATGTGGGTGAACCAGAACGAGGGCTGGGGCCAGTACGACCAGGCCCGTATCGCCGACGAGGTGAAGGCGTACGACCCGTCCCGGCTGGTGAACAACATGAGCGGCGTCAACTGCTGCGGGGCGGTGGACGGCGGCAACGGTGATGTGGTCGACCACCATGTGTACGTCGGCCCCGGCACCACGGTGCCCAGCGCCACCCGTGCCGCCGTCCTCGGCGAGTTCGGCGGCCTGGGCTTCAAGGTGGCCGGCCACGAGTGGTACCCCGGCGGCGGCTTCAGCTACGAGGACCAGCCCGACCTCGCGCATCTGAACAACCGGTTCATCGGCCTGCTGGACGGAATCCGTGAGGTCCGTATGCCGCGAGGGCTGTCCGCCTCGGTCTACACGGAGATCACCGACGTCGAGAACGAGGCCAACGGCCTGCTCACCTACGACCGTCAGGTGGTCAAGGTCGACGAGGCCCGGGTCAGGGCCGCCAACCGGGCCCTGATCGACGCCTCACGCTCGTCCACCGCACCCGTGACGCTGCCCACCGGCCAGTACAAGTCGCTGCGCGTGACGACGTCCGGCCACACCGACCGCTATGTGCGGCACCAGGACGGTGCCGCGTTCACCGCGGTCGTGAACAGCGGGAGCGACGCGCTGCTGAGGAACGACGCCACCTGGCGGATCGTGCCCGGTCTGGCCGACAGCACCTGCTACTCGTTCGAGTCGCGGAACTACCCCGGCGAGTATCTGCGCCACCGCGCATACCGCGTCTACAAGGAGGGCGGCAGCGGCGACCTGTTCCGCGCCGACGCCACCTTCTGCCCCGTCCGGGGCGCGAACGGCGGAGTGAGGCTGTCGGCCTACAACTTCCCCGAGCAGTATCTGCGCCACTACAACGCCGAGTTGTGGCTGGCGACCCCGGGGGGCACCCACGCCTGGGACGGCCCCGCCCTCTTCACCGAGGACACCACCTGGGCGGTGGAGGCCCCCTGGGCCCCCTGACGCCATGAAAGCGGGGTGGGGGGGGGGGGGCGGGGGGGGGGCCCCCCCCCCCCCCCCCGGCCCCCCGGGGGGGGGGGGGGGGGGCGGGCGCGGGCGGCCGGGCGGGGGGGGGGGGGGGGGGGGGGGGGGGGGGGGGGGGGGGGGGGCGGCGCGGGGGCCGGGCCCCGGC
The DNA here is from genome assembly GCF_043199595.1 of Streptomyces sp. NPDC048584. Taxonomy (NCBI): domain Bacteria; kingdom Bacillati; phylum Actinomycetota; class Actinomycetes; order Kitasatosporales; family Streptomycetaceae; genus Streptomyces; species Streptomyces sp. NPDC048584. The sequence goes on from NZ_JBICWF010000025.1 coordinate 2,735, forward strand.
GGCCGCCCCCCGGCCCCCCGGCGGGGGGCCCCCCCCCCCCCCGCCCCCCCCCCCCCCCCCCCCCCCCCCCCCCCCCCCCCCCCCCCCCCCCCCGCGCGCCCCCCCCCCCCCCCCCCCCCCCCCCCCCCCCCCGCCGTCGACAGGGCTACTGCTTCTCCCCGCTGTAGAGCGCGCTCACCTCCTCGGCGGTGAGCGCCTTGTCGTAGGCGTGGACCTCGTCCACCGCGCCGTTCCAGAAGTCGGTGTTCTCACCGTTGTACTTGGCACGGCCCACGGCGAGCGGGCCGGTGGCGACGTAGGCGGGGCCGGCGGTCGCCGTCGACGCGAGCTCGCCGTCGACGTACAACTTGATCTGCTTCGTCGCGTCGTCACGTACCCCGACGAGGTGGTACCAGCGGCCGGTCTCCGGTGTGGTGGCCAGTCGTGCGCGCTGTCCGTCGGGCGTGCTGAAGGCGAACGCGCCCTGCCCGTACTGCAGATAGAAGGGGCTCGCCTGGCGGCGGCCGTCCTGGCTGACGGCGCTGGCGTAGTTGCCGGGCAGGGAGTCGAGGGTGACCCAGGCGGAGACCGTGTAGCTGCCGGTGGTGTCGACCACGGGGCCCTCGGTCTCGGCGTACTGGCCCTGGCCGTCGAACGTCAGGGCGCTGCCGCTGACTCCGGGGGTCCAGCCGGTGCCCTCGCTCAGGGTGAGCGGCTTGCCGTTCGGGCCGTCGTCCTTCGCGGTGCTGCCGGTTCCCTCGTCGAGGGACCAGGACCCGCCGCCCTTGAGCGGCTCGCGGTCGCCCGCGGCGGCGCCGGCCGCGATGACCTCGCGGTTGATCTCACGGACCCGGACCGGGTCGACCTTGATCTCCCTGCGGTCGTAGGTGTACAGGCCGTTGAGTTCGTTCTCCAGGTCGGTGATCTGCGTGTACACCGATCCGGAGAGTTCGGCGCCGGCCTGGTCGAGGTAGAACTTCTCGGTGTTCTCGACGTACTTGCGGGTCAGCGCCTCCTTGTCGCCGACACCGCTGTAGATCACGGTCGGCGTGCCCGGCCACATGTGGCCCGGGGTGCGCAGCGTGAAGCCGCCGTGTTCGCCGTCCATGGCCGCCCGGTGGTCCGGGAAGGGCGCGTCGTCGTTGTTGTAGTCGTGGTGGTCGATGATGTCGCCGGTGCCCGAGTCACCCTTGGAGTTGCAGCAGTTGACGCCGCTGTGGGTGTTGACGACGCGGGACGGGTCGGCGGCCTTCACCGACTCGGCGATCTTGCCGGTCGCCTCGCGGTTCCACTCGCCCCAGCCCTCGTTGAAGACGATCCAGCCGATGACGGAGGGCGAGTTGTGGTGCTGGCGCATCATCTCCCGGCCCTGGTCGACGAAGGCCTTCTGCCCGGTCTCGTTGGTGATGTTCCCGGAGACGAAGTCCTGCCAGACCAGCAGGCCGAGCTTGTCCGCGTGGTAGAACCAGCGCGGCGACTCCACCTTGATGTGCTTGCGGACGGCGTTGAAGCCGAGCTTCTTGTGCGCCTCCAGGTCGAACGCCAGGGCGTCGTCGCTGGGCGCGGTGTAGAGGCCGTCGGGCCAGAAGCCCTGGTCGAGGGTGGCGAGGGAGAAGACCGGCTTGCCGTTGAGCACCAGCTTCTGGAAGCCGCCGACCTCCTCGATGCCGATCTCGCGCATGCCGAAGTAGCTGCCGACCCTGTCGGTGGACCGGCCGTCCTTCAGCTTGATGTCGAGGTCGTAGAGGTAGGGGTCGTCGGGGCTCCACAGGTGCTGCCTGGCGACGCGCAGGTCCAGCTTCCTACCGGCGGGTCCGCTGACCCGGCCGACGACCTTGCCGCGGGCGTCGCGGGCGACGGCCTCGACTCGGGCGTGCTTGGAGGCGTTCTCCGACTCGACGGTCACGGCGAGGGTGCCGGTGTCGATGTCGGGCGTGGTGACGACGTTGTCGATGGCCGCTTCGGCGACGGGCTCCATCCAGACGGTCTGCCAGATGCCGGACGACTGGGTGTAGAAGATGCCGCCGGGGTTGGTGGACTGCTTGCCCATCGGCTGGTCGGCGCCGCCGGTGTCGGTGACGGCGACGACGATCTCCTGCTTGCCCTTGCTCTTGAGGGCGTCGGTGATGTCGGCGGTGAAGGCGTTGTAGCCGCCGGTGTGTTCGGCGACCTTCCTGCCGTTGACGTAGACGGTGGCCTGGTAGTCGACGGCACCGAAGTTGAGCTTGAGCCGGTTGGACCGGCCGTTCTTGCCGACCTTCCAGTTCTTCGGCACGTCCACGAGCTTGCGGTAGAACATGTGGTCCTCGTGCCGCTCGAGCCCGGAGAGCTGCGACTCGACCGGGAACGGCACGATGATCTTCTCGTCCAGGTCCTTGCCGAAGACCGGCTGCTCACCGGCTTCGGCGCCGCTGAACTGCCAGGGCCCGTTGAGGTTCTTCCACTGGGAGCGCACCTGCTGCGGGCGCGGGTACTCCGGCAGCGGGTTCCTCGTGTCGACCTTGTCGCCCCACGGGGTGGTGATGCGGTGGGTGGAGGTGTTCACGGCGTAGCGGACGATACGGGGTACGGTCTTGCCGCCGGCCGTGAGGCCGCCCTCGCCGTCGTAGGTGAAGCGGACCTGCTGGTTCTTCTGGATCGGCTCGGAGAGCGTGATCAGAAGGGAGTTGGGGTCGCCGGGGGCGGCTGCCACCGACTTGACCGGCATGGCGGTCGTGTCGGCTTCCACCTTGAGGTGTCCGGCCACTCCGGCGAGGTCGCCCACGGGGTTCTCGAACCGGGCACGCAGCTTGCGGCCGTCCTCGGTGACGGTCGGCTCCACGGGGAAGACCTCGAAACCGGCGGGCGGGGTGAACGCCGTCGTCGGCACGAGCTGCTTGGGCATCGTGGGCGTCGACCAGCGCAGGAACATGTTGGCGCCGCCGACGTCCTGGAACATCTCCATACGGAAGTCGTGCTTCTCGCCGGCGGCGAGCCTGACCGTCGCGCTGGTCTGTTCCCTGTCCCAGTCGCCCACCCAGTGGTCGATGACGGGTTCGTCGTCGATGAACAGCCGGAATCCGTTGTCGCCGATGGCGTAGAAGGTGTAGTCGCCGGTTTCGGGTGCCTCGATCTGCCCGGTCCAGCGGGCGGTCGTGTGCTCCGTCCGCCCGGTCAGCTCCTCGAAGGTGCTGGTGAGGCCGGAGAAGTTGATCTGCGGCTCCAGCAGGGTGCCGCCGAGTTCGGCGAAGTCCCGGGCGCCCGGTTCCGACATGCTGAAGTACTCGCCCTTGAGGCCGTGCACCACGACGTCGGCGTCGGCGTCGGCGGCGGCCGGGCCGGCGGACAGCCCGGCGATCGGCGCGGCCGCCGACGCGGCGGGGGCCAGGGCGCCCGTGGACAGGGCCAGTGCACCCACGGTCAGCAGGGTCCACCATCGGGATCTGGGGAGTTGTCTTGTCATCGAACCTTTCCTCGCGCAGAGGGCATGGGGCCAGGACGAAACAGGGGTGGCCGTCGGCTCGGCCGGGAAACTATTCCAACGTTGGAAATTCATTGTGCAGCGGAATGACAGCACGCCGCCCGGCGGCTGTCCAGGCCTCGCGCAGAGCTGATGGGCCATCAGCTCGCGCCGCCTGGCGCCGGGATGGCCATCGGCCCGGCCCGACGGCTCTCTTGACAGGCCCGACGCCGGTCACAATCCTGTGAGGGCGTCTTTCATCGATGTAAAACCTCGGCGTGGAGGTGACGGGACACGATGGCCAGGTTCCCCGACGGGGCGAGGAGGCTCTCCCGCCGTCCGGCCGGCGTGGTCGGCTTCGTGCTGTCCGGCGTGCTCGCCGCCGCGCTGACCCTGACGTCCGCCGAACCCGCCCAGGCGGATCAGACCGGTCTGCGGGCCGCCGATCCGAGCGTGCTCCGGGTCGGTGGCACATACGTCTCCGTGCAGTCGACCGGCGGGGGCATCGCCGTACGGCAGGCCTCCTCGACGGCGGCTCTGGACTCGGCGGCCCCGCGGCAGGTCTGGTCGGACACGCGTGGGCGTGGTGAGGTCTGGGCGCCGGAGATCGTGATGGACGGCGGCCGCTATTACATCTACTTCACGGCCGGGCGGGGTGCGGCCCACCGGATGTTCGTGATCAGCTCGGCGAGTCCCGACAGCGGCTACTCCGCCGAGTCGCAACTGGCCCTGCCGGACGACAAGTGGGCGATCGACGGAACGCTGTTCACGTTCAACGGGCAGCGTTGGTTCGTCTGGTCCGGCTGGGCCGGGGACACCGATGTCGAGCAGAACCTGTACATCGCCCGGATGAGCGGCCCGACCACGCCGACGGGCGCCCGGTACGTCATCTCGCAGCCCCGGGAGAGCTGGGAGCGGGTGGTCGGCAACCCGTTCATCAACGAGGGCCCGGAGCCCATCAAGGATCCGAGCGGGCAGCTGCACATCACGTACTCCGCCAACGGCAGCTGGAGCGACCAGTACTGCGTGGCCGACCTGCGGCTGCGGGCGGGCGGCGATCCGACGTACGTATGGGACTGGTACAAGTCCAACGGCTGCCTCTTCGGCTCGAACCGGGCCACCATGATGGCCGGCTGGGACCCGACTCTGCACGTCAACGGCCCCGGCCATCACAGCTTCGTGCTGCTGCGCGGCGACATCGGTACCAGCCCGCCCGCCGGACCGCGATTCCCGCTGATGTTCCACGCGGTGCCGAAGGGCACGCCGTACACGTGGGAGAACCGCTACTGGTACACGGGCACGTTCTGCTGGTGGGGGAACACCACCTACAGCCGCGCCAACGTGCCGGGGCCGAACACGGACACCGGCTGGAGCCTCAAGTTCTTCGAGTAGGCCAGCCGTCGCCGTCGCCGAACGGGCCGTCGGCCGTGAAGGCGTGGGCGGCGAAGCGTTCGCGGACGCCGCCGAGGGTCGGCCTGCCCGCGGCTTGCTCCTCGGGGCGCCCGTGGCGGTGAACAGGAGCCTGCCCTCGGCAAGGTGGCTGAAGTCGTGGGCGGTGGGGCCGGGTGTGTCCTCGTTGACCAGGTCCACACCGCCCGGTGTGGCGGTGCGGGCGGGCCAGGTGCCGGTGGGACTCGCGGCGTCGGAGCCGTGGCTGACGGAGCGCTTCCGCACCCGCGCGACCGCCGTCGAACCCGGTCTGCCCGGCGAGGACAAGACCGTGGAGATCTGGCTGCCGCACAACGAGACCACCGAACTCGTCGCCCTGCGCACCGACGCGCCCGTCGAGCCCGCCTCCGCCCTTGGCCGCCGCACCTGGCTGCACCACGGCAGCCGTGGGTTCCAGCTCCGGGGCGCCGTGTACGAGATCGGCGGTGACGGGTGTGGTGGTCCAGGCGGTGGGCCTTGTCCCTCGTCCGCGGGTCGGGGCGGGCGGGGTCCGCGGTCAGGGTTCGGGCCAGTTGCGCAGGAGGGCGTCCAGCGCGTCGAGGACGCGGGTCCAGGTGTCCTGGGTGTCGGGAGCGCTGTGGCTGAATCCGCCGCCCATCTCCAGGCTGACGTAGCCGTGGAAGACGCTGCCGAGAAGGCGGACGGCGTGGGTCTGGTCCGGTTCCGTGAGGTCGTAGCCGCGCAGCAGGGCGCGGGTCATCTGGGCGTGCCGTACTCCGGCGCTGGCGGCCGCCACTTCCGGGCTGAGCCGGAACTGGGCGGCGGCGTAGCGTCCGGGGTGCTCGCGCGCGTAGTCGCGGTAGACGTTCGCCAGCGCGGTCAGGGCGTCCTTGCCGGCCCGTCCGGCGAGGGCGTCGGCGGCGCGGTCGGCGAGTTCCTCGAGGGCGAGCAGGGCGATCCGTGTCCTGAGGTCGTGGGAGTTCTTCAGGTGGGAGTAGAGGCTCGCCACCTTCACGTCGAAGCGCCGGGCGAGCTCCGAGACGGTGACCTGGTCGAAGCCGACCTCGTCGGCGAGCTCGGCACCCGCTCTGGTCAGGCGTTCGGTGGTCAGTCCCGCACGTGCCGCCACAATCATCCCCTCAATCAACTGATCCGATTATGCATCCTTCCTAAAGCCTTTAGGTGAAGGGGTGCCGTCGGACCCCGTTGTCAGTGGTGGGAGGCAGGATGCTGTGTATGACAACACCCGCAGCAGTGATCGTGGACGCCGCCGCCTATGCCCAGGCGGTCGAGGACGCCGTGCGCGCGGCGGCCGCCTATTACGAGGGCGGCACCTCGGTGCTGGACGACGACGCCTACGACCGGCTGGTACGGGGGATCTCGGCCTGGGAGGCGGAGCATCCGGACGGCATACTGCCCGACTCCCCCACCGGGAAGGTCGCCGGTGGCGCGGTGGAGGGCGACGTTCCGCACACGGTGCCGATGCTCAGCCTGGACAACGTGTTCTCGGCGGAGGAGTTCACGGCCTGGACCGCGTCGCTGTCCCGCCGTACCGGCCGGGACGTCACGCGCTTCGGTGTGGGTCCGAAGCTGGACGGGCTCGCGATCGCCGCCCGGTACAGCGTCGGCCGTCTCACCCGGCTGATCACCCGCGGGGACGGGACGGCCGGGGAGGACGTCTCGCACGCGATCGGCACCGTCGAGGGGCTGCCGGAGCAGCTGAGCGAGCCGGTCACCGTGGAGGTGCGCGGCGAAGTCCTGATGACGGGTGCCCAGTTCGAGCATGCCAACGAGGTGCGCACCTCGCACGGCGGGCAGCCGTTCGCCAACCCGCGCAACGCGGCGGCGGGCACGCTCCGCGCGAAGGAGCGGGTCTACACGGTGCCGATGACGTTCTTCGGCTACGGGCTGCTGCCGCTGCCCGGCACCGACGCCCCGCTCGCCGGGAAGCTGAACGCGCTCGCGCACAGCGAGCTGATGGCGCTGGCCGGCGATCTCGGTGTGCACACCAGTGCCGGTACCGCCGTCCCGGACGTGGTCGCCGAGGGCGCGGAGGAGGCCCTGGAGCGGGTGAGGGAGATCGCCGCGCTCCGTGCCGAACTGCCCTTCGGCATCGACGGGATCGTCATCAAGGCCGACCTGGCCGAGGACCAGCGGGCCGCGGGTTCTGGCACCCGTGCGCCGCGCTGGGCGATCGCCTACAAGCTGCCGGCCGTGGAGAAGATCACCCGGCTGCTGGAGGTGGAGTGGAACGTGGGCCGCACCGGCATCATCGCGCCGCGCGGTGTCCTCGAACCGGTCGTCATCGACGGCTCCACCATCACCTACGCCACGCTGCACAACCCGGCCGACATCACCCGCCGCGACCTGCGCCTGGGCGACCATGTCATGGTCCACCGCGCGGGCGACGTCATCCCCCGCATCGAGGCCCCGGTGGCCCATCTGCGTACGGGTGAGGAGCGGCCGATCGAGTTCCCCGAGTCGTGTCCGCGCTGCGGTTCGGAGATCGACTCCAGTGAGGAGCGCTGGCGCTGCGCCCAGGGCCGCAACTGCCATCTCGTCGCGTCCCTCGCCTACGCCGCGGGGCGCGATCAGCTCGACATCGAGGGCCTGGGCGGCACCCGCGTCGTGCAGCTGGTGGAGGCGGGTCTGGTGACCGATCTCGCCGATCTGTTCGCCCTCCAGCGCGACCAGCTGCTCGCGCTGGAGCGGATGGGCGAGACCAGCACCGACAATCTGCTCGCCGCGCTGGCCAAGGCCAAGGAACAGCCGCTGTCGCGGGTGCTGTGCGCGCTGGGTGTGCGGGGCACGGGGCGGTCCATGTCCCGGCGTATCGCCCGCCACTTCGCCACCATGGACCACATCCGCGCGGCCGACGCGGAGTCGATGCAGCGGGTGGAGGGCATCGGGTCGGAGAAGGCGCCCACGATCGTCGCGGAGCTGGCCGAACTCGCGCCGCTCATCGACAGGCTGGCCGCCGCCGGGGTCAACATGACGGAGCCCGGCGCCACTCCGCCGCCGCCTCCCGGTGCCGAGGACGAGGCTTCGGCGGAGGGCGGCCCGCTGGCCGGGATGACGGTGGTGGTCACCGGCGCGATGACCGGCAGCCTGGAGAAGCTCTCCCGCAACGAGATGAACGAACTGATCGAACGGGCCGGCGGACGTTCCTCCTCCAGCGTCTCCAAGAAGACCGCGCTGGTGGTGGCGGGCGAGGGCGCGGGTTCCAAGCGCGCGAAGGCCGAACAGCTCGGTCTGCGCCTCGCCACCCCGGAGGAGTTCGCGGTACTGGTCGCCGGCCTCCTCGACTGAGCGGCGCGCGGACCGCGGGCCGTCGCCTCGACGGCCCGCGGTGAAGGCGTCCGCGTGCCCGGCGGCCCATCGGGGCAAGGTGCGGGCCGGGGGCGTCCGTGCCGTCGCCGGGGTGTTGCCGTACGCGGGTCTTTCGTCACCGACGCGGACGCCGCGTGGCGGGGGGGGACGGGCAGGCCGACGCCGCGGCCGCGGTGGCACGCCCGTCCGGGAGGCCGTGACGGGGCCCGTGGTTGAATCCCCTTCCGATCGCTCTCCGGGAGAGGACGCCATGCCCGCCGACAGCCCGTACGAGATCCTGGACGACCGTTTCCGTACCGGACGGTGTGTGAACGGGGACAGCAGGCTGGAGGTCCTGTACGACGGCTGCCGCTGGGCGGAGGGGCCGCTGTATCTGCCCGCCTGGCGTCAGCTGATCTGGAGCGACATCCCGAACGACCGCATCCTGCGCTGGGACGAGGCCACCGCGGCCGTGGGGGTCTTCCGCTCCCCGGCCGGTCACAGCAACGGCAACACGGTCGACCGGCGGGGCCGGCTGGTCACCTGTGAGCAGGGCAACCGCCGGGTGACCCGTACCGAAGCGGACGGGAGCCTGACCGTCCTCGCCGACCGGTACGCCGGCAAGCGGCTGAACAGCCCCAACGACTCCGTCGTACGCTCCGACGGCACGATCTGGTTCTCCGACCCCGACTTCGGCATCACCAGCGACTACGAGGGTCATCGCGCCGAGCCGGAGATCGGCGCGTGCAACGTGTACCGGATCGATCCGGCGTCGGGTGAGGTCCACCTCGCCGCGGACGGCTTCGACGGCCCCAACGGGGTGGTCCTGTCCCCCGACGAGAGCCGCCTCCTCGTCTCCGACTCACGGGCCGCCCGGATCCATGTGTTCGACATCCGGGACGACGGCACGCTGTCCGGTGGCCGGGTCTTCGCCGAGGGGCAGGCGGACGTCCGCTTCGACAACATCCGCTTCGACGACGAGGGCCGTCTGTGGGCCGCCGCGCTCGACGACGGCGTGCACTGTTACGACCCGGACGGCACCCTCATCGGACGGCTGCGCGTGCCCGAGCCGGTCTCCAACGTCACGTTCGGCGGGCCGAAGAACAACCGGCTGTTCATCACCGCCACCACCTCCCTGTACTCCCTGGTGATGTCGGTGACGGGGGCCCCGCGCCTCTGACCGGTCCGCTCCCCGGGCCGGTTGGCCCACCGGATTCACGGTTACCCGGACCCCAGGTGGACGTGGCGGAGGAAGGGAGCCGGCCGTGCGATTCCGGAGCCGTGCGCATGCGGGACAGGAACTGGCCGTCAGGATGCTGGAGTGGTCGAGCAGCGGCGATCTCGCCAACGTGACCGTGCTGGCGCTGCCGCGCGGCGGCGTCCCGGTCGGGGCGGAGATCGCCCGGGCGATGCAGGTGCCCCTGGATGTCCTGGTGGTCCGCAGGATCGGGGTCCCCGGGTCCCCCGAGGTGGGGGTCGGGGCGGTCGCCGGCGACGATCCACCGGTGTTCGACCGTACGGGTATGAAGGTCCTGGACCTCTCGGAGGACAAACTCGGCGCCGAGGTGGACCGGGCGCGGGCCGAGCTGCACCGGCAGGAGCGGGTGTACCGGGGTGACCGGCCCGCGCCGGAGGTCGCCGGTCACAGCATCGTGGTCGTGGACGACGGGCTGGCCACCGGCATCACCGCCCGCGCCGCCCTGCGGAGTCTGCGGCGCGGCCGACCGCTGCGGCTGACCCTGGCGGTGCCGGTGTGCGGTCACGAGACCGCGGCGGCGCTGCGGGACGAGGCCGACGACGTGGTGGCCCTGTACCGGCCTCAGCGGCTGCGGTCCGTCGGCGAGTGGTACGAGGACTACCACCGGGTCACCGATCAGGAGGTGCTGGACGCCCTGGGTGCGGGGCGACCGCACCCTGCCGGTCCGGTCCTCAGCTCCGGGCGGGGGTGAGGACCACGAAGTCCGCCCGGTGCGGGTCGAGGCAGACGGCCATCCGGCCGACGCCCTCCGCGTCCACCGGTCCCATCTGTACGCTCCCGCCGTTCCCGTTGACCTCGGCGACCGCGGCGTCGCAGTCGGTGACGTTGAACACCGGATGCCAGTACGGCGGCCCGCCGGCCAGGGCGAGGGCTCCCTCGTCGACCTGCATGAGGCCGCCGTGCATACGCTCCTCGGGCTGCCCGGCCGGGGTGATCAGGAAGTACGTGCCCCCGCCGCCCGGCAGTTCCATGTCGCTGTACCGCCAGCCGAGGACACTGCCGTAGAACTCCTTCGCGGCGGCCGCGTCGCTGGTGTAGAGCTCGGTCCAGGACAGTGAGCCCGGCTCGTCCACGAGGTCGACGCCTTTGCTCTCCCGAGGCTGCCAGACGGCGAACTGGCCGCCCAGCGGGTCGCTGTACTGGGCCATCCGCCCCCACTGCTCGAGGTCCATCGGCGGGACGCGCACGGTGCCGCCGCCGCGCTCCACCGCCCGGGTCGTGGCGTCGGCGTCGGTGACGCTGTAGTAGATCATCCAGGCCGGGCGCGCCCCCTCCTCGGTGAGCTTGCCGAGCCCGGCGACCATCTTGCCGTCCTTGCGGAACATGCCTCCTTCCACGCCCTCCGTCCCGGCCTCCCCCATGGGCTCGAAGTCCCAGCCGAGCACCGCGCCGTAGAAGGCGGCGGCGGTGGGGACGTCGGGGACGCCGAGGTCGAGCATGCAGGGAGCCCCGGGGGCGAAGTCGGTGGTGATCACGCGATGTCCTTTCGCAGATGCCCTTTTGCCCCAGCGTGCCACCGGGCACCGGCACCCGCCCTTCGGCTTCGCCGTCCGGGCCGGTCCGCTACTCCGTCTCCGCCGCGCCGCCCGTGGTGAAGGACGGCAGGAGCCGCGCGGGGTGGGCGGCGTCGCGGTAGATCTTGTGGGTGACGGGGCGGCCCACCGGCAGGTGGAAGGCGTCCGGCGACAGCGGCGGCGCCGTCGGCGAGCGGCGCGTCGCTGGAGAGCTCCACGACCGGCTTGTGGCCCGGAAGGAACGTCGCCGCGCACGGGTGGACGCGCAGCACGTACTCCTCGGTCCTGCCCCCGGCTCGACCGGCACCGCGCGGGTGCGCGGACGGAAGCCGGTGCCGATCAGCAGGGAAGGCGCGAGGCCCCGGGCGGCAGCTCGTCACCACCGCCCGCCTCAAGGCCTCGCACCGCGAAGTCGACGAGGAGCGCACCACCGAGGGCGACCCGTATCGCCCCGACCGTCGGCTCCGTGAAGGCCGTGGCGCTGAACAGCGTGCCTCGGCATCCGGCCGGCCCGGCGAGCGCGCTCGGTCCCGTCGTGGTCAGCGCGGTCGCCCTCGGCGGTGCCGGCTCGGCGTCCACGGCGAACCTGCCCGGCGCGGGCCCGTACGGCGGCCGGACGGCCGCGGCACGCGAGATCACCTCAGCCGGCGGCCCGATCACGGGAGCGATCGGGAGTCCTGCCGTCCTCCTCGGACTGCGGGACTCCCGATCCGGTCACCGCCGGTTAACGCAGCGGTTCGATGCGGATGTTGCGGTAGCGGACCTTGTTGCCGTGGTCCTGCAGCCGGATGGCGCCGGCTGCGGGGCCCTCGGCGGCTCCGCCGCCCGTCGGGCTGTCGATGGTCACGTCGTCGTGGACCTTCTTGCCGTTCCACACCACGGTGACTCGGGCGTCGGCCGTCTTCTCGCCCTCGGCGTCGTAGCGTGCCGCGTGGAAGACGATGTCGTACGACTGCCAGGTCTCGGGTGCCCTGGCGGCGTTCACATCAGGGGCCTTCTTGAGATAGATCGCTCCCGCCTCGTTGGTGTCGGGCGTGGTGTCGCCGTACGAGTCGAGGATCTGGAGCTCGTAGCGGTCCTGGAGGTAGACGCCGCTGTTGGCGCGGTCCTGGCCGGTGACGTCCGGCGGCAGCTCGGGCAGCCAGTACTCGACGTGCAGCTTGAAGTCGTCGTAGCTGTTCTTGGTACGGATGTCCCCGCAGCAGACCTCCATGGCGCCGTCGGTGACGGGCCACTCCACCGGCCGGCCGTCGGTGTGCTGCCACCGGTCCAGACCGTCACCGTCGAACAGCTCGACCGCGCCGCCGTGCCGGTCGACGCTGAGGAGGTCGAGGTTGACGTGTCCGGTGTCGCCCTCGTCGTACCGGTACGCGATGCTGTTGTGCCCGGCACGCAGCCGCAGTGCCTCGGTCTGTGTCGACCAGGTGTCCCAGTCGCCGGTGCTGCGGAACTCGGCCTGCTTCACCTTCTCGCCGTTGACGTAGAGGGAGAGGGACTTGGTGCCCTGGAAGGGGTTCGGTCCGTTGGAGTAGCGCAGCCCGACGTCGTACGTCCCGCTCCTGCGCACCTTGACGTCGAAGGTCGTCGTGGCGCCCTGGGTGCCGTACCGGTCGACGAAGCCGCTGCCGGAGTAGGCCCTGTGGTCGGTGTGGATGCCGGCCGCACCGGTGAGGGACGCCTCCTCGGCCTCGTACAGCGGGCCCTGTTCGGGCTGCTTGCCCGGCATGGCGTTGAGCGTGTACCAGGCCTCGGTGCTCCACAGGGTCTCGCCGGACGCCGAGCTGAACGGGCGCGGGGAGCGGAGGTGGACGACGCGGCCGGGCTTGAGGCCCTCGACGGCCAGGGTCACCTTCTTGCGGTCCCGCGACAGCTTGGCCGACGTCACCTTCAGGGTCTCCTCGGCGATCTTGGGGCCGCCGTAGTCCTGGGTCGGTGTGTAGCGCCACTGCTGGGCCTCGTAGTGGCTGACAAGGTTGTCAGCGGTCTCCTCGGACAGCGGCTGGGTGTACTCCAGCTCGAAGCCGCCCTTCTTCACCCGCATGGCCTGGATGTCGAAGGTGTCGCCGCCGTTCGGCGTCAGCTTCTGAAGGCCGTACCGGAGCTTGCCCTCCTGGCCCCAGTTGCCGTCCGCGCCCAGACCACCGGCGTAGATCGCGCCGTCGGGGCCCATGGTGATCCGGTTGACGCCGGCTTCGAGGCCCTGGGTGTAGCGGAAGACTGCGCCCTGGTACTGGCCCTTGACCTTCTCCAGGTAGGCGCGCTGCAGACCACCGTAGGTGACGTCACCGAAGAGCATCTGCCCCTTGAACCGGCCCTTGGTCAGGTAGAGGGGGGTGCTGGGCGAGTTGGCGATCTCGTTCTGCGGGAGCCAGAGCACGGGCTGGGTCACCGGCTCGGAGTCGAAGGGGCCGGCGGGGTTGGTGTAGTGGTTGAAGAAGCGGTCCTGCTTGATGTGGACCAGCTTCGACGAGGGGAGCCAGCCGCCCTGGTTGTCGGTGGCGAAGATGTCGCCTTCGGGGCCCCAGCCGATGCCGTTCGGGGTGCGCAGGCCGCCGGCCAGGTAACTCACCTTGCCGGTCTTCTTGTTGACCTTGATGGTCGCGCCGCGGCCGGGTGCGGGCTGCGGATCCGTGGTGGCGCCGCCGTAGTTGATGGCGACGGACAGGTTCAGATAGAAGTAGCCCTTGCTGTACAGCAGTCCGAAGGCGAACTCGTGGAAGTTGCCGCCGTACGGCCAGGTGGCGATGGTCTTGAACTCGTCCATGACGCCGTCGCCGTCGCTGTCGCCCAGCTCCGTCAGCTCGTGCTTCTGGGAGACGAAGATGGTGCCGTCGACGACCTTGAGGCCCATCGGTTCCCTGAGGCCCTCGGCGATCTTCGTGGCCCTCACCTTGTCCGGGCCCGTGCTGCCGGTGACCTCGTCCATGACGTAGACCTCGCCGGCGGTGTTGTCGGTACCGCCCCAGGTGCTCACCACCAGCCGGCCGTCGGGCAGCCAGTCCATGCCCGTGACCTGCGGTTCGAAGCCCTCGGGGCGCAGGTCTGTGAGCGTGAGGTCGGGGCGGACCGAGTTCAGCGGAAGGCCGTCGCCCGGCGAGTCACGGAAGCCCTCGCACTCCTTGCGGCCCGGGGCGGTGACCCGGACCACGCCGGCGTCGGTGCTCAGCGCCGAGTTCGGCACCGTCGCGAACCCCTCGACGCCCGGGGGCCGCCAGGCGAGGTTGAGCACCTGATCGCCGCCGCGCTCGAAGTGGTCGATGCGCAACGAGTGCATGCCCTCGGTGAGCTGGACCGTGCCGTCCTTGGGCTCGGCACCGTGCAGCCCGTCGTGGTCGATGACCACCTCACCGTCGATCAGCAGCCGTGAGCCGTCGTCGCTGGACAGCCGGAAGGTGTACGAACCGTCCGCCGGCGCATGGACGTTGCCGGTGACCTGGGTGACGAAGTTGTCGTTGAAGCCGCCGAAGTCGTCGGTCGTGCTCCAGTCGACGGCCGGCATCAGCTTGTCGACGTTCGGGGTCTGTCCGGGCTTGAGTGTGCAGATCTTCTCGAGCGGGACCTGGACGTCGAAGACGCGCAGGGTGACCCCGGGTTCCTGCGGCGGCACGTCCGCCTGGGACGCGGAGGCCGGCCGGGCCGTGGCCAGGGGGGCTCCCCAGAGTCCGCCCGCGACGAACGCGCCGACGACCAGTCCTGTCAGAGATCTTCGGGCGCGCCGGTACAGCCGTGCGTCCATGCTTCCTCCTGCTGAGTCGACCGGAGGGCCGGATAACTCCGGTGCCGAATGGGCGAAACGCCAACGGTTGCGGCGACACGCTAGGAGACTTCTGCTCAACCCGTCCAGACTTTGTACTCGATGAGTTCAAAGTCCTTCCGGTGGGCAGTCTTCATCGATGTAATGAGGCGGCGTCGGGACGGCGGTGCGGTTACGGCGAGACCGGGAGGCGGTAGACCGAGACGTGGGAGCGCGAGTCGGCGGTGAACTCTGCGCCGTCCCAGTCGGCATGCCTGGATTCCCGCTCGAATCCGGCCAGTTGGGCCATGAGGTCGAGTTCGGCCGGCCAGATGTAGCGGTGCGGGGTACGGAAGAGCTCGGCCTGCTTGGTGCCGTCGAAGTGGAAGTGGTGCGAGACGACGTGCTGTTCGAGGGTGTCGTAGGTGTCGAGGAGGATGTATCCGGGCTCGGACAGGCCGACCGTGGCCGGCGCTCCCGGCGGCAGCCTGCGCAGTTCGGGCACCCACAGTTCGATCACGAACCGCCCGCCGGGGCCGAGATGGCGGGCCGCGTTGCGGAAGCACGCGACCTGCTCGGCCTGGGTGAGCAGATTGGCGATGGTGTTGAAGACGAGATAGACGAGGGTGTACTCCCCCGGTGCGGCGGTGGTCGCCATGTCACCCATGATCACGGGGATGGTGGTCTCGTCGGCCTTGGTGCGCAGTCGCTCGACCATCGGCCGGGACAACTCGATCCCGGTGACGGGGACTCCGCGTTCGGCGAGTGGGACGGCCACCCTGCCGGTGCCGATGGCGAACTCGAGCGCCGCCCCGCCCCGGGCGAGCAGGGCGAGACGGTCCACGGTCGGTCCCAGTACCTCGGGGGCGAACATTCCGGTGCCGGGGGTGTCATAGCTCCGGGCGGCGTCGGCGTCCCAGATCTCCTCTTGGTCCATCGGGCCAACGCTGGTCGTCCGCACCGGCGTTGTCCACCGAATAACCTACGGCTTGCGGGCGAGTCCCCCGTGCTCGGCGATGACCTCCGGCGTGGGCGTGTCGCCGTCCGGGCGCCACAGCGGGACCGGGACGACACCCGGCTCGAGCAGTTCCAGGCCCTCGAAGTACGCGGTGATCTGGTCGACGGTGCGCAGGTTGTAGGGGACGGCGCCGCTGTCGTTGTAGGCGTCCTGGGCCCGCTCGAAGACGGGGTCGACGCCACGTGAGCCGTCGTTGACGGACAGGTAGCTGCCGGACGGCAGGGCGGCCATCAGCCGGGTGGCGATGGAACGCGCCTGGTCGTAGTCGGAGATGTGCCCCAGGATGTTACTGAGGATCAGGGCGGTGGGCCGCTTGAAGTCCAGCGTCTCGGCGGCGGCCTCGAGGATGCGGTCCGGGTCGAGGATGTCGGCGTCGATGTACGCGGTCGCGCCCTCCTGGGTGGAGTAGAGCAGGGCGCGGGCGTGGGCCAGGACCATCGGGTCGTTGTCGACGTAGACGATCCGGGAGTCGGGGGCGAGGCGCTGGGCGACCTGGTGGGTGTTGTCGGCGGTCGGCAGGCCGGTGCCGACGTCCAGGAACTGCCGTATGCCGGCCTCGCCGGCCAGGAAGGTGATGTTGCGGCGCAGGAAGGCGCGGCTGCTGCGGGCGATGGTGACGATGCCGGGGAAGACGGCGGTGTAGGCGTCGCCGGCCTCCTCGTCGACGGGGTAGTTGTCCTTCCCTCCCAGCCAGTAGTTCCAGATCCGGGCGGAGTGCGGCACCGAGGTGTCGATCTTCTGCTGCGCTGATCCGGGCGCCGCGGCGGGGTCGGTCATTTTTACCGTCCGTAGTCAATCGTGGGCTGTTCTGGCCAACGCATAATCTACGGTCCCACAGGTCGTCGGCGCAGGCTTGTTCGCCGGACCGGATGCGCCCCCGCCGCCCCTTCCCGTCCCGTCCCTGGGGGCCCCGCCCCCAGAGCCCCTTCGCGCCCACGCGGCGGAGCCGCTATCGGCACAGCCCCGCGCCCCTGAGCGGCGCGGGGAGCCCTCAGCTGAGTTCCACCAGCAGGTCGCCGCCCTCCACCTGCTGGATCCTGTTGATCGCGAGTCGCGCGACCGTCCCGGACTTCGGCGCCGTGATCGCCGCCTCCATCTTCATCGCCTCGATCGTCGCCACCGTCGCCCCGGCCGCCACCTCGTCCCCCTCGGCGACAGCGAGCGTCACCACGCCCGCGAAAGGCGCCGCGACATGCCCGGCGTTCGCGCGGTCCGCCTTCTCCGTGACCGGCACGTCCGACGCCGCCGACCGGTCACGGACCTGGATCGGCCGCAGCTGACCGTTCAGGGAGGACATCACCGTCCGCATCCCCCGCTCGTCCGCCTCCCCCACCGCCTGCAGCTCGATGAGCAGCCGCACACCGGGGTCGAGGTCGACGCCGTACTCCGTGCCGGGCCGCAGCCCGTAGAAGAAGTCCTTGCTGTCCAGGACGCTGGTGTCACCGAAGGACTGGCGGTGTGTGTCGAACTCCCGTGTGGGGCCGGGGAAGAGCAGCCGGTTGAGCGTCGGCCGGCGGTCCTTCGCCAGTCCGGCCCGGTCCTCGGCGCTCAGCTCCTGCAC
Source organism: Streptomyces sp. NPDC048584 (assembly GCF_043199595.1). NCBI lineage: Bacteria > Bacillati > Actinomycetota > Actinomycetes > Kitasatosporales > Streptomycetaceae > Streptomyces > Streptomyces sp. NPDC048584. The sequence goes on from NZ_JBICWF010000025.1 coordinate 19,935, forward strand.
GGGCTTGGGCTCGGCACGCCCTCGCAGGGCCTTGCCGCGGAAGGGCTCGGGCCAGCCCCCGGGGGGTGTGCCCAGCTCGCCGCGCAGGAAGCCGATCACGGAGTCGGGGATGTCGAACCGGTCCGGCTCCCGCTCGAAGTCCTCGGGGGCCACGCCCGCGCCCACCAGGTGCAGCGCGAGGTCGCCGACCACCTTCGACGAGGGGGTCACCTTCACCAGATGCCCGAGCATCCGGTCGGCGGCGGCGTACATGGCCTCGATGTCCTCGAAGCGGTCGCCGAGACCGAGGGCGATGGCCTGGGTACGCAGGTTGGAGAGCTGTCCGCCGGGGATCTCGTGGTGGTAGACGCGTCCGGTCGGCGAGGCGAGGCCCGCCTCGAAGGGGGCGTAGACCTTGCGGACGCTCTCCCAGTACGGCTCCAGGTCGCCGACGGCCTGGAGGTCGAGGCCGGTGGGGCGCTCGGAGTGGTCGGTGGCGGCCACGATCGCCGAGAGGGACGGCTGTGAGGTGGTGCCCGCCATGGAGGCCACGGCCCCGTCGACCGCGTCCGCGCCGGCCTGGACCGCGGCGAGGTAGGTGGCCAGCTGGCCGCCCGCGGTGTCGTGGGTGTGCAGGTGGACCGGCAGGTCGAACTCCCGGCGCAGCGCCGACACCAGCGTCGCCGCCGCGGGCGCCCGCAGCAGGCCCGCCATGTCCTTGACTGCCAGGACGTGGGCGCCGGCCTCTACGATCTGCTCGGCCAGGCGCAGGTAGTAGTCCAGGGTGTAGAGCCGCTCGGCCGGGTCGGAGAGGTCGGCGGTGTAGCACAGGGCCACCTCTGCGACGGCGGTACCGGTCTCGCGCACGGCGTCGATGGCGGGCCGCATCTGGGAGACGTCGTTGAGCGCGTCGAAGATGCGGAAGATGTCGATCCCGGTCGCCGCCGCCTCCTGGACGAAGGCGTCGGTCACCTCGGTGGGGTACGGGGTGTAGCCGACGGTGTTGCGACCGCGCAGCAGCATCTGGAGGCAGATGTTGGGCACGGCCTCCCTCAGGGCCGCCAGGCGCTCCCACGGGTCCTCGGCGAGGAAACGCAGCGCGACGTCGTACGTGGCGCCGCCCCAGCACTCCAGGGAGAGCAGCTCGGGCAGCGTGCGCGCCACGACCGGGGCGACGGCGAGGAGGTCCTTGGTGCGGACCCGGGTGGCGAGCAGCGACTGGTGTGCGTCGCGGAACGTGGTGTCGGTGACGCCGATGGTCGGCGAGGCGCGCAGCCAGCCGGCGAAGCCGGCCGGACCGAGTTCGGCGAGCCGCTGCCGGGAACCGGCCGGCGGTTCCCCGTCGGGCGGTGCGGGCAGCTTGGTCAACGGGTCGATCAGCTGGGGCCGTTCGCCGTGCGGCTTGTTCACCGTGACGTCGGCGAGGTAGGTGAGCAGTTTGGTGCCTCGGTCGGCGGAGTGCCGGGCGGTGAGCAGTTCCGGGCGCCGCTCGATGAACGACGTGGTGACGTGTCCGGCCTGGAAGTCCGGGTCGTCCAGGACCGCTTGCAGGAAGGGGATGTTGGTGGCGACGCCGCGGATGCGGAACTCGGCCACCGCGCGCCGGGCCCGGCCGACCGCGGCGCCGAAGTCCCGGCCCCGGCAGGTGAGTTTCACCAGCATGGAGTCGAAGTGGGCGCTGATCTCCGTACCGGCGTGGGTGGTTCCGCCGTCGAGGCGGATGCCGGAGCCGCCGGGCGAGCGGTAGGCGCTGATCCGGCCGGTGTCCGGGCGGAAGCCGTTGGCGGGGTCCTCGGTGGTGATACGGCACTGGAGCGCGGCGCCGCGCAGGGTGATCGTCTCCTGGGAGAGGCCGAGGTCGGCGAGGGTCTCGCCGGAGGCGATGCGCAGCTGTGCCTGCACCAGGTCGACGTCGGTGACCTCCTCGGTGACGGTGTGCTCGACCTGGATGCGCGGGTTCATCTCGATGAAGACGTGGTTGCCGTCCCGGTCGAGGAGGAACTCCACCGTGCCGGCGTTGCGGTAGCCGATCCGGCGGGCGAAGTTCACGGCGTCGGCGCAGATGCGGTCGCGCAGTCCGGGGTCGAGGTTGGGTGCGGGCGCGAGTTCGATCACCTTCTGGTGGCGGCGCTGCACCGAGCAGTCCCGCTCGAACAGGTGAATGACGTCGCCCTGTCCGTCGGCGAGGATCTGCACCTCGATGTGGCGGGGTTCGACGACGGCCTTCTCCAGGAACACGGTGGGGTCACCGAACGCGGAGGCCGCCTCCCGGGACGCCGCCTCGATGGCCTCCCTGAGCTGGGCGGGCTCCTCGACGCGGCGCATGCCGCGCCCGCCGCCGCCCGCGACGGCCTTGACGAACACGGGGAAACCGACGCCGTCGGCGGCGGCCACGAGTTCGTCGACGTCCGTGGAGGGCGCCGAGGAGCCGAGCACCGGTACGCCCGCCTCGCGGGCGGCGGCCACGGCGCGCGCCTTGTTACCGGTCAGCTCCAGGATGTCGGCGCCGGGTCCGACGAAGGTGATGCCGGCCTCCTCGCACGCCCGGGCCAGCTCGGGATTCTCGGACAGGAATCCGTAGCCCGGGTAGACGGCGTCGGCACCCGCGCGGCGGGCGGCGCTGACGATCTCCTCGACGGAGAGGTAGGCCCGCACCGGATGTCCCGGCTCGCCGATCTCGTACGCCTCGTCGGCCTTCAGGCGGTGCAGGGAGTTGCGGTCCTCGTGCGGGAAGACGGCGACGGTTCGGGCGCCCAGTTCGTAGCCCGCGCGGAACGCCCTGATCGCGATCTCGCCGCGGTTGGCGACCAGCACCTTGCGGAACATTCTCGATCCCTTCAGCCTGCCGGTGACGAAAGACCATCGTGTCGGTGGCAGGTCCGGTACGCCATGTGAGCCGGGCCACTCACCGCCGGCCCGGCCATGTGGTGAGGGGCCACGGAGAGGAACTTTCCTCTCCGTGGCCCCTCATGCGTGCCGGCCGCGTCCTACTCGGTGACCCTCAGCAGCTTGTTCGGTGTGCCGCTGCCCGGGTTGCCGATCCTGTCGGCGGTGGCCGCGCCGGTCAGTGCCGTCGCCACGGCCGCCGGGTCGGCGTCGGGGTGGCCGGCCAGATACACGGCGGCCGCGCCGGCCACGTGGGGGGAGGCCATGGAGGTGCCGGATATGGTCTTCGTGCCCGTGTCGCTCTCGTTCCAGGCCGAGGTGATGTCGGAGCCGGGCGCGTACAGGTCCACGGCCGTGCCGAAGTTGGAGAAGTCGGACTGGGCGTCGTCCTTGGTGCTGGAGGCGACGGTGATGGCCTCCGGTACGCGGGCCGGTGAGCCCTGTCCGGCTTCGGCGGACTCGTTGCCGGCCGCGACGGCGAAGATGACCCCGGAGGCGATGGCCTTCTGGACCGCCGCGTCGAGGGCCGGGTCGGCGCCGCCGCCCAGGCTCATGTTGGCGACGGAGGGTCCCTTGTGGTTCTCGGTGACCCAGTCGATGCCGGCGATGACCTGCTCGGTGGTGCCGGAGCCGTTGTCGTCCAGGACTCTGACGGCCACGACATCGGCCTTCTTGGCGATGCCGTGCGCCGCGCCGGCGACGGTGGCTGCGACGTGCGTCCCGTGGCCGTTGCCGTCGTCCGCGGTGTCGTCGTTGTCGACGGCGTCGTAGCCGTGGCTCGCCCGGCCCTCGAAGTCCTGGTGCGTGACGCGTACGCCGGTGTCGATGACGTAGGCGGTGACGCCCTCGCCGGCCTGGTCCGGGTAGGTGTACTTGCTGTCGCCGGCGGTGTCCTCCTGGTCGACGCGGTCGAGGCCCCAGGACGGGGGGTCGTCCTGGGTGGCGGTGGTGTGGAAGGTGCGGTTGGCGACGACGGCGCCGACGGCCGGGTCCGCGGCGAGGCGCTTCGCCTCGGTCGCGGAGAGGCCGGTGGCGGCGAAGCCGTCGAGGGCCGCGTCGTAGGAGCGGCTGAGTGTGCCGCCGTACTCCTCGGCCAGGTCCTTCTTTTCGGCGGACGCCGTCTTCGTCCGCGTCTTCTCGTCGAGCAGGACGATGTAGCTGCCGGCCACGGTGCCTTCGGCGTTCAGGCCGAGGACGGTGCCTTGTGCGGGCTCGGCGGCGTGGGCGGACGGCGCTCCGAGCATGGCGGCCGAGACCGCGCACGCGGCGGCGGTGACCTTCAGTGCGACGGTACGCATCTGATGCGTCATGAAGAGGGATCTCCTCGTCGGATGTGGGGGGTTGACCTCCGGCGCGGGGTCGCGGGGAGGCTGACGAGAAGAGTGGCCACTTGTCGCGGTCAGATCAATGGGTGGTGCACCGGGTCCGGTCCGGCGCGGCGGCGGATCTGCACAACGTCCGCCCATGCCGGAGCCAACCAACGGGCGAAAGCCGAGCTGAACGGGGTGCTTGAAGCGCCAACCAGGGGCTGGGCGGGATTGGTGACCATCCCCTCACCCGACCCTCACGGGGTGGGAGTTTGGGGCGGTGGGGCGTGTGCGGGGTGCTGCGGCGTGGGTGGGTTGCGCGGGCCGGCGCTTGCGGGTGCCCCGCGCGGGTGTGGGGCTCGGGGGCCGGCGCTTACGGGGTGCCGCGCGCGGGTGTGGGCCGGGGGGCGTTCGCGCGGCCCGGCGCTTGCGGGGTGCCGTCGCGCCCACCCGTGCCGCCCCAGCGGCACGACTGCCCGCGGAGGCGGTGGGATGGCGGCATCACCGCCCGCGCGAGGCGGGGCATGTGGTCGCGGCTGGCCGCGCGGCGCGGGGCGTGTGGTCGTGGCCGGATGCGGAGGGGGTGGGCGGTCACGGCCGGATGCGGAGGGGGTGGGCGGTCACGGCCGGATGCGGAGGGGGGCGGTCACGGCCGGATGCGGAGGGGGGTGGGGTGGGGGTATCACCGGCTGGAGGAGCCGGGAGGGGGCTGAGGTGTGCGGGGCGGGTGCTCGCGGAGGGGGGCGGCCGGCTCAGGCCTGGCCCGTTTCGAAGTGGGAGATGCGGCCGTCGTCGTCGACGGTGAAGTTCCAGCGGGTGCGCATCTCGCCCCAGGTGTCGTTGGAGTAGCGGGCGAGGAGACGGCGGCCGGCGGCGGACTCGTTGTCGACCTCCATATGGCCGTGTGAGGAGAAGATCTCCCGGTCGATCCAGTCGGCGAGGTCACGCTCGTCGCCGTCGTCCGCCATGGTGGCGTCCGGCGTGAGAAGCGCCAGGAAGCCCTCCCGGTCGTGGTTGTTGACGGCCAGGACGAAGGCGCGGACGGCGGGGTCGCTGAGGCGGGTGCTCTGAATCGTCATGTCCGCCAGCGTCGTACCGGCCGCCGGACCGCGCCACCCGCGTCACCCGAACGGCAACCGGTGGCGCGCCGGGCCCGTGCCGGGGGTGGGACGGTGGGACGAAGCCATCGCTCCGGGAGACGACGTGACCTGTGACGACCGACGTGATCTGGGACTGCTGCTGCTCCGCCTCGGGACGGGCGGGGTGCTCGCGGCGCACGGCGCGCAGAAGCTGTTCGGCTGGTTCGGCGGTGGCGGCATCGAGGGCACGGGCCAGTTCATGGAGTCCCTCGGCTATGTGCCCGGCCGGGCCAGTGCCACGGCGGCGGGTCTCGCCGAGGCCGGCGGGGGTGTGCTGCTCGCGCTCGGTCTCGCCACCCCGGCGGCGGGCGCGGCGGCGGCCGGTGCGATGGCGGGCGCGTCCGCCGTACACGCGCCCAACGGCTTCTTCAACCAGGAGGGCGGCTTCGAGTACGCCGCGTCCCTGGGCCTGACGGCCGCCGGGCTCGCCGTCACCGGCCCCGGCCGGCTCTCCCTGGACCACGCCCTCGGCCACGCGGTCAACCGGAGCTGGATGGTCCCGGTGGCCTTCGCGGCGGCCGCGGCGGCCACGACCATGGCGGTCGGCGCGCGGGTCAGACGGCTGCGGAAGGCCAGGGAGGGCGAGCAGGAGGCGTTGTTCGAGGAGTAGTGCGGCGCGCCGTCGGGCTCAGCAGCCCGTCGGGCCCTTGCATGCCTCGCCGTCGGGCAGGTGTGTCTCGGCCCACCTGCCGAGTTCCTGGAGTGCCGGTCCCAGCGCCGCGCCCGACTCGGTCAGCCGGTAGGAGACGCGCAGCGGCGGTCCCTCGTCGACCTCACGGACCAGGAGTCCGGCGGCGCCCAGTTCGGTGAGCCGGTCGGAGAGCATGCGCTCACTGATGCCCGGGACGGCCCGGCGCAGATCGGCGAAGTACGCCGGCTGTTCCACCAGCACGGCCACGATCGGCCCCGTCCAGCGCTTTCCCAGCAGCTGGAAGACACGCGTGATGCCACCGTCCACGCGCTTGCATGCCTCTGCCTCGTGCACCTGCTCGACCGCCATGCCCTCAGGGTACTACCCCCGTGCAAGGGGATGAAAAAAAGTAAGCACCTGTGTTATTCATAGTTGAGTACGAATTCTTAGCGACGGCGCGATGGCGTCTCCGCCCCTTCACCCATGGGAGAAAGCCCCAGATGGCCACCCTTCTGCACATCGACTCCTCCGTCTTCCCGGCGGCCGGTTCCGCGTCCCGCGCCGTGGCGGAGACCTTCCGCAAGGCCTGGGAGGAGCAGCACCCCGAGGGCACGGTGATCTACCGCGACCTCGCCACGGACCCCGTTCCGCACCTCACCGCCGACGCCCACACGGCGGGCTTCGCGGACCCCTCCACCCACACTCCCGAGCAGGCCGCGGTCTTCGCCGAACGCCTGAAGCTGATCGAGGAGCTGGAGGCGGCGGACGCCGTGCTGATCGGCGCCCCGATGTACAACTTCACGATCCCCTCGACGCTCAAGGCGTGGCTGGACAACGTGATCCTGGTGGGCCGCACCGCGGGTGACAGCCCCTCCGTCAAGGGCACCCCGGTCACCGTGGTCGCCAGCCGGGGCGGCTCCTACGCGCCGGGCACCCCGCGCGAGGGCTACGAGTACGTACAGAACTATCTGAGCGCGGTGCTGGGCGACATGCTCGGTCTCGAGGCCGACTTCATCGTCCCGGAGCTGACCATGGCCCCGCAGGTTCCGGCGATGGCCGAGCTGGTCCCGCTCTTCGAGAGCTCCCGCGAGCGCGCGCACCAGGACGCGACCGTCAAGGCCAAGACCCTCGCCGAGCGGCTGGCGGCGTAACCCGGCGGCGCCCGGCGGCGCCCGGTGCCGGGTCAGGCACGGTGCCGGGCGTCCTCCAGGTAGTGCAGCACCGCGGCCACCCGGCGGTCGGTGCGGTCGGTGGGCGCCAGGTCGAGCTTGGCGAAGATGCTGCGGATGTGCTTGTGGACGGCACCGTCGCTGACGACGAGCCGTTCGGCGATGGCCCCGTTGCCCAGCCCCTCGGCCATCAGCGCCAGCACGTCCCGTTCGCGCGGGCTGAGCCGTCCCAGCCGGGCGTCCGGGCGGCTGCGGGTGAGCAGCTGGGCGACCACCTCGGGATCGATGGCGGTACCTCCCCGCACCACCCGGTGCAGGGCGTCGAGGAACTCCTCGACCCGGCCGACCCGTTCCTTCAGCAGATAGCCGAGCCGGGCGCTGCCCTGGGCGAGCAGCTCGGTGGCGAACGCCTGCTCCACGTAGGCGGACAGGACCAGGACGGCGAGGCCGGGCCGGCGTCGGCGGGCCTCCACGGCGGCGGTGATCCCCTCGTCGGTGTGGGTGGGCGGCATCCGGACGTCGACGATGGCGACGTCCGGATCTTCCGCGTCCACGGCGTCCAGGAAGGCGTCGGCGTCCCCGGCCGTGGCCACCACGTCCAGGGACTCGGCGCGCAGCAGCAGGGCGAGCCCCTCGCGCAGCAGGGCGTCGTCCTCGGCGATCACGATCCGCATGGCAGGGTCACCTTCAGGGTGGTGGGGCCGCCGGGCGGGCTGGCCAGTTCCAGTGTTCCGTCGTGCGCCTCGGTGCGGTGGCGGATGCCGGTGAGCCCGGATCCGTTCCGTTCGTCGGCTCCGCCGTGGCCGTCGTCGTGGATCTCCACGTACAGCCGGTCGTCGAGGCGGCGTACGACGACACCGGCCTCCCGGGCGCCGCTGTGTTTGGCGATGTTGCTGAGGGCCTCGGCGACCACGAAGTACGCTGTCGCCTCCACCGACGCCGGGCAGCGGCCGGGCACGTCGGTGTCGATGCCGCAGGGCACCGGGCAGTCGGCGGCCAGGGCGGTGAGGGCGTCGGGCAGGCTGCGGTCGGCGAGGACCGGCGGAAGGATGCTGCGGACGACCGCCCGCAGTTCGGCCAGTGCCTGTTCGGCGGCCTCCTGGGCACGCTCGAGTACGGCGTCGGCCTCGCCGGGATTGCGGGTGAGGGCGCGGCGGGCGGCGCCGAGCAGCACGGTGACGGCGACGATCCGGTTCTGTGTGCCGTCGTGCAGCGCGCGTTCGACGCGACGGAGTTCGGTGGCGTGGGCGTCGAGCGCGGCGGCGCGGGTGGCGGTGAGTTCGGCGACCCGCAGGACGAGGTCGGTTCCGGGGTCGGGGGCGAGCAGGCGTCGTCCCGGCCATGCCTGGAGCCTCGCGAGTGCGGGGGCGCAGAACATGATGGCGGCGACGATGAGCACGCCGGACAGGGTGACGGCGAGGGCGCCGGGCCAGTCGCGTACGGTCCACCAGCCCAGGGCGGCGGTGGCCTCGCTCTCCGGGAGGAAGCGCCAGTACAGGGGGAAGGTGATGTCGTGTGCCGCGCTGAGGGGGAGGGTGGCGCCGATCAGGCCCAGGAGGAGGCCGAAGAGGGCGTGGGCGCAGACCCAGCGGATCTCGCGGCGTACGGCGCGGTCGGAGAGGGCGGCACGCGGTCCCGGCGGGGGATCCGGGGGGCTGATGAGTTGCGGGCCCCAGCGGGAGAGGCGGGTTCGCTCGCGGTCGGCGACGGCTCTGGTCGCGTGCAGGGCGGAGGGGAGCAGCAAGAGGCCTACGCCGGCCAGGCAGGCGACGGTGGTCAGGGCCAGCCACAGTGCGGCGAGCAGGGCGAGCAGGGCGGTCCCCATGCCGGCCAGGAGGTGTTCCAGGGCGTCCAGGGCGGCTCGGGCGCGAGCGGAAGCGGTGCCCGTGCGACCGCCGGACGCCTCGTCGTGAGTCATCACCGTCCGTACCTCCTCCCAGTCGGGGAGAATAGGCCACCCGGGCCTGCGTCCTGTTGGGCCGTCCGGTCGGTGGTACGTGCCGGGTGCGGTCGCGTACGGCGGGAAGGGGGCGGGGCGGGGGTGGCCGCCCGCAGTGGCCGGCGCGTCGACGCCCCGCCCCGATCCGGTCGGCACAGTCACGCCGGTCCGGGGACGGACACCCCCGACCCACCCACCCACGCCCGGGCGCTGCCCGAACCCCCACCGGACCGAAAGCGGCGCCGCAGCCCTCCCCACACCGGCCCGGATGCCTTCACTCGCGGATCGACATGTCCTTGATCGGCGGGGTGCGCAGGAGGTGGTTCGTGGGGAGGATCGTGGCGGTCAGGGACAGGGCCGTCGTGGCGGCGATGATCGTCGCCCAGCCCACGGCGGGGACGTACGGGACGCGTTCGCCCGAGACGGCGTTGACGATCGTCGTCAGGGTGACCGCCGCGATCGCGGTGCCGATCGCCAGGGACACCCCCAGCAGACCGGCCTGTTCCGCGTGCACCATGCGTCTCACCTGACGGCGGGTGACGCCGGCCAGCCGCAGCAGGGACAGCTCCCGCCGCCGCGCCAGGGCCGCCATCACGAGCGTGTTCGCGGCGGCCAGGACCGCGTACCCGGCCAGGACGGCGACGAGCAGCCTGTTGAGCCAGCCGCTGACGGCCAGATCCCGCGCGATGTCACCGGTGAGCGTCTCGGTGTCCACCACGGCGGCGGCCGGATACCGCCGTGCGAGCTCCGCGAGGGCACCGTCCGCACCCGGCGCGGTACGGATCAGCACCTGATCGTCGAGTCCGGTGACCGTGTGACCGGCCAACGTCCCGGTGTGCAGGGTGACATCCCCGAACCCCCACCCGCGTTCGTACAGCGCGACCACCCGCAGAGCGACAGGCGTGCCGTCACCGAGCCACAGCTCGGCCTCGTCCCCGAGCCGCCACCCGGCGGCGTCCGCCTGCGAGGTGGACACGGCCACCGTGTCCGGCCGCAGTGCGGCGAGGCTGCCCGACCGGACCCCGAGGTCCATCGTCCGCTCCACGCCCACAGGGTCGATGCCCTGCGCGACCACGGCCTGCGCCTCGAGGTCGCCCGGTACCACGACGGAGGTGCGGCGCACCCCGGTCGCGGCGAGCACGCCGGGGATGCGGCGGGCCTCGGCCGTCGCGGAGGCCGGCAGCCCCGCGGCGCCGGTCAGGGCGTGCTGGGCGAGCATGCCGTCACGGCTCTGGACGACGGTCTGCCGCTGGAGGTTGTCCTGGAGGAACCAGACGGTGCCGCCGAAACCGACGGAAAGGACCAGCGCGGTGAGGACGGCGACCATGCCGCGTGCGTTGGCCCGCAGATTCGCGGCGGCGAGGTACCCGCTGTCGCCCCAGACACCACGCAGCACGGGCGCGAGCAGCCGGGCCGCGCCCTGGTTGATCCACGGGGCCAGCAGCGCGATCCCGAGCACGAACAGGTAGAGCATGCCGACGGCGGCGCCCATCGCGGTCTGGCCGTCGATGGCACGGGTGAGGCCGATGAGGGACACGGCCGAGGCGAGGCACACCAGCCCGGTGACGGCGCGCGCCCTGCTGCCCAGCCCGGGCTCGACGGCGGCCTCTCCGAGCGCTTCGGTGGGCCGGATCCGGGTGACGCGCAGGGAGGCGATCCACACGGAGAGGAGCGCGACGACGCCGACGGCACCCAGCACGGCCGTCGCGGACAACACCCCTCCCCGGACGATGAAACCGTCGGGCACGAACTCCCGGGACACCAGCTCGTCCCGGATGTATCCCGTGGCGAACAGCCCCGCCGGAACGCCCACCGCGGCGGCGGCCGGCACGAGCAGGCCCACTTCGGCGAGGAGCATCCGCCGCAGCTGGCCCGGGGTGGCCGCGACGGCCCGCAGCAGGGCGAGGTCGCGCCGCCGGTGCCGTACGGACAGACCGACGGTCCCGGCGACGACGAAGACGACGATCATCACCGCGTACCCGGCGAACGCGCCGCCGGCCTGGAGGGTGAACGCCCGTGCGGCGGCGGCCTCGGGCTGTGCGGCCGGCCCGCGCTCGTCACCGGTGTACGTGGTGGAGTCCATGCCGTCCGCCACCCGGCGTACCGCGTCGACGACGGCGGAGCGGTCGGCGTCCGGTTCGGCGAGGACGCCGATGGTGTCGAAGCGGCCGGGGTGGGGGTCGAGCCGGGCCGCCCGCGCGTCGGTGAAGAACACCTCGGCCCGCTCCCCCGTTGCGCCGTCCGCCTCGACGACACCGCTCACCCGGTACGGCCGGCTCTCCCCTCCGGTGATGAGGTCCGTGCGGTCGCCGGGTGCGAGCCCCATGTGGTCGGCGAACCGGGCGTCGACGGCGATCTCCCCGTCCGCGCGCGGGGGTGCACCCGACACGATTCGGTAGGGGGCGAGCGCGGCGCTCGCCCAGCCGTGCCCCGCGGCGGGCAGGTCCGGGGCGGCCGTCGGGGTGACCGTGATCACCCGGTCCCCCACCGCCCGTGCCACCCCCGGCACTTCGGCGAGCTTTGAAGCCAACGCGGCTTCGACACCGCCACGTTCGGGAAGCGTCACGGTGGTGTACTCGGTCTCACCGAACACCGTCGGCCCGGCCACCCGCAGTTCGTGGTCGGCGACAACGGCGGCCGTGGCGCCGAAACGTCCCGGCTCGCCGTGATAGCGCCGGCCGGACTCCACGAGGAGGGCGCAGGTCATCAGAACGGCGGCACCGGCGGCGAGCGCGACGAACGTGGCGGCGAAGCCGCCCTTGCGGAAGCGCAGCATCTGCGCGGCCAGTCGGAGCACGGTTCAGCCCTCCCGGCTCGCGACGGGCTGCCGGCGGCCCAGCAGTGCCAGGTGCTCGGCGATCCGCTCGGCGCCGGGCTGTGCCATGTCCCGTACGATCCGCCCGTCGGCGAGGACCAGCACACGGTCGGCGTACGACGCGGCGACGGGGTCGTGGGTCACCATGACGACCGTCTGCCCGAACTGGTCGACCACGGACCGCAGCAGGGCGAGGACGTCGGCGGCCGTCCGGGTGTCCAGGGCCCCGGTGGGTTCGTCGCAGAAGATCACCTCGGGCCGGGTGACGAGCGCCCGGGCGATGGCGACCCGCTGCTGCTGGCCGCCGGAGAGCTGGGCGGGCCGGTGCCGCAGCCGGTCGCCGAGTCCGACCCGTGCGATCACCTCGGCCACCCAGTCCGGTTCCGGCCGGCGGCCGGACAGCCGGGAGGGCAGCAGGATGTTCTGCTCCACGTTGAGCGCGCCCACCAGGTTGAACGCCTGGAAGACGAACCCGACGCGGCTGCGCCGCAGTTCGGTCAGCCGCTTCTCCGGCATCGACGACAGATCGGTGCCCCCGAGCCGTACCGTTCCCGAGTCCGGCCGGTCCAGTCCGGCCGCACAGTGCAGCAGGGTGCTCTTGCCGGAACCGGAGGGCCCCATCACGGCGGTCGCCGTGCCGCGCATGAACACGGCGCTCACATCGTCCAGCGCCACGACCGGCTGGTCACCGCCGTAGGTCCTGTGTACATGGTCGAGGCCGACGGCGACGTCGGCCGGGGTCAGTGACATGGTGGGGCGCCTTCCGGGCGGATCTCGTTGCTGGTCCACCCCGACGGTACGAAGGGCGCGGCCCGCGGCCCATCCAGCCAGGGCCCCGATCATGGTGGTGCAGGCACTACCCCGCGCCGGTGGCGGTACATCACGGCCGGCCGCGCACCGTTCGCCCTGGTCCCGCGCGGGTTCGCCGGCGGACACGCGCGGCGGCCGCAGGTCAACGGAGGATCACCCACCGGTCTCGGCGGTCCCTTCCCGTGCCCTCTTCGAGACTCACCCGCAACGCTTCGTACCGCACGTTCCCGCCCCCGGCTCCGTCACAGTCACTGAGGTCGGCGTCAACCAGGCGAGGGGACACGGACGATGAAGCGGTACGGGACACGACGGCTGGGCGGAGCACTGCTCGCCCTCACGGCGGCGGGCGGTCTGCTGCTCACCGGATGCGGCGGGGGCGACGACGGCGCCTCCAAGGTGAGCGACTCCTCCTACGACCGGGGGGCCGACGGTCCGCCGCCCGCCCCCGACCGCGGCTCGGGAGGGCGGTACGACGACGAACGACGCGAGGGCGAGCAGGAATCCCGTGAGGTCGCCCCCGAACCCGACCATCTGTCGACGTTCGCGCTGGACGTCGACACCGCCTCGTACGGCTATGCCCGCCGCACCCTCTCCGAGGGCCGGCTGCCCGCCCCGTCGACCGTCCGTCCCGAGGAGTTCGTCAACAGCTTCCGGCAGGACTACGAGCGTCCCGACGGCGACGGTTTCACGGTCACCGTGGACGGCGCCCGCACCGAGGACGAGGACTGGTCGCTGGTCCGGGTGGGTCTGGCGACCCGGGCCGCCGAACCGGACGGTGAACGCCCGCCCGCCGCCCTGACGTTCGTCGTCGACATCTCGGGCTCGATGGCGGAACCGGGCCGTCTCGACCTCGCGCGGGACTCCCTCGCGACCATGACGGACCGACTGCGCGACGACGACTCGGTGGCCATCGTCACCTTCAGCGACGAGGCCGAGACCGTCCTGCCGATGACCCGGCTGGACGGCGGCCGGGGCGAGATCCACGACGCCATCGACAGCCTGGAGCCGACCGACTCCACCAACCTCGAGGCCGGCGTGGACACCGGGTACGAGACCGCCGTCGAGGGACTGCGCGAGGGCGCCACCAACCGGGTCGTGCTGGTCTCGGACGCGCTCGCCAACACCGGTGCGACGGAAGCCGACACGATTCTCGAACGGATCACGGAGGCCCGCCGCGAGCACGGTGTGACCCTGTTCGGGGTCGGTGTCGGCAGCGACTACGGCGACGCGCTCATGGAGCGGCTCGCCGACAAGGGCGACGGCCACACGGTGTATGTGTCCGACGAGGAGGACGCCCGTGAGGTGTTCTGCGAACAGCTGCCGCGCAACATCGAGCTGACGGCCCGTGACGCCAAGGCGCAGGTGGCCTTCGATCCGGAGACGGTGGCCGAGTTCCGGCTCGTCGGCTACGACAACCGACGGGTGGCCGACGAGGACTTCCGGGACGACCGGGTCGACGGCGGCGAGGTCGGCCCCGGCCACACCGTGACCGCCCTGTACGCGGTGCGCACGCGCTCCGGTGCCGGGGGCCGTCTGGCGACGGCCACCGTGCGCTGGCTGGACCCCGACAGCCGCGCTCCGCACGAGGAGACGGGCGACCTGGAGACGACAGGCCTGACCGACTCCGTGTGGGGCGCGCCACGCGGTCTGACGGTGACCGCGACCGCCGCCTACTTCGCCGACGCCCTGCGCTCGTACGATCACCGTCACAGCGCGCTGCCGGGCGCCCCCGCTCTCGGTGAACTCTCCTCACGGGCGGACGACTTGGCGGACCGGACGGAGGACGAGGACATCCGTGGGCTGGCCCGGGCGATCCGCGAGGCGGACCGTCTGGACCGGTCGCGGACCATTGACTGATTCCTACGCACGGGTAAGTTGACTCTCGAGTAAGTAAGCGGATACGACAGCATCAGTCGCGACCGGGAGCCGTCATGGGCGTACACAGGGATCTGAAACGGGCGAGGCGACGCGCGGATCTGGCGGGCCGGGTCCGGGTCGGGACGGTCCTGGACGAACACGGCGTCGTGCGTGAGGCCCGTACGGCGGCTCTCGCCGCGCGGACCTCCACCGGCAGTACCGCCGACATCCCGTTCACCAACGCGGCCGAGGCCCCGGACGCGGTGGTGCTGCGGCGCGAGGAGGGCGACGTCTGGCGTCCGGTGACGGCGGCGGCCTTCGCCCGGGAGGTCACCGCCGTGGCCAAGGGGCTGATCGCCGCCGGCCTCGAGCCGGGCGACCGGGTCGCCGTGATGTCCCGTACGCGCTACGAGTGGACGGTGCTGGACTTCGCGATCTGGTCGGCCGGCGGCCTCACCGTGCCGGTCTACGCCACCTCCTCGGCGGAACAGGTGGAGTGGATCGTCCGTGACTCCGGCGCCCGGTACATCGTCACGGAGACCGCGCGGAACACCGCCACCGTCACCACCGGCACCGCGGCCCACCCCCAGCCGCCGCGCGTGTGGGAACTGGACGCGGACGCCCTCTTGGAACTCACCGCGCTCGGCCGTGACGTACCCGACGAGGAGGTCACCGCACGCCGTACGGCACTGACCCCGGAGACCGTCGCGACCCTCTGCTACACCTCCGGCACCACCGGTCGCCCCAAGGGCTGCGTCCTCACCCACGCCAACCTGCGCGCCGAGGCCGCCAACACGGTCGAACTGCTGCACCCGGTCTTCGAGGAGGTCACCGACCAGGTCGCCTCGACCCTGCTCTTCCTCCCGCTCGCGCACATTCTCGGCCGCACCATCCAGATCGCCTGTCTGCTCGCCCGTATCGAGATCGGCCACTTCCCGAGCATCAAGCCCGCCGAACTGCGGCCCGCGCTCCAGACGTTCCGCCCCACCTTCCTCGTCGGCGTCCCCTATCTCTTCGAGAAGATCCACGACACCGGCCGGGCCACCGCCGAGAAGATCGGCCGGGGCGCCTCCTTCGAGCGGGCCCACCGCGTCGCAGTCCGCTTCGGCGCGGCGCACCTCGACAGGTCCCTGGGCCGCGGCAAGGGTCCGGGCCCCGGGCTGTACGCGGCCTGGGCGCTGTACGACCTGCTCGTCTACCGGCGGGTCCGCAAGGAACTCGGCGGGCGGACGCGGTACGCCATCAGCGGCGGCTCCCCGCTGGAGCGCGACCTCAACCTCTTCTTCTACGCGGCCGGGATCATGATCTACGAAGGGTACGGCCTGACCGAGACCACCGCCGCCGCCACCCTCGTCCCGCCGCTCAGCCCCCGCCCGGGGACGGTCGGTCTCCCGGTCCCCGGTACGGCGGTCCGGATCGCCGGCGACGGCGAGGTGCGGATCAGCGGCGGCATCGTCTTCGGCTCCTACTGGAACGACCCGGACGCCACCGGCGAGGTGCTCGACGACGGCTGGTTCGCCACCGGTGACCTCGGCTCCCTCGACGAGGACGGCTATCTGACCATCACCGGCCGCAAGAAGGACATCCTCGTCACCTCCGGCGGCAAGAACGTCTCCCCCGCCGTCCTGGAGGACCGGCTGCGCAGCCGCCCGCCGGTGGGGCAGTGCCTGGTCGTCGGCGACAACCGGCCGTTCGTGGCCGCGCTGATCACCCTCGATCCCGAGACGGTCGCCCACTGGCTGGCGGTACGCAGCATGCCCGCCGGCACGCCGATGTCCGAGGTCGTGCGCGACCCCCGGATGCGCGCCGATGTCCAGAAGGCCGTCGACTACGCCAACGAGGCCGTCTCCCGCGCGGAGTCCATCCGCGCCTTCACCTTGATCGAGGGGGAGTTCACCGAGGAGAACGGCCTGCTGACACCGTCGCTCAAGGTCAGAAGGCGGGCGGCGCAGGAGGCGTACGCGAAAGAGATCGAGGCGCTGTACTCCTGACCCCGGGGTCCCGCAGGGCAGGGAGGCAGCGGCTGCGGACGTGGAGCCGGGCCGGCAGGAGAACGGGGAAGAGCGGGCGCCGGGGTCCCGCCGGCGCCGCCCGGGTCAGGGAGCGCAGGGTCAGCGGGACCCGGCCGTCGTCCTCCCCTCGCAGCACCGCCTTCCCGGCCGTGTTCCGGGTGTCCTCTCCGCGTCCGATCGGCACGGTCGTCCCGAAGCGGCGGAAGCCTGGCGGGGACTCGGTCCAGTTCGGGGTCTGCGGGGTCGTGGCGCCGCGGGGCGTGTAGGTGAGGTCGGCGCCCTCAGCCATGGGTGCGCGGTCTCTGCTTCAGGAAGTCGGACAGTCCTGTGAGGAGGCGGTCCACGTCCTCGTCGTCGGTGTAGGGGGCGAGGCCGATGCGGAGGCCGCCGGTGTCGCCGAGGCCGAGGTGACGGGAGGCCTCCAGCGCGTAGAAGCTGCCGCTGGGGGCGTGGATATCGCGGTCGGCCAGGTAGCGGTAGGCGTCTGTCGTGCTGTGGCCGTCGAGGGTGAGGAGGAGGGTGGGGGTGCGGTGGGGGGCGCGGGAGTGGATGGTGACGCCGGGGAGTTCCGCCAACTCCCTCTCCAGGCGGGTGCGCAGGGTGGCCTCGTGTTGCTCGATCGCCTCGAATGCCGCGATCAGCCGGTCGCGGCGGTTCTCTCGCGCCTGCCGCCCGTTCCCGTCCCCGTCCCCCGGGGGCTCTGCCCCCGGACCCCCGCTCCTCGAAGGCCGGAGGGGCTGATCGGGAGCGATTGCTGCCAGGAAGTCCACTGCCGCGCTCGTGCCCGCCAGGAACTCGTAGGGCAGGGTGCCCAGTTCGAAGCGTTCGGGGACCTTGTCCGTGGAGGGGAGGAGTTTGTCCGGGTGGAGGGTGGCCAGGAGGTCGGGGGCTGCGGCCAGAACGCCGAGGTGGGGGCCGAGGAATTTGTACGGGGAGCAGACGAAGAAGTCCGCGCCGAGCGCGCCGATGTCGACCGTGGCGTGTGCCGCGTAGTGCACGCCGTCGACGTGGAGAAGGGCTCCCGCCTCGTGGGTGATCCGGGCGATCTCGGCGATCGGGGGGATCGTGCCGAGCAGGTTGGAGGCCGCGGTGACGGCCACCAGCCGGGTCCGGTCGGAGAGCACGGCACGGATGTGGTCGGCGGTCAGCTCACCGGTGGCCGGGTCGAAGTCGGCCCGGCGGACGGTGCAGCCGGCCCGCTCGGCCGCCTGCACCCAGGGACGGATGTTGGCGTCGTGGTCGAGCCGGGTGACCACCACCTCGTCGCCGGGTGACCAGGTCGCGGCGAGGGTGCGGGAGAAGTCGTAGGTGAGCTGGGTGGCGCTGCGGCCGAAGACGATGCCGGCCGGGTCGGCGGCCAGCAGGTCCGCCATGGCGTGCCGGGCCCCGACGACGAGGGCCTCGGCGTGGCGCTCTCCGGGCAGTCCGTCGCCCCGGATGGAGAGCGGCCGGGAGAGCGCGGCGGCGATCGCCTCGATGACGGGCAGCGGCATCTGGGTGCCGCCGGGGCCGTCGAAGTGCGCGGTGCCCGCGGCCAGCGCGGGGATACGGGCGCGCAGTGCGGTGACGTCGTACGTCATGAGGGCCTCCTCGTGGGTGCGGTGGGCTGGCGTGCCGGTCAGGCGGGTGTGCTCTCGGCGAGCGGTTCGCCCGGCGGGTCGGAGAGCTGCTCGCGCAGGTAGTTCCAGACGACCGCGATCAGGGCGGCGACCGGTACGGCGAGCAGGCTGCCGACGATGCCGGACAGGCTGCCGCCGAGGGTCACCGCCAGCAGGACGACCGCCGCGTGGAGTCCGAGCCCCCGGCTCTGGATCAGGGGCTGGAAGACATTGCCCTCGAGCTGCTGCACCGCGACGATGATGGCGAGCACGATCAGCGCGTCCGTCAGGCCGTTGGACACCAGCGCGATCAGCACCGCGACGAAGCCCGCGAACAGGGCGCCCACGATGGGCACGAACGCGGACACGAAGGTGAGGACCGCGAGCGGCAGCACCAGGGGTACGTCGAGGAGCCACAGCCCCAGTCCGATGAACACGGCGTCGAGGAGACCGACGAGGGCCTGCGAGCGTACGAAGGCGCCGAGCACGTTCCAGCAGCGCGCGGCCACGGCCGGCACGTCGGTGGCCAGCCGGCCGGGGAGCTGGCGGCCGAGCCAGGGCAGGAAACGCGGGCCGTCCTTGAGGAAGAAGAACATCAGGAACAGTGCCAGTACGGCCGTGACGACCCCGCTGACCACGGTGCTCACACCGGTGACGGCGGTGGAGGCGATGGCGCCGGCGCTGTCCTGGATACGGGCGGTCGCGCTGTCGAAGGCCCCGGCGATCTGGGCGTCGTCGATGTTCAGGGGCGGCCCGGCGGCCCATTCGCGCAGCCTGTCGACGCCCTCGACCACGCCGTCGGCCAGCTCACCCGACTCCGACGCCACCGGCACCGCGATCAGCGCCACGGTGCCCGCCGCCACCAGCAGGAACAGCACGGTCACCAGGGACGCGGCGAGCGCGGGCGGCATACCGCGCCGGCGCAGACAGCGGGTGGGCGGCCAGGTGAGCGTGGTGAGGAGGAGGCCCACTATCAGCGGCCAGACCACCGACCACATACGGCCGAGGGCCCACAGCACCACCGCCACGGCCACCAGGACCAGCAGCAGCTCACCGGAGACGCGCGCCGACGTGCGCAGCGCGGCGCGGGTTCTCCCCGCGTTCAACGTGGCAGACATGGAGGCACCTTATGGGGCCCGCCGGTTCCGGTGATCGTCCGGGACCGGGTCGGTGCGATGTCCTGCCCGGTGCGACCGTGTCCGCCGGGCCGTCCGGGCCCGGTGAGGGCAGACTGAGGTCATGGGCGATCCCGATGCCCGCGGGGCATCCTCGCGTCGGTTCCCTCAGGCTCCGAAGAGCGCGGCGCAGGCCCGGCGGTTCGTGCGGGCCGCCCTCGGTGATGCCGCGCCGGACCTGATCGACACGGCTCAGCTGCTGGTCAGTGAGCTGGTGACCAATGTGGTGCTGCACGCCCGTACCGAGGTCGAGGTGGCGGCCGGGGTCGACGACGATACGGTCCATGTGCGGGTGAGCGACCGCCGTCCGGAGCGTGGACTCGTGCCGCACGCCTACCCGCCGTACGCCGGTACGGGGCAGGGTCTGCCGCTGGTCGCGAAGCTGTCGTCCCGGCTGGGCGTCGAGACCGGGGACGCGGACAAGACGGTGTGGTTCGAGCTGGCGCCCGGAGGGCCGCCCCGCCGCCCGGCCGACTGGGATCCCGTAGTGGCTCTTGACGGGGCGACGGTGACACTGCTCGACGTACCGACGGCCCTGTACGCGGCGGCTCAGCAGCACCGGCACACCCTGCTGCACGAGCTCGCTCTCGCGGTCGGCGCCGGCCACGTTCCCGGGGTCGGCCCGGAGGACCTCGCCGTGGCCCTGGACATGAGTCATCTGCTGACCGCCTCGGTGACGGCGGCGCTGCGGCTGCGGCCCTCCGAGCAGGCCCTCCGCTCGCTGCCGCTGTCGCTGCCGCCGGACTCCGGTCCGGCGGTGCGGACGTTGCGCGCGGTGCTCGACCGGGCGGAGGAGGCCGCCCGTGAGGAGCTCCTGCTGACCCTGCCGGCTCTGCCCCGGCAGCGCCTCTTCCACCAGTGGCTCTTCGACCAGATCGTGGGGCAGTTCGCCGGTTCGCCCCCGACGGCGTGGACGGTGGTTCCCGGGGACCAGGGGACCAGCCCGTCGGAGCTGGTGGCGTGGGACGCCGGGCAGGTGCTGGCGAGCCGGGTCCCGACGATCGCCGCCGACGAGCGGAACCGGATCATCGCGGCGAACGGGCCGGCCGCGGACATGCTCGGCTGGCACGCGGACGATCTCGTCGGACGGCCCCTCACCACACTGGTTCCGGACCATCTGCGCAGGCGTCATGTCACCGCGTTCACCTCGCTGCTGCTCAGTGGGCAGCCCCGGATCCTGGGCCGGTCGGTGCCGCTGCCCGCGCTGCATCGCGACGGCCGGCTCATTCCGGTACGGCTGTTCGTCCAGCAGCAGGAGACGGCCGACGGCCGCACCGTCTTCGTCGCCCAGCTCTCCCCGCGCGCGTCGATGCCCGGCTCGGTCACGCTCCCGCCCGGCCGCCCCCGGTCCCTGCGACAGCGGGAACCGGAGCGGCCGCCCGCGCGGGCCACGGGTGACCCGCAACGGGACGCGGACCGGTCCGCGCTGGAGCGGCTGTCGCTGCTGGCCGACACCGCGGCCGCGCTGAGCAACGCCCCCGGTCTGCACGAGGGGCTGGAGCAGGTCGGCCGGATCCTCACCGAACGGCTCGCGGACTGGTGCGCGGTGGACCTGTTCACGGAGAACGCGGAGGTGGAGCGGATCTCCATCACCCATCGCCCCTCCCAAGGCCGTCGGCCCGAGGAGTACGAGGGCCGGCTTCCGCCGGTGTCCGACGCCGCCCGTGGCCCGCTGGCCCGCGCGCTGCGCGGGGCGGGCCCGCTGCTGCTCGCCGAGCCGCCGCCGTCCAGCCCGGTCACGAGCGCCCTGGACGCCCACTACCTGGGGCTGTTGCGGACGATGGGCGCGGACAGCGCGGTCGTCGCCCCGCTGCGGGCCCGTCGGCAGATCATCGGTGCCCTGACGGTGGCCCGCCGCGGACGGGGCACGCCGTTCGGCGAGGGGGATCTGCCGCTGGTCCACGATCTGGTGAGCAGTCTCGCGCTGGGCGTGGACAACCTCCGTCTCCACCAGGAGACCCGCAACATCGCCGAACGTCTGCAGCGCTCGCTGCTGCCCAGGCTGCCGGATGTCGCGCATCTGCGGCTGGCCGCCCGGTACGCGGCGTCCTCGGCGACCGCGCAGGTCGGCGGCGACTGGTACGACGCCTTCGTCCTGCCCGGCGGCGACATCTCCATGGTCATCGGTGACGTCAGCGGGCACAACCTGGACGCGGCCATCGCCATGAGCCAGCTGCGCAGCATGCTGCGGGGCATCGCCGTGGACCGCCAGGAGCCGCCCGAGACGGTGCTGCGCCGGCTGGACCTGGCGAACCACAGTCTGTACCACGAGTCCACCGCGACCTGTGTCTACGCGCTGCTGAAGGGCCCCGAGGACGGCCCCTGGGAGCTGGTGCACTCGTCGGCCGGGCATCCGCCGCCGCTGCTCGTCGGCGCGGACGGCGACACCCGCTATCTGGAGGGCGGCGCGGGGCTGATGCTGGGAGTGGACCCCGCCCTCACCCGTCCGCGGGGCCGGGACGCGGTCCCGGCGCACTCGACGGTGCTGCTGTACACGGACGGGCTGATCGAGCGCCGGGGAGAGCATCTGGACGTCGCCCTGGAGCGGCTGCGCCGGCATGCCGGCGCGCTGGCCCGGGAGCCGCTCGACACGCTCTGCGACGAGCTGCTCATCGGACTGGGCGCCGACGGCGACGACGACATCGCCGTACTGGCGGTGCGGCCGGTGCCGCCGCGCTGACCGGTGTCCGCGGGTGGTGCGGTGGCGGCGCGTACGGTTTACGCGCCGCCACCGTGCGCTCAGTTGAAGGAGTCGAGGGTCAGGGACGCCTCGCTCGGGTTGCCGTCGTGGACGAGCGACTCGTGGTTTCCGACGTCGTCGAAGGCGAAGGCGTACGCCTTGCCGTCGGCCATCTGCGCGTGGATGGCGCGCGCGTAGTGGTTGGTGACGGAGTCCTGGTAGAAGCCGCCGGAGCCGGAGTCGGGCTGGTTGGGGTTGGTCAGGAGCGTTGAGCGGTTGAAGCCCGCGCACAGGGTGCGTGAAATGGGGCCGCGCACCTGGTCGTTCGGGGCGTCGAGCTTTCGGTGGCAGCCGAAGACGGAGGAGGCGTCCGGCTTCTGGAAGCTGGTGACGACGGCGCCGGAGCTGTTGGTGAAGTTCATGACGTCACCCGAGACCCGGCCGAAGTACTTGACGCCCGGCTGGTCGGTGAAGGGCGTGACCGTGAGGGTGGAGCCGGAGTACTTCTGCCAGACCCGGTTGATGTAGCCGTCCATGACCGACGCCGGCAGGGCGCCCGTCTCCAGTCCGTACAGCGGGGACAGCGCCCGCAGTACGGTGCCGTCGGAGCGGGTCTGGATCAGGTTGCCCCAGCCCCCGGACTGTCCCCTGAGCGTGTTGAGGACGGCGTTGTAGCCGCCCGCCTTGAGCCTGCCGGTGCTCGTCGTGCCGCCGTCGGCTCGCCGCACGCCCACGGAGTAGGGCGCGGAGAACATGTCGACCTGGGTGCTGTTGAGCCACAGGCCGGCGTCGTTGAGCGTGTACTCGGACCAGTTGAAGAGGATGTTCCGGTTGGGGTCCGACGGGTTCTGCACGGCGGGCTGCACCAGTCCGCCGGTGGTCAGCTTGAACACCAGCTTCTGGCCGTAGGAGAAGTAGATGCGGCCGGAGAACTTGGGGACGCGGATGGTCGTGGACTGTCCGGCGGCCGGGCCCGTGATCGAGGCGTCGGGTGCGGGGGTGGGCGGGTTGCCGCCGGCGGGCCAGGGGTGGAAGGTGCCGCTCGCGTCGGCCCAGCCCTGTCTGCCGGTCGACAGCTGGGTGCCGAGGTTGTAGACGTACACCTGCTCGCCACGGCCGGAGTTGTTGGTGATCTTGAGGGGGATGGTGTCCGGGACCGCCGCGTGGGCGGTGGACGGCACTCCGGCGGCGAGCAGTGAGCCGCCGAGAACC
Source organism: Streptomyces sp. NPDC048584 (assembly GCF_043199595.1). NCBI lineage: Bacteria > Bacillati > Actinomycetota > Actinomycetes > Kitasatosporales > Streptomycetaceae > Streptomyces > Streptomyces sp. NPDC048584. The sequence continues at coordinate 43,144 of NZ_JBICWF010000025.1, forward strand.
GTGGCGATGCTCAACCCGGCCGCCATGAACCGGCGTTTGAGTGTGCGCAGCATGCTCCCTCTCCGTTCGACTGTGGGGGGAATCGTCCTGAGAGCGCTCTCAGAATCTCGCCCTGGTCTGGACCTGTCAACGGTTGGGAGTCCCCCGGTTCCGGTACGGCCGTCAGCCTCCGTGCTGTACGACACCCCGGGTGGAGAAGGTGACGGGGGCCCCGGAGCCGAGGTCGCCCGGCGGGATGCCCGGGTGATGACCCTCGGGCGGCTTCGGCCGTACGGGGGCCGGGCCGAGCGCGAGCCGGGAGACGATGCGGTAGCGGTCGCCCCGGTAGAGGGAGCGGACGTACTCGACGGGCCGGTCGCCGGTGTCGGTGGTGAGGCGCTCGAACAGCAGGGCCGGGGACAGTTCGGGCACATCGAGCAGCTCCGCCTCCGCGCGGGTCACGACGGTGGGCTCGATGGACTGCACCGCCTCGCTGACCCGCACTCCGTGCCGGTCGCGGAAGTGCTCGTACAGATCGCCCTGTTCGAGTTCGGCGCCGGTCAGATCCGGTACCAGGCCGGCGGGGATGTGCAGATGCTCGATCGCCATGGGCCGGCCGTCGACCAGCCGGAGGCGGGCCACGTAGCGGATACGCGCGGCCGGTGACACGCGCAGCCTGCGGCCGACCCGGGCGCCGGCCGGCAGGGTCCGGGACTCCAGGACCCTGCTGGTCCAGACACCGGCGGCCGGGGGCACCGCGAAGGAGTTCCGTCCGGAGACCAGTTCCTGGGTGATCTTCTCGGCGGCGACGAACATACCGCGCCCGTGCTCGCGCACCAGCAGTCCCGCGAGCACGAGTTCGTCCACGGCGGCGCGCAACGTCGGCCGGGACACCTGGAGCCTGGCGCACAGACTGCGTTCCGAGGGGATGGCGTCACCCGGACGCCGCTCCTCGATGAGCTCGAGGATCGCGTCACGGACCCGTTCACGTTTGAGCACGGCACCCGAGGCCGCGCGATCGATCTCCATACGGACTCCGATTCGTGGTCGGGGGCGGTGCGGCGGGCCGTCGGATCACTGGTATGCCCCAGACACTAACTGGTCCACCGTGAGCGGGAGTTCAGCCCGCGAACATCCGCGAGGAGGGTTGACGGCCACATTGGTCTATGCCACCTTCTCCCCACGTCGACTGGTAAGGCCCGGCGGCAACTGGTCAACCCGACGACGGGCCCGGCCGCCACCGTGCGCCCCCGCGGCTCACCGACCGACGATCCACCGTGCGCCACCCCCACCGCGAAAGGACACGGATGCGTACTCGTCCTCCCACCGGCCGCCGCACTCGCGCGGCGCTCGCGCTGACCGCCCTGCTCGGCAGCGCCGCCCTGGCCGGCCTCCCCGCCACCGCCGTCGCCGCCGACGGCGATGTCAGCGTGCAGTACCGCACCAGCGCGGGCGGTGCCACCGCCGACCAGAGCGAGCCCTGGCTCAAAGTCCGCAACACCGGTTCCACGTCCGTGCAGTTGAGCCAGGTGAAGGTCCGCTACTACTTCAAGGCGGACGCCCCGAACGCCACGTACCGCTTCGCCTGTTCCTGGGCGGTCAGGGGCTGTTCCGCCATCACCGGCACGTTCGGCACGCTCGCGCACCCCACCGCGACCGCCGACCGCTATCTGGAGATCGGGTTCACCGCGTCCGCCGGTTCGCTGGCGCCCGGCGCCGACACCGGCGACATGCAGCTGCGCTTCCATCAGTCCAGCTGGCAGACGCTCAGGCAGAGCGACGACTACTCCTTCGACGGCGCCCGCACCTCGTACGCCGACTGGAACAAGGTCACCGCCCGGCTCGCCGGTGCCACGGTGTGGGGCACGGCGCCCGAGGGCAACGACCCCACCGATCCGACCGACCCCACGGACCCGACCGACCCGCCGGGCGGCGGCCAGACCCTGTTCGACGACTTCGACTACACCTCGCACACCGACCCGGCGATCTCCGCGCACGGCTGGAGCGTGCGGTCCAACTCCGGCGGCCCCGGTGTGCCGGGCGCGGCCTGGGACCCGTCCAAGGTGACGTTCAGCGCCTCGGGCGGCAACTCGGTGATGAACCTGGAGACCTCCACCGCCGGCACCGGCGCCACCACCACCCACACCGAAGTCCTCACCAAGTCCATGAAGTTCAGGAACGGCACCTACGCCGCCCGGGTGCGGTTCTCCGACGCCCCGAAGTACGGTCCCGACGGCGACCGCGTCGTCCAGACCTTCTTCACCATCAACGACCTCAAGGCCCCGATGGCCGACGACTACGCCGAGTACGACTTCGAGTACCTGCCCAACGGGGGCTGGGGCGAACCGGCCAACATCCTGTACACGACCTCCTGGGAGACCTACAATCCCGATCCCTGGCAGGCCGTCAACCAGCACAGCGAGAGCCGGCAGAGCTTCGCCGGCTGGCACGACCTGGTGGTGACGATCGACGACAGCGCCATCACCTACTACATCGACGGCCGGCACTTCGGCACGCACGACGCCGCGTATCTGCCGGAGCGTCCGATGTCGATCAACTTCAACCAGTGGCTGATCGACCTCGACGGCCTGACGTCGACCACGCCCCGCGCCTACGACCAGCAGGTCGACTACGTGCTGCACGTCAAGGACCAGGTGCTCACGCCGGCCCAGGTGACCGCGAGGATCAACGGCTACCGGTCGGCCGGCACGTCCTTCGTGGACGAGGTGCCCGCGTCCTGATCCACTGCCGCCGGGGCCCTGTCACGGGGTCCCGGCGGCCGGACTTCTCCCCGCGTTCCTGTGATCATTCCCGGGGTCTTCCGCCGGCTAGTCCGAGGGGCTGGACTGTAGGGCGCGGCCCGCACCCGGGTCGACCTTCGAGTACCCGGGCAACGGTCCGATCGCCACCCCGGCCGCCGGGGACACCCCCGCCGAGCGTCTACGTGCCGCGTACGAGGCGCACATGGCGAGGGCGCTCACCGAGACGGCGTACCACACCGACTACCAGGGCGTACGGTTCATCTCCCTCCACGCGAGCACGGGTGACGCCCGTTCGCTGATGACACCGGACGACCTCCCGGAGTGCAGCGAGGACTGCCCGGACCCGGAGCAGCTCTGGCTCGGCATGCAGGGCCGCCGGCTGGACCACGTCCTCAAGGGCCATCCCGGCACGTGGGCGGTCAAGGAGCCCGGCGACGTACTGGACTCGTTCGCCATCACCACGTACGACGACGGCACGAAGTACGTGACCGAGGACGGGGTGCCCGTGCCGCCCGCCCCGGTCGCCCGTCACTGACCGCCCGCACGGCAGGCCCCCGTTCCGCCCCCGCGGGACGGGGGCCTCGCTTGCCTGTGGCGGGCGGGCGGCGCAGGCTGGTCCCATGGGTGCGAGCCCGACGCTCATCACCTCGGTGCAGCGGGCCTTCCGGCTGCTGGAGGCGGCGAGCGCCCATCGCAACGGCGCGCCGGCGAAACAGCTGGCACGGGAGACGGGTCTGCCCCTGGCCACGGCCTACCACCTGCTGCGCACGCTGGTGCACGACGGCTATCTGCGCAAGCTGGACGACGGCTGCTTCGTCCTGGGCGAGCGGGTCCAGGGCCTGCACACCGCGGGCAGCGGGCAGGCGCTGCTCAGCAGGGTCCGGCCGGCGCTCTCCGCGCTGCGGGACGAGCTGTCCAGCGCCGCCTACCTCACCTTCTACGAGGACGGCGAGATCCGTGTCGCCGAGATCGTCGACGGCCCCCGCAGCCCGCGCGCCGAGCTGTGGGTGGGGTTCGAGGACGCCGGGCACGCCACCGCGCTCGGCAAGTCGGTGCTCCGGGAACTCGACGAGGAGGCCCGCAGGGAGTACCTCTCCCGGCATCCGCTCAACGATCTCACCCCACGGACGATCACCAGGGCCCCGGAGCTGATCCGCCGGCTGGAGACCAGCAGGCTGGCCCCGGCGGTCACGGACGTGGAGGAGTACGCCCTGGGGATCGTCTGTGTCGCGGTGCCGGTCTACAGCGGGGACACCCTGGGCTCACTCGGTGTCTCCATGCCGAAGGACAGGCTGCACCGGCTCGACGAGGTGCGGGAGCGCCTGCTGCCTGCGGCCGGGCGGGTGACCCGGGGGCTGTCGCTCACTATCTGAAAAGCACGGCCTTGTGACGTCCGCGACGATCATCTTTGCTGAATAAGTCAGACATTACGGACGCGCGTATGCCGCGCAAAGGTGAGGACCCCGGACGACACATGAGTCACGCCCGACAGCGAGGACGCGACCACTGGCCGATACGGCAGTACAGGCGGGGGGTCCGCCGCGCCTGGTCGCCCAGGGCACGGGCCGTCGCCCACTGGGCCGCCGGCACCCCCGCCCTCTCCGTACTGGTCGTCTGCGTCGTCGTGTTCGTCGACCTCGTCCGCGGGACGGGCGAGGTGTGGCTGCCGCTGCTCGCCGCCGGGCCGGCGCTGGCGGCGGCCACCAGCCGCCCGTCCGGTGTCCTCGGGGTGGGGCTTGTCGCGGCGCTGCTCGGCGCGGGTATCGGCATCCGCCACGAGATGGCGGCGTCGGCACTGTTCGTCGTCCTCGCCGCGCTGGTGACCGTGGCCCTGGCCGGCGCGCTCGCCAGCGCCCTGCGCGGTCACCGGGAGCGGGTGCTCGCCGCCGTACGCTCCGTCGCGGAGACCGCGCAGCACGCGCTGCTCACTCCGGTACCGGACACCGTCGGGCCGTTCCAGGCGGCCGTCCACTACAGCGCCGCCGCCGCGGAGGCCCGGATCGGCGGCGACCTCTACGCCCTCGTCCCCACGCCGTACGGGGTCCGGGTGATCGTCGGCGATGTGCGGGGCAAGGGGCTGCCGGCGGTGGGGACGGCCGCGCTGGTGCTCGGTGTCTTCCGTGAGGCAGCCTACGACGAGCCGGATCTGCTGGACGTGGTCCGCCGTATCGAGCGGAGCCTGGCCCGCAACCTCGGCGACGACGACTTCGTCACCGCCGTGGTCGCCGGCTGCCCGGAGCCGGGCCGGCTGGAACTGGTCAACTGCGGCCACGCGCCCCCGCTGCTGATCCGCGGCACCGACGTGACGGCCGTGGACCCCGTCCGTCCGGCGCCGCCGCTGGGGCTGGGGGACCTGTCGGGCGAGACCCCCGGCCTCCAGGTGGTGTCCTTCACCGAGGGGGACCAGTTGCTGTTCTACACCGACGGGGTCACGGAGGCCCGCGACGCCGGCCGTGCCTTCTATCCGCTGGCCGACGGCCTGGCCCGGCACCTGAGCGACGAGCCGGCCCGCACGCTCGCCGCCCTGCACCAGGAACTGCTCGACCATGTGGGCGGCCGCCTGCACGACGACGCGGCCCTCCTCCTGCTGCGCAACCCGGTCACCGCCGGTGGTGCCGCCTGAAACCGGGTCCGGTCAGGCCCGCTGGGCGGCGATCATGCGCCGGTACCAGTGGTAGCTGTCCTTCGGGGTGCGTTCCTGTGTGTCGTAGTCGACGCGGACGATGCCGAAGCGCTTGTCGTAGCCGAAGGCCCACTCGAAGTTGTCGAGCAGCGACCACACGTAGTACCCGCGCACGTCCACGCCGGTGTCGATCGCGGCCCGCAGCGCGATGAGGTGGTCGCGCAGATAGGTCACCCGGTCGGTGTCGTGCACGGCGCCGTCCGGGCTCACCTCGTCGTTCTCGGATGATCCGTTCTCGGTGATGTGGACGGGCGGCAGGGCGTCGCCGTACTGCTCCTTCAGCTCCACCAGGAGGTCGGTGAAGGTGTCCGGGGCGACCGGCCAGCCCATCGCGGTGTGCCGGACGCCCGGCATCGGCGCCTCGGCGTACCGGTTGTCGGTCGCCACGCGCAGCGCGGGGTCGCTCTCGCGGTAGGGGGCGTCGGCGACGACGATCGGGCGGTAGTAGTTGATGCCGAGGAAGTCCAGCGGCTGCGAGATCAGTTCCAGGTCTCCGTCGCGGCGGAAGTCCTGTGCGGTGATCAGCTCGCCCCAGGTGTCCTCCTCGGTGTCCGGGTAGCGCCCGGCGAGGATCGGCTCGGTCCACACCAGGTTGTGCAGGGTGTCGGCGCGTACGACGGCCTGCCGGTCCCCGTCCGAGGCGGCGGCGGGCAGGTGGTGGTCGAGGTTGAGGGTGATGCCGACCTCGCGGACGCCCGCGGACCGGAGTGCCCGGACGGCCAGTCCGTGGCCGACCAGGAGATGGTGGGCGGCGGCCAGCGCGCCCCGGCCCTCGCGGGCTCCCGGCGCGTGACGGCCGACGGAGTAGCCGAGGAAGGCGCTGCACCACGGCTCGTTGAGGGTGATCCAGCGGGGCACCCGGTCGCCCAGGTGCTCGGCGACGACGGCCGTGTACTCGGCGAACCGCTCGGCGGTCTCGCGCACCCGCCAGCCGCCGCGGTCCTCCAGGGCCTGCGGGAGGTCCCAGTGGTAGAGGGTGGCGGCGGGCTCGATGCCGGCGGCGAGGAGTTCGTCGACCAGCCGGGAGTAGAAGTCCAGACCCTTGGGGTTCACCGGCTCCGTGCCGTCGGGCACGACGCGCGGCCAGGCGATGGAGAAGCGGTACGAGGCGACGCCGAGGTCGCGCAGCAGTGCCACGTCCTCGGGATAGCGGTGGTAGTGGTCGCAGGCGACGTCGCCGGTGTCGCCGTTCACGACCAGTCCGGGCGTGTGGCTGTAGGTGTCCCAGATCGACGGGCCTCGGCCGTCCTCGTACGCCGCGCCCTCGATCTGGTACGAGGCGGTCGCGGCGCCGAAGACGAAGCCGGGCGGGAAACCGGGGAACTCACTCATGCGTATCGGTCCATATCGAGACGGGCGGTGTTCACTTGACGGAGCCGCCGGAGATGCCGGCGGCGATGTACTTCTGGGCGAGGACGAGCAGAACGGCGGCCGGGACGGCGGACAGCACGGACGCGGCCATCACGGAGCCCCAGTCGCCGACGTGGGCGCCGATGTACTGGTAGATGCCCAGCGTGATCGGCTTGACGTCGTCGGTGGTGTTCAGGGTGAGCGCGAACATGAAGTCGCTCCACGAGAACAGGAACGCGAACAGGCCGGAGGTGATCAGCGAGTTGCGGCTCATCGGCAGCACCACCCGCAGGAACACCCGTACGGGACCCGCGCCGTCGATCTCGGCGGCCTCGATGACCTCGCCCGGGATGGACACCATGAAGGAGCGCATCAGGACGATGGAGAACGGGATGCCGAGGGAGGCGTCCGCGAGCATCAGGCCGAAGTAGGAGTTCACCAGGCCGAGATCGACGTACGAGTTGTAGAGCGCGTTGGCGATGACGATGCCCGGCACCATCTGGGTGATGAGGGTGCCGAACACGATGGTGCGTGAGCCACGCAGTCCGAACCGGGCCAGTCCGTAGGCCGCCGGTGCGGAGATCGCCAGGCAGACGGCGACGGCCCCGAACGAGACCAGCAGCGAGGTCAGCAGATGACCGCCCTGGTCGCTGAGGGCCTTGGAGAACCCGGACAGGTCCACCCCGGAGGGCACCGGGTCGACCTGGAGCAGGCCCGACTCGGGCTGAAGCGCGGTGTTGAGCATCCAGTACAGCGGGAACAGCATCACGCCCAGGATCAGCACACCGGCGACGGTGGAGCCCCAGCGGCGCCGGGACGCGGTGGGAGTGTGAGCGGCCATCTCGGTCACTTCCCCTCGGTGCGGTTGGCCCGCAGGTAGAACACCGCGAACACCGCGGAGATGAGAATGAGGACGTTGCCGACGACCGCGCCGGCGCCGAAGTCCAGTTCCACGAAGGAGTTCTGGTAGGTGAGGGTGCCCAGGGTCTGGGTGGCGTCGGCGGGCCCGCCGTCGGTGAGGGCGAGGATCAGGTCGAGGATCTTGACCGTCGACATGAAGCCCAGCACCAGGACGACCGTGATCACGGGCTTGAGCATCGGCAGGGTGATGGACCGGAAGGTCCGCCAGGCGGAGGCGCCGTCCAGGGAGGCGGCCTCGTACAGCTCCCTTGGGATCTCCTGGAGGCCGCCGTACAGGATGACCATGTTGAACGGGATGCCGATCCAGATGTTGACCAGGATCACCGAGAGCAGTGCCATGTCGGGGCTGGTCAGCCAGGGGGTGTGACCGCCGAGGCCGAGGGTGTCGAGGAAGGTGTTGAGTACGCCGGTGTCCTGGTCGAGGATGCGGCGCCACACGATGCCGGACACCACCATGGGCACCAGCCAGGGCAGCAGGATCAGTGACCTGAGGACGCCGCCGAGGGGGAACCTGCGGTTGAAGAAGACGGCGAGGGCGAGGCCGACGCAGAACTGGCCGAGCAGGGAGCCGGCGGTGAAGACGAGGGTGTGCCACAGCGCCTGGCCGAAGAGGACGTCCTGGAAGACGGACGACCAGTTGTCGGCACCGTTGAAGGGGGCCTCGCCGGTGAAGAACGTCTTCGGCGTGTAGTGCTGGAAGCTCATCACGATGTTGCGGACGAGCGGGTAGCCGAAGAACAGCAGCATGAAGACGACGGCGGGGGCGACGAAGCCCCACTGCGCCAGTCTGCGGCGCAGGCGCTGCCGGGCCGGGTCCGGTCCGGCGGACTTCCCGGAGGTCTTCGCGGGCACCGGGGCGGTGACGGTGGACGTGGTCATGGCGCGTACCTCAGTTTCCGCTCGTGGCGCGCTGCTGGGCGCGTTGCAGGGCGGTTTCGCTGGACTGGCCGGTGAGGGCGGACTGGAAGGCGCTCTGCAGGGCGAGGGAGACGCCCGACCAGCCGGCACCGAGCTTCGCGGTGCGGGACCGGGCGGCGGCGACCTGGTCGGCCAGCGCGTCGAGTTCGGGCACCTTCGCGCGCCACTTCGCGGCGGCCTTCTCGTTGGCGGGGACCATCCAGCTGTTCAGGGCGTAGGTGAGCTGTTCCTTCTCGCTCGCCAGACAGTCGACGATCCGTCCCGCCGTCCTCTCGCGCCCGGTGTCGCCGGTGTTGGGCACGGTGAGGACGGCGCCGCCCAGCGGGCCCACCGAGTCGGCGCCCGCCTCGGGGACGGGGATCTGCGCGATCTCCCAGTGCAGGGACTTGTCCGTGTTGAGGGTCTCGACCTGCCACGGGCCGTTGATCATCATCGCGGCGTTCCCGGCCATGAACTGGTCGTTCACATCGGCCTGGGTCCAGTTGACCGTGGACTTGGACAGCGACCCGTCCTGCAGCAGCGCCTTCCAGTAGTCGAGCGCCTCCACGACCTGGGGGCCGTCGAGGTCCGACTCGTCGCCGCCGTTGGACCACATGAACGGAGTGAACTGGAAGACGCCGTCCTCGGCTCCGCCCGCGCTGAGCGCCAGGCCGTACCGCTTGCCCTCGGTGAGCTTCTTCGCCGCCGCGCGCATCTCGTCCCAGGTGGTGGGCACCGGTACGCCCGCCTCGTCGAGGATGTCCTTGTTGTAGAAGAGCGCGAGCGTGTTCACGGAGCGGGCCGCGCCGTAGTACGTGCCCTGGTAGGAGCCGAAGTCGACGATGCCCTCGGGTATGTCGTCGGTGGCGAGCCCCAGGGCGCGCAGGTCGACGAGCCCTCCGGCGTCGGCGAAGGTCGGCATCTCGGAGGCGTCGAACTGCACGATGTCCGGCAGCGACTTCGACGACGCCATGCGCAGCGCCTTCGTCATGACCTGTGAGGCGGGGACGCTCTGCTGCTCGATGGTGACGCCCAGCCGCTCGCCGCAGCGGGCCATCGCCTCGGCGTCCCAGCGGTGGTAGGTCTCGTCGGTCGAGGAGTTCATCACGGTGTACACGTCGCTGTCGCGCTGCTCCGCGCAGCCGGTCAGCGCCGCTCCGGCGATGAGGACGGAGACGGCGGCGAACGACGTGACGGCTCCGCGCGAGCGTCCGAGCGCGCGGTGTGCGGCAGCCGGAGGATGTGCTGTCACGGTGGGTGCCCTTGCGTGGGACCGGCTCAGCGGGGCGCTGAGCTGGTGACTCTGTGGGGAGGTGGTGAAGCGCTTCGACTTGTGGCGGCTCTCGCCGAGGTGTTGCCTGGCGCTGCACCGGGTGTAATTTGTTTTGCCTGATTACTAATACGTCAGCGAGAGCCGGTCGCGCTAGCCCCCCGACGGTACGATCTGCTTGCGCCAAGGCGTGACAGGTTCCGCGTCTCCTGCCATAGTTCCTGGTCAGAGGAGTCCTCCCGTACCTCTGCCGCCCTCCCCCTCCGAGGAAGATCATGAAATTCACTGACGGTTTCTGGCGCATCCGCGAGGGCGTCCAGATCTCGTACGCGACCGAAGTGCGTGATGTACGCCCGGAATCGAAGCGCTTCACCGGGTATGCCGCGGTGAAAAAAGTGACCCGCAGGGGCGACACCCTCAACGCGCCGCTGATCACGGTCGAGTGCTTCTCCCCCGCCGAGGGTGTGATCGGCGTCCGGGTCACCCATCACGCGGGCAAGTACCGGCCGGGTCCCGACTTCGTCCTCACCGGGGACGAGGGCGGCGCGGGCGCGGTGAGCGCGGACGGTTCCGTCACCGGGCTGACCAGCGGTCCCCTGACCGTGCGGCTGGACGGGTCCGGTCCCTTCGGGCTCTCCTTCCATGACGCGGACGGGCGGGAACTGACCCGCGCCGGCGCCAAGAGCACCGCCTTCGCCACCACCGACGGGGGCGCCCACCATGTGCTGAGCCGGCTGTCGCTGGGTGTCGGTGAGCAGATCTACGGTCTGGGCGAGCGGTTCACGCCGTTCGTCAAGAACGGCCAGACCGTCGACGTGTGGCAGGCGGACGGCGGCACGAGCAGCGAACAGGCGTACAAGAACGTCCCGTTCTATCTCTCCTCGCGCGGCTACGGCGTCTTCGTCAACCACCCGGGCGCCGTCTCCTTCGAGGTCGGCTCCGAGTCCGTCGGGCAGGTGCAGTTCAGCGTCGAGGACCAGGCGCTCGAGTACTACGTCATCGCCGGGCCGACTCCGAAGGAGGTCCTCGGCCGCTACACGGCCCTGACCGGCCGTCCGGCCCTGCCGCCGGCCTGGTCGTTCGGCCTGTGGCTCAGTACCTCTTTCACCACGTCGTACGACGAGGCGACGGTGACGTCGTTCGTCGACGGCATGGCCGAGCGGGGCATCCCGCTGTCGGTGTTCCACTTCGACTGCTTCTGGATGCGCGAGTACCAGTGGTGCGACTTCCAGTGGGACCCGGACGTCTTCCCCGATCCGGAGGGCATGCTGGCCCGCCTCAAGGAGAAGGGGCTGCGGATCAGCGTCTGGATCAACCCGTACATCGCGCAGAAGTCCCCGCTCTTCGACGAGGCAGCGGCCCTCGGCCACCTGGTGCGCCGGGCGAACGGCGATGTGTGGCAGTGGGACCTGTGGCAGGCGGGCATGGGGCTGGTCGACTTCACCAGCCCGGACGCGCGCGCGTGGTTCCAGTCGAAGCTCAAGCCGCTGCTCGACCAGGGCGTCGACACCTTCAAGACGGACTTCGGCGAGCGCATCCCCACCGATGTCGTCTGGCACGACGGCTCCGACCCGGAGCGGATGCACAACTACTACACCCACCTCTACAACCGGACCGTGTTCGAGCTTCTGGAGAAGGAGCGCGGGCAGGGTGAGGCGGTGCTGTTCGCCCGGTCCGCGACCGCGGGCGGTCAGCAGTACCCGGTGCACTGGGGCGGCGACTGCTGGTCGTCCTTCGAGGCGATGGCCGAGTCGCTGCGCGGCGGTCTGTCGCTGTCGCTGAGCGGGTTCGGCTTCTGGAGCCACGACATCGGCGGCTTCGAGGGCACGCCCGACCCGGCGGTCTTCAAGCGCTGGCTGGCCTTCGGCCTGCTGTCCTCGCACAGCAGGCTGCACGGCTCGACGTCGTACCGGGTGCCGTGGGAGTTCGGCGACGAGGCGGTGGACGTCGCCCGTCGGTTCACCCTGCTCAAGCACCGCCTGATGCCGTACCTGTACGGCGCCGCCGCCGAGGCCCGGCGCACCGGCGTGCCGATGATGCGGCCGATGGTGCTGGAGTTCCCCGGGGACCCGGCGTGCCGCCCGCTCGACCGCCAGTACATGCTGGGCGGGGATCTGCTGGTCGCGCCGGTCTTCGACGAGGACGGCGAGGTGGAGGTGTACCTCCCGGAGGGCACCTGGACGCATCTGCTGAGCGGCGAGCGCGTCACCGGCCCGTGCTGGCGCACCGAACGGCACGGCTACGACAGTCTTCCGCTGTACATCCGTGAGGGCGCCGTACTCGCCCTGTCCGCCGACGACTCCCGCCCCGACGCCGACTGGCTCGCCGCTCCGGTCCTGCTGGTCCACCCCCCGGCCGCGTCCGACTACGCGGCCGAGGTCACGATCCCGGACATGACAGGCCTGCCGGCCGCGACGTTCCGGGTCCGCCGGGACGGCGACAGCCTGCGCGTCACGGCGTCGGACACCGACCGCCCGTTCACGGTGCGGCTCCCCGGCGGGACGGAGGCCCGGGGCACGGGCGAGGTGACCTTGCGGATGGGGTGAGCGGCGGGGCCCGCCGCGGGGGTGGGGGCCGCCCCCCCGGCCCCCCCCCCCGCCCCCGGGGCGGGGGGGGGGGCGCCCCCCCCCCCCAAAACTATAGCGGGAACGCAACCCCGGGCGCCCCCGGGGGGCGTCGCGACAGCCCGGGC
>NZ_JBICWF010000026.1:0-42002 GCF_043199595.1 Streptomyces sp. NPDC048584
GGGGTTCCCGGGCCGCCCCCCCCCCCGGGCCCGGCCCCCCCCCCCCGGGGCGGCCCCCCCCCCCCCCCCGGGCCCCCGCCCGGGGGGGGGGGGCCCCCCCCCCGGGGGGGCGCCCCCCCGGCTGTTGGTGTGCGGGACTGTCCGTCAGGTGACGGCGAAACGGGCCCGGCCCCGGAGCGCGGCCACGAGTTCGGCGGCACCGGCCAGACCGGCCGCCCTGCGGGCCTGCGCGGTCTGGCCCGCGAGATGGGAGTAGACGGTGATCCCCTCGACGCCCCGCAGCGGACTGTCCGCCGGGAGCGGTTCCGACACCACCACATCGAGCGCCGCCCCCGCGATGGTGCCGTTCCGTACGGCGTCCGCGAGCGCCCGCTCGTCGACGACGGCTCCCCGGGCGGTGTTGACCAGCACGGCCGTCGGCTTCATCCGCGCGAAGGCGGAGGCGTCGAACATGCCCCGGCTCCGGTCGGTGAGCGCCGTATGGACCGAGACGTAGTCGGACACGGCCAGCAGCTCGGTGAAGGGCACGAAGCGCACCGGGCCGTCATCGCGCAGGCCCGCGGGAACACCCGTCGTGCACACGACGTCCATCCCGAACGCCCGGGCGAGCGGAACCACGGCACGGGCGGCCGCGCCATAGCCGACCAGTCCGAGGGTCGCTCCCCGCAGCTCCCGACCGTCACCGCGGGGCCAGCCGCCCGCGGCCACGCCCACGGCGCTCTCGACGAGCCGGCGCGCCGCGGCGAGCAGCAGCCCCATCGTGTACTCGGCCACCGCGCCCGCGTTGATGCCGGGCAGGTTGCTCACACTGATCCCGAGCCGGGCCGCCGCCCCGACGTCGACGGAGTCGTAGCCGACGCCGGTGCGCACCACGACGCGCAACTCCGGTGCCCGCCCGAGGACATCGGCGGTCATCGGATCGTGTCCGATGAGCGCCGCCTGCGCTCCGGCGAGCGCTGCCACGAGTTCCTCCGGACCGTGCCGCCCGGCCATCGGCGCGTGGTGGGTCGTCAGGCCCGCCGCGACGAGGTAGGCGTCCACCTCGTCGCCGGGGCGCAGATAGTCGGTGGTGATCAGGACCCGCGGCACGCTCATCCCTCCTTCCGGTGCTGCCCGGACGTGATGTGTTCGGCGATCGCCGCGCCCAGCGCCGTCGTCGTCGCCGTGCCGCCGAGGTCGGGCGTGAGCACGTCCGGCCGCCGCTCCAGGACCGACTCCACGGCGGCGAGGACCCCTGCCGCGGCCGCCGTCTCGCCGAGGTGCTCCAGCATCATCGCCCCGCTCCAGATCTGCCCGACCGGGTTGGCGATGCCGAGTCCCGCGATGTCCGGCGCGGACCCGTGCACCGGCTCGAACAGGCTCGGGTGCTCGCGTTCGGGGTTGATGTTGGCGCTGGGCGCGATACCGATGGTGCCGGTGCAGGCCGGGCCCAGGTCGGAGAGGATGTCGCCGAACAGGTTGCTGGCCACCACGACGTCGTAACGCTCGGGCTGGAGGACGAACTTGGCCGCCAGGATGTCGATGTGGTCCTTGTCCGCGGTCACTTGGGGATACCGCAGCGCCATCTCGGCCGCGCGCTCGTCCCAGTAGGGCATGGAGATCGAGATACCGTTGCTCTTGGTGGCCCAGGTCAGATGCCGCTCCGGGCGGGAGCCGGCGAGCTCGAAGGCGTAACGCAGCACCCGGTCGACGCCCGTGCGGGTCATCACGGTCTCCTGCAGCACCGTCTCCCGCTCGGTGCCCTCGAAGATGCGCCCGCCGATGCTGGAGTACTCGCCCTCGGTGTTCTCCCGGACCACGTAGAAGTCGATGTCCCCGGGCCCGTGGTCACGCAGCGGACCCCGCACCCCGCGCAGCAGCCGGACCGGCCGCAGATTGACGTACTGGTCGAACCCGCGCCGCAGCTGCAGCAGACTGCCCCACAGCGACACATGGTCCGGCACGGCCTCCGGCCACCCCACGGCACCGAAGAAGATCGCGTCGAAGCCGCCCAGCACCTCACGCCAGTCCTTCGGCATCATCTCGCCGTGCCGCAGCCAGTACTCGGCGCTGGCGAAGCCGAACTCCTCCACGTCGAGGGCGAAGCCGTACGCGTCGGCCGCGGCGCGCAGACACCGCAGTCCTTCGGGTACGACCTCCTTGCCGATGCCGTCTCCGGGCACGGCGGCGATACGGTAACGCTGTGGCACGACTGCTGCTCCTCGCTCTGCTCGCCGAGCACACCGGCACACCCGGTGGCCTGTGCGGACTCCCACTGTCGACCGCTGGGTGAGCCGCCACAACGAGTCACCGGGCAACATGGGTTTTCCCTGGCGGAAAGCCCTGTGAGAGGCGGGCACGGCATGAACACGTCGATCGACGACCTGCGGTTCTTCCAGGCCGTGGCGGCCAGCGAGACGCTCACGGCGGCGGCGCGCCGGCTCGGCAGCTCGCTGCCGGTGGTCAGCAAGCGGCTGAGCGCGCTCGAGCGGCGCCTCGACGTGCGTCTCGTCCAGCGGGGCACCCGCAGGCTGGTGCTCACCTCGGAGGGCACGCTGTACGCGCGCGGGCTCGACTCGATCCTCGCCCGGTTGCGGGAGCTCGAGGACATCGTCACCGAGGGCTCCGGGGAGCTGCGGGGCTCGCTCGTCGTCCAGGCGACCCTCGGTCTGGGCCGCGACCATGTCGCCCCGCTCGTCGCACAGTTCGCGGCGCGGCATCCGCACCTCCAGGTGCAGTTGCACACCTCGGCGCTGCCCCTGCGGCCGCACCGGCGGGAGTTCGACGTGGCCGTGCACGTCGGCAGCCCGTCCGACTCCTCCCTGCGGATGCGCCGGCTGGCGGAGAACCGCCGCGTGCCGTGCGCGGCGCCGTCGTACCTCGAGCGGCGCGGCACACCCGAGCGGGTCGAGGACCTCGCGCACCACGACTGCATCGTGCTGCGCGAGAACGAGGGGGACTACGCGCTCTGGCGGTTCGGGGAGGCCGGTGACGTCCGCCAGGTGCGGGTGCGTGGCTCCCTGTCGAGCAACGACGGAGGCATCGTGACCGACTGGGCACGGCAGGGCAGAGGGGTGATCATGCGCTCCGAGTGGCATGTCCGGCCCCACGTCGAGAGCGGCGAGCTGGTCCGGGTGCTGCCCCATGTCCCCACACCCGCGGCCGATGTGTACGCCCTGTACGAGGACGACGGACACGTCCCGCGCCGGGTGACCGAGCTGATCGAACACCTCGCCGCCGGGCTGCCGGACCGGCTGCGGGGGAATGAGACAGCCCAGGGCGTGCAGTCGAGGGTGCCTATCGATGACGAGAGTGTGCGGGGCCCCTGACGGAGACCGCCGTCCGGGCGGCCGGTGACATCGGGGTCGTCCAGGCGCGGCTGAGACACCGGCTGATGGCGCTGGAGACGGCGGAGGCCACGGAACTCACCCCGACGCGGCCCGGTGCTGCACCGCCTCGCCTTCGCGGCCCCGTCTGCGCCAGCGCCCTCGCCGCCGCCGAGGGCGTACGCCCCCAGTCAGTGGGGAAGACCGTCATCGCCCTGGAGAAGGCCCGACCGGTCGACCGCAGTGACGACCCCGACGACGGCCGCCGCAGGCTCGTCTCGATCTCGGCTTCGGCACGTCGGCGGCGTACTCGGGGTGCTGCTGCTCGGCGTGGCCGCCGCCTTCCTGCTGGTGTGCGCGGCGGACCGCTCCCTGAGCCGTCGTTAGCGTTCCGCCCCGGTGAAGCGGTCCAGCCCCAGCACGGCGAGCAGTTGCAGCTTCTCGTGACCCTCGGTGCGCGGCGGAGCCGTGAGCACCAGCAGGGTCTGGGACTGGTCCTCCGTGAACAGTGCCTGGCAGTCCAGTTCGATCGGGCCGAGTTCCGGATGGACGAGCGTCTTGTGGTCCTCGAAGCGCTGCGCCACCTCGTGCCGCGCCCACAACTCGGCGAACTCCTCACTCGCCCGCTGCAGTGTCCGTACGAGCTCACCGGCCCGCGAGCGCGGACCCCGCAGCCCATGGGCGGCACGCAGGTTCGCGACCTGGGCGCGGCTCTGCCGGTCCCGGTCGGCCTCCGGATAGATCAGCCGGTCCGCCGGATCGGTGAACCAGCGGTAGATCGCGCTGCGCGCCGGGCCGGTATGCCGCGACGCGTCCCCGAACAGGGCGGCGGCCATCCGGTTCTGCACCAGCGTCTCGCCCAGGTCGGTCAGGATCAGCGCCGGCGTGTCGTCGAGCCGGTCCAGCACCCGCAGCAGCGCCGGTGCGACATGCGGGGACGCCGACAGCGACGCCGGCGCGTTGTGCCCCGCCACCCGGTACAGATAGTCGCGCTCGTCACCGGTCAGCCGCAGCGCCCGGGCGAGCGAGGCCAGCATCTGCTCACTGGGCTGCGGCCCGCGCCGCTGCTCCAGCCGCGTGTAGTAGTCGGTCGACATCACGGCGAGCGAGGCGACCTCCTCGCGCCGCAGACCCTGGGTCCGGCGGCGAGCGCCGGTGGGAAGACCGAGGTCCTCCGGCCGCAGCGCCTCGCGGCGGCGGCGCAGGAAGTCGGCCAGAGCTGCACGGTCCATACGGTCGATTATCGACCGGCGCGGGTGGCGCAGCCAGGGATCGCCGATCCCCCGACAACCGGTCTCTGCCCCCGCCGCGGGGGAGTGGCGACGATCGGTGCATGAACATCTCCGGAAACACCGTCTTCATCCCCGGCTCCACCAGCGGCATCGGCCTCGCCCTCGCCCTGGAACTGAGGGCCAGGGGCAACACCGTCATCGTCGGCGGCCGGCGCACCGAGCGGCTGGAACGGATCGCCGCCGAACACCCCGGCATCGACACCGTACGCATCGACACCACCGACGCCGCGAGCGTCACCGCCGCCGCGCAGCAGGTCCTGGCCGATCACCCCGACCTCAACGTCCTCGTCACCATGGCCGGTGTGATGCACGTCGAGGACTGGCGCGACCCCGCGTCGTTCCTCGCCACCGCCGAGGCCACGGTGACGACGAACGTCCTCGGCCCGATCCGCCTCATCGCCGCGTTCGTCGAACATCTGCGGGGCCGGCCGGACGCCACCCTCATGACCGTCTCCTCCGGCCTGGCGTTCGCGCCGCTCAGGGCGACGCCGAGCTACAACGCGTCGAAGGCGGCGATCCACATGCTCAGCGAATCCGTCCGGCTGCAGCTCGCCGGCACCTCCGTGAAGGTCGTGGAACTCGAACCGCCGTCCGTACGCACCGCGCTGCTGCCCGGCCAGGAGACCAACGAACTCGCCATGCCCCTCGACGAGTTCATCGAGGAGGCCGTCGGCCTCCTCGAAACCAGGCCCGACGCCGAGGAGATCCAGGTCGAGCGGGTGAAGTTCCTGCGCTACGGCGAGGCACGCGGGGACTACGACCAGGTCGTCGCAACGCTCAACGGCTCCGACCCGCACGGCAAGTAGACCGCCGGACGCGTCCATGACGGGTTGTCAGTGCCGCGCCGTACGCTGCCGGAGGCAGGTGCGGTTCTGACAACCGAGGGGGTTCACCGTGCGCAGGCCGGTCGCGGGAGAGGTGCACGTTCACTACGGTCAGATCCACGTCGAGAGCGACCCGGACGGTTTCGGCCCCGGCCTCGCGGAGGCGTTCGCCGGGCAGGGCGCCGGGCTGTGCGGGGCGGCGGTCCCCGGGGCGCTGTGGCTGAGCACCGGACTGCACACGGGCAACGTCGGCTTCACCGTCGAGGTGCACGACCAGGCCCCGCCGCTGGACCCCTCCTGGGAGGAGGCCGTGGAGGTGTCCTTCCGCCCCCTCTCGGACGACAGCTCTCTCGTGCAATGGGCGGGCGAGGCCGCGTGGCCGCTGGATCTGGAGGAGACCGACTACCGGGTGCGCTACTGCGCGAAGGGCATGGACGCGGGACATCGTGAGGACACGCGGCTGAGCGAGGAGCCCCCGCTGGACGAGTACCTCCTGCAGTTCTGGCCCGCCCCGCCCGCCCCGGACCGCATCCTCGGACAGACCTCGGAGATCGCGGCCTACTGGCACGGCCACGCCCGCCGGCAGCCACCCCCTCCCACCCCCGCCGAGCGCGCCGAGGCCGAACGGCAGGCCCGCCTCGCGGAGGAACGAGCGGCGGCGGAGCGGCGGCTCGCCCACGAGAAGCGGCAGTGGGGCGGCCAACCGCCCAGCCAGGCCCTGCGCGACGTCGGGGGCAATGTGCGCGGACTGGTCGCCTTCGACCCCGGCCTGGTCCACGCCATCGACGCCGCCGGCCCCGAGGCCCAGCGTGCGACCGCCCTGCTGGCCGCACGCCTCGCCTGCTCGACGGCCGGCCTCACGGAGGTCGGCTGGATCGCCGAAGGCCTCACCGCCCTGACCGGGGGACGCCCCCTGCCACCGCCCTTCGACGACACCGAGGAGATGTGGCGGGCCCTGGCATCCGACCCCGACGTCCCCGACCGGACCGTCGCCCGAGCGGTCCCGCCCCGGCTGCCCCCGTTACAGCCGCTCACTCGGGCCGAAGGCACGACGCCCGTACTCCGGCTCGCCACCCGTGCCGGTGTCCCGGCACCCGCGCCCCGGCCCCGCGCCCGCGAGGAGGTCCCGGCACCCGAGCCCCGGCCCCGCGCCCGCGAGGAGGTCCCGGCACCCGAGCCCCGGCCCCGCGCCCGCGAGGAGGTCCCGGCACCCGCGCCCCGGCCCCGCGACCGCGGCAGGGCCCCGGCACCCGCGCCCCGCGCCGGTGACGAGGTTCCCGCGCCCCGCCGCCGGCCACCCGCACCGATCGTGGGCCCCGCGGCCGGCGTGCTGAAGTGGCGGGCGGCGCCCGGCCCGCCGGTGCCGGAATCCCGTGAGGCGACGTCGTACGAGGTGAGGGTCACCATCGGCGAACCCGATCCCTCCCTGCGGATGTCCCAGCCGCACATGGCCCTCCCCGCACTCCTCGGCGCCGCCGACCCCGACCCGCTGCGGGCGGCCCTCGACGCGGTGTTCGCGGCCGTCGCCGCCTACGGTGAGGACCACCCCACCCTCCTGCGCGAGATACGGTCCGCCCTCCCTGAACAGCCGTGGCCACCGGCACCGTCCACCCGCCCGGTCGCCGCGGGGCTGAGCGGCCGGGGCCGTCGGGCCGAGGCCGGAGGTGAAGTGCGGTGATGCGGTCGCGGGCCACCGGAGCCCGCGGCAGTCCCCCTCCGCGGCGTCGAGGAGAGACCATGGCCGATCAGTGATCGTCCGCGACCGGCAGTGAGCCCACGCGGGTCATGACGTCCGGCCGCCGCACATAGGGTGGTGACCATGGCCCCGGTGGAGGAAGAACGTCCGCGCGCCCTGCTCGCGGGGGCTTCGCGCCGCTGGGTACGGCTGCTGCCGTGGGGCGTGGCGTTCGTGCTGTGCGTCGCCCTGCTGCCCACCACCATCGTCGTCCTCACCGCCGACTACGGTCTGAACGGCAGTGTCGCGAGCGCCCTGGCCGTCGCCCAGGCCGCGCCGCTGCTCCTCGCCGTCGTACGCCCCCTGCGGGCCTGGTGCGTCGTCCTCGCCGCGGATGTGTCCGGTGCGCTCGCCCTGCTCACCGTGGACTTCGAGGAGCGGCTGCTGTGGCCGTTCCCGCCCATGCAGATCGTCGGCTACATCGGCCTCTGCCTGGCCCTCGGCCTGCGCGAGCGGCGCCGCACCCTGGTACTGGTGTGGCTGACCACGGCGGCCGCGAACATCGGCCTGGGATTCGTCGCGCCCCACGGCACCAGCGCCAGGAACCTGCTGCTGACCATCCTCGGTGGCGTCGCCCTCCTGCTCGCCGCCGCACTCCGCGAACGGTACGAGGTGCAGCGTCGGCTCGCCGAGCAGGAGACCATCAGCGAGGCCGAACGCGAGCGGCGGACCCTGCTGGAGGAACGCGCCCGCATCGCACGCGAACTGCACGACGTGGTGGCACACCACATGTCCGTCATCACCGTGCAGGCGGACACCGCGTCCTACCGCCTCGACGGTCTGCCGCCGGACGTGCGAGAGGAGTTCACCTCCATCGCGGCGACCGCGCGCGAGTCGCTCGGCGAGATGCGACGCCTCCTCGGCGTCCTGCGGAACGAGGAGACGCACGGCGAACTCGTGCCCCAGCCCGGCCTGACCCGGATCGGCCAGCTGGTGGAGGCGACGGCGAGGGCCGGCACACCCGTGGAGTTCACCCCCTGCGACACCGACGTGCCCGAGACGGTCGGCCTCTCCGCCTACCGCATCGTCCAGGAGGCACTGGCCAACGTCGTCCGTCACGCGCCCGGCGCCCCGACCCGGGTCTCCGTGTCGGAGACCGGCGCGCGGATCACCGTCCTCGTCGTCAACGGGCCGCCGCCCCGGCCGCCCGCCGCCCCGCTCGAAACCGGCGGCACCGGGCACGGCCTCGTCGGCATGCGCGAACGGGTCCGGCTCGTCGGCGGCACCCTCGACACGGGCCCGCTGCCCGACGGCGGCTTCCGGGTCGCCGCGCAACTCCCTCTCACCGAAAAGGACCTCACGTGACGACCCGCGTCATCATCGTCGACGACCAGGCCATGGTGCGGGCCGGCTTCGCCGCCCTCCTGGCCGCCCAGAGCGACATCGACGTGGTGGGCGAGGCCCCCGACGGTGCCCAGGGCGTCGAACTGAGCCGGCGCACCCGTCCCGACGTCGTGCTGATGGACGTACGGATGCCCGAGATGGACGGACTCGAGGCCGCGCGCCGCCTCCTCGACCCTCCGAAGGGCGTGACCCACCGGCCGAGGGTCCTGATGCTCACCACCTTCGACGTCGACGACTACGTCTACGAGGCACTGCGGGCGGGCGCCAGCGGCTTCCTGCTCAAGGACGCGCCACCGGCCGACCTCATCGCGGCGGTACGCGTCGTGGCCTCGGGCGACGCGCTGCTCGCCCCCTCCGTCACCCGCCGCCTGATCGCGGACTTCGCCCAGCAGCGCCCCGCCGCCCGGCGCAAGCCCGCACTGCGTCTCAAGGCCCTCACGGAACGCGAGACCGAGGTCCTCACCCTGGTCGCCCGCGGCCGGTCCAACACGGAGATCGCGGCGCTGCTGGTGCTCGCCGAACAGACGGTGAAGACCCATGTGAGCCGCGTCCTCACCAAACTCGACCTGCGCGACCGCGCCCAGGCGGTCGTCTTCGCCTACGAATCGGGGCTGGTGGTCCCGGGCGAGTAGGACTCCCGGCCTCCTCCACCCCCTACCGGGGTATCACCCCCACATTGGCTCCCGGGTATGACGCCCGGCGGCCGGCCGCCCCCGCACTCTCTCCCCCGTCAGCAGGAGAACAGTGCGAGAGGACGGAACATGAGGCTACGCAGCGGCAGGCGACAGAAGGCGGACGACCGGACGGAGGCCGCACCGGCCGCCACCCCCGGTCTCGCCGTCGAACTGCGCGGTGTCCGGCGGCAGTACGGCCGTGGCGCGAGCGCCGTACACGCCCTCGCGGGCGTCGAACTCGGCCTCCCCCACGGCACGTTCACCGCGGTCATGGGCCCCTCCGGGTCCGGCAAGTCCACCTTCCTGCAGTGCGCGGCCGGACTCGACCGGCCCACCGCGGGATCCGTACGCCTCGGCGGTACGGAGATCACCGGCATGAACGAGAACGAACTCACCGAACTCCGCCGCAGCCGCCTCGGCTTCGTCTTCCAGGCGTTCAATCTGCTGCCGTCGCTGACCGTGGAGCAGAACGTCCTGCTCCCCATGCGGCTGGCCGGGCAGCGTCAGGACCGGGGCCGGGCCGCCGAGGTGCTCGCCCAGGTCGGGCTCGCCGACAAGGCGCGGCGCCGGCCCGGCGAACTGTCCGGCGGCCAGCAGCAGCGCGTGGCCGTCGCCCGCGCCCTGGTCACCGGCCCCGACGTGATCTTCGCCGACGAGCCCACCGGCGCCCTCGACACCGGCACCGCCGCCGAGGTCCTCGGACTGCTGCGGAACGCGGTGGACACCCTCGGTGCCACCGTCGTCATGGTCACCCACGACCCGGCCGCGGCCGCCTGGGCCGACCGTGTGCTGTTCCTCGCCGACGGCGTCTTCGCCGACCGGCTCGAGCGTGGTTCGGCGGAGCGGATCGCCGCGCGGATGACGGCGCTCACGGGCCGTACGCGGACGATGGCCGGGGCGGGGGCGGCGGCATGAGCGTCAAGCCCAACGGCCTCGCCCGCGCGGCCGTGCGTTTCAAACCCGCCTCGTTCGCGGGCACGTTCGTCGCGCTGATGATGTCGGCGCTGATCGTCGCGGCCTGCGGTGTCCTCCTGGAGACCGGTCTGCGCGCCTCCGTGCCGGCCGAGCGGTACGCGGACGCGCCGGTCGTCGCGGCGGCCGACCAGTCCGCGCGCGTCGTCGCCGACACCATCGACGGCCCCGAGGAGACCGCGTACCCGCTGCCGGACACCGCCCGCGTGGACACGGGGCTCGCGGCGAAGGCCGCCACGGTGCCGGGCGCGGCCACCGCCGTACCCGACTTCACCTTCCCGGTCCGCCAGGGCGCCTCCGGTGCGCTCACCGGCCACGGCTGGGGCTCGCACGCCTTCACCGGGACCGCGCTGACCAGGGGCGCCGCGCCGCACGCGGGCGAGGTCGTCCTCGGCGCCACCGCGGCCCGTACCGCGAAGGCCGGCGTCGGCGACACCGTCGTACTGGAGACGGCCGACGGCCGTACCGGCTTCCGGGTGTCCGGGCTGGCCGAGGCCGGCGCGGGAGACACCACCGGCGGGGCCACGGCCTGGTTCGCGGACGCCGAGGCGTCCGTGCTGGCCGGGCACCCCGGCAAGGCCGACGCCATCGCCGTCATGGCCGAGGACGGCGTCGACCCGGACACCCTCGCCACCGCCGTCGGCAAGGCCCTCACCGGCTCCGGCGCACAGGCGCTGACCGGCGACGACCGCGGCGAGGTCGAGGACCACGGCCTGGCCTACGCCAAGGAGACCCTCTTCGCGGTCGGCGGCTCCTTCGGCGGCATCGCCACCCTGGTCGCCGTCTTCACCGCCGCCGGCACCGTCGCCCTCTCCGTCGGCCAGCGCACCCGCGAGTTCGCGCTGCTGCGCGCAGTCGGCGCCACCCCCCGCCAGATCCGCCGCGCGGTCGCCGCCGAGGCACTCCTCGTCGCCCCGCTCGCCGGGCTGCTCGGCTGCCTGCCGGGCATCGGACTGGCGCACTGGTGGTTCGGGCAGATGCAGGACCGCGGGGCCGTCCCGCAGGCGGTCGACCTGCACGTCTCCGGATTCCCGCTGCTGGCCGCCGTCGGCGTGGGGCTGCTCACGGCGCTCGGCGCCGGGTGGGCGGCCGGGCGCAGGCCGGCGAGGATCAAGCCGGGGCAGGCGCTGGCCGAGGCCTCGGTGGAGCGGCTGCGGCCGGGCGTCGTCCGTACGGTCCTCGGGCTGGCCGCGGTCGCCGGCGGCTCGACGCTCGCCGGTGTCGCCGCCTCCGCCGCCGGTTCCGACGCCGCGAACGCCTCCCTGGGCGTCGTCATGCTGTTCATGCTGGCCGTCGCCCTGCTCGGGCCGGTCCTGGCCCGGCTGTGCGCGGCGCTCTTCGGACTGCTGCTGCGCGGCGGCGGCGCGTCCGCGTCGCTGGCCGCCGCCAACTCCCGCACCAACGCCCGCCGGCTGGCCTCCGCGATCACCCCGATCGTGCTGGCGATGGCCTTCGCCTCGACGCTCGTCTTCATGCACACCAGCGAGAGCCACGTCGCCTCGGAACAGCTCCGCGACGGCATCACCGCGGACCACGTCGTCACCAGCCCGTCCGGCCTGCCCGCCGACGCCGCCCCCCGTGCCGCCCGCCTCCCCGGCGTCGACGCGGCCGTGGCGCTGCTGCACACGCAGGTGCTGGTCCCCGTCCGGGGCGGCGGCGAGACGTCGCTGCAGGGCACGGCGACCCAGGGCGTCTCGGGCTCCGGCGCCCAGCTCGCGAAGGTGCAGGACCTGGACGTACGCGACGGCAGCCTGAACCGCGTGGGACCCGGCCGTATCGCCGTCGACACCACGCTCGCCACCGCCACGAGGACCGGACTCGGCGACAGGCTGGCGCTCCTCCTTCCCGACGGCACGAAGGCGTCCCCGGAGGTCGTCGCGATCTACGGCCGCGGTCTGGGCCTGCCCGCGGTGACCATGGACCGCGCGTCCCTGGACGGCCACGTCACATCGCCCTTCGCCGGCACCCTCCTGGTCAGCGGCGGCGACGCCGAGCCGCTCGGCGCGCTCGGCGAGGTCACCGACGCCTCCGGCTACGCCCTCGCACAGAACGTGGACCGGGAGTTCGGCGCCTGGGCCAACTACGTGATGGCCGGCGTCCTGGGCGGCTTCGCCGCCGTCGCCGCGGCCAACACCCTGGTGATGACCGTCCTGGACCGCCGCCGCGAACTGATCACCCTCCGCCTCGTCGGCTCCACCCGCCGCCAGGTGCTGCGCATGCTCGGCTGGGAGAGCCTGCTGGTGTCGGCGGCGGGCGTCGTCCTGGGCACCGCCATCGCCATGATCACGCTCACCCCGATGATGCGCGGCCTGACCGGCGAGTCCCCCCACGTACCGCCGCTGCTGTACGCCGCGTTCGCCGCGGCCGCGGTGTCCCTCGGCCTCGTCGCCGTCACCCTCCCCGCCCGTGGGGCCCTGCGCGACCGGAAGGCGTAGACAATGGAGACCCCGATGCGGCAGAGCGGTACCGACGTACGACTCCACACGCGAGGGAACGGCCGGCTGATCGGCCTGGTCGCCGTCCTGGCGCTGGTGAACTTCGTGGTCGACTCGGCCGTCACCGCGCCGTTGCTCGTCCTCCCGGAGATGCTCGACCATTTCGGCACCGGCCAGGCGGCATGGCTCAACGCCACCGCGATGCTGGCGGGAGTGATGTGGGCACCCCTGCTCGGCAGAAGCGCCGACATCCACGGCAGACGCAAGGTGCTCGTACTGGCGCTGCTCCTCAGCAGCGCGGGTGCCCTGGTGTGCGCCGTGGCGCCCAGCCTCTGGGTGTTCGTGCCGGGGCGCATGTTACAAGGTGCGGCTCTGGCCACCGTCTTCCTCTCCGTCGCGATCGTGCGGGGTGTGTGCGCACCCCGCACCGCGATGATCGTCGTCGGCATCGTGACCTCCGGCTCCGCGGTCCTCAACATCGCGTCCCGTTTCCTCATCGAGGAACTGGCCTCGCAGTTCGGTTTCCAGGTCCTCTTCCTCGTATCGGCGCTCGTCGCGGCCGTCATGGCGGTCTGCGCGCATCACCTCCTTCCCGAGTCCCCGATCAGGACACCGGGCAGGATCGACGTCGGTGGTGCCCTCCTTCTCGGCGGTGGTCTCGCCGGGGTGCTCGGTCACGTCAGCCTCGGCGCGGAGTTCGGCTGGTTCGGCCCCGGCCCCCTGGCCCTCCTCGCCGGCGGCATCACGGCACTGGTGAGGTGGTTCCTGGTCTCGAGCCGGAAGCCCGACCCCCTCATCGACGTGAGGAACCTCGGCCGTCCCCTGATCCTCACGCTCCTTGTCGTCTTTCTCGCCGCCGGCTCGTACCAGAGCATGCTGCAGCTCATCCCCCTCATCGGTGACGTCTCGGCCGGCCGGCACCTCGGTTACGGACTGGCCGACCAGGGATCGGTGGCACTGCTCCTCGCGGCGCCGGGGCTCGGCGTCACCCTCGGAGGCCCCACGGCCGGATGGCTTTCCGCACGCATCGGACCGGCCAGGACACTGGCCGGGTCGATCGTGCTCGGCACGGTCGTCACCATCGGCATGTTCCTCGGCGCCTCGCAGCTCGCCGCCGCGCTCTGCTGCGGCTTCCTGCTGGGCGTCACGGTGGGAGCGCTCGGCACATCCGGCTTCAACATGGCGGGAAACCTCGCGTCCCCCGCGCGCCAGGGCATCGTGTCCAGCCTCGTCATGGTCATGGTGTCGATCGGTTCGGTGGTGCTGAACTTCGTGGGCGCGGCGGTGCTCGAGTCGACCTCCGTGTCCGTCGACGGCGAGACGGTGAACTCGGCCACGGGCGTGTTCAGTTGCATAGCGATCGCCTCCGGCGCGTTCGCGGTCGCCGCGGTACTGGCCCTCCTCCTCGTACGCGGCACGCGCCATGACCGCCCGACGACGGAAACGACCTCAGGAGTTGACGTATGAACGCGAGCACCGCTTCGAAAGGCACGGTCCTGGTGTCCGGCGCCAGCATCGCGGGTACCGCCGTGGCGTTCTGGCTGCACCGGTACGGATTCACGGTGACGGTCGTCGAGAAGGCCACGGGACCGCGGGGCGGCGGGTACCCGATCGACGTGCGCGGCACCGCCGTCGAGGTGGCCCGCCGTATGGGAATCCTGCCGCGACTTCAGCAGGCACACGTCGAGTTGCGCCGGATGACCTTCCTCGACGCGGACGGCGGTACGGCGGCGGTGGTGCACCCGCGGGCGGTGGCCGGCGGCGTCGGGGGACATGACGTCGAGGTGCCGCGCGGCGATCTGGCGGACATCCTGTACGGGACGGTCCGCGACGAGGTGGAGTTCGTCTTCGACGACTCCATCGACACCCTCACCGAACACGAGCACGGTGTCGACGTCACCTTCCGCAGCGGCGCCCGGCGTGACTTCGACCTGGTCCTGGGCGCGGACGGGCTGCACTCGCACACGCGGGAGCTCGTCCACGGCCCCGAGGAGCGGTTCCACCGCCATCTGGGCCACTGCTTCGCCATCTTCACCATGCCCAACACCTTCGGTCTCTCCCACGAGGTACTCATCTGGAACACTCCCGGAAGGGCCGCGGCGCTCTACGCGGTGGGGGACGGCGACGAACTGCACGCCTTCCTCGACTTCACCCACTCGCAGCCCTCGTACGAGTTCCTGCGCGACCCGGAGGCGCAACGCGACCTCGTCACCGCCGTGTTCGCCGACGACGGCTGGGAGATCCCGGCCATGGTCTCCGCCATGCGAGACGCCGACGACCGGTTCTTCGACACCGTGAGCCAGATCCACCTGCCGCGCTGGTCGAGCGGCCGGGTCGCGTTCGTCGGCGACGCCGCCTACGCCCCGTCGTTCCTCACGGGACAGGGGTCCAGCCTCGCCCTCGTCGGCGCCTACATGCTCGCCCACTCCCTGGCCACCCACCGCGACCACGCCGAGGCCTTCGCCGCCTACGAGCGCGACACCCGCGGATTCGTGGAACTGAACCAGTCCCAGGCCGGCAAGGGCGACGCGGCCCTGTTCCCCACCACCGCCGAAGCCCTCGAAAGGCGCAACAACGCCCTGCGCGCCCTCACCACCTCACCACCCCGAGCCGGCCGCGCCGCCCACACGGCCCTCACCCTGCCCGAAGACCTCGGGGACCGGCGAGGGAGCAGCTGAGCCGGATGGGCCCGGCGCCGGTGTCCCGAGGCACTGCTCCGTCCGCCGATCGTCAGCCGCCGGGCTGACCGGGACCCGTACGGGTCACCCAGCACGCGAAGCTCTCGACCGCGTCGCCCACGGCGTGCAGCCGCAGCGAGTGGAAGTAGTCGAAGTTGTGCTGGGTGCCGGGCAGTTCGGCGAAGGCGACCGGTGCGTCGGAGACGGCGGCGAGTTCGTCCGCGAAGCGGCGGGCGTCCGCGGACAGCACCAGCGTGTCCCGGCTGCCGTGCACGATGAGGAAGGGCGGTGCTTCGGCGTGGAGAACGGCGTGCGGCGACGCGCCCTCGCCCGCCGGACCGTAGTAGCCGTACAGTCCGATCGCACCCGAGACCGAGTCGTCGGTCAGCGCGACGGTCGCGGCGAGGTGGGCGCCCGCCGACCCGCCGGCCACGACCACACGGGACGGGTCGGCGCCGAGCTCGCCGGCGTGGTGGCGCAGCCAGGCGATCGCCTGCCTGGCGTCCTCGAGCGAGTCGCCGTACGACGTCCGCAGACGGTAGTTGGCGCTCGCGCAGACCCAGCCCTGCCCGGCCAGGCGGTGGAGCAGCGGCCGCGCGCCGAGCAGCTTGCCGCCCGTCACGAAGCCCCCGCCGTGCAGATACAGCAGGACGGGGGCACCGCGCGGCCGGCTCCGGCGCACGTAGACGTCGAGGCGTTGGGTTCGCGCGTCGCCGTACCGCCGGTTGCGGAGCCGGCGTACGCCCGGCCGCCATGAAACGAACGGCAGCAACAGTACGCGCAGGAGCGGCAGTCGGCGGCGCACCATCCGGATGCCGGGCCCGTCCGCGAGGGCGCCTTCCAGAACTCCTCGTGCCGAGCGTGCGCGGACCGCGAGCGCGACCATGCCGCAGGCAGGGACGGCGGTGAGCGCTGCCGCGAGCCACCACGCGGGCGTGCCGACCCCGGCCGACAGGGTGGGAACCGTGCTCGCGGCCAGCACGACCAGGCCGGGGAACGGCTGCTCGTTGATGAGATACCCCAGCCAGAACCACACGTTCGACCGGCTCGAATGCCGAGGCATCGGAGGCCGCACCGCGGCGAACGTGCACAGCGTCAGCAGTACGACGGACGTGATGAACCCGGTCATCCCGCCCGCCACCTCGTCGCCCGGCTCTCGTGGACGAACCGGTGGGAGAAGTCTCCCATCGCCGCGCCGGCCGGCGCGTGCCGCAACAGGGCCGCCGCCACCCCCGCCGGAACACCCGGCGGCGGGTCCGCCCCCTGCGCCCAGGCGTGCACGAAGGCCCTGCGTTCCTCCGGTTCGTGGCCGAACAGGGCGACGGCCAGCCAGTTCACCAGATGCGTGAACGCGTAACGCCGGTCGTACTCGCGGTGCGCGTCGAGGAACTCGCGCTCGTCCTCCGCGAGTTCGAAACGGGAGGACGTGGCGAGGCCGAAGTCGGTGAGGAAGAGCCGGCGGCCGTCGGTGAGGATGTTCTGGAAGTGGACGTCGAAGTGCGCCAGCCCGCGGGCGTTCATGAACGAGAGACCCGCGTCCAGTTCGCTCTCCACCATGGCACAGGCCCGCTCCGCCGCCTCGCCGCCCGCCTCGACCTGAGTGTTCAGCCAGTCGTGCAGGTTCTGCGGCAGGTACTCCAGGAACAACGTCAGACTCGCCGAGGACTCCCGGAGCGCCTCGACCCGGCGGCGTACCCCCGCTCCGCCTCCCCAATAGGCGACTGCCCGCTCCACATCGGCCAGTTCCCCGGGCAGCGGCCGGCCGGCGTCGGGCAGCACCCGCCAGTGGTACATCAGGGGGAAGCCCTCGTGATCTCCCGCGACCACCCAGTCCGACGTCATCGTGTGCGCGGCCAGCTCCCGCCACGCGCCGAACCCCGGGCTGCCGACGCCGCCGATGCCGTACTGGCAGAAGACCGGCAGCCCGAACAGATTCGCCGTGGAGCGGATGTTCTCCGGCCGTCGCTCCAGATCGGTCAGACGTACCTGCTTGACGAAGACCGGAATCCCCTCGACCTCCATCAGCGCCGACCTGCCGCCGATACCGGAACCGAGCGGCTCGGCGGCGTCCACGGCGTCGCGCAGTCCGCGATCACCGCACAGTGCCAACGACGTGGAGACGGCACCGTACGCCGCCAGTCGAGCACCACGGGACATCTCAGGACTCCGCACCGCCACCTCCGGTCGCCGCCACCTTCTCACGTCGAGGGCCGTCGTCCGCCCCGTTCACATCCCGGGCAGCCCCCGCCGCCGCTGCCCGGTGGGCCGCCGTCGAGCGGATCGACGGCTGCCGGCGACGCCGTCACATATGCTCGTGCACGGCGACGTCGGACGCCCGGTGTGCCGACGGTGAGGAGGCGAAGGTGCTCGGAAGGAGCACGCGATTGCTCGCGGGTGCCGTGCTGGTCGCCTGCATGGTGTTCCTCGGCTCCAGCACACCGTTCGGCACCCCCTCCGCGAGGTCCCTTCCCGCGGACGCCGCCGAGGACGTCGTACCGAACCGGGTGGCGACATGGAACCTCTGCAACCCCTGCGACGCGAGCAACGTCGGCCGGGCGGCGGACATCGCGGAGCACGCCCCGCAGGTCATCGGCATGCAGGAAGCGTGCGTGCGTGACGTCGAGAGCATCCGGCAGCATCTGGAACACCTGCACGGGCTGGTCTACCACGTCAAGTACGGCTCCGTTCTGCGGAACTGGGGCCGCTGCGGGGGAGCGCCGTGGAATCCGGGAGGCTACGGCCAGGCGATCCTCTCGGCCGCGCCGATGACGGACGCCGTCAACGTGGAGTACCCCGACGGAGGTTCCGAGGACCGGGGGTACATGGCCGTCACCACCACGGTGGACGGCAGGTCCGTACGGGTCTTCAACACCCACTTCGCCGAACGGCGCCAGGAAGAGATCCGCGTGGACCAGGCCGCCGTACTCGCCGAGGAGGTCGCACGCCACGACCGTACGATCGTCCTCGGCGACTTCAACGCCGTACCGGCCGCCCCCGAGCTCGCCCCGATGTGGTCCCTGGCCGACGACGCGGACCCCGACTGCCGTCCCTCGTCCAGCGGCACCTGCGAGACGACCACCGACTGGCAGAGCAAGTTCGACTACATCTTCCTCAGGGACGTCACCGCGCTCAACCAGCGAGTGGAACCCAGCCTGTACTCGGACCACGACCTCGTGCACGCCGACCTGGACCTGCGGTGACCGCATGAACGAGGACGAACGGCTCCTCCACGCCTCGTCGTTCGGCGCCGCGGCGGCCGCGTACGCCGAGCACCGTCCCCCCTACGCACGGGCCGCCGTACGCTGGGCGCTGGAGCCCGCGTCCGGCCCGCGCGTACTGGACCTCGGTGCCGGAACCGGCAAGCTCACCGCCGCCCTGGTCGCGCTGGGCGCCGACGTCGTCGCGGTCGAGCCCGACCCGGCGATGCTGACCGAACTGCGCCGCGCACTGCCGGCCGTCCGCGCCCTGGAGGGCAGCGCCGAGGCGATACCGCTCCCGGACGGATCCGTCGACGCCGTACTCGCCGGCAATGCCATGCACTGGTTCGACATGGCCGTCGCGGGACCCGAGATCGCCAGGGTCCTCGTACCCGGCGGCATCCTGGCCGGCCTGTGGAACGTCCTGGACGACCAGGTCGAGTGGGTCGCCGGCCTCGCACGGATCAGCGGGAGCGCGTCCGTCGGGCCGCGTGACACGCCCGCCTCGTGGCGCGCCCAGACGGCCGGCGCGTACCTTCCCGGGAACGGCGCGGCCGCCCGGTTCGGCTCACCGGAACAGGCCGTGTTCCCGCACGGGCAGCGCCGCACCGCCGACTCCCTCGTCGCGACCCTCGCCACCCGCGCGGGGATGCTGGTCATGCCGGAACAGGAACGGCAGGCCACGCTGGGCAGGATCCGCGCCTTCCTCGCGAGCGGACCGGAGACCGCCCACGGCGAGTTCACCCTCCCCATGCTGACCGGTGTGCTGCGCCTCCGGGAAGCCCGGTCGGAAGCGGCCGGGGACGGCTGAGCACAGCTTCGCGACCGTGGCCGCCCGGCCGGAACCGACGTCCCCATGGGACCGGCCGCGGATCGCCGGGCCGTCGGCCTCCTCGGCTACGCCCGGTTCCCGGTCCCCGGCCTGCGCCGCGTGCTCCACACTCCCGGCCGCAACCTGCGCCCCTCCTCCGGCGGCCACACCGTCCTCCACGTCGGACTTCCACCAGGTGGCCGGCGGCCGCGTCGTACGGACCTGGCATCCGGAGGACTACTTCGGGATCGCCACCCGGATCGGCCCGGCCTTCACCCGCGACGTCCGACGCCTGACCGCAGACCGAGCCACTGCTCGGCCTCCCAGGCACGGAACCGCTCCACCTCGGCGAAGCCCAGCTTCGTCGCGAGGCGCATCGAGGCGGCGTTGGCGGTCTGCGTCGTGAGCACCACCGGCTCGCCGGGAAGGGCGCCGTCGAACCAGCCGAGTGCCGCCTCGCACGCTTCGGCCGCGTACCCGAATCCCCACGCCCGCGGCAGGAACAGATAACCGAGGTCGGCCTTTCCCACGGCGGTCGGGCGCAGGTGCCGCGTCGCTCGTCTGAGCAGGATCTGGCCGATCATCGCCCCGTCGAGATCGACGACGAAACTGCCCGGCCACCGCTCGGGCACCTCGGGCAGCTCGCGCTCCAGATCGGCACGGGGACGAGGTCCGCCGAGATAGGCGTGCACCTCCGGCGAGGCCAGCAGTTCCACGAACGCCGCCCGGTCCCGCGCTTCGGGCACACGGAGTACGAGACGCGTGGTTCTGATCGGGGACGGTGGCCAGGCGACGGGGCCGAGGTCTGTCATGCGGCCAACCTACCCAACGGACTTGCCACCGGCGGGAGTTTGCCGGCCCTGCCAACGGCAGGAGGTCAGCCGCCGCGGTAGTGGTCGGCGACCGTGGCGAAGGCGGCCTTGGGCTCCCAGGGCAGATCGGGATAGGTGTCGCCGTTGCGGTCTTCGAAGACCTTGACGATGCCGAGGCTGGCGAGGTCGAGGTCGTCGCGAGGATCTCCGTCGGGGCGGTGGGGCAGGTTGTAGAGCGCGAAGAGGAACACGAAGACGCTGTCGACGCCCTCACTGTCGAAGATCTCCAGCAGCTCGCTCAGATACGCCGCCTGCCCCTCCTCGTCGCGCTCGAGTTCCCGGGTCAGCCGGAGCGGTGCGCCGGTGACCTCGTCGCTGTCCAGCACCTCCATGCTGCGGGGTGCGACGTCACCCGCCCCGCGCCAGGTGGCGGTGCCGAAACCGGTGATGGCGACCGGTCCGGGCCGGGTGACGAGGCCGCGCACACCGTCGCGGAACCGGTCGGCCACCTCCGCGGACCGGATGAGTTCGTAGGTCGTGAAGTCGAACAGGTCCCAGTCGACGCCTTCGAACTGGATGGCGGCGTACGTGACCTTGCCGTGGAAGCGCTCGCGGACCACCGCCACGGCTTCGCGGAGGAAGGAGTCGAGCCGGGCCCCGGCTGCGGCGATCCTCTCGGGCCGGCGGGCCGGGTCGCCCAGCAGCCGGCCGAGTCGCTCGTCGGTGCTGGCGCCTTCGAGGAACCCCCGGTTCATGACACTCAGTTCGACGCCGGTGACGAACACGACCTCGGCTCCCCGGGCCCGGAGCCGCTCGGCCCGCTCCGCACAGTCGGCGATCAGCGTGAGGATCTCGTCCGGCGTCAGCTCCAGCGGGTAGGGCGAGAACCAGATCTCCAGCCCGAGTTCGGCGGCGTGGCGGGCCGCGAGCTCCAGGCGCTCCGGGTCGCCGCCGGTGATGTGGACGGCGTTGCAGTGGAGATCGTCGCGGATGATGGCCAGCTCTCTTCCGACCACGGCGGGGTCGAAGCGTGCCCGGGAGTTGCCACCGTCGCGGACGAAGCCGGTGTCGTAGCAGATGCCTTTGGCTCGCATGCGTTGGACCCTTCTGTCGGGGGGCCTGAGAGTAGAGGCGGAAATTGCGTGCACGCAAGTTTGCGGGCACGCAAAACGACTGGAATACTGCGAGGGTGACGACAAGGCGGACCGGGCTGCGTGAGCAGAAGAAGCAGGCCACCCGAGTGGCCCTGCGGGAGGCGGCACTGCGGCTGGCTCTCGAGCGGGGGCCCGACGCTGTCCGCGTCGAGGACATCGCGGAGGCCGCCGGGGTCTCGCCGAGGACCTACAACAACTACTTCTCCAGTCGCGAACACGCGATCGTCGCCGCCGTCACCGCCGAGCGGGAATCAAGGGTCGCCGCGGCGGTCGCGTCCGGGCCCGCCCATGTCCGCCTCGCCGACGCGTTGACCGAGGCGGTCCTGGACCAGCACATCGCACCGCGTGACCCCGGCGAGCTGCTGCTGATCACCGGCAGCCCCGCCCTGCGTGCCGCGTACCTCGACACCGCGGCGGCGATCGAGGATCCCCTCACCGCCGCGATCGGCCGGCGCCTCGGCGACACCGACACGCTCACGGCCCGGGTGCTCGCGGCGAGCGTGGCAGCCGCGGTGCGCACCGCACTCCAGCAGTGGATCCAGCCTCCGGGCGCACCCCACCCGACCGGCGGGTTCGTCGTGCCGTCCGGCTCGCTGCCCGACCTGCTCCGCTCCGCCCTCGCCGCGCTCACGCCCGCACTTGACGCCGCCGAAGAGCAGGCACGGCAGCACTCGCGCGAGTGAGTCCGGGCCACCGGCGGCTCCCGCGTAACCGACACCCACTCTCCTGTGCCCGAAACGCATGGAGAACAAGCGAGCCAGGCCCAGGTGAGCCGCCGTCAGGCCAGGACCGCCGCGTGGAGCCCGGCCGACTGCGAGACGTGGGAACAGGCCCGTACGGCCTTAGAGTTGGGCCATGAGCAATCATTCGGACGGGCCTGTCGAAGCCTTTGAACCCCCTTACTACGTGGCTGTCTTCACCACGGTGCGAACCCAGGAGCAGAGCGGCTACAGCGAGACCAACGCCCGCATGGAAGCCCTGGTGAAGGACATCCCGGGGTACCTGGGGATGGACCATGCGCAGACGCCGGGCGGGCTGGGCATCACCGTCGGGTACTTCCGGGACGCCGACGCGCTCACGGAGTGGCGCGACAACGCCGAGCACCGCGCGGCGCAAAAGCGCGGGCGAGCCGAGTGGTACGAGACATACACGCTGCACGTGGCGAGAGTGGAGCGGAGCCACGGGTTCACGCGAGCGTAGGTGCGCTGCGCGTGACGGTCGGGTCAGCTCTGCCGTGCGTGCACGGGGTTGTTCGCGACCTCCTCCGGACACTTCCGGTGCGGCTCGCGCCTTCGCCGGTCGCGCCGCCAGTCGTAGCCCGCGAGGGCGAGCGACGTCAGCATCATGGTGAGGGCGGCGCCCAGCGCGACGACCACGGCCGTACGGTAGCCCTCGTTCCCGCCGAGTACCAGGTAGAAGAGACCGGGCAGCGCGGCGGTGCCCACCGCCGCGCCGAGCCGCTGCCCGGTCTGCAGGGCCCCTCCTGCCGCGCCCGCCATCCGCACGGGTACGTCCCGCAGCGTCATGGTGATGTTGGGGGAGACCACGAAGCCCCCGCCGACACCGCCCACGAACAGCGCGGGGGCGGCCAGCCAGGGAGCGATGTCCAGCGGCGCGAAGCGCAGCAGCACCGCGGTGCCGCCCAGCCCGGCGAGCACCCCC
This sequence comes from Streptomyces sp. NPDC048584, assembly GCF_043199595.1. NCBI lineage: Bacteria > Bacillati > Actinomycetota > Actinomycetes > Kitasatosporales > Streptomycetaceae > Streptomyces > Streptomyces sp. NPDC048584. Next base: position 22,896 of record NZ_JBICWF010000026.1, read on the forward strand.
GCGAGCCCGCACACCGTGAGCAGCCGGCCGAACCGGTCCACCAGCCGTCCCGATACGACGGCCGCGCCCGCCGAACCGAGCGCGAACGGGGTGACGGCGAGGCCGGACCGCAGCGGCGAGAAGCCGAGGCCGTGCTGGTAGAAGAGGGCGAACACGAGCCAGACACCGCTGAAACCGACGAAGTAGAGGGTGCCGACACCGGCGCCGACGGCGTAGCCGCGCACCGTGGTGAACAGACGCGGGTCGAGCAGCGGACCGGCGCCCCGGGCGACGAGACGGTACTGCCGGCGGACGAAGACCACGAGAAGCGCGCCCCCGGCGGGGAAGAGCCACCACAGCCTGGACAGTCCGCCGGACTCCGCCTGGACCAGCGGATACATGAGCGCGAAGACGCCGAGGCCGAGAAGCAGGACGCCCGGCACGTCCACCTGCCCCCGGCCGGACCGCCGGCTCCGCGGCAGCAGACGGAGTCCCAGCAGGACGGCGAGGACACCGATGGGGACATTGACGTAGAAGATCCAGCGCCAGCCGCCCGGGTGGTCGGCCAGCGCGAGGATGGTGCCGCCGATGAGGGGACCGGAGGCGGAGGAGATGCCGACGGTCGCGCCGAAGTAGCCGAAGGCGCGGCCGCGTTCGGCGCCGCGGAACAGCTGCTGGATGAACGCGGAGTTCTGCGGTGCCATGAATCCCGCCGCCAGCCCCTGGGCGAGCCGGGCCACGATCAGCAGGTCGATGTCCGGGGCGGCCGCGCAGGCGGCACTGAAGACCACGAAACCGCAGAGCGCGACCAGGAAGATACGACGCCGGTCCAGGGCGTCACCGAGCCGGCCCGCGGTGACCAGGGCGAGGGCGAAGGTGAGGGCGTAACCGGACACCACCCACTGGGCCTGCGCGGGAGAGGCGCGCAGATCGTTCTGGACGGTGGGCAGCGCCACCGCCACGATCGTGACGTCCAGCAGGCTCATGAAGCCGGCCACCAAGGTGACCCAGAGGGCCCGCCACCGGTGCGGATCCGGCTGGTACCCGTCCTCGCGGTCACCAGGGCTGTGGTCGTCCGCCCCCGACTCCGACGCTGTCACAAGTGGTCCTCTCCGCAGGGCCCGGCCCGGGCGAACAGGTTCCCCGGCCGGGGTGTGCGCACACCCGACGGCCGGCGAATCACCTGAGGAGATGACGCGGGCTCAGCGGGAGGTGAGAGGGGTCTCGGACGCCACGCGGGTGAGCTTCTCGGGATTGCGCACGTAGTAGAGGCCGGCGACCCGGGTGTTCTCCACACGGAGGGCCAGCACGCCGTCGAGTACGCCGTCCACGCGCAGGAGGAGTCCCGGGTTGCCGTTGACCGTCGTGGGCTCACTCGTGAACGTACCGCCGGCCTTGACGACGCTGGCGGCCATGTAGCGCAGGACCTTGTCGGTCCCGACGACCGGCCGCAGCGCCGCCAGCCTGAGACCGCCGCCGTCGCTGACGAAGACGACGTCCGGGGCGAGCACGTCCAGCAGGCCCTGAAGGTCCCCTGTCTCCAGGGCCGAGCGGAACGACTCCAGGGCGGCCCGGGCATCCTGCGGGGAAGCCGGTGTCCCGGGCCGGCGGGCGTCGACGTGCCGGCGGGCACGGTAGGCGATCTGGCTGGTGGCGGCGGTGGTCCTGCCGATCGCGGCGGCGATGTCGTCGTAGCCGAAGTCGAAGACCTCACGCAGCACGAACACGGCGCGTTCGGTCGGCGAGAGGGTTTCCAGGACGTACATGAGCGCCAGTGACAGGTTCTCCGACAGTTCGGCGTCCTCGGACACGTCCGGGGCCGTGAGCAGGGGCTCGGGCAGCCACGGACCGACGTAGTCCTCCTTGCGCCGTTTGAGGGTGCGCAGCCGGTTGAGTGACTGCCGGGTCGCGATGCGGACCAGATAGGCACGCGGGTCCCGCACCTCCGCGATGTCGGCCTTCACCCACCGCAGCCAGGTCTCCTGGAGGACGTCCTCGGCGTCCGCCGCCGAACCGAGCATCTCGTAGGCGACGGTGAACAGCAGATCGCGATGGGCGACGAACGCCTCGGTCGCGGGGTCGTTCACGCTGTCGTTCATATCGCGCGTTTCGCTTTCTCGGGGCGGGCCTCACACACGGGTCGAATACCGCATACCCGCCCGATGAGGTGAGGCCCGCGATGGTCCGGCCCCGTACAAGGACCGGTGTCGCCGCCCCGTACCGTCCGGCTACGACGTACGGACGGGACTGGTGCTCTGCGCCCGAGGTGCGCGGGAACCGGCCTTGCGCGCCCCGGACACCAGCTTGCCGAGGGTGAACCGGCAGGCGATCTCCTTCACGCCGGCGCCGGGCCGCCCGCTGACGCGCAGCGCGTTCACCTTGTCGTCGGGGTAGGAGAACTGCGTGACGCCCTCGTCCCGGCCGAGGCTGAGGCACTGCCCGGCGAAGAACATCCGGACGGAGGCGCCCTTCTTCCCCGCCATCCGGCGCAGGATCGTGTCCGCGGCCGCCGGACCCAGCTGTACGGCGGCCTGGCAGCTCATCCGGAACGGGTGGTCCGGCATCACCCCCGCGTCCCCGGCCGCGACGATGCGTTCGTCGTCGACGCTGGTCAATGTCGTGTCGGTGATCAGACGGCCGTCGGGGTCGGTACGCAGTCCGCTGCGGGCCGCCAGATCAGGAACCCGGAATCCCGCGGTCCAGATCGTCACCGCGCTGGGCAGTTCGCGGCCGTCGTCGAGCCGTACGGCGTCCCGCGTCACCTCCGCCACCCGCGCGCCTTCGAGGACGGTCACCCCCAGCGTGGCGAGCCGGCGGGCGACCGGGCGGCGGCCCCGGGCGTGCAGGGAGGGGCCGAGCACATCGCCGCAGACCAGGGTCACCCTGCGGCCCGTCTCCGCCAGCTCGGCGGCGGTCTCCAGGCCGGTCGCACCGGCGCCGACCACGGTCACCGGAACCGGCGGGGGCGTCGCCGCCAGAGCCGCGCGCAGTTCGGACGCCCCCTCGAGGTCCGACACCCGGTGGGCGAACTCGTCCGCTCCGGGCACGCCCGAAACGGAGGCGCCGCTGCCCACCGCGTAGACGAGATAGTCGTAGGGGAGCGAGTCGCCCCCCGCCAGTGACACCTGGCGTCCGGCGGCGTCGATCAGGGTCGCGGTGTCGACCACCAGCCGGACGTTGCCGCCCATGACCTTCCGGAAGTCCTCGACCGCGTCGTCGGAGCCGGTCACGAGCTGATGCAGGCGGATCCGGTTGACGAAGTCGGGGCGGGGGTTGACCAGGGTCACCGACACGCCGTCGCGCCGGGCCAGTCGGTTGGCCGCCGTCACACCGCCGTAGCCTCCGCCGACCACGACCACGTGCACGTTCTCGTTCATCATGTCTCCCTCGCGTAGTGAACTCGGCATGGAGACACCGGCCGGGTACGAGGGCTAACAAGCGGCGGGTGAGACGTGGCGCACACGGTGGCGGGCGAGATCTCCCCGTCGGCCCCGTCGGCCCCGTCGGCCCCCACACGGCGCGGTACGGGCCGTCGCCGACCGCGGACGCGGAGCTCGTGACGGTTTCCGGCCCCACCGGGCGGGACCTGCCGGGCTGCTGGTCAAGGGTTCGGGGGCGGGGTGAACAGGGCCTGGGAGGTCCGGGTGGCCGTGTCGCGCAGCCAGGCGTGGGCGGGGTCGTCGTCGTGGCGCCGGTGCCAGAGCAGGTAGAGGGCCACCTCGGGCGACTCGAGCGGTAGCGGCAGTGTGGTCAGGCCGAACTGCCGGCGGATGGAGCGGGTTGCCGCCTCGGGCAGGGTGACCACGAGATCGGTGTCACGGGCGAGTTGCAGTGCGGTGGCCGTGGTGGGGGCGGAGGCGATGACGCGGCGCTCGTGGCCGAGTGCGGCCAGGGCGTCGTCGATCCGGTCGCGCAGGCGTCCGCGACGGGAGACGGTGAGGTGATCGGCCGCCGCGTAACTCCCGGCGGTCACGGGTTGCCCGGTCAGAGGGTGACCTGGTCGGACGGCGACGGCGAGCCGGTCACGGCCGATGAGGCGGTGGCGGATGTCGGGAAGGGACGGCGGGCCGGCGCTGGAGGCGAGGTCGACCTCGCCTCGACGCAGCTCGGGGGTGTCGTCGCCGGGCTCGGCGGTGAGCCGCAGTTGCACCCCCGGGGCCTCGCGGTGCGCCGCGGCGATCAGGGCGGTCCCGCAGGTGGTGGTGAGGGCGTCGTGCCAGCGGACGGTGAACACCCGCCGCAGTGTCGCGAGGTCGAGTTCCGTCTGAGCGGACAGCAGGTGGTGGGCCTGCCGCACCAGGGCGTGGAGCTCGGTGCGCATGGCCAGTGCGCGGGTGGTGGGAGTCATGCGGCGTCCGGTGCGGACCAGGATCTGGTCACCGGTGGCCTTGCGGATACGCCCCAGAGAGCGGCTCATCGCCGGGGCGGTGACATGGAGGCGGGCCGCGGCCCCGGTCACGCTGCCCTCCTCCAGGAGAGCGTCCAGAGCGGTGAGCAGATTCAGATCCAGTTGCATGCGAGTAACTATAGGAGTGACAACCATGCACTTGTTGGTAATGAACATGGCTTCTACCTTCGAGGTGCGGGGCCGGAGCAGCACTCACGATCGCCCCGCTCTCCATCGAGTCCAGGGGTACGCCATGACCACAGCCACGCCTTTCGACCTCCACACCACGCTCCTGCCCGCGGTGACCGCCGTGGTGACGAACGCCGGGGTGACCCTGCGGGAGCGCTACACGGCCCATGCCCGGGGCGTGAGCCTGGCGGAGGTCGTCGCCGAGATCCACGCCAACGACGACGCGGTCCTCGCCGTCATGCGTGAGCCCCTGCTGAAGGCGAGGCCGGGCTCGCAGTGGGCGGAGGACGAACTGGCCGGCGGCGCCCTCCCGCCGGGTGAGTGGTGGATCGTCGACCCGGCCGAGGGCAACATCAATCATGTCCACGGCATGCCGGACTGGGCGGTCACCGCCACCCTGGTGCGCGACAACCAGCCGGTCCTTACGGTGGTGCACCTTCCGCTGACCGGCGACACCTACACCGCCACCGCGGGCGGCGGCGCACAGCTCAACGGGTGTCCCCTGTCCGTGTCGGCCAAGCGCGACCTGAGTGCCGCGCTGATCGGTACCGGACAGGCCCGGCCCGGTGAGAGCGCCGACACCTTCCGCCGGATCGGCGCATCGGTCACCGCCATGCTCACCGCCGGACTGGTCGTGCGCGTGTCCGTCCCGGCCACGCTGCAGCTCATCCACGTCGCCGCCGGACGCATGGACGCCTTCTGGCAGTTCTCCGACGTCCGCTCGGGTCTCGTCGCCGGCGCGCTGCTGGTCACCGAGGCCGGAGGCACCGTCACCGACCTGGACGGCAAGCCCTGGAGTGTGGCCGGACGCGACGTCCTGGCTGCCGCGCCGCACATCCACACCGCCGCGCTCGACGTCCTGTCGTCGATCTGACCCGCCCCACCCGAAACCCGGTCCACAAGGAGCACACCGTCATGACCAACATCGGCATCCTGGGCGCCGGCCGCGTCGGCACCAACCTCGCCCGCGCCCTCACCACGGCGGGACACCGCGTCACGCTCGGCCACCGCGCGAGCGGTGACGAGACGGGCACGCCGCCCGCGGCGGGAACCGCAAGCCGCCACGCCGATCACTCCACCACCGCCCGCACCGCGGACGTCGTGATCAACGCCACCCCCGGCGACAGCACCCTGGACCGGCTCACCGCCCTGCGCGCCGAACTGGCGGGCAAGATCCTCATCGATGTCTCCAACGCCACTCTCGAGGCCGCCGACGGTCTGCCCGGCGACCTGTGCTATCCCGGCGACAGCCTCGCCGAACGACTTCAGGCCGCTCTGCCCGAAACCCGCGTCGTCAAGACCCTCAACACCATGCTGTTCATGGTCATGACCGCCCCCGGAACGCTGGCCGTTCCGCCCACCGCCTACCTCTCCGGAAACGACGAGCAGGCCAGGAGGACCGTGGCCGGCCTCCTCGGTGACCTGGGCTGGCAGCCCGACTGGATCGAGGACCTGGGCGGTATCACCAGCGCCCGCGCGACCGAGGCCATGATCCTCGTCGTCCCCCACATCGTGCGCCGCAACGGCTTCACACCCTTCGCCGTCTCTCTCGCCCGGTGAGCCCGGTGAGCCCGGCCCCGACACCCGGACACTGCGGAACGCGTGGATGAGGGAGCCGGCGTCGGGTTCGACCGGAAGCGGCAGTCGGCACGGACGAGTCCTGGCGGCTCAGGGTGCCTGGTCCGTGGTGGTGATGGAGGGGACCGTTGCTGACGCGGTGGCCGAGCCGGTGCTCGCGAGGAGGATGCCCTCGACGCCTCGCAGGAACGTCTCCGAGACCAGAGTGGGGTCGAAGAGGCAACCGGCTGCCATCGCGCCGTCCCTGAGCATGACAAGATGTCGGGCGGCCGCGCCGGCGTGCGCGTCACTGCTCTCTGCCAGCATCTCCGTAACGGTGTTCAGGAACCACTGACGGTGGGCCAGGACGAACTGATGGATCGGGTGGGCGGGGTCGGCGTACTCGGCTGCCGCGTTGAGGAAGGCGCAGCCGCGGAAGCCGGGAGTCTGGATGCTCTGGGTGATGGATCCGGCGACGGCATGGACCTTGTCGACGGCGGAGCGGCTGCTCGCCCGGGCGGCGGCGACCTGTCGGCGTATGCCCTGGTCGGCCTGGTCGAGGTAGGCGAGGACGAGGTCTTCCTTCCCCGTGAAGTGTCGGTACAACGTGGCTCGGGTCACCTTCGCCTCTGCTGTGATCCGGTCGATGCCGACGGAGTGGATTCCTTCCGAGTAGAAGATCCGGGTCGCTGTGCTGAGCAGCCGTGCTCGCGCTTCGGAGGTGCTGTTGCCCTCTGGGCTTGCGTTCATCCCTCCAGGCTAGCCGAAAACGAGATAGAACGTTCGGTATTGACAAGGAGGTGCTGAGCCCTTCTAATGACGTAACCGAACGTTCTCCCTTGGCCGCGTCGGTCGAGGCGCGGCCGCACCCGCACCTCCGTCCGACCGGCCTCGCCGGGGCCGCCGCGGCCACGCGGCGACGTCGCTCCGGGCCGCGTTCGACAGGGCACCGCGTGCCAGTCCGTCACCAAGCGAACGGAGAGGCGCCATGGCTGTGGCGACGAACCGACAACTCGTCCGTCTGACCGACGCCCTGCGGCGGAGCGTCCGTGCGGGGCGGGTGGTCACCGCGGGGCCGGATTACGAGGCGGGCCGCAGGCTCTGGAACGGTGCTGTGTCCTCCCGTCCCGCTGTCATCGTGCGGTGCGTCGACCCGGCCGAGGTCCGGGCCGCAGTCCTGGCGGCGGGTGAGTTCGGTGTACCTCTCTCGGTGCGCGGCGGTGGTCACGACTGGGCCGGACGGGCGTTGAGCGACGGCGGCCTGACTCTTGATCTCTCCGGCATGCGCCAGGTGACGGTGGACCCCGTGGCCCAGGTCGCCGTGGTCTCGGGCGGGGCCACGGCCGCCGATCTCGCCGCCGCCGCCGAGCCCTTCGGGCTGACCGCTGTGACCGGCTCCGCCGGCTCCGTGGGCATGGCCGGGCTGACTCTCGGCGGCGGCTACGGACCGCTCGGCGGACGCTTCGGACTCGCACTGGACAACCTGGTGTCCGCGGACGTGGTGCTCGCCGACGGCTCGATCGTCACCGCCGACCCGGAACGGGAACCGGACCTGTTCTGGGCAGTGCGCGGCGGTGGCGGCAACTTCGGTGTCGTCACTTCGATGCGCGTGCGCCTGCACCGTGTGCCCGCACTGCTGTCCGGCATGGTGATGTATCCGTGGGACCAGGCCGAAAAGGTCCTGACCGGGCTGTCGGACGTCCTGGCCGAGAGCCCTGACGAACTGACCGTGCAGTCCGGCGTCCTGCCCGGCCCCGGGGGTGACGATCCCGTGGTGTTCCTCGCACCCACCTGGAGCGGCGACGACGGCGTGGCCGGAGGACGGGCCATGGCACGGCTCGATCCCCTCGGCACACCGCTCGTGTCCCAGATCGCCCCCACCACCACGCGCCGGATGCTCGCGGCCGTCGACGCGCAGTTCCCCTTCGGCCGGCATGCCGAGATCCGCCCCCGCTCCGTACCGTCACTCACCGCGGGAGTGCGCGACGTGCTGCGCCTCGCAGGCTCGACGCTCACCTCACCCCGCTCGGCCGTGTCCCTGCACAGCCTGCACGGAGCCGCGGCCCGCGTCCCTGTGCGGGACACGGCGTTCGGCAACCGTGACCCCCACCTCATGATCGAGATCATCGCTTGCTGGGAGCCGGGTGATCCCCGGGCGTCGGATCACCGGGCCTGGGCCAGCAACCTGACCAGTGCCCTCGAGCCCGAGGCGCTGCGGGGCAGCTACCCCAACCTGCTGGGCAGGGGCGAGGTCGCGCAGATCGCTCATGCCTACGGTCCGAACACCGCGCGGATCCTCGCGCTGAAGCACCGGTTCGATCCGGACGATGCCTTCCGTGCGATTCCCCTGCCCTTGAGTCCATGGAGGTCTCGCGACCGCGCGTCGGCCTGGTGACGCGTCTTCTTCGCCCGGTGGGGCGACGGTGTCCGGGAGGAAGTGGGGCGGGCGCGTCGGACGCGGTCGCTCCGCGAAGTGCCCGCACGGATCTGGTCAGCCCGTCTACCGAGCTGTAGAGTGAGCGTTACATACACGAGCCGTCGTGGGTGCCCCGCACCGCCAGGCTCTCCCTCCTCAGCTCATCGGCCTTCGACGAAGGCCGAGTCGGCGTCGCAACGAGGCGAGGTTCCCATGAGCATTGTTGAGCAGGTCAAACGCGCGCCCATGAGTCGCGCTCAGATCCAAGCCGTCGTGTTGTGCCTCGGGATGAACCTGCTTGACGGGTTCGATCTCCTGGCGACCTCTTTCGTCGGCCCCTCCATCACCAAGGAATGGTCCCTGTCCTCGTCGCAGGTGGGTGTTCTCCTGAGCAGCGGCCTGGCGGGTATGGCGTTCGGGGCGCTCTTCCTCGCTCCGCTCGCCGACCGCGTCGGACGCCGCCGCCTGACCCTCGGTGGCCTCGCGATGGCCTCACTGGGCATGCTGGGTGCCTCCGTGGCCCAGGACTTCGGCCAGCTCCTCGCCTGCAGGCTGGTGACCGGCGCGGCCGTGGGAGTCATGGCGGCGAGTCTTCCTGTGCTCGCCTCCGAGTACGCGAACAACAGGCGCAGGGGGCTGGTCGTCGCGCTGATCACGACGGGCTACGGCCTGGGCGCGGTCATGGCCGGCATCGCGACGACCCTTCTGCTGGGCCCGTTCGGCTGGCGGTCCGTCTTCGTGTTCGGAGGCATCGCCACGGCACTCCTTTTCGTACTCGGACTGCGTTTCCTGCCCGAGTCCATGGACTACCTCGTGGCCTGCCGCCCCCGGGACGCTCTGACCAGGCTCAACCGGATCCTCGTCTCGATGGGCCATGCCCGGGTCGACGAACTGCCCGAGAAGAGCGCGCCTTCGCGGAAGGTGGCGGTCGAATCCCTGTTCCGTGGAGGCAACGCCCTCCGGACGGTGCTGGTGTGGGTCGCTTTCACCGCGGCGATGACGGTGTTCTACTTCGCGAGTTCGTGGACGCCCACGCTGCTCCTGGAAGCGGGCATGTCCAATCGGCAAGGCATCAGCGGCGGCGTGCTCTTCAGTCTTGGCGGTGTCATAGGCGCGGTGTCGCTCGGAGTGCTGCTGTCCCGTGTCGAATCCCGTCGGCTCACCGCCTCCTATTTCCTCGTTGCCGCTCTCGCGCTCGTCCTCTTCTCCGTGGCGCTCGGGACGCTGGCGGGAGCGCTCGTCGGCGCGGTGTTCGTCGGATTCCTCCTCAATGGATCGGTGTCGGGTCTCAACGTCATCATTCCGACCCTCTATCCGGCCGAGGCCCGTGCGACAGCGCTCGGTATGGCTGTCGCGGTGAGCAGGCTCGGTGCCGTACTGGCCCCGCTGCTCACCGGATTCCTGCTGGACTCCGGATGGGCTCCGGAATCGATGTTCCGGGTCTTCGCCGTACCGGCTCTCGTCGGCGCGTGCGCGACCGTTCTGCTGCTGCGCGGCGTGCCGGCCGGAGACGAGGTGAAGGCGCCCGTTCCCACGCCCGAGGTCTCCAAAGGTGCGACGGCGTGAACCGTGCGGTCGTCGCCACGACCCGCGTCTGCGAAACGGCGGTGATCCGTCCCGATCACGCCGAGACGGTGGTGCTCACCGGCGTCACCGCTGACTGAGTGTCGAGCCGCCGACCGGTTCGTGAACGAGGCGACGGCGGCCTGCGGACAGTCGGGCCGCCGATCGGCCGGGTGCGTGCACCGGGGCGCGACCCATCGCCCCGGTGCACGCATCCGTGCCTCGGCCTCCGAAGGCTGACCGTCCTGCGGAGGGCCGCCGGGGAGAGGTCGACGGTCTCGGCGCCGCAGGGATCGCGCGGGGTTGTCCGCTTCGAACGCACCGTCAGGAAGGGTCCACCCGGCCACCGTCCCCCGCCAGTCACTCCACGCACGGTGTCGGGCCTATCATTGATCCATGGACAAGGTGAGAGGTTCCGCATTGCCCGCTGCCACCCGGAGCAGCCGCGACGTCATCCTTGACGCGGCGCGTGACCTCGTCGCGAGCCGAGGCTACGACGGCATGGCCATCTCGGACCTGTGCACCGAGTCAGGGCTGCCGGCCAGTTCGATCTACTACCACTTCGGCAACAAGCTCGGCGTCCTGGCGGCACTGCTCGAGCGCACCTTCCAGGAGTTGCACGCCCAGTTCCCGGCTCCGTCCTCCTTCGACGATCTCGAACCGCTCCCGCGTTTCGAGACGTGGTTCACGACCGCCTGCGCATCCCTCGACCAACGGCCCGACTACCTGCGCCTCCTGCTCGCCATCAGCGTCGGTCCGCACAAGGACACCGAGATGGTACGGAACACCGTGCGCCGTATTCGTGACTCCGCCCATACGTCCTGGGTGCAGGCGCTCACCCCGGTGTTCGCGCCGGACGGTGGCGAAGAGGACGAGGCCTTCGTCGCACAACTGGCCGTTCTCGGCCGGGCCATGACCGACGGGCTGTCGGTCACCAACAGCTTCGACGGCATGAGTTACAGCTCGCACGTCGACTCGTTCGTCTCCCTGATCCGCGGTCTCGCGGACCAGCGTGCCCGCGCCAGGGCTGTCGCCTCCGAAACAGACGGGGCCTGACGGCCCGGGCGCGTCGACGCCACGGCGCACCCCGGAGTCCGTTCCTTGATTTCACTTGCCATCGGCGTATAGTGAGCGTTACATACAATGGGATGGGAGGTGCGAGGGTGACAAGCGTGTTGGACGTCGGGGACGCGGAACTCGCCTACGTGGAGTCCGGTACGGGCAGTCCCGTGGTCTGGCTGCACGGCTCCGGACCGGGTGCGACGGGTATGAGCAACTTCGGTGCGAATCTGCCGGCCTTCGAGGACTACCGCAACATCGTGGTCGATCTGCCGGGCTGGGGGCGTTCCCCGAGGCCGACGACGGACGAACCTCTGATCTTCCACGCGGCTGATCGAGTGCTGCGTGCGATGACGGCTCTCGGTATCGAACGAGCTCACCTGGTCGGCAATTCCTACGGCGGGGGTGTGGCCATGCGGATCGCCATGACCCATCCGGACCGAGTGGACCGGCTCGTTCTCATGGCGCCCGGTGGGGTCCTCCCGGCGGACGCACCGCCGTGGCCGATCGGGCTGGAGCACCTCTTCGGGTACATGGCGGCGGCCGAGCCCTCGCGCGAGGACATGGCGCAGTTCGTACGTCTCATGGTGTACGACGAGACCCTCGCGACCGACGCCCTCATCGACGAGCGGTACGAGTCGAGCCTCGCGGCCCACCCCGAACTGCCGATACCGCCGAACTTCGGCGACCTGACGCCCGACCTGGCCCGGGTAGCCGCGCCCACGCTGCTGGTATGGGGTCGAGAGGACCAGACCGTCCCGCTGACCTGGGCTCCGAAGATCCTCGAAGGCATTCCCGACGCGGAACTCCGTGTGCTGCCGAACTGCCGGCACTGGGTGCAGTACGAGCGCGCACCCGAGTTCAACCACATCGTCCGCGAGTTCCTGGGCGGTGGGGCAGCAGCCGCCGCGACGAAGGAGTAGCCCCGCCATGGGTGTCCGCAAGCTGGGTCATGTCGGCCTCAACGTCACCGACGTCGACGCGTGGACCGACCTGTTCAGTCGCACACTGGGCGTCGGAGTCACCTTCGACAAGATAGGAGAGGAGGACGTCGCGCTGCTCGAACTCGACGAGTTCAAGTACCGCCTCGCCCTCTACCCGTCCGAGGAGAACAGCACGCGCGAGCTGGGTTGGATCGTCGATTCGCCCGCCGAACTCGAAAGGATCACCCGACGGCTGACGGCCGCGGGCTTCACCGTCCAGGACGGCTCCGCGGACGAGCTGGTGCTGCGCGGAGCCACTCACCTTCGCTGGTTCACCGACCCGGTCGGGCACCGTGTGGAACTGGCGGTCGGTGAGAGCAAGGTCAGGTCCGCTCCGGCCCGCCCGGTCGACGCCGGCCCCGGTGTCACGGGGCTCGGCCACTTCGTGCTGGCCAGCCCCAGACTCGATGAGCTCCGCGAACTCTACGAGTCCGTCCTCGAGTTCAAGCTGACCGACTACCGTTCTCCGGGGCTGTACTTCCTGCGCTGCAACAGGACCCACCACAGCATCGCCCTCGCACAGGCCGAAACAACGGCCATCCACCACGTCGAGATCGAGCACGGCTCGATCGACGACGTCGGACGGGCCCACGACCGAGCGGTGGCCCATGGAGTGCCCATCTCCATCAGCCTCGGCCGGCACATGAACGACAAGGCGATCTCCTTCTACATCAGGAATCCCAGCGGCTTCCATCTCGAGATCGGATACGGCGGCATCGAGGTGGGCGACGACTGGACCCCGCACGACTTCGGGACGTCGGACGTCTGGGGGCACCGGCACGCCGAGGCCAATCCGTTCGCCGCCTCCCCGCCGTAGAAGGGACCCTGCCGTTCAGCTCGCCCTGGCCGCCGGATGCGGGTCGGGGACGGCGCCGGCACGGTGGGAAGCACTCCGCCGGGACGGGGGACCTGGCCGCGGACGCCCCGCACGGGGACGGGCGGCCGGTCTTCCGCCCTGCGGCCAGGTCCGACGCGGGGCGGTAGGTCTGCGCGTCCCGTATCGCGGGAGTCGCGCGCGTCATACGGCGCCGGGTTCATGATGTGGTTCACCCACACCCCCGATGGGGCGGACGAGCGCCACGTTCATCGATGAACGGCGGGCAACGCTCGATACCGGACTCAGATGTCGGTTGGTTCGGCCTGTGCGTGTGCGGCGTGGGCTCTGAGGAGTCCGTCGACTCCGTGCAGGAAGGTTTCGCACACCAGTACCGGGTCGAAGAGGCACCCGGCCGCCATCGCGCCGTCGCGCATCATCACGAAGTGACGGGCGGCACGTTCGGCGGGCTGCTCCCGAATCGTGGCGAGAAGTTCCGTGACGGTGTCGAGCAGCCACTGGCGGTGCGCGAGGACGGCCAGGTGCACCGGGTGCTGGGGGTCGGGGTACTCCGCGACGGCGTTGAGGAAGGCGCAGCCGCGGAAGCCGGGTGACCGGATGTCCTGGGCGATGGACGCGCCAAGGGTCCGGAGGGTGTCGGCGGCCGGGAGCCCCGCGGCGACGGCTGCCTCGGCGCGGCCGCGAAGGGCGCGGTCAGCCTCGTTGAGGTAGGCGACCACGAGGTTTTCCTTGCTGGGGAAGTGGCGGTAGAAGGTCGCCCGTGTCACCTGAGCTTCCTTGACGATGCGGTCGACACCGATGGCGTGGATCCCTTCCGCGTAGAACACCTGACTGGCCGTCTTGAGCAGCCGGGACCGCGCTTCGGACGGTCGGCTGTCGGATTCGCTGCGCACCATGACGCCATTCTAGCGGGTAGAACGTTCGGTCTTGACAAGGAGCCAACTTATTGCCAGGCTTACCGAACAGAACGTTCAGTCTCGCCGAAGTGAGTCCAGCGACTTGTCGCATTCGGCGGTGGCCCAAGGCACCGGTCGTCCCGGCGCCGACAGGACAGGACGATCGTGTCTGCCCGGGAGAAGGACGGCCGGCCTGGTCGAGAAGGCCGGCCACGGCAAGCCCAGGACTCCTCCTGGTTCGTATATCCATCGAAAGGGAACACCGTGAGCACTATCGCTGCTCCGTCCGGCATCGCCGGGACCGCCTCCGCTCTGCGGCGGCTGTACTTCGTCCGGTTCGCGTTCGCGCTCGTCTGGGCCCTCGTGATGTTCACGATGGCCAAGGAGATCACTCCGGTCGGGGCTGTGCTGCTGGTTCTGTACCCGCTGTTCGACGTGGGTGCGGCGATCTACGACGCGAGGGTGTCGCGCGACACGGGATCGCCCGTGCTGCTGTACGTGAACGTCGCGGTCAGTCTTGTCACGGCTGTCGGCCTGGCCGTCGCCTGCGCGTCGGGCATCCCGGCGGTGCTGCGCGTGTGGGGCGCCTGGGCGGTCGTGGCCGGTCTGGTCCAGCTGATCGTGGCCGTTCCCCGGCGCAAGATGGGCGGCCAGTGGCCGATGATCCTCAGCGGCGGCATCTCGGTCCTGGCCGGTGGGTCGTTCATCGTGTCGGCGGGTGCGGACGAGCCCGCGCTGAGCAGCGCGATCGGCTATGCCGTGCCGGGTGCCATCTTCTTCCTCATCTCGGCCCTGCGTCTGGGCCGCGCCGCGAAGGGTGAATGACATGAGTACGAACACCTACGACGTCATTGTGATCGGCGCGGGTCCGGTCGGGGAGAACGTCGCCGACCGGGTCGTGCAGGGCGGGCTGACAGCCGCCATCGTGGAGCGGGAGCTGGTCGGAGGCGAGTGTTCCTACTGGGCCTGCATGCCGACCAAGGCTCTGCTGCGCAGCGCGGCCGCACTGCGGGCGGCCCGCATGCTACCGGGGTCGCGTGAGGCGGTGACCGGTGATCTGGACGCTGCCGCCGTCCTCGCGCGCCGCGATTCCTTCGCCTCGCACTGGAAGGACGACGGGCAGGTCTCCTGGCTCGACTCGGCCGGGATCGCGCTCCATCGGGGCCAGGGACGGATCAGCTCCACCCGGGTCGTCGAGGTGACCGGCGAGGACGGCGTCACGACGACCCTGACCGCGCGACACGCGGTCGTCGTCGCGACCGGCAGCGCCGCGCTGCTGCCGGACATCCCCGGTCTGCTCACGGCGGAGCCGTGGAGCAGCCGGGAGGCCGCCGCCGCGAGCGCGGTCCCCGGTCGCCTGGCGGTCATCGGTGGCGGCGTGGTGGCGTCGGAGATGGCGACGGCCTTCGCCGCCCTGGGAGCGTCGGTGACCATGCTGGCGCGTGACGGAGTCCTGCCCCTCGCCGAGCCGTTCGCCGGTGAACGGGTCACCGAGTCGCTGCGGAAGGCCGGTGTGTCGGTGCTCCTCGGCGCGGAGGCGGGAGCCGTGAAGCGGGACGGCGACGGCACCGTGCACATCACGCTCACCACCGGTGAGCAGGTCGAAGCCGACGAGGTGCTCGTCGCGATCGGCCGTACGCCGAACACCCAGGACATCGGCCTCGACGCCGTTGGCGTGACGCCGGGTTCCTGGCTCGCGGTGGACGACACGCTGCGGGTGGTCGGGGACGACGGCAAGGCGCTGACCGGCGGGTGGCTGTACGCCGCCGGTGACGTCAACCGGCGTGTTCTGCTGACCCATCAGGGCAAGTACCAGGCACGTGCGGTGGGCGACGTCATCGTCGCGCGCGCCAAGGGGGAAGCGGTCGACGACAGCCCGTGGGGCCGTCACGCTTCCACAGCCGACGAGCGCGCGGTGCCGCAGGTGGTCTTCACCGAGCCGGAGATCGCGTCGGTCGGCCTGACCGCCGCCGCCGCCGAGGCCGCGGGAATCCGTACCCGCGTCGTGGACCACGACCTGGGCGCGGTCGCGGGATCGGCCCTGCACGCCGACGGATACCAGGGGCACGCCCGCATGGTCGTCGACGAGGACCGCAAGGTGATCGTCGGTTTCACGCTGGTGGGACCCGATGTGGCCGAACTGCTGCACGCCGCGACGATCGCGGTCGTCGGGGAGATACCGCTGGACCGGCTGTGGCATGCGGTTCCGGCGTATCCCACGGTCAGCGAGGTGTGGTTGCGGCTGCTGGAAGCCTACGGCCGCTGACGGTCCGCCGATGTCTCGTCCCGAAGCGACCGCGGCGGGACGAGAAGGCAGAGGACCGACATGCACGGCCGTTCCCGGCCGGCCGGGTGTCGGTCCGGGGCCACGGCACAACCGACCCGCGAAGAGGAGAGAGTTCATGGAAGCGGATTCCACAAGTCGGTACGAGGAAGGTGGCCCGGTGCCCGCGGCGGGCAGCCGAGCCGCGGGCGACGAGCGCCCCCAGGGTGCGGCGATGGAGTCGCTGCACCTGGAGGGGGGCCGTGTCCTGGAGTTCGCGGTACGCGGGCCCGAACGCGGACCGGCCGTGCTCTTCCACCACGGCATGCCGGGTTCGGCGGTCCCCATGGATTCCGTTTTCGCTTCGGCCATCGAGAGGGGGTACCGCCTTGTCACGTACTCCCGTGCCGGCTACGGGGCGTCGACTCCGCTGCCCGGACGTACGGTCGCCGACACCGCCGAGGACTGCCGCGCCCTGATGGACCACCTCGGTGTCCACCGGTACCTGGTCGCCGGATGGTCCGCGGGCGGGCCGCACGCCCTGGCCACCGCGGTGGCGGACTCTCCGCGAGTGTCGGGCGTGCTGTTGATCGCCTCCTTCGCACCGCACGACGCCGAAGGTCTTGAGTTCGTCAACGGCATGGGAATGCAGAACCACGTTCTGTTCGGGGCCGCGTCCCGAGGAGAGCAGAAGGAGCGCGCGATCGTGTCGCAGATGGCCGCGGTCGTCCGGGACGGCGACCCTTCCGACCTCGCTGCCGGCATGGCGAGCCTGCTCCCTCACGTGGATGCCGCCGAGCTGACCGGTGTCTACGGCGCGGACAACGCCACCCACATGAACCACGGACTCGCAGCCGGGGACGACGGATGGCTCGAGGACCTTCAGGCACTGACGGCACCGTGGGGATTCGACCCGCGCGGTATCACCGTGCCCGTCGAGTTGTGGCACGGAGCCCTCGACCGGATGGTGCCGGTCGCGCACGGACAATGGCTGGCCGCACATCTGCCGACCAGCCGGGCCCATGTCGAAAGTGGCCATGGGCACATCTCGATCGGCGTAGGCGGCCTCGGCGAACAGCTCGACCGGCTGAGGTACAGGACGTCCTGACCCGGCCGACGCGACGAGTGGCGCGAGACGCGAACCCACGGATCGACCAACCCGGCGCCCCGCGCGTCGTACTCCGTTCCACCGCCTCCGCGTACTCCCGCCCGCCGCGCGTGAACCACCGGGACAGCGAGCCTGGTGGTCATCGCGGCACTTCCCGATCCCGAGCGCGTATGGAGCTGTCGTGTCATCCAGGAACCTCGTGGACTACATCATCGTCGGCAACGGGGCCGCGGGATCGGCGTTGGCTCACCAGCTCGGCGCGAATCCGCAGAACCGGGTTCTGGTGATCGAGGCCGGCGGCCCCGACCGGCAACAACGGCATGTGACGCCCGCACACTTCGACCAGGCGTCGTACGGTCCGTACCGGTACCGGCACGCCCCCCGACCATGTGGGGCGGACCGGGTGGGAGAGAGGCTCACGGAGTGGGGCACGGGTGGCTCCACGACGGTGAACGCGATGCTCTGGGGCGGGGGTGCCGGCTACGAGGCGTGGGAGGCGGCAGGTGTCACCGGCTGGAACGGGGCCCGTATCCGGGCGGCCTTCACCGCCATGGAGCGATACTCCCTCCGCGTCGACGGCTGTCGGGAGGCCGAGGCAGGGGAGCCGACGGACGCGGCGAGCGCATGGTGGATCGACGCGCTGGCACGCCAGGGATCGGATGCGGTCGAAGAGCTGACCGGGCGGGCGGCGTACGCTTCGCGGCCGGCGTCGAACGGCACCCGGACGCGTGCGGCCCGCGCACTTCTGCGCGGGCACGTGTGGCGGCGGCCCAACGTCCGTGTCCGCCCGCACTGCACGGCCCGGCGGATCCTCTTCGACGGCACGACCGCGACCGGCGTCGAGGCGCAGACCCCAAGGGGCACGGTCCGCTTCACCGCCCGCCGTGAGGTCATCGTCTGTGCCGGGACGATCGAAAGCGCGCTGCTGCTCCAGCGGAGCGGCGTGGGTGACCCGGAATTGCTCACCACCGCCGGTGTACATCTCGTCGCGGCGAACCCCGCCGTCGGCGGCAACCTCCGCCAACGCCGGGTCGCCGTGCTGAGCCTGCGACTGGACGGTGTCCCAGGGGCCGACCGCGAGCCGGTGACACCTGCGGCGCGACCGCGGCCGAGAGTGACGTCGTTGCTACGGCGGTCCGCGGCGCCGCCGGCGCACGGTGGCACCGCGGTCCTGGCGGTACTGAGTTCGGATCCCGGGGGGTCGGGTCCGGACATGGCGTTGCAGTTCACCCCGGTCCCGATGCCGGACCACGACGGAACCTCACCCGGGAGGGACGGCGCTCACGGTGCGACCGTGGCCCTCTACCCGCAGTCGCCGACCAGCGTCGGGTCGGTCCACATCACCGGACCGGCCCTCGAGGACCCGCCCAGGCTCGTGCCGGGTTACCTGTCCACCGAGTACGACAGGGAACTGACCGTCGCGGCCTTCGCCCGGGTGCGCGAGATCCTGGCCACCGAACCGATCGCCTCCGTCGCGACCGAGACGCTTCCCGGACCAGGAGTCGCCGACACAGCGGGCGTCCTGCGGTACGTGCTCGACCACGGGTCCACCGCGCATCACGAGGTCGGTACGTGCGCCCTCGGACCGGGAGGGGCCGTGGACGACGAGCTCCGGGTCCACGGGACCCACAGACTGCGGGTCGCCGACGCCTCGGTGATGCCGACGCTGACCACCGGTGACACGACAGCACCCAGCACGGCGGTCGGTTGGATCGCCGGTGACATCCTGCGCAACGCGAACACGCAGGGCAGGTAAGGAATCCATGAGCACCTCTCACAGGAGGATCCCGACTATGTCCGATTCGGCAGGCGGCTGTATCGAGCCGCGTACCGCTGTGACAGAAGCCGAGGTGGAGGCCCTGGTCCGGGGTA
>NZ_JBICWF010000027.1:0-11521 GCF_043199595.1 Streptomyces sp. NPDC048584
AAGCGCTCGCCCCGCTGGAGGGGGTGCCGCTGCGCCCACCCGTGCCGCCCCAGCGGCACGACTGCCCGCAGCTACGCGGCAGAGCCGCCCGCAGCTACGCGGCTCAGCCGACCGCGGCCGGCTACGCGGCTCGGCCGCACGCGGCCGCGCGGGGTGTCAGTGGTTGATGGCGGTGTTGCCGAAGGCCGGGTTGAGGAGGCCGATGACGTTGACGCTGTTGCCGCTGACGTTGACCGGGACGTCGACCGGAACCTGGACGAGGTTGCCGGAGACGACGCCCGGGGAGCCGACGGCCTTGCCGTGGGCGTGGCTGCCGTCGGTGGCGGAAGCCATTCCCGTACCGGCGGCGAGCAGACCGCCGGCCACCATCGTCACGGCCGCTGCCTTCTTCAGGTTCTTCACTTTCCGATGCCCTCCTGGTGATGCCCGCGGCAGGCGCCGCGGCGTGCACTGGAGAACGACGGGTACCGACGATGGATACGGCCACCTGGAGGACATTCCCACTACGGTATGAATCTCAGATCGGACGGACTCAGCCGGCCAGACCATGTCGTACGGCCCACAGCGCGGCCTGGGTACGGTCCGCCAGGTCGAGTTTCATCAGGATGTTCGAGACGTGGGTCTTCACCGTCTTCTCCGAGAGCACCAGGGCGCGGGCGATCTCCCGGTTGGCGCGCCCGTCCGCTATCAGTCCGAGCACTTCGCGCTCCCGGTCGGTGAGGGACCCGGCGCGTCCCGTGCCCGTGCCGGTCTCCTCCTGGGAGAGCAGCGCACCGGCCACCTCCGCCTGGAGCAGCACGTGCCCCGCGTGCACGGAACGGATGGCTCCGGCGAGCGCGTCGGGATCGACGTCCTTGTACACATAGCCGGCGGCGCCCGCGCGCAGGGCGGGGACGACGGTGCGCTGCTCGGTGAAGCTGGTGACGATGAGCACACGCGCGGGGTGGTCCAGTTCGCGGAGCCGGCGCAGCGCGTCCACGCCGTCCATACCGGGCATCTTGACGTCCATGAGGATGACGTCGGGCCCCAGTTCCCCCGCCAGGGCGACGCCCTCGGCACCGTCCGCGGCCTCGCCGACGACCTGGATGTCGTCCTGCACCTCGAGGAAGGTGCGCAGTCCCCGGCGTACCACCTGGTGATCGTCGACCAGCAGCACCTTGATTGCGTCAGCCACCGGGGACCTCCATCTCGATCGTGGTGCCCTCGCCGGGCGCCGATTCCACGGTCAGCGTGCCGCCGACCCCGCTCGCCCGGTCCCGCATGGAGACCAGGCCCAGATGGCGGCCCGCGCGGCGCACGATGCGCGGGTCGAAGCCGCCGCCGTCGTCGCTGACCCGCAGGACCGCTCCGCCGCCGCGCCGGTCCAGGGTGACGTCGACGTGGGCGCCGCCGGAGTGCCGAAGCGCGTTGTGCAGGGCTTCCTGGGCGACGCGCAGCACCGCCTCCTCCTGGGCGGCGGGCAGGGCGCGTACGCCGTGGCCGGTGAAGGTCACGCGGGCGGTGTGGGCACGGTCGAGGACCTGGATCTGGGTACGGAGCGTGGCGACGAGGCCGTCCTCGTCGAGGGCCGCGGGGCGCAGTTCGACGACCGCGGCACGCAGTTCGTCGGCGGCCTCGGCGGCCAGGGCGGCGACCTGCTGGAGCTCGCCCTTGGCTCGCGACGGGTCCCGGTCGACGAGGCGGGCGGCTGCCTGGGCGGTGAGCCGCAGGGAGAAGAGTTTCTGGCTGACGGCGTCATGGAGCTCGTGGGCGAGACGGGAGCGTTCCTCGGCGATGGTCAGCTCGCGGCTGCGCTCGTAGAGCCGGGCGTTGGTGAGGGCGATCGCCGCGTGCTGGGCGAGGATGCCGAGCAGTTCCTCGTCCTCCTCGGTGAAGCCGCAGGTGCCCTCGGGCTTGGGACACCGCTTGTTGGCGAGGAACAGGGCACCGATGACCTCGTCGCCGTCGCGGATGGGCAGGCCCAGGAAATCGACCAGATCGGGGTGGGCGCTGGGCCAGCCCCCGAAACGGGGGTCGCGGCGTACGTCGGCGAGGCGCTGGGGGGTGGCCTCGTTCAGCATCGCGGCGAGGATGCCGTGCTGGCGCGGGAGGGGGCCGATGGCCTTCCACTCGTCGTCGCTGACGCCGTCGACCACGAACTGGGCGAAGCCGCCGTGGTCGTCGGGGACGCCGAGGGCGGCGTACTGCGCGTCGAGGAGTTCGCGGGCCGAGGCGACGATCGTCTTGAGGACGTCGCGCACCTCGAGGTGCCTGCTCATGGCCAGCAACGCGGAGCTCACCGCGGCGAGGCCGGACCGGGGGCCGTGACTCATGTCCTCACGGTACCGGCGGGCGGTGACGGCGGGATCGGACGTGCGGCGGGGCCGGTGGACCTAGGCCGGAGGTCCCGGGGCCCCGGACGGCGGCGTAGGTCCGCGGGTCCGGGGACGGTGACGTAGGCCCAACGGACCCCGGCCGCTGCGTCCCCGGCCCGAGGCGACGGCGGCGGGCCCGTCCCTACGTTGAGGGCACGCCGATCAAGCGGCGTCGGAGGACGAGGGGACGGTAGCCATGCCGGTTGCGATCATCACGGGGGCTTCGAAGGGGCTCGGGGAGGCGCTCGCCCTGGCGCTGGCGGAGCGCGGCTGGGATCTGGTGCTGGACGCGCGGGACCCGGTGCCGCTGGCGGAGGCGGCCGGGCCGCTGTCGGCGCACGGCACGCGGGTGACGGCGCTGCCCGGGGACGTGACGGACGCCGCGCACCGCGCGGAGCTGGTGGCGGCGGCGTGGCGGCTGGGCGGGGTGGATCTGCTGGTGCACAACGCGAGCGCGCTGGGCGCCGAGCCGCTGGTCCCGCTGGAGGAGCTGCCGCTGGACGGGCTGCGGCGGGCGCTGGAGGTGAATCTGGTGGCGGCGCTGGGCCTGGTCCAGGAGGCGCTGCCGCTGCTCAGGGCGGCGCCGGCCGGGGCGGTGCTGGCGGTCAGTTCGGACGCCGCCGCCGAGGCGTATCCGACGTGGGGCGGGTACGGGGCGTCGAAGGCGGCCCTGGACCAGCTGGCGGCGGTGCTGGCGGTGGAGGAGCCGGGGCTGCGGGTGTGGTCGGTCGACCCCGGGGACATGGCGACGGACCTGTACGCGGCGGCCGTACCGGACGACGACGGTCCACGGCCGGCACCGGCGAGTGTGGTGCCCGCGTTCCTGCGGCTGCTGGACGAGCGGCCGGCGAGCGGCCGTCACGCGGCGCCGGCGCTGCTGGAGGAGCGGTGATGACCGTGATCGTCGAGGTGCCGGAGGAGCTGTCCGCGCGGGTGCCGGTGGAGCAGCGGGGGCCCGGGCTGGAGCGGGACGCCGTACGGCTGCTGGTGTCGCGGGGTACGGAGGTGTCGCATCACGCCTTCGTGGAGCTGCCGGGGCTGCTGCGGGCCGGGGACCTGCTGGTGGTGAACACGTCGCCGACGCTGCCGGCGGCGGTCGGGGGGTGGGTCGGGCACACGCGTGTGGTGGTGCACTTCTCCACACGCGGTGACGACGGCCGCTGGGCGGTGGAGCTGCGGGTTCCGGACGGCCGCGGCACCACGCGAGCGCTCAACGGGGGCAGGGCGCGAAGCGCTCCTTGGGAGGGTGGCGGCGGGGGTCGGGCGGGCCTCCGCGCGGATACGGAGGTGCGGCTGGTCGGGGGTGCGCGGCTGGTGCTGGAGGAGCCGTTGAGCGCGCGGGGCGAGCGGCTGTGGTGGGCGCGTGTCCCGGGGGATGTGCTCGGGGTGCTGCGGGAGCACGGGCGGGCCATCCGGTACGCGTACACGGAGCGGGACCAGCCGTTGTCGGCGTACCAGACGGTGTTCGCGCTGCCGTCGCCGGACGGTGCGGGGAGTGCGGAGATGCCGAGCGCGGGGCGGCCGTTCACCACGCGGATGGTGGCGGAGCTGGTGAGCCGGGGGGTGCAGTTCGCCCCGGTCACGCTGCATACGGGGGTGGCGTCGGCGGAGGCGCACGAGCCGCCGTATCCGGAGCGGTTCGTGGTGCCGGAGGCGTCGGCGCGGCTGATCGGGGCGGTGCGGGCCGGGGGCGGCCGGGTGATCGCGGTGGGGACGACGGCCGTACGGGCGGTGGAGTCGGCTGCCGGTGCGGACGGTGTGGTGCGGTCCCGCGCGGGGTGGACGGATCTGGTGGTGACCCCTGAGCGCGGGGTGCGGGTGGTGGACGGGCTGCTGACCGGGCTGCACGAGCCGGAGGCCTCGCATCTGCTGATGCTGGAGGCGGTGGCGGGGCGGGCGGCCATCGGCCGGGGGTACGAGGAGGCGCTGCGCGGGCGCTATCTGTGGCACGAGTTCGGGGATGTGCACCTGGTTCTGGCGGAGTGATCGAAGACCCTCACTCAGAGCATTGCTCCAGCAACCAGGAGTGAGAGCGGGGGGTGGGCCGTGTGAGGCCGGGCATAGGGCGCACATCACGTACGAAGAGGCATAGGAGAGACATACCGTCCTCGTGAGCGGGGCGGATAGTCCTCTCTGCCCCGATTGCACCCTCCCTGATCCACTACCCGGCTTCGTACGTCACACCTTTGCCCCGCCATTTTGCGGCCGCTAAGAATGGCTGCGTCGCTCGGCGCCGTGGGTATCCCCCGCGGCGTTTGTGCCGGAAGCACCCTGTCCCCACCGGACGTCGAGCGGCCTCCGCGCTATTCGAAGAGGTCCGATCCGCATGTCCAAGCACATCCTGACCCGTGGCCACAGTCGTGCCCTGACCCGTCACCACAGGATCGCCGCCGCCGGCGTCGCGGCGCTCGGTGCGGCCGCCATCGGTTTCTCGGCCATCCCGAGCAACGCCTCCACGACCACCACGACCGAGGCGGCCGCTCCGACCGCGAAGGTCGCGTACAGCACCGAGCAGATCAAGGACGTCCGCGGGACCGTCACCGACCAGCTGGCCGGCGCGAACATGAAGGCCGAGCAGATCGCGGCGAAGAAGCAGGCCGCCGCCGAGGCCACCGCCAAGAAGCAGGCCGCCGTGAAGGCCAAGAAGCAGGCCGCCGCGAAGGCCAAGGCCGAGAAGTCCCGCCAGGCCAAGGAGTCCGCCAGCCGTGCCGCCGAGCGCGCCGAGGTGAAGAAGGCGGCTCCCAAGAGCTACCCGAACACCCTGGACGGCTGGATCCGTGAGTCCCTGTCCATCATGAAGAAGCACGGCATCCCGGGCTCCTACGAGGGCATCCACCGCAACGTCATGCGGGAGTCCTCCGGCAACCCGCAGGCGATCAACCTCTGGGACATCAACGCCCAGAACGGCATCCCGTCCAAGGGTCTGCTGCAGGTGATCCCGCCCACCTTCGAGGCGTACCACGTGCCGGGCACCCCGAAGAACATCTACGACCCGGTCTCCAACATCACCGCCGCCTGCAACTACGCGGCGGACAAGTACGGCACCATGGACAACGTCGACAGCGCGTACTGAGGTCGGCGCGGACCTCTTCTCGCACTCACCGACGCCGAAGGGCGGCACCCTCCTGACAGGGTGCCGCCCTTCGGGGTCGTACGGCGCTCGTTACTTGCGCATGACCTCGGGCTCGTGCCGGCGCAGGAAGCGGGCCACGAAGAAGCCGCAGATCACGCCGAGCAGGATGATCGCGCCCATGTCCATGGCCCACGCCCCGACCGTGTGCTCCCAGAGCGGGTCGTTGTCGCCGGCCGTCTCCGGCGGGCTGATCCTGTTGAAGTCGAGCGTGGCGCCCGACGCGGCGACCGCCCAGCGCGACGGCATCAGGAACGAGAACTGGTTGACGCCGATCGAGCCGTGCAGCGTGAACAGACAGCCGGTGAAGACGACCTGGATGATCGCGAACATCACCAGCAGCGGCATGGTCTTCTCCGCCGTCTTCACCAGCGAGGAGATGATCAGGCCGAACATCATCGAGGTGAAGCCCAGCGCCATGATCGGCACGGAGAGCTCCAGCAGTGTGAAGCCGCCGAAGACCAGGCCCTCCTCCGGGATCTCCCGGCTGGAGAAGCCGATCACACCGACCAGGAGGCCCTGCAGCACGGTGATCATGCCGAGCACGAACACCTTGGACATCAGATAGGCCGAGCGGGACAGGCCGGTGGCGCGCTCCCGCTCGTAGATGACCCGTTCCTTGATCAGCTCACGTACGGAGTTCGCGGCGCCCGCGAAGCACGCGCCGACCGCGAGGATGAGCAGGACGGTGGTCGCGGTGCCGTTCGGGATGATCCGGCCGGTCTGCGGGTTGGGCGGGTTGGGCAGCAGGCCCTTGTCCGCGTCGATCAGCAGGCTGACCGCGCCGAGGACGGCGGGCAGGATCACCATCAGGGCGAGGAAGCCCTTGTCGGAGACGATCACCGAGACATAGCGGCGCACCAGGGTCACGAACTGTGACATCCAGCCCTGCGGCTTCGGCGGTTTCATCGCCTGCATCGCCGGGACCTGTACGGACTGCGGTGCGACGGCGTCGATGTCCGCGGCGTACATCTGGTAGTGCTGCGAGCCCTTCCAGCGGCCCGCCCAGTCGTAGTCGCGGTAGTTCTCGAAGGCGGAGAAGACGTCGGCCCAGGTGTCGTAGCCGAAGAAGTTCAGCGCCTCCTCGGGCGGGCCGAAGTAGGCGACGGAGCCGCCCGGCGCCATCACCAGCAGCTTGTCGCAGATCGCCAGCTCGGCCACCGAGTGGGTGACGACGAGGACGGTGCGGCCGTCGTCGGCGAGACCGCGCAGCAGCTGCATGACGTCGCGGTCCATGCCCGGGTCGAGGCCGGAGGTCGGCTCGTCCAGGAAGATCAGCGACGGCTTGGTGAGCAGCTCCAGGGCGACGGAGACACGCTTGCGCTGGCCGCCGGACAGGGACGTGACCTTCTTGTCCTTGTGGATGTCCAGCTTGAGCTCGCGCAGCACCTCGTCGATGCGGGCGTCGCGCTCGGCGGCCGTGGTGTCGGAGGGGAAGCGGAGCTTGGCCGCGTACTTGAGGGCCTTCTTGACGGTCAGCTCCTTGTGCAGGATGTCGTCCTGCGGGACCAGACCGATGCGCTGACGCAGCTCGGCGAACTGCTTGTACAGGTTCCGGTTGTCGTAGAGGACCTCGCCCTGGTTGGCGGGGCGGTAGCCGGTGAGCGCCTTGAGCAGGGTCGACTTGCCGGAGCCGGACGGTCCGATGACCGCGATCAGCGACTTCTCGGGGACGCCGAAGGAGACGTCCTTGAGGATCTGCTTGCCGCCGTCGACGGTGACGGTCAGATGGCGGGCGGAGAAGGACACCTCACCGGTGTCGACGAACTCCTCGAGCCGGTCGCCGACGATCCGGAACGTCGAGTGACCGACGCCCACGATGTCGGTGGGGCCGAGCAGTTGGGTGCCGCCCTTGGCGATCGGCAGACCGTTGACGTACGTGCCGTTGTGCGAGCCGAGGTCGCGGATCTCCATGCGGCCGTCGGGCGTGGAGTGGAACTCGGCGTGATTGCGGGAGACCTGGAGGTCGGAGACGACCAGGTCGTTCTCCAGCGCACGGCCGATGCGCATCACGCGGCCGAGGGAGAACTGGTGGAACGTGGTGGGGCTGCGGTCGCCGTAGACCGGCGGCGCCCCCGCGACACCACCGGGGCCCTGCTGCTGCGGGATGTGCGGCGCGGCCGGCTGCGCGGCCGACTGCTGCGGCTGCTGCCAGCCGGGCTGCTGCTGCCCCGGCGCCTGCTGCTGCGGGGCCCAGCCGGCGTTCGCGCCCTGCGCCGCGTACGGCTGCCGCGGCTGGGCCTGCGGCGCGGCGGCGGCGACGCCGGACAGGGTCACGCGCGGCCCGTCGGTGGCGTTGCCCAGGTTCAGCACCGTGTCGGAGCCGAACTCCAGATGGTGGATCCGCTGTCCCTGCGCGAACGTGCCGTTCGTGCTGCCGTGGTCCTCGATGACCCAACTGCGGCCGTTGAAACTGATCGTGGCGTGACGCCAGGAGACCCTGGCGTCGTCCAGCACGACGTCCCCCTGCGGATCACGTCCGAGGGTGTAGGCCCTGGACGGATCGAGCGTCCAGGTCCGTCCGTTTGATTCCAGTACGAGTTCCGGCACTCCATGCCCCACTGAGTTGTCCCCCGATTTTCCCCCATCGCAGGGAGTCTAGGGATGTCGAACATCGGGGGGAACTATTCCAGGCCCGGCCCTGTGACCGAAAGTCGGGCCTTGTCACGAGCGCGCACCAAGGTGTTCACCGTCCTTTCGCGGGCGGGGTTGAAATCGGCCCGGAGAGTGGTAAACCACGCGAGGGGGACACGCGCGGCCGTCACACCGCGTCGCGGATCGGGGGCTCTGTCATGAGTGCTGCCACAGGCGTCGGAGCGACGGGGCGCGGTGCGCGCGTGCCCTGGGTCGACGTGGTGATGTCCGCGGTCGCGGCGGTGAGCTGGGCGCTGATCGGGATGGCGGGCACGGCGGCGCTCGGGCTGCGGCTGCTGGACGCGGACGCGGCCGGTTCGCTGGGGCCGATGACCGCGGCGGTGGTGGCGCTGGGGGCGGGCGGTTCTGTCACGCCGTCCGGCGACATGTCCGCGTTCGGGCTGTCGGGCGCCGAGGCCGGTACGGCGATGGCGGTCACACCGTTGGGCGTGAGCCTGGTGGGGGCGCTGCTGCTGTCGTACTTCTTCCTGCGGTCCCTGCGGGCGGCGGGAGTTGTGGTCTCCGGCGCCGAACTCCTCGCCCGCGCGGGCGCGGTGGCCGCGCTGTTCGTGGCGATGGCGGGCGGGCTGGTGTGGGCGGGGCACGACGTCGTCACCATCGACGGAAGCGCGTTCGGGCTGGACGGGGGTCTCGAGATCCCGGGGCTGGGGGATGTCGGGGGGCTGCTGCCGGACCGGGTGGGTGATCTCGTCGACGCGGAGGCGGCGGTGGGGTTCACCGTCGACACCGTGCCGACGCTGCTCGGTGGCCTCGGCTGGGCGGCGGGGGTGCTGCTCGTCGCGCTGCTCGCCTCCCGCCGTACTCCCCTGCCCCGCGGCTGGGGCGCCGTGCACCGTGTCGTACGGCCGGTGGTGTCCGCGCTGGTGACGGTGGCGCTGGTGGCGGTGGCGGCGGGGGGTGCCGCGGCGGCGTACGCGGCGCTCGGTGACGAGCATCCCCGGCGGATCGCGGGGGCCGCCCTGCTGGGGGCGCCGAACGGGGTGTGGACCGGGGTGCCGCTCGGTCTGTTCGTGCCGTGGGACGGGCGGGCGAGCGGGGCGCTGCTCGAGGTGCTGCCGCACCCCGTGGACGAACTGCTGCGAGCGGGCTCGGACCGGTCCGTCACGCTGGGGCGGCTGGCGGAGTACGACGGCCGGGTGTGGCTGCTGGCGGTGGCCGCCGCGCTGATGATGCTGCTGGCGGGGGTGCTGACGGCGGTACGGACGCCGGTGACGGCGGCCGCGGAGGCGGGGCCGGTCGCCTTCGCCGGGCGGTGCGCGCTGGGACTGGGGATCGCCACGGCACTGGCCCTGCCCTTGCTGGCCTGGCTGACGGAGGTGTCCGCGAACGCCTCCCTGTCCGTGCTGGGCTTCGACGCGTTCGACGCCGGTATGGAGCTGCATGGCCGGCTCGGCACGGCGCTGCTGCTGGGCGCGGTGTGGGGGGCGGGGGCGGGAGCGGCGGGGGCGCTGCTGGCCTGGGCGAGCGGCGCCGCGGGGGCGCGGGCGGCGCGGCTGGCACGGGGTGACATGGAGGTGGAGGGTTCATGGCGCGCGGCGGGGCGCGCCGAGGGCCCGCCCTGGACGAGGCCCGCCGGTCCGTATGCGCCGGGGCTGCCTCACCGGCCGCCGAATCCGGATACGAATCCGTATCTGCGGGTGGGACGGGGGGTTGAGCAGCAGGAGTGGAGGCCGGAGGGACGGCGGGGGGCTTCGGCGCGGTCGCCGGGTGGTGCGCAGGGGCTGCCGGGGCCGCGAGGAGCGGGCGGCGCGCGGGGACCGCAGGGAACCCACGGGCCCGAGGACGCCGTGCCGGCGCCAGGGGCGCGCGAGCCCGGGTCGCCGGAAGCCGGCGGGGCCGCGGAGGGTTCGGCGGACGGACCCGAGGATGCCTATGGGGCGCCGACTGTGATCGGGCCCATGGAACCGCGTCGGGGGCGGGGGTGGCCGGAAAAGCCGCCGCCTCCGGCGGATCCTCCGCCGGTGCCCCGGAAACCGGACCGTTCGTAAGGTGGGGGACATCCCCGGGACAGGCAGTGTTCGCTGTCCGGAAGGCGGACCTCGCAGGCGCGGGGCACTGGGTGCCGGATACGGTGGGAACACCATGAGCGCATCGCAGACCACCGACGTTCCCACCCTTCTTGTCAAGATCTTCGGCAGGGACCGGCCGGGCATCACGGCCGGCCTCTTCGACACCCTCGCCGCCTACTCGGTCGACGTGGTCGACATCGAGCAGGTCGTCACCCGTGGCCGCATCGTCCTCTGCGCGCTCGTGACCGAGCCGCCCGAGGGGCTCGAAGGCAATCTGCGGGCGACCGTCCACAGCTGGGCGGAGTCGATGAAGATGCAGGCGGAGATCATCTCCGGTAGGGGCGACAACCGTCCGCGCGGGCTAGGCCGCTCCCTGGTCACCGTGCTGGGTCACCCCCTCACCTCGGAGGCGACGGCGACGATCGCCGCCCGGATCACCAAGGCCGGCGGCAACATCGACCGTATCTTCCGGCTCGCCAAGTACCCGGTGACGGCGGTGGAGTTCGCGGTGTCCGGCGTGGAGACGGAGCCGCTGCGTACCGCGCTGGCGCCCGAAGCGGCGCGGCTCGGGGTCGATATCGCCGTGGTCGGGGCGGGGCTGTACCGGCGGGCACAGCGGCTGGTCGTCATGGACGTGGACTCCACGCTCATCCAGGACGAGGTGATCGAGCTCTTCGCCGCGCACGCCGGCTGTGAGGACAAGGTCGCCGAGGTGACGGCCGCCGCGATGCGCGGGGAGCTGGACTTCGAGCAGTCGCTGCACGCGCGGGTGGCGCTGCTGGAGGGGCTGGACGTCTCCGTGGTGGACAAGGTGCGCAGCGAGGTACGGCTGACGCCGGGCGCGCGCACGCTGATCCGTACGCTGAAGCGCCTCGGCTATCAAGTGGGCGTGGTGTCGGGCGGGTTCACCCAGGTCACCGATGATCTGAGGGAGCGGCTGGGGCTGGACTTCGCCCAGGCCAACACCCTGGAGGTCGTCGACGGGAAGCTGACGGGCAGGGTCACCGGCGAGATCGTGGACCGGGCGGGCAAGGCCCGGCTGCTGCGCCGGTTCGCCGCCGAGGCGGGCGTGCCGCTGTCGCAGACGGTGGCGATCGGTGACGGTGCGAACGATCTCGACATGCTGAACGCGGCGGGGCTCGGGGTCGCCTTCAACGCCAAGCCGGTGGTGCGCGAGGCGGCGCACACCGCGGTGAACTTCCCCTTCCTGGACACGGTCCTGTATCTGCTCGGGGTCACACGCGAAGAGGTCGAGGCGGCGGACACGCTCGACGTGGGCTAGGCCGTTTCTTTCGGATCACCTCGCCGACCAGATGAAGATGGCGGCGAGGTGCAGTCCGGCCAGGTAAATGGTGGCCGTCTTGTCGTAGCGG
>NZ_JBICWF010000028.1:0-7564 GCF_043199595.1 Streptomyces sp. NPDC048584
GTTCTTGGCGGCGGAGCGCACCATGGTCGGGCCGCCGATATCGATATTTTCGACCGCGTCTTCCAGCGAGCAATCTGGGCGCGCCACGGTTTGGGCGAACGGGTACAGATTGACGACCACCATGTCGATAGGCTGGATGTCATGCTGATTCATGACCGCGTCGTCCTGGCCGCGGCGGCCGAGGATACCGCCGTGAACTTTCGGGTGCAGGGTCTTAACTCGTCCGTCCATCATCTCCGGGAAGCCGGTGTAGTCGGAAACTTCGGTAACGGGCAGACCGGCGTCTGCCAGCAGGCGGGCGGTGCCGCCGGTGGAGAGCAGTTCAACGCCGCGCTGGGAAAGCGCTTCGGCGAATTCAACGATACCGGCTTTGTCAGACACGCTGAGCAGGGCCCGGCGGATTGGACGAGGTTGTTGCATGGTTTTATCCCTTGGCTTTGAGTCGCAATTAAAGAGCGTTACGTGAATGTCCACCTCGTTCTCTCTATAAGGAAGGGTTTTTTGCCTTATAAAGGGAGGGTCAGGCACATATTCAGGTAGCGCCCCCATAAAAAGGGGGATCGTTTCGTCGCGGGGAATTGTAGCGAAAACGTTTGCGTGGCGCTCGTAAATTTTCCGTGCAAATCGCATCTGTGGATAACACTGTGCGCAAGTGGGTATAAGGCGGGGTTTTGCTGTGGAATGCAGCGAACGATCGTTTTTGCTGAAAATACCTGTTGCGGCCTGCGAGGAACTCCCTATAATGCGCCTCCATCGACACGGAACATGTGAACAACTTCACAGAGTCTCCGGGGGTCGCAGAGAAAAAATCCTGAAAATTAGGGTTGACTCTGAAAGAGGAAAGCGTAATATACGCCACCTCGAGTTAGCAAGCGAAAGCGACTAACTCACTGCTCTTTAACAATTTATCAGACAATCTGTGTGGGCACTCCACAAGACGATATCCAGCATCTTCGGATGCAAAAAAATATCAAGTCTTGAAGAGTGACTAACTGAAGTAAAATTCATGCAGTAAATCTTTGAGCATCGCTTCTCGAGTGGAAGCAAATCAAGCTTTTAATTGAAGAGTTTGATCATGGCTCAGATTGAACGCTGGCGGCAGGCTTAACACATGCAAGTCGAGCGGTAGCACAGGGGAGCTTGCTCCCTGGGTGACGAGCGGCGGACGGGTGAGTAATGTCTGGGAAACTGCCTGATGGAGGGGGATAACTACTGGAAACGGTAGCTAATACCGCATAACGTCGCAAGACCAAAGAGGGGGACCTTCGGGCCTCTTGCCATCAGATGTGCCCAGATGGGATTAGCTAGTAGGTGGGGTAATGGCTCACCTAGGCGACGATCCCTAGCTGGTCTGAGAGGATGACCAGCCACACTGGAACTGAGACACGGTCCAGACTCCTACGGGAGGCAGCAGTGGGGAATATTGCACAATGGGCGCAAGCCTGATGCAGCCATGCCGCGTGTGTGAAGAAGGCCTTCGGGTTGTAAAGCACTTTCAGCGAGGAGGAAGGTGGTGAACTTAATACGTTCATCAATTGACGTTACTCGCAGAAGAAGCACCGGCTAACTCCGTGCCAGCAGCCGCGGTAATACGGAGGGTGCAAGCGTTAATCGGAATTACTGGGCGTAAAGCGCACGCAGGCGGTTTGTTAAGTCAGATGTGAAATCCCCGGGCTCAACCTGGGAACTGCATTTGAAACTGGCAAGCTAGAGTCTCGTAGAGGGGGGTAGAATTCCAGGTGTAGCGGTGAAATGCGTAGAGATCTGGAGGAATACCGGTGGCGAAGGCGGCCCCCTGGACGAAGACTGACGCTCAGGTGCGAAAGCGTGGGGAGCAAACAGGATTAGATACCCTGGTAGTCCACGCTGTAAACGATGTCGATTTGGAGGTTGTGCCCTTGAGGCGTGGCTTCCGGAGCTAACGCGTTAAATCGACCGCCTGGGGAGTACGGCCGCAAGGTTAAAACTCAAATGAATTGACGGGGGCCCGCACAAGCGGTGGAGCATGTGGTTTAATTCGATGCAACGCGAAGAACCTTACCTACTCTTGACATCCAGAGAACTTAGCAGAGATGCTTTGGTGCCTTCGGGAACTCTGAGACAGGTGCTGCATGGCTGTCGTCAGCTCGTGTTGTGAAATGTTGGGTTAAGTCCCGCAACGAGCGCAACCCTTATCCTTTGTTGCCAGCGGTTCGGCCGGGAACTCAAAGGAGACTGCCAGTGATAAACTGGAGGAAGGTGGGGATGACGTCAAGTCATCATGGCCCTTACGAGTAGGGCTACACACGTGCTACAATGGCATATACAAAGAGAAGCGACCTCGCGAGAGCAAGCGGACCTCATAAAGTATGTCGTAGTCCGGATTGGAGTCTGCAACTCGACTCCATGAAGTCGGAATCGCTAGTAATCGTAGATCAGAATGCTACGGTGAATACGTTCCCGGGCCTTGTACACACCGCCCGTCACACCATGGGAGTGGGTTGCAAAAGAAGTAGGTAGCTTAACCTTCGGGAGGGCGCTTACCACTTTGTGATTCATGACTGGGGTGAAGTCGTAACAAGGTAACCGTAGGGGAACCTGCGGTTGGATCACCTCCTTACCTAAAGATATTGATTCGAGTGGCGTGCTCACACAGATTGTCTGATGAAAAAGTAATGAGCAAACAAAACCTTGTGGTATAGGTAAGTGCCGGGAGATTTGTGACTGTCCAGTGCAGTGACAAACGACAATGGCGCTCGATTTTTCACGAAAAATCTCACCTTTACCCGAAATTATCGAATCGGTGATTCGATAAGCCAATTTCGTGTCCCCATCGTCTAGAGGCCTAGGACACTGCCCTTTCACGGCTGTAACAGGGGTTCGAATCCCCTTGGGGACGCCATTCCGATAATGAGTGAAAGACATTATCACCGGTTAGCGATAACCGAAAAAATCTTAAAGATGACTTGCGAGTCATGTTTAAGATATTGCTCTTTAACAATCTGGAACAAGCTGAAAATTGAAACATGACGGCTGAAATTTATCCCTCCGTAGATGTACTGGGATGAAGAGTAACCTGTCATAGAGTCTCTCAAATGTTTGCAGCACGAACGATGGAAACATCTTCGGGTTGTGAGGTTAAGTGACTAAGCGTACACGGTGGATGCCTAGGCAGTCAGAGGCGATGAAGGGCGTGCTAATCTGCGAAAAGCGTCGGTAAGGTGATATGAACCGTTATAACCGGCGATACCCGAATGGGGAAACCCAGTGTGTTTCGACACACTATCATGTCATGAATACATAGTGGCATGAGGCGAACCGGGGGAACTGAAACATCTAAGTACCCCGAGGAAAAGAAATCAACCGAGATTCCCCCAGTAGCGGCGAGCGAACGGGGAGGAGCCCAGAACCTGAATCGGCTTGTGTGTTAGTGGAAGCGTCTGGAAAGTCGCGCAGTAAAGGG
This sequence comes from Streptomyces sp. NPDC048584, assembly GCF_043199595.1. Taxonomy (NCBI): domain Bacteria; kingdom Bacillati; phylum Actinomycetota; class Actinomycetes; order Kitasatosporales; family Streptomycetaceae; genus Streptomyces; species Streptomyces sp. NPDC048584. The sequence goes on from NZ_JBICWF010000028.1 coordinate 3,443, forward strand.
TGATAGCCCCGTACACTAAAATGCACAGGTCGTGAGTTCGATGAGTAGGGCGGGACACGTGACATCCTGTCTGAATATGGGGGGACCATCCTCCAAGGCTAAATACTCCTGACTGACCGATAGTGAACCAGTACCGTGAGGGAAAGGCGAAAAGAACCCCGGCGAGGGGAGTGAAATAGAACCTGAAACCGTGTACGTACAAGCAGTGGGAGCACCTTCGTGGTGTGACTGCGTACCTTTTGTATAATGGGTCAGCGACTTATATTTTGTAGCAAGGTTAACCGTATAGGGGAGCCGTAGGGAAACCGAGTCTTAACTGGGCGATTAGTTGCAAGGTATAGACCCGAAACCCGGTGATCTAGCCATGGGCAGGTTGAAGGTTGGGTAACACTAACTGGAGGACCGAACCGACTAATGTTGAAAAATTAGCGGATGACTTGTGGCTGGGGGTGAAAGGCCAATCAAACCGGGAGATAGCTGGTTCTCCCCGAAAGCTATTTAGGTAGCGCCTCGTGAACTCATCTTCGGGGGTAGAGCACTGTTTCGGCTAGGGGGCCATCCCGGCTTACCAAACCGATGCAAACTCCGAATACCGAAGAATGTTATCACGGGAGACACACGGCGGGTGCTAACGTCCGTCGTGAAGAGGGAAACAACCCAGACCGCCAGCTAAGGTCCCAAAGTCATGGTTAAGTGGGAAACGATGTGGGAAGGCATAGACAGCCAGGATGTTGGCTTAGAAGCAGCCATCATTTAAAGAAAGCGTAATAGCTCACTGGTCGAGTCGGCCTGCGCGGAAGATGTAACGGGGCTAAACCATGCACCGAAGCTGCGGCAGCGACGCTTAGGCGTTGTTGGGTAGGGGAGCGTTCTGTAAGCCGTTGAAGGTGGCCTGTGAGGGTTGCTGGAGGTATCAGAAGTGCGAATGCTGACATAAGTAACGATAAAGCGGGTGAAAAGCCCGCTCGCCGGAAGACCAAGGGTTCCTGTCCAACGTTAATCGGGGCAGGGTGAGTCGACCCCTAAGGCGAGGCTGAAAAGCGTAGTCGATGGGAAACAGGTTAATATTCCTGTACTTGGTGTTACTGCGAAGGGGGGACGGAGAAGGCTAGGCTAGCCGGGCGACGGTTGTCCCGGTTTAAGCGTGTAGGGGGTGTGACCTGGTAAATCCGGTTGCATACTAACCCTGAGGCGTGATGACGATGCACTACGGTGCAGAAGTAGTTGATGCCCTGCTTCCAGGAAAATCCTCTAAGCATCAGGTAACATTAAATCGTACCCCAAACCGACACAGGTGGTCAGGTAGAGAATACCAAGGCGCTTGAGAGAACTCGGGTGAAGGAACTAGGCAAAATGGTGCCGTAACTTCGGGAGAAGGCACGCTGGCATGTAGGTGAAGTCCCTTGCGGATGGAGCTGAAGCCAGTCGAAGATACCAGCTGGCTGCAACTGTTTAATAAAAACACAGCACTGTGCAAACACGAAAGTGGACGTATACGGTGTGACGCCTGCCCGGTGCTGGAAGGTTAATTGATGGGGTCAGCCGCAAGGCGAAGCTCTTGATCGAAGCCCCAGTAAACGGCGGCCGTAACTATAACGGTCCTAAGGTAGCGAAATTCCTTGTCGGGTAAGTTCCGACCTGCACGAATGGCGTAATGATGGCCAGGCTGTCTCCACCCGAGACTCAGTGAAATTGAACTCGCTGTGAAGATGCAGTGTACCCGCGGCAAGACGGAAAGACCCCGTGAACCTTTACTATAGCTTGACACTGAACATTGAGCCTTGATGTGTAGGATAGGTGGGAGGCTTTGAAGCGTGGACGCCAGTCTGCGTGGAGCCATCCTTGAAATACCACCCTTTAATGTTTGATGTTCTAACTCGGCCCCATAATCTGGGGTGAGGACAGTGTCTGGTGGGTAGTTTGACTGGGGCGGTCTCCTCCCAAAGAGTAACGGAGGAGCACGAAGGTTAGCTAATCACGGTCGGACATCGTGAGGTTAGTGCAAAGGCATAAGCTAGCTTGACTGCGAGAGTGACGGCTCGAGCAGGTACGAAAGTAGGTCTTAGTGATCCGGTGGTTCTGAATGGAAGGGCCATCGCTCAACGGATAAAAGGTACTCCGGGGATAACAGGCTGATACCGCCCAAGAGTTCATATCGACGGCGGTGTTTGGCACCTCGATGTCGGCTCATCACATCCTGGGGCTGAAGTAGGTCCCAAGGGTATGGCTGTTCGCCATTTAAAGTGGTACGCGAGCTGGGTTTAGAACGTCGTGAGACAGTTCGGTCCCTATCTGCCGTGGGCGTTGGAAGATTGAGAGGGGTTGCTCCTAGTACGAGAGGACCGGAGTGAACGCACCACTGGTGTTCGGGTTGTCATGCCAATGGCATTGCCCGGTAGCTAAGTGCGGAAAAGATAAGCGCTGAAAGCATCTAAGCGCGAAACTTGCCTCAAGATGAGTCTTCCCTGGGCCTTTAAGGTCCCTGAAGGAACGTTTAGGACTAAGACGTTGATAGGCTGGGTGTGTAAGTGCAGCGATGCATTGAGCTAACCAGTACTAATGATCCGTGAGGCTTAACCTTACAACACCGAAGGTGTTTTTAGAGAGATTTTCAGCGACGTTCCGAGATTGGTTCTGATGGCTTCACGGGAGTGAGGCGGTTGGAATGAAACAGAATTTGCCTGGCGGCAATAGCGCGGTGGTCCCACCTGACCCCATGCCGAACTCAGAAGTGAAACGCCGTAGCGCCGATGGTAGTGTGGGGTCTCCCCATGCGAGAGTAGGACACTGCCAGGCATCAAATAAAGCCGAAAGCCCTGAACTGACGTTCAGGGCTTTTTGCTATGCGTAAAACGTAAAAAAGCGCAGCTACGCTGCGCCTTTCAACCACTCGACAATAAAATCGGCGATGCTTTCCGGCTGATTGAGATCCAACGGCTTAGCCGTGATGGATAGCGGTCGGTCGCTGGCTACCGCCACGACAAACTGATCCAGCATGTCTTCTAGCGGCCTACCGATCTCGGCCCGATAAAGCAGGATCTTGCTGACCGGCTCATGTTTGAACCCTTCCACCAGAATCAAGTCGACCTTATCGGCATCAAAACGCTCTGCCAGGTAGCGTAGATCCAAAGGTTGTTGCTCCGGCGTTTCGGTCATCAATGCCCAGCGGCGATCGCTGGCGACCAACGTTTGGTCGGCACCCGCTTTGCGCAGCTCATAGCTGTCTTTACCCGGTGTATCCACATCCATATCGTGGTGCGTATGCTTTATCAGCCCAACCCGCACCTGGCGCTGTTTCAGCAGCGGGATCAGCTGTTTGAGCAAGGTGGTTTTTCCCGTTCCGCTATAGGCACCGATGGCCAGCAAAGGGGGCAATGAACGATTCATTACTTTAGCTCTCGTGCTTGCTGCCAATTCCGGCAGTCTTCCGGCGTATTCAGGTTATGAAATGCCGCTTGTTGTCCGCAGAACGCCACGCGTTGTGCCCCAATTTGATGCAGGAACAGCATCAGCTTGCGTTCACCTCGGGCCAGATAGTCAGCCAGCTGCGGTGCTATTTGGCTATGCAATAACGCCAGCGTAGGGTGATCTCGTTCACCATCGCTGGCAAAGGCCGCCTGCGCCGCGCCTTTTTGCCGCCAGAGTTGTGCGACTAAGTCGGCGGGAAAGTCGGGGACATCACAGGGGACAAAGACCACCCATTCGCTGTGAGCCTGTGTGAGCCCGGCGAGCATCCCGGCCAACGGTCCGGCGAAGTCGGGCGTCAGATCGCCAATCACCGGCAAACCGCTCGCCTGGTAACGTGCCTGATTGCGATTGGCGCTGATGGCGACGGAGGCCACCTGCGGGCGTAACCGAGCCAATACGTGTTGATAGAGTGCGATCCCGCCAATCGACACTAGGCCTTTGTCTTCACCGCCCATGCGCGTGGCCCGTCCGCCGGCCAAAATGACGCCGCTGATTTCTTTATGCATCTCGTTTATCCCGCCTTGTCGATGCGCTGATTGTAGCGCTAAAGCCAGCGCGACATCAGGATTTACCTTTATTGACAAGCCGGTTCTTTCACTGCGTGGGTAAGCCTGTTACTTTGTGAGTTTATTCATGCTATTGGACGATATTGAG
>NZ_JBICWF010000029.1:0-7044 GCF_043199595.1 Streptomyces sp. NPDC048584
GGGGTGACGGCTGAGCGGGGGGACGTCGCGCGGCCCGGCGCAGGCGGGGTGCCGTCGCGCCCACCCGTGCCGCCCTGCGGCACGCCTGCCCGCGGATCGGCGGAGTGTGGCGTGCCCTGCGCGCGGAGGGGCGGAGTGTGGCGTGCCCTGCGCGCGGAGGGGCGGAGTGGGGCGCGCCTGCGCGCGAGCGGCTACGCGAGGTGTGCGGCACCGCACACCCCCGCCCGCCCCGGAGGGCCGGCTCACCCCACCCCCCGCTCCTCCACAACGGAGTTGTACGCGGCCACCTGCGCCCGCCGCCCCGTCCGCTCCACCGGCCGCAACGCCGCAGCCCGCGCGGACATCTCCGACGCACTCACCGCACCCCCGTGCCCCACACCCCCCGCCAGCGACACCAGCGCCCCCACCCGCTGAGCAAGCTCCAGCACCCGCACCGCCCGAGCCGGATACCCCGGAGCCAACACCCCCCGCCCCCGCGAGGCGGACGCCCGCGCCCGATACGCGTCGATCGCCGACTCCGCCACCGGCCCCGACCCGGCCACATCCAGCCGCGTCAACACCTCCGTCGCGTCCCGCAGCGCCTCCGCCAGCTCCCGCTCCGCCTCCCCGAGCGACGGCACATCCGCCGGCGGCGCCGACCGCACCGGCAAACAGTGCCAGACCACCTCCACACGCACATCACCCGAGGGCCCGGCCTCGGACACCTCCGGCACCAGCCCCCACGCGGCCCCGGAACACACCACCGCCTCCTCCGCCTCCAGCGCCCGCGCGTTGAACTCCGGCGGCCCGCTCAGCCCCAGCGGATGCCCCGGCGCCGGCAACGCCAGCCGCAGCCCGCTCACCCCCAGCGCCCGCAAGCGTCCGAGCGCCAGCGTGAGCCCCACCGGCGCCGGCTCACCCGGCAACCCCTCCACCCGGTGCACCGCGTCCTCCCCGACGATCGCGAGCACGGCGTCATCCGGCGAGACAAGTCCGGCAAGAAGGGCGTTTCCCCAAGCGGCAAGGCGTCCAGAGCGAGGTTCCGAGAGCATGTCCCCACCCTAGACAGACCCCAAGAAGCGGACCGGAGGAATGTCCGGGACGACCAGTGGCGTAGATTTCATGATGGGCTGCGCCCACGGGTGCGGCGGACCGACGCACAGGCGTACGCGACAGCCGAGACCGGCCACACTGCAAGGGGAGACAACGCGCTCATGAGCGATGTTCTGGAGCTTCAGGACGTATCCGTGGTCCGTGAGGGCCGGGCTCTGGTGGACCAGGTCTCCTGGTCGGTGAAGGAGGGCGAGCGCTGGGTCATCCTCGGCCCCAACGGCGCCGGCAAGACCACCCTCCTCAACATTGCCTCCAGCTACGTCTACCCGAGCAAGGGCACCGTCAGCATCCTCGGAGAGACCCTCGGCACCGCCGGCACCGACGTCTTCGAGCTGCGCCCCCGCATCGGCGTGGCCGGCATCGCCATGGCCGACAAGCTCCCCAAGAAGCAGACCGTCCTGCAGACCGTGCTCACCGCCGCCTACGGCATGACCGCCGGCTGGCAGGAGGAGTACGAGGACATCGACGAGCAGCGCGCCCGCGCCTTCCTCGACCGCCTCGGCATGTCCGACTACCTCGAGCGCAGGTTCGGCACCCTCTCCGAGGGAGAGCGCAAGCGCACCCTCATCGCCCGCGCCCTGATGACCGACCCCGAGCTGCTGCTTCTCGACGAGCCCGCAGCCGGCCTCGACCTCGGCGGCCGGGAGGACCTGGTACGCCGTCTCGGCCGGCTCGCCCGCGACCCCATCGCCCCCTCCATGATCATGGTCACGCACCATGTCGAGGAGATCGCCCCGGGCTTCACCCACGTCCTGATGATCCGCCAGGGCAAGGTCCTCGCCGCCGGACCGCTGGAACTCGAACTCACCTCCCGCAACCTCTCCCTCTGCTTCGGCCTCCCGCTCGTCGTCGAGCAGGTCGGCGACCGCTTCACCGCCCAGGGTCTTCCCATCTCCTGAGCCCCTCCCGGCACCCCGCACCCAAGCCCCGGAGCCACAAGGCGCGTTGAAACTGATCGGCGCCCTGTCGGCGACCGGGTGCGCGGTCCTACCATGGCCGGGTGGACATCGACGCATGGCTGTGGTGGCTGATCGGCGCGGCGGTACTCGGCATCGGGCTCGTGATCACCGCGATGCCCGAACTCGGCATGCTCGCGGTGGGCGCCGTCGCCGCGGCAGTGGTCTCCGGCATCTTCGGCGGCGGCGCCGTCGCCCAGGTCGTGGTCTTCGCCGTCGTATCGACCGCGCTCATCGCCGTCGTACGGCCCATCGCGAACAGACACCGCGCCGCGCGGCCCCAACTCGCCACCGGAGTGGACGCCCTGAAAGGAAAACAGGCCGTCGTCCTGGAGCGCGTCGACGGCTCCGGCGGCCGGATCAAGCTGGCCGGCGAGGTCTGGTCGGCACGCGCCCTCGACGCGGGCAACGCCTATGAGGCAGGCCAGGAAGTGGACGTCGTGGACATCGAGGGCGCCACGGCGATCGTCATGTGATCCGGCACGACACAACTGGGGCGAACAACCTCCCAGTTGTACCGATGGTCTGACAGACTCGACCAGCAAGATCTTCAACCGCGAGATCTTCCACAGGCACACGATCTGCCGTAGGCGCCGAGGCTAAGAAGGGTTCGGGGAACCGACGATGGAACCGATCATCATCGTCCTGATCATCCTGGTGGTGTTGGTCTTCATCGCCCTGATCAAGACGATCCAAGTCATCCCACAGGCAAGCGCCGCCATCGTCGAGCGCTTCGGCCGCTACACACGGACACTCAACGCGGGCCTCAACATCGTCGTCCCGTTCATCGACACCATCCGCAACCGCATCGACCTGCGCGAACAGGTCGTCCCGTTCCCGCCGCAGCCGGTGATCACCCAGGACAACCTGGTCGTCAACATCGACACCGTCATCTACTACCAGGTGACCGACGCCCGCGCCGCCACCTACGAGGTCGCCAGCTACATCCAGGCCATCGAACAGCTCACCGTCACCACGCTGCGCAACATCATCGGCGGCATGGACCTGGAGCGCACCCTCACCTCCCGCGAGGAGATCAACGCGGCCCTGCGCGGCGTCCTCGACGAGGCCACCGGCAAGTGGGGCATCCGCGTCAACCGCGTCGAACTCAAGGCCATCGAGCCGCCCACCTCCATCCAGGACTCGATGGAGAAGCAGATGCGCGCCGACCGCGACAAGCGCGCCGCGATCCTCCAGGCCGAAGGTGTCCGGCAGTCCGAGATCCTGCGCGCCGAGGGCGAGAAGCAGTCCCAGATCCTGCGCGCCGAGGGCGAGGCCAAGGCGGCGGCCCTGCGCGCCGAGGGCGAGGCCCAGGCGGTCCGTACGGTCTTCGAGGCCATCCACGCCGGAGACCCGGACCAGAAGCTCCTCTCCTACCAGTACCTCCAGATGCTCCCGAAGATCGCCGAGGGCGACGCCAACAAGCTCTGGATCGTCCCCAGCGAGATCGGCGACGCCCTCAAGGGCCTCTCCGGCGCCATGGGCAACTTCGGAGCCATGGCCGGCGGCAACACCCCGACCGCCAACGTCCCCGCCCAGGAACGCCGGGAAAAGCCCTCGATCGACTAGGAACCCAACCAGGGTCCCCGGTCAACGCACGTTCCCCGCATCCCCTTCAGGGGCGCGGGGAACTGCGCGACAAGTGACAACGCACCCGCAGCCGCGCAGCGACCCGCACCCCCACGGCGAAGCCGCCTACGCCGCATCCAGCGTCAACCACTCAGGCAACGCCTCGAAATCCTCGGCCCCCAGCGCCAAAAGCATCGCGTCAGCCGGCGTAGGCTCGAACGGCCGCCGCAACAGCGGCATATCCGCCTGCTCAGGCGTCCGATTCGCCTTCCGGTGATTGTCCTCCGCGCACGAGGCCACCGTGTTCAGCCACGTGTCCTGTCCGCCGTGCGACCGCGGCACCACGTGGTCCACGGTCGTCGCCCGCCGTCCGCAGTACGCGCACCGGTGCCGGTCCCGCACCAGCACACCCCGCCGCGACCACGGCGCTTGTCTTCGGAACGGCACCCGCACGTAGTGGCAGAGCCTGATCACCCGGGGCGCCGGTATGTCGACCGCGGCTCCACGCATCCGCAGTTCGGGGTGGGCCTGCTCGACGACGGCCTTGTCCTGAAGCACCAGAACGACGGCTCGGTTCAGCGTCACCGTCGACAACGGCTCGAAGCTCGCGTTCAGCACCAGCGTGTCCCGCATACCAGCCCACCTCCCGTGTGCACCGGCCCACCCCTCGGCGGGCTGGGATCAACTCTGGCCGGGCACGCCGAGATGGACAACGCAATATCCGCTGCTCCTACGGGAGATGACCCCGCCACCCCCGGCAACAAAAATGCCCGCCCCTGATCAATTCCAAGACCAGGGGCGGGCAAACGTTCCATGAACGCCCGGGGGAGCGCTTGGACCCTCTCAGGACTCCCCGGGCACCTCGTACTCACCGATCAGATGGGCGCGAGCCAGGGTGTGGAACCGCAGATTGAAGCCCACCACGGCAGGGGACGCGTCCGCGTCCGGGCCGAGCTTCTCCTGGTCCACGGCGTACACCGTGAACACATACCGGTGCGGCCCGTCGCCGGGCGGCGGCGCGGCGCCGCCGAAGTCCCTGCTGCCGTAGTCGTTGCGCGCGTGGACGGCGCCCTGGGGAAGCCCCTCGAACGTGCCGCCGCCCGCGCCGACCGGCAGCTCGGTCACCGAGGCCGGGATGTCGAACACCACCCAGTGCCAGAACCCACTGCCCGTGGGAGCGTCGGGGTCGTAGCAGGTCACGGCGAAGCTCTTGGTCTCCGCAGGGAAACCCTCCCACCGCAGCTGCGGCGAGGTGTTGCCGGCCGCGTGGACCTGAGCGTCCTTGAGCGCCGCCCCGTCCTGCACATCCTCGCTCGACACCGTGAACGACGGCACGGGCGGATGGAAGTCGTGGGGGAGCGGCCGCCGCTTGAGCTCGGTCACCTCGGTACCTCCTGATCGATCGCGTTCAGTGGGAACCGAGCCTAGAACCAGTTTCGCTTGCTGCCGACCTCCGACAGCCACTGGTTGAGATACGCCGTCCAGTCGGTGCCCTGGTAGTCGTGCAGCCCCACCTTGAAGGAGCGGAACGTGTCGCTGCCCTCGCTGAACAGACCCGGCTTCTTGTCCATCTCCAGGATGACGTCCATGGCCTGCTCGTCGGCCACGAAACTCAGCTCGACCTGGTGCAGCCCCCGGTACTGCTGCGGCGGGAAGAACTCGATCTCCTGGTAGAACGGCAGCTTCTGCCGGGTGCCCCGGATGTGACCGCGCTCCATGTCCGCGTTCTTGAAGCGGAAGCCCAGCTGGATGAACGCGTCCAGGATCGCCTTCTGCGCCGGGAGCGGGTGCACGTTGACCGGGTCCAGGTCACTGGAGTCCACCGCACGCGCGATCGCCAGCTCGGTGCTCACCCCGATGTTCATCCCGCGCAGCGCCTGCCCGTCGATCATCGTGATCGGCGTCTCCCACGGGATCTCCAGCCCGAACGGCACCGCGTGCACCGCACCGGCCTGCAGTTCGAAGGCGCCGCCCAGGCTCGACTTCGTGAACTCGATGTCCTGCTTGTACTCCTGGTCGCCGCTCTCCACCTCGACCTTGGCCTGCAGCCCGACCGAGAGTCCCTCGATCTGCTGGTTCACCGATCCGCCCTGGATCCGCACCTCGCCCTGGACGACACCGCCCGGAACGACGTTGACCTCGTGCAGCACCGTCTCCACCGAGGCCCCGCCGGCACCCAGACTCGCCAGCAGCTTCTTGAACGCCATGTCTCTCCCTCTCCAGGGGACCCCCGTGGGCCACACCTGATCCGTCGTCCCGCGTCGAGTCGTCCATGCCGAGTCGTACGTATGGACGCTGATCCCTAACAACGCGATCCGGCCGTGGCCGGTTCCGCGTCCACACCCTGGCAACCGCGGAGCCCGCTGACCACCCCGTGGCACCGACCGTCTCCAGTACCCTCGGACGTCATGATCGCGACCCCCGACCGTACGCCCCTGCCGAGGAAGTTCTTCGACCGCCCCGTCCTCGAGGTCGCCCCCGACCTCCTCGGCCGGATCGTGGTCCGCGACACCCCGGACGGTCCGATCGCCCTCCGCCTGACCGAGGTGGAGGCGTACGACGGTGAGAACGATCCCGGCTCCCACGCCTATCGCGGTCGTACCGCCCGCAATGAGGTGATGTTCGGTGAGCCCGGACATGTGTACGTCTACTTCACCTATGGCATGTGGTTCTGCATGAACCTCGTCTGCGGCCCCGAAGGCAGGGCGAGCGGTGTACTGCTCCGGGCCGGCGAGATCACCGAGGGCGCCGAACTGGCCCGCACCCGCCGACTGTCGGCCCGCAACGACAAGGAGCTCGCCAAGGGGCCGGCCCGTCTGGCCACGGCACTCGGCGTCGACCGTGCGTTCAACGGCACGGACGCCTGCGCCACCACCGACACCCCGATACGGGTCCTCACCGGCACCTCGGTGCCCTCCGGCCAGGTGAGCAGCGGCCCGCGCACCGGTGTCTCCGGCGAGGGAGCCGTCCACCCCTGGCGCTACTGGGTCACCGACGACCCGACGGTGAGCCCGTACCGGGCCCATGCGCCACGGCGCCGCCGAAGTTGACTCGTTCTTGGAACATGCGTAATGTGGCCCGAGCCGCTTGAACCGGGTACGGCGATAGCCTGCAGCCGGGAGCGGCCACCCACTACCTACGATCCACCCCTCAGCGGGGTCGAATTCGTCATGTCCGCATGCCTGAATTCTGAACCGCGAAGCCCGATTATGAATCGAGCGGGGGAATCGGTTAACGTAGTGAATGTCGAAAGGCCGACAAGCGAAAGCCAACGGCTCGACGGCAAAACCCACCGACTGGGAATCAGGCCCGAAAGGATCTGATAGAGTCGAAAACGCAAGACCGAAGGGAAGCGCCCGGAGGAAAGCCCGAGAGGGTGAGTACAAAGGAAGCGTCCGTTCCTTGAGAACTCAACAGCGTGCCAAAA
>NZ_JBICWF010000030.1:2189-3752 GCF_043199595.1 Streptomyces sp. NPDC048584
GGCATCAAGCTTGCTTGGTGTCTCGTGACTGCGTGCCTTTTGAAGAATGAGCCTGCGAGTTTGCGGTGTGTTGCGAGGTTAACCCGGGTGGGGAAGCCGTAGCGAAAGCGAGTCCGAACAGGGCGTTTCAGTAGCATGCTCAAGACCCGAAGCGGAGTGATCTAGCCATGGGCAGGTTGAAGCGGAGGTAAGACTTCGTGGAGGACCGAACCCACCAGGGTTGAAAACCTGGGGGATGACCTGTGGTTAGGGGTGAAAGGCCAATCAAACTCCGTGATAGCTGGTTCTCCCCGAAATGCATTTAGGTGCAGCGTCGTGTGTTTCTTGCCGGAGGTAGAGCACTGGATAGGCGATGGGCCCTACCGGGTTACTGACCTTAGCCAAACTCCGAATGCCGGTAAGTGAGAGCGCGGCAGTGAGACTGTGGGGGATAAGCTCCATGGTCGAGAGGGAAACAGCCCAGAGCATCGACTAAGGCCCCTAAGCGTACGCTAAGTGGGAAAGGATGTGGAGTCGCACAGACAACCAGGAGGTTGGCTTAGAAGCAGCCACCCTTGAAAGAGTGCGTAATAGCTCACTGGTCTAGTGATTCCGCGCCGACAATGTAGCGGGGCTCAAGCGTACCGCCGAAGTCGTGTCATTCACACAATAGGGCCAACGCCTGTGTGGATGGGTAGGGGAGCGTCGTGTGCCGGGTGAAGCAGCCGCGGAAGCGAGTTGTGGACGGTTCACGAGTGAGAATGCAGGCATGAGTAGCGATTCACACGTGAGAAACGTGTGCGCCGATTGACTAAGGGTTCCTGGGTCAAGCTGATCTGCCCAGGGTAAGTCGGGACCTAAGGCGAGGCCGACAGGCGTAGTCGATGGATAACCGGTTGATATTCCGGTACCCGCTGTGAAGCGTCAAACATTGAATCCAGTGATGCTAAGCCCGTGAAGCCGCCGGCTGAGTCTTCGGACGAGGTCGGAGTGGTGGAGCCGGTGACCCGAGCTGGTAGTAGGTGAGTGATGGGGTGACGCAGGAAGGTAGTCCATCCCGGGCGGTGGTTGTCCCGGGGTAAGGGTGTAGGACGTCAGGTAGGTAAATCCGCCTGGCACATAGTCTGAGACCTGATGCCGAGCCGATTGTGGTGAAGTGGATGATCCTATGCTGTCGAGAAAAGCCTCTAGCGAGTTTCATGGCGGCCCGTACCCTAAACCGACTCAGGTGGTCAGGTAGAGAATACCGAGGCGTTCGGGTGAACTATGGTTAAGGAACTCGGCAAAATGCCCCCGTAACTTCGGGAGAAGGGGGGCCATCACTGGTGAGAGGATTTACTCCTTGAGCTGGGGGTGGCCGCAGAGACCAGCGAGAAGCGACTGTTTACTAAAAACACAGGTCCGTGCGAAGCCGTAAGGCGATGTATACGGACTGACGCCTGCCCGGTGCTGGAACGTTAAGGGGACCGGTTAGCTCCATTTCGGTGGGGCGAAGCTGAGAACTTAAGCGCCAGTAAACGGCGGTGGTAACTATAACCATCCTAAGGTAGCGAAATTCCTTGTCGGGTAAGTTCCGACCTGCAC
>NZ_JBICWF010000030.1:3849-5006 GCF_043199595.1 Streptomyces sp. NPDC048584
GGGGCGAAGCTGAGAACTTAAGCGCCAGTAAACGGCGGTGGTAACTATAACCATCCTAAGGTAGCGAAATTCCTTGTCGGGTAAGTTCCGACCTGCACGAATGGCGTAACGACTTCTCGACTGTCTCAACCATAGGCCCGGTGAAATTGCACTACGAGTAAAGATGCTCGTTTCGCGCAGCAGGACGGAAAGACCCCGGGACCTTTACTACAGTTTGATATTGGTGTTCGGTTCGGCTTGTGTAGGATAGCTGGGAGACTTTGAGCATCGGACGCCAGTTCGGTGGGAGTCGTCGTTGAAATACCAGTCTGGTCGTGCTGGATGTCTAACCTGGGTCCGTGATCCGGATCAGGGACAGTGTCTGATGGGTAGTTTAACTGGGGCGGTTGCCTCCTAAAGAGTAACGGAGGCGCCCAAAGGTTCCCTCAGCCTGGTTGGCAATCAGGTGTTGAGTGTAAGTGCACAAGGGAGCTTGACTGTGAGACCGACGGGTCGAGCAGGGACGAAAGTCGGGACTAGTGATCCGGCGGTGGCTTGTGGAAGCGCCGTCGCTCAACGGATAAAAGGTACCCCGGGGATAACAGGCTGATCTTCCCCAAGAGTCCATATCGACGGGATGGTTTGGCACCTCGATGTCGGCTCGTCGCATCCTGGGGCTGGAGTCGGTCCCAAGGGTTGGGCTGTTCGCCCATTAAAGCGGTACGCGAGCTGGGTTTAGAACGTCGTGAGACAGTTCGGTCCCTATCCGCTGTGCGCGTAGGAGTCTTGAGAAGGGCTGTCCCTAGTACGAGAGGACCGGGACGGACGAACCTCTGGTGTGCCAGTTGTTCTGCCAAGGGCATGGCTGGTTGGCTACGTTCGGGAGGGATAACCGCTGAAAGCATCTAAGCGGGAAGCCTGCTTCGAGATGAGGACTCCCACCTCCTAGAGAGGGTAAGGCTCCCAGTAGACGACTGGGTTGATAGGCCGGATATGGAAGCACGGTAACGTGTGGAGTTGACCGGTACTAATAGGCCGAGGGCTTGTCCTCAGTTGCTCGCGTCCACTGTGTTGGTTCTGAAACCACGAACAACCCCATGCCTGGTCACGGTGTGGTGCGGTTGATTGTTTCATAGTGTTTCGGTGGTCATAGCGTAGGGGAAACGCCCGGTTACATT
>NZ_JBICWF010000031.1:0-1453 GCF_043199595.1 Streptomyces sp. NPDC048584
CACTGGCAGCCGGACGGGATGGCCGGGGTCTTGGCGAGGATCTCGGAGACGGGGTGGCGCGATTCACGCCGTACGGCCATGAAGATGCGCGGCATGACGGGGAAGTGGAACGCCATGTGGCACTCGTCGCCGCCGGCCGCGTAGTCGCCGAAGTAGTCGACCACGTCCTCCGGCCACTGATTGGCCTCCGCCAGTACCACCGTGTCCGGGTACTGGGTGTCGATCTCCTTGCGCACCCGCTTCAGGAAGGCGTGGGTCTCCGGGAGGTTCTCGCAGTTCGTGCCCTCCTGCTGGTACAGATACGGCACCGCGTCCAGCCGGAACCCGTCGATGCCCAGGTCCAGCCAGAACTTCAGCGCGGAGATCATCTCCTCCTGGACCGCCGGGTTCTCGTAGTTCAGATCCGGCTGGTGCGAGAAGAAGCGGTGCCAGTAGTACTGCTTGCGTACGGGGTCGTACGTCCAGTTGGAGGCCTCGGTGTCGACGAAGATGATCCGCGCGTCCTGGAACTGCTTGTCGTCGTCGGCCCAGACGTAGTAGTCGCCGTACGGTCCGTCGGGGTCCTTCCTCGACTCCTGGAACCACGGATGCTGATCGCTGGTGTGGTTCATGACGAAGTCGATGATCACGCGCATACCGCGCTGGTGGGCGGAGTCGACGAAGTCCACGAAGTCGGCGAGGTCGCCGAACTCCGGCAGTACGGCGGTGTAGTCGGCGACGTCGTAACCGCCGTCCCGCAGGGGGGACTTGAAGAAGGGCGGCAGCCACAGGCAGTCGACGCCCAGCCACTGCAGATAGTCCAGCTTGGCGGTCAGACCCTTCAGGTCGCCGATGCCGTCACCGTCGCTGTCCTGGAAGGAGCGGACCAGGACCTCGTAGAAGACGGCTCGTTTGAACCAGTCCGGGTCCCGGTCCTTGGCGGGAGTGTCCTCGAAGGTGTCCGGGACGGGTTCGTTGACGATCATGTGGTGGGTGACCCTCCGATCGACGGGCTGGACGGTCGCGGAGCACGGCTGTGCCCACCCGGGAGATCACTCCCGGATGTCCGGCCGACGACGAGCACATGCGCTCCCCCCGGCTCCAGGCGCACATAGTTGGCACTGCCCCAGTGGTAGGTCTCGCCGGTGAGCTCGTCGCGCACCGGTACCGACTCGTGCCGCTCCAGGCCGAGTTGCGGCATGTCCAACGAGACCGTGGCTTCCTGGGTGTGGTGGGGGTCGAGGTTGGCGACCACCAGAACCGTGTTCGAACCGTGCCGCTTCGAGTAGGCGATGACCTCCTCTTTGTCCGCGTGGTGGAAGTGGATGTCGCGCAGTTGCCGCAGGGCCGGGTTCTCGCGGCGGATGGTGTTGAGCTTGGTGATGAGGGGGCCGATGGTGGTGCCCTGGCGTTCGGCGGTTTCCCAGTCGCGGGTGCGGAGCTGGTATTTCTCGCTGTCGAGGTATTCCTCGCT
>NZ_JBICWF010000032.1:0-1417 GCF_043199595.1 Streptomyces sp. NPDC048584
CACTGGCAGCCGGACGGGATGGCCGGGGTCTTGGCGAGGATCTCGGAGACGGGGTGGCGCGATTCACGCCGTACGGCCATGAAGATGCGCGGCATCACCGGGAAGTGGAACGCCATGTGGCACTCGTCGCCGCCGGCCGCGTAGTCGCCGAAGTAGTCGACCACGTCCTCCGGCCACTGATTGGCCTCCGCGAGCAGCACCGTGTCCGGGTACTGGGTGTCGATCTCCTTGCGCACCCGCTTCAGGAAGGCGTGCGAGGCGGGCAGGTTCTCGCAGTTGGTGCCCTCCTGCGCGTAGAGGTACGGCACCGCGTCCAGGCGGAAGCCGTCGATGCCCAGGTCCAGCCAGAAACGCAGGGCCGCCAGGATCTCCTCCTGCACGCGCGGGTTCTCGTAGTTGAGGTCCGGCTGATGGGAGAAGAAGCGGTGGAAGTAGTACTCCCCCCGCACCGGGTCGTACGTCCAGTTGGAGGCCTCGGTGTCGACGAAGATGATCCGCGCGTCCGGATACCCCTGGTCGTCGTCCGCCCAGACGTAGAAGTCGCCATAGGGACCGGTGGGGTCCTTCCTCGACTCCTGGAACCACGGATGCTGATCGCTGGTGTGGTTCATGACGAAGTCGATGATCACGCGCATACCGCGCTGGTGCGCCGCGTCCGCGAACTCGACGAAGTCGGCGAGGTCGCCGAACTCCGGCAGTACGGCGGTGTAGTCGGCGACGTCGTAACCGCCGTCCCGCAGGGGGGACTTGAAGAAGGGCGGCAGCCACAGGCAGTCGACGCCCAGCCACTGCAGATAGTCCAGCTTGGCGGTCAGACCCTTCAGGTCGCCGATGCCGTCACCGTCGCTGTCCTGGAAGGAGCGGACCAGGACCTCGTAGAAGACGGCACGCTTGAACCACTCCGGGTCCCGGTCCCTGACCGGGGTGTCCTCGAAGGTGTCCGGCACTGGCTCGTTCACGGTCATGGCGTTCCTGGCCCTCCGTTTCGCTGTGCGGCGGGCGGTCGCTGGACGTGCAGAACGTGCGCGGGAGCCCGCCCCGGCTCAAGGCGCACGTAGTTGTCGCTGCCCCAGTGGTAGGTCTCGCCGGTGAGTTCGTCCCGGACCGGTACCGACTCGTGCCGGTCCAGGCCGAGTTGCGGCATGTCGAGGGAGACCGTGGCCTGCTGGGGGTGATGCGGGTCGAGGTTGGCGACCACGAGCACGACGTCGGAGCCACTGCGCTTGCTGTACGCGATGACGGAGTCGTTGTCCGTCCGGTGGAAGCGGAGGTTCCTGAGCCGGTGGAGCGCGGGATGGGCGCGGCGGATGGTGTTGAGCTTAGTGATGAGGGGGCCGATGGTGGTGCCCTGGCGTTCGGCGGTTTCCCAGTCGCGGGTGCGGAGCTGGTATTTCTCGCTGTCGAGGTATTCCTCGCT